>NC_013216.1:1948124-2597499 GCF_000024205.1 Desulfofarcimen acetoxidans DSM 771
CAGGGGAACTATGGAACCAGATAAATTTAAAGAATTAGATACAGGAGTTAGGAAAATGAGAGGATATAGTTTGGAAATTAACTCCTTTATTATTGAAGAAGCAGTTAAATGTGCGGCAAAGGCGGCTTATTTATCAATGTTGCTGAAATGCTCTAAGGATAGAATAGAAAGATTTGATTCCAGAATAGATTTAAAAGGATACTTTGTAAACAATAAGTTAGTAAACTCAGTTAAAAAGTATAGACCGGAGGGTTTTTATTATTGGTATAAAGCGATAGAATTAAGGGAAAGTATGGAAGGCATGTTAGAAGTCGCCGCCACTCTGGGGGAATAATTTATATCCCTTTTGCACTCTCGACACATGTGGAGTGCGTGATAAGGATAGAGAGGTAAAACCCAGTATTTATACGGGCTGCGGGAATATTTAGCATGTTCCCTCATACAGTAAAAGCCTGAACCGTTGTCAAGGGGGGCATAGTAATGTTTCTCTCGAATGGATACTGGTAGTAAGGAATGCGTAATCATCGCTGTGAAACGAAGTAAAAGCCGGGGGAGATGTTTTCCTCGGCTTTTAATATATGTATTAGAGACATCTATTTTATGACAAATAAATAGGTTTTGTCGACAATATCTCCTAGCGGGAGTTTACGAATTAGCATGTCGTTATGAACAAATGAACAGAAATTATCATCTAAAAAACTAGTGGAGGCCTTGATTTTAAAGGACTTTTTTGCAATTAAAAAGTGGTATTGATGAAGAAAAAGTGTATTACCCTACCGCATAACTCATATTTAACATTTTAGACATGTTTTTTGGTTATGAAATGCTTAATTTCAAAGACTTTATTGATGTATGCAGGAATTTTATGCATAAGTGTCGAAGTTATGTATTACCCTACCATAATAAAGGGAGGTTTCCATGGCTTCGATCATTAAAAAGAAGAAAAAAAATCAATTTTATTACTATCTGGTAGAGTCTGCCCGAGTTAACGGTAAGCCAAGAATTGTCCGGCAAAAATATCTTGGACGTGCCGAGGATATTGCCAAGGCTGTTGAAGGCAAATCTGATTTGGAAAATCCCAAGTACAGTATTGTTTTAGAGTTTGGCACCGTGTGTGCTTTGTATGATATTGCCAAGCAGCTCGGTGTTATTGAAATAATTGATAAGTATGCTCCCAAACGCGAACAAGGGTTAAGTGTCGGAGAATATATGCTGCTGGCTGCTATAAACAGGGTCGTTAAACCTGTTAGCAAGTTCCAAATTGGTGAATGGTATGATAAAACAATGCTTTATAGAATGCTGCCTGCTCCAAAACAATCATTAACAAGTCAAAGATTCTGGGATAATATGAGTTTATTATCTGACTCAGCTATTGAGAGTTTTGAAAATGAATTTACGCAACTTATCGTTGATAAATATAATCTTTCTACCGATTTGCTTATTTACGATGCAACCAACTTTTTTACATATATTGATACGTTATCAGCCGATAAGTTACCACAACGGGGCCACAGCAAGGAAAAGAGGTCTGATTTGAAGATTGTCGGTTTAGCAATGATGGTTACTCCCGATTTCAATGTCCCTCTTTTTTATGATGTTTATCCGGGCAATGACAACGACTCTGTTGAGTTTAAGGCAGTTATTGAGAAACTTAAGAACCGCTATATTAATATTTGCGGTAAACCGGGAAATGCAACCCTTGTTTTTGATAAGGGAAACAATTCTCTAAATAATATGGATCTTGTTATGAGCGGTGAATTTGCTTTTAATGTTGTAGGTTCTCTTAGGCTTTCTCAAAATAAATCCTTGCTTGATATTCCAATTCAAGAATACGAGTCGGTTAACAGTGATAATTTTAGAAATGTTAAGGCATACCGGACTACGCTTTCCGTTTATAACCGGGAAATGACAGTTTTAGTGGTTTGCAATCCTGAGTTATTTGCCGGACAGATGCAGAGCATTGCAATTAATATTGAAAAATGTACTCTTAAGTTACGAGTACTGCAGAAATCATTACTTGATCGTGTTGCCGGTGTAACTACAAAAGGGCGTAAGCCCACGGTTACATCTGTACAAAAAAATGTTGCCACTATTCTTCACGGCGAGTTTATGAGTGATATTTTCGATGTTCAGATATATGAACAAGATGGTCTTGCTCATCTTGATTTTTCTATTAATATCAAACAATTTAACTATGTTAAAGAACATTTTCTTGGCAAGACAGTCTTATTTACGGATAATCATGATTGGCCAAATGATAAGATAATCTCCACATACAGATCACAATATCATATAGAAGACGATTTTAGGCAAATGAAAGACACTACATTTTTAGGTTTTCGTCCAATACATCATTGGACTGATCAAAAAATTAAAGTTCATGCTTTCTATTGCGTGCTGGCCTTAAGACTTTGTTGTTTGTTAAACCGCGTTCTGCATGAAAATGGCCTTAAAATGAGT
Organism: Desulfofarcimen acetoxidans DSM 771; assembly: GCF_000024205.1. Taxonomy (NCBI): domain Bacteria; kingdom Bacillati; phylum Bacillota; class Clostridia; order Eubacteriales; family Peptococcaceae; genus Desulfofarcimen; species Desulfofarcimen acetoxidans. Next base: position 1,950,585 of record NC_013216.1, read on the forward strand.
ATAAACAAAATGCTGTCAAGATTATCTGATATTAAACAGGTTATTACCGTTTATCCAAAGAAGGGTAATTCAAAAAAGGACAGGGAGTGTTTTTCATTAACGAAAATATCTGCTGAAGAAAAGAGATTATTAGAGGTTTTAGATATAGGGAAGTATGCACTTGGTGGGTAATACACTTTTATCCCTCCGATGCCTTGTGATTGCTGGCATAGAAGGGATCTGTTTCTAATAATTCGTAAACTCCCGCTAGTATCTCCTATTGCAAAATGAAACAAATAATGATAAATTTTTACTTGGGTGCACGGCCAAATATTAGTAACTTAAAATAAATATTAAATAATTAAACTAACGGCTTATAAATGTATATAAATAGTGGTTAGTTAGTTTAATGTTTTGTTTGTAATGCTGTGCCAAATACACTCGCAGCTAGTAAAGGTATTAAGTGTGACTGTCCAGGAAAGTTTCGGGAAATTATTTCTTGTGTAAGGGATGTAAGGCATGATTTTAATATAATGATTAATCTTATCCTATATTAACGTGGATGTATTTTGTGAATAGTCTTTTAACTACTATATTGGTTAAATAGCGTTATTTTAGCAAATTCACATGGTTTATATTATATTAAGTTAAGGAGGTGATAAAATGATTCAATATCAAAAAATGCCACGGTACCCACCTAAATGGGGAAAAATAATAGTAGCTCGGTAGGTAAATTGGGAACAACTTGCAACGGAGTGCCCACAGTAACCTAGCCTGAACCACTATTAATGTTATTATACCATAAGGTCATTAAAAATTCACAATATTCTATTCTGTCCAGGAGTGCTGTCAACAAAATGAAAAAAGCTACTTTGAGAAAAAATAGCTTGATGGTAAATGGGAAGATCCATTTTAAAATCCTTGTTATAAACGAATAAGAAATAACCGCAGTGACAATAAAACCATTGTTCATAATAACTGTCCCAGCCATGACGGGTCTCCGGATCAGAGAACCTCCGGTGACAGTAGCAATTATTAATGTCTTTAGATTTACAGTCACAAACCTTAATACCGAAGGGACTGCCACCACTATTGATACAAGTACCATCTCCGAATATAGCAAGCTTACTTGTATCACCCAACAAGCCAGCCTGAGCGAAGGCTCAACTACAACTTTAGCAAAAATCTGTTGATTCAGCCTTTCAGGTCTATTTTCGAAGATTTTATCCTGCAGAGCCAGATCAACAAGTTATTGAATAATCCCTGGGTGGCGTGGAGGTTGTTTTTGATTCTTGCCAAGCTTCTTGCGGGGCTTGCGCTTGAAGGGGTGGAGAGAATCCTGGCGGTCTTGAGAAACTTCAGGCTTCTCTAACCACATCCTATTATAATATCATAATGTTTACCAACATCAGGAACATCCCGGGGGGTACACCTATCATTGCACAAAGCAGAGAATCATGCTTAAGCTTGTTAACCCATTTAGTAATACTGAGTTCACCATGCTCAGACATTAGAACAAAGGACCTCACTCGGTCTTGGGTAAAGTTGCGTATCGTCATCCACAATTATGCATTGATGTAAATAACAAGAGATGGGCTATCTTAACATAAAGTGAAAATCTAAGATAAACGAAGATATTTAAAGATAATCGAAGTACTTTAAGAGAGGGTGTAAGTATGAAAAAGATATTGATTTCTGTATTAGTGCTCCTAATTTCAGTTTATTCCCCGGTAGGCGTAGCCTTGGCTTACGAGTACTCGGTTTTAGCCGTTGGGGATTATGAGGATCAGTATCTCCCAAATTTGATGTTCGGAGATGCCAACTATTTTGATGATTATTTAGAAGATGAGTTAGATTGGGAAACGACACAATATGAGGTTGAACCTAATCCTGATGGTACAGGCGATGATTATAATCCGACTGACAGAACTGCCATTGGGGTTTCTCTAGGCGATTTTAAAGATGGCGATAATATTCCACAAGCAAACCAAAGTGATTTGCTTTACTTCATGGGACATGGTTATTCGGACCACATGGTTTTAGATGATGATGAGGTATATGCTAGTGATATCGGCAGCTCTTATGACCCCGATACATACAGCTCCAATTCCGCATGGAATATGGATTTGGAATGGATAATATTGGGTTGCTGCAGTGTTGCCAACAGAGATGATGAAGATGGAGTAGAATGGGCTAAAACATTATTGGGTACACCTTGTAGGGCACATGGTATCTATGGTTATATGGATTCATCACCTGGGACTGGGTCTGATGAGCTTGTTGCCGAAAGATTTTTTTCTAATGCTTGTACTGGTGATGAACAATCTATTTGGAGCTCTTGGATAAACGCTAATGAAGATACTAATAATACCAATTGGGGTATAATTGTGCATAAAGACAACAGGCTTGATCATCTATGGGGTCAAGGTGATGTCGGATCAGATACCGAAGGTGAACCAGATATTTACCAGTATCAATACGGTGATCCTTCCGAGGAAATATTTAGGGCGGTAAACAGCAACTCAGTAACAAATCATGTATATGATTTAGAAAAAAGCAACTCAGTAACAAATAATTTATCTTGTTTAGCTAGTTATACTGTAAAACCAGAAGAACTTGACGAAGATTCAATTGTTAACATGTTTTTTGATGATCAAGGGGAACTTACAAAAAGGCAAGATAGTATTAGAAATGTTTTGTTGGTCGGGTCGGCGGGCTCTAAAGACGAAGATTCAGACGAAGAGGATTCGGTTATAAACATGGTTCATGATAGCAAAGGGAAACAGACAATAAATAATGATAATAATGGCAATATTTTGGTTCAAGAGTCCACGGATTCTAAAGATGAAGATTCAAACGAAGATTCGGTTATTGACATGGTTTATAATAGCGAAGGGAAACTGATAAATAATAAAGATAATAACGGCAACCTTTTGGTTCAAGGTCTGGCGGGTTCTAGACTGGAAATAAATAAGACATCGGGAGCCGTATTATATTCAACAGAGTTTTCGGAAGGGACAATCGATTTTGGGACTGACGAGGCCATTGATAAAGCCGAACAATTTATTCAATCACATGGAGGAAAGCCATCTGACGCTATTGTTTCCAAGATACGGCCCTTGGAGAAAACATTTATTGATGTGTCCAACGATACCACCGGCAAAACAGAAACAATAGGTTATCAGGTTGAATACAAACGCACACTGAATGGTATGATGGTTGATGGATACAATGGCGACAGCATAAGGCTGAGAATAGACAAAGATGGTGTATCTAATTATTATAGATTGTGGAGAGATATACAAGGTAATGATGACGGAAACATAAAAAGTAACGATACTGAAAGAAAGAATATAATTTCATCTGAACAGGCTTTAGATAGTGCAAAGGAGAACGCTAATAAAATATACACAATCAGCGAGGAGATTAATCCCACAGATCCAGAATTAGTCTACTTCAGTAAATCATTTATACATGACCAGCAGATCGTGGAACCGGCATGGCGTGTCAAAATAGGCGATAATGCTTATGTATACGTTAATGCGTACACCGGCGAGGTCGAAGAGTATTAATTTGAAGAACAATAAATGTGAGAGTCAACCCCTTTGGGGGTTGACTCCAGGGCAATCGCATCCACAATATGTCCGCTAGAAACTACTGGGCTGCAGGGTCTAGCCAAATATTGTATAAACCATGTAACCGTTGATATACCGGCACTTAATTTTTCGTATGCGATTGCCCTGGGGTTGACTCTCTACAAAGTTGGAGGATTAATTTCAATGACAAAAAAATTTTTAATCATATTGGCTTTAGTTATATTATTAATTCCCATTATCGGGTGTCAAAACCAGCATTCTAATCAGAAGGAGGCAGTCACCGGTAATAAATTCGTTCCGCCGCCTTTTACAAAAATAACTGTTTATGTGGATGGCAATAAGATAGATTTAAAGAAGGACGATTCTAAGTTTAAAACACTATCTGATGAGATTTATAAAGGAATTGTCAATATTACTGACGGTGTTGGGGGGCAGAGGACTTTTCGGGAAGTTGGATTCGAAAAAGAAAAGGAGCCGGACTATTTAAAAAAAACGTTTATATATTTGCTGAATGGGATAAAAGGCACAAGATTAGTTTAAATCAAAAAGAAAATACGCAGGGCGGTGATTGGGTAAATACCCCAAGAGATAAGGAAGGTAATTATGTATTAAATACGGACGGCTTTTTAATAACAATATGTAAGCGTAATCTTAATTCTTATTTTGCTTATAAAAAATGGTCGGATGGAGTTGGTGCTCCTCTTAGAAAACCAGAAAGACCGAGTTATTGGGCTTATGCCAAAACTGACTCGATAGATTACGAAAAACTGCTAAATATTGTAGATCCAGCAACTTAAGTATCCCCACTTCAATATATTGACAAATAATATAATATAATATCCCACCTTCCGCAAGATAAAAATCTAAACCTGTAAAATAGTGGAGCATAAATAATATTAATTACAACCATAAAAAAAACTGATCCATAAACTGGAAGGATCTCTGTTTTTTGTGTCGAATTATCACTAATAAGAATAAATATTAGTGAGGGATCGTCATGGACTTACAACCTATTTTAGAACAACTAGCTAAATTACCCCCCGAAATATTGATGAAGATAATGCCCAAATTAAAAGTAGAAGTTCCGAAGGCAGATCCCTCAGGTGCAGTACTTATCGGTGTCTTTTTAGCAAGAAGCCTGGGCATCGGTAAAATAATTGACAACTTTATAGGCGAAGAATATGTTACTTATGAGCATCTACGTGAAGACAGAGCCAACGGTTCTAAATGTCGGGTAAGTACTGGTTTGGCATGTGAAATAATGGTTGGCGACATGCTGGGCAGAAATAAAGATCTCACCCGTTTATATAAATTTGAAGAAGCTTGTGAAAACTGGCAAGTCGAAACAATACTCGGTATACCGTCCGAAAAATTTAATGATGACAAAATGGGTAGAGCCCTTGACGCTATAAACTCAAATGCAAAATATATGGCTAATGTATTGCAGGATATTGTTTTATCAGCATCCAAGAAATTTGGAGTTCCACTTAACACTTTTTACAATGACACATCCTCCATTCCAGTCTCTGGTGTTATGGAGGATAACGATAAAGTTCAATACGGGTATGGTGGTCTACCGGGTTTAAAACAATTAATCCTTAATCTTACGATAGCCTCTGGTGCATCTTTGCCGGTAACATCATCAATTGATTCCGGTAATGTTCAAGGCGGTGCGACTTTTGAGCGTTCATTCGAGAAGGTTAAAGAGATTACCGATGACCAAGAATTTGAGATGATTATTGATCGTGGTATCCTAACCCAAGATAATATGCATTTGATGCTTACTAATAGCAACCAAAAGGCCTTTTTTATAGGTCCACTCAAGGATGAGCTATCAAAAAATTGGGTCTTAGAGCAATTAAATGAGGCTAAAAAAGATGATTTTGCTACTATTGACTATCGCTCTAAGAAAGAAATAGAAAGAAATCTACCCAGACACTACGAGGCGTTAGAGACAAAATATACGTTTAAGGTAAAACTTGAGCCTCCCTCAGAGGGTAGTAAGAACAAAAAGCAACTCAAAAAAAGTAAGCGAATATTTGCGACACATACTATAAGGGCGGTTATTTATTGTGATTTAAACAAAAAACCTAAGGAACAAGAGCGTCGTCAAAAGCGTATAACCAGCACAGAAGATGCATTAGTAGAACTAAATGGTAAGCTCAACAAACGTAACTTAATTACGAAGGAAGCCTGTGAAAAAGCAGTAGATAATATTTTTAAAGGGCAGCCTGAAATGCGTAGGCTGTTTAATGTAACAATTAAACTAAATCAACATAATGCTATTGTTATGTCCTGGTCAAAAGATGAAGCTATAATTCCGGAGCTTGAGAAAACCGACGGTATCTTTGTGCTTTTAACCAACCATGACAAAGAGAAGGTTGATGCTAATGAACTGCTTACCCGCTATCGTGGTAGGAACGACATCGAAATCAGTTTTAGGTTTTTGAAGGGTTCTCTTGATTTACAACAAGTATTCCTTCGCAATCCTGAAAGAGTAGATGCCTATTGCTTTTTAAAAGTATTGGCTATGCTTGTGCTTAATTTAGCAGCCTGGCTGTTAGCTAAAAATGGCAAAAAGATGTCTCCCCAAAAATTACAGAGAGAACTTGGCGACCTAACTATCTCAGAACAAAGGTTGCAGCCTATTGGTATACGCCATTGGAATGGGACGAATATTCCTAACACTATTGATGTATTGGTTAATCTGTTTAACTTACCACATCCACTTGAATTAATAGAGGTTATTAATTCAGCAATCAATTTTTCTTATCATATTGAGAAATGGTTTAAGGATAATTTTAAAGAATAAGGTTTGGCAGTGGTTCCCAGTTTAATGATCCCTTAGTGCGAAACCTGGGTAATATAATGTAAAAATTTAAGTTATACTACAATAACAACTGAATTAGCCATAGATAACAATTCATTTATCAGGGATTTCAGCCAACCTAAAGGATATAAAGGATATCAATTCAGCAATAAAACTCTGGAGAAGCAACTGTTGGACTAATCAGCCAGTATATGGGCACCATCTCAAGGGTTCGCTGCGCCATGCCTGGTTGTGTACTTTCCAATTGCCATTTTCCCAATTCGGTATTGTCACTTCGCGGGAAAGATTTTCACCGTCACATGCCGAAGTAGTAGCATCTGCTCGGGTCGAAATTAGGAAGAACAAAAAGATGGTTTTCCTAATTTCTCCACGGAGTCTGGCCCCCACATAATAGGAAACAATTCTGCAAATTTATCGGAATAAATCACTGCAAAAAAGAGAAGCGGCTCGCTGAATAACTTTCGCTTGGTGGAACTGGGAAGGCAGTCTCCTCGGTTGGCAAGGGATGCCAGGAAAATAGTATATAAAAATCTTACTGAAGAATTCAAATTCTGCAGTGAGTAGTAACAGGTACGGTTAAAGAGAAATCTTTAGCCGGGTTTTTTATATGTTTACTATACAAATGGTGGGCGATTAACCCTCGGCTTTTTTTTCGTTTCACAGCAACTTGTAAATACACGCCATACCTAACCTTAAGGATGGGGACATAGTGTCCCCTACTTTTAATTTTAGGGAGGAATTATTAATTATGGCTTATATTCACGTTTACACGACCCCAACCGCTGGCGGTACAGACGGAACTCAAGTGTCGGAAGGTATTGGCTTACAGCCGATCTCCGTTACCTTAAACGTGTGAGGTATGCCAATATTTTTTTCATATAAAGACTTGTATCCTACGATTACAGCCGACTATAAGGGTATAAAGCATAAGTCCAGTCTATTATATCGGACAAATAAATCGAGGTTGACTTAGTGCTTGAGCTTGTATAGAAGGTATCCGAGTTAAAACGGTGTTATAAAAAATATCTACCAGAATATCGAAAATACCGCATATTAAACTTGTATCATACGCCTAATAGCCCGACTATATAAGTGAGCGAGCATAAGTCCAGCCCACTATATCGGAAAATAATCCGGGGCGGACTTAATGTCCGAGCTTGTATAAAAGGGCTATAGTTAAAACGAGTATTAAAAATCTAACGACCAAAATATCGAAAATATCTCACATAAGAGCTTGTAACTAACGCCCATTGAACCACTATATAAGTGAATAAGCATAAGTCCAGCCTATTATATCGGGCAAATAAACCGAGGCTAACTTAATGCTTGAGCTTGTATTAAAGGTATCCGGTTAAAACGGGTTTGATAACGCAACGGCCAATATGTATAATTAAAGTTAAAAACTGAATATTCGCGGGCGGCCTGGCCAGCCATCCCTCTCTCTTTAAGGTTTTTTATAAGACCAACGGCTAAGAGATAGGTATGTGTAAAAATTGCGTACAAACAATAACGCTATAATATATATAATAATATTATTATAATAAATATAACGATATAAATATAATACATGATAATATATCGTTAATATCGTATATATCGTTATTACTGTATTATACTGTATATATCGTATATCATCGTTAGTATCGCTACTATCGCAATACAGCGACCCTCGCCAAAGCATAGATTCATCCTGGTACTACTACCGGGATATATTTATTTGGGGTGCGGCCAGAGCTGTCAAGCAGACGAGGTTAACAGTATGTTTGGCCAGAACTGGTTGATCTTATACTACGGCCATAAGAATACAAGCACGGGGGAAAATTTCCTCTACACGGGGGCCAGCTTCCTACAAACTATATCTCTATTAATATAATAACAGTAATATATATAATAATATAACAGTGTATATAATAATATATTAATAACTGTAATAGTGATATAACGATACTAACGATACTAACGATACTAACGATAACACTGTTACCTCGCCTTAACTGCTACATCTTGCATCACCCATACACCGTAAGGAAGTAAAACGAAGTGGCGGCCAAGCTATCATCTGGGCGGCCTTACTTTTTTTATCGTAGACTTATACTGGACGAGGGTGCGATGGTTGCTGTGGCTTGCGAGGTGTTACGATGGCTTACGCCGTTGGCAATATCGCTAACATCGCCCATATCGCGAACACAGCGATACTCGCCAAAGTTAATATAACATAATCCATCCTGGTACTGCTACCGGGATATTTTTCATTGGGCGGTCAAAATCGTTGGCGGGCGAGGTTAACATAGTTTGCTATCATAGGTGGCCAAGGTAGCTGAGTAGATGTGGTGCTTTCGAAGGTGGCATGAGCTATTCGATGTATACCGCTTGTCGTCGGGAGCGGCCAAGTTCGATAAGCTAACGTGGTGTTATCGTTTGTTGGCGAGTGTGGCCAAAGTCGATAAGCTACCGTGGCATAGCTGTTTTTGTCGAGGGTGGCCAAGGTCACTGAGCAAACGAGGTTTATCGTTTATCATCGTTGGTGGCACAGGGTCGTTGAACTGGCGAGGCTCAACGTTTGTTGTCGTGTGAATGGCACGGCCTTCTATGCCACTTATCTTTGAGGGTGGCACTTTGCAAGGTATACTGATTGCTGTTGATGGTGGCACGGCTGGCACGATGAATTTCGTAGGAGTATCGTTAGACTTGACCGGAATACTACGGCGGTCATCGTTGAGGGTTGCATGACGAGAATAAACCGGATAAGGGTGTCCATTGTTTGGACGGCCTACTTCTTGAAGGGTGTGACTAATACTCACATCCTTTTGTTATGCCGTTGTTGCAAGCATCGTGGTGTACGTCGGGCTTTCGATGGGGTTGACAGTGTCGTTGAACTTTGCCACTCTTACTTAAAGTTATAGTGGATGGCGATAGAGCCGTCTATGTCGCTGAAGTTAGCTGGAAACTGTTGCTCCCCAAGTTCAACTTAGGGGCGTTATGTTTGATGATATTTCCCAGGGCTTCGATGGTTTCGTTGAGCTACTGTGCCGGGCGTATGACGCGATAATAACAGGAAAATTTCGATGGCATCAATTGAAGTTATAGTTAAGGAGGTGATGATTCGATGGCTAGAAAATACCCGCTGAACCTAGCTCAGAAGCGAGCGGCAGAAATACTCGCAGGTAACGACTACCACGAGATGTCACTGGCACAAATCGCTGAACACGTAGGAGTAAGCCAGAGAACGCTTTACCGTTGGAAGCACGACAAGGCGTTTGTGGCGTACCAAAACGAACTGGCCGAACAATTGATGGAGGACTTCGTTGCTGAGGCTTATTCTACATTAAAGGGCATGGTTCGCAAGGGCCGCTCAGACCATAGCCGTTTGAAGGCGTTAGAACTCGTGCTCAAGAATCGCGGAAAGCTAACCGATGTTCACCACATCGAGGCCAAAATCGAGGATAATCGAAGTAACGAAGCTATCGAGGAAGAAATCGAACAGCTACAGAAGGAACTTGGCCGTCTACCAGGCCAGTAAATAACTGACTAATCATTCTGCTGTCACTCACTCATATTTGCTTGATGAAATACGAGAGGAATCGTATAATGTGCATGGCTGAAGCCGCATGAATCAAGGCTTTAAGCCAGATGAATTCCCTCGTATTTCCCAACAGCAAAAGGAGAGGACAGCATGGATAACTTTTTAAACAACCTGAGATGGGCGGGGAAATCGGAACTAACAGTAAAACAATATAAAAATACCCTGATGCGATTTGCTGAATGGCTTTCCGGTGACCCCCACCCCACCCCCCGTACCCCCCAAGGAAGCAGGGGGAAAGGCTCCGATATATTCACACAAAATTTTAAAATCTCGAATACCAGCAATATCCAGCGAAGTCCTAACGATACCCAACATTCCCCCAACGAAGGTTTAACAGGTATCAAGCAGGACACCGTAGTTTTGAGCGACGCTATCGAATATTCCAGCGAAGTTACGCCGTACCGGGTTCGGGATGATGTCAGTTCAACTTACACCACAGAATATTCCATCGAAGCTCTCCGAGGTATAACGGAGTTGGACGTTGCTGACTTCAAACACTGGGCCATACAGCAATACCAGCCGGGTACAGTAAAGGTAATGCTAACGCAGCTTAAAGTATTTTATCGTTGGCTTAGTGAGGCTGGCCAAATACCTGATAATCCGGTAACAAGCGTTAAAACTGTTACCGTTGTAAAACAGGCTCCAAAATGGCTGACCCGGAATGAACAAAACCTGCTTATCCGGGCTGTCAGAAAACATGGCAACCTCCGCGAGCTAACGCTTATCACGCTTATGCTACATACCGGCCTGCGGGTGCAGGAGGTGGCTGACCTTCGCCTTGCAGACATTGAAATTTGCGAGAGGAAGGGTAAGGTTACGGTTAGAAACGGCAAGCACAGCCGGAGGCGAGAGGTTCCGCTGAACATTGATACTCGCCAACTGCTAAAGCGATACCTCCAGGATAATCCTGACCTGGAATACCTTTTTCCAAATAAAACTGGTGGCCGCATTACTACCCGGAGTCTACAGTCTATTATCGAGAAATATAAAAAGCTCACAAATATCCAGCATCTAAACGCACACTCGCTACGCCACACTTTTTGCCACGAACTGGTTAGTCGAAAGATACCATTGGACGTGGTAGCACGACTGGCTGGGCATGTTAAAAACGATGGCACCCCGAATATTCAGCAGACACTAACCTACACCCAGCCGGGCGAGGATGATTTGCAAAGGGCTGTAGATGAGTTAAGCTGGCAATAAGAAACTAAAGTTATTTAACCGCATCTGCTAAGAAACGAAGGGGCCGAAAGGCTTCTTTTTTTCGGTAAGGCAAGGGATGTAAGCAATGTTTACAGCCTTTAAATACACTGGCGTAGTTTAATGGTAAAACGGGTGACTTATAATCGCTTGATGCCGGGTTCAACTCCCGCCGCCAGTACCAGACGTTCCTGCCACGCCTCTTAACCATGTGGTTAATGTGTACCAGGGCAGGACTACATATGAAGTTTTCCCAGAATTTCAAAATAACTTAGGGCCACACTGGGGCCATTTTAGTTGAGCTAGTATAATTACATTACCAGGAAATTAACTACGCACACAGGGGCAACAGTGGGCCACAGGAGGGCTGATAGTTGATATGTTAGACCGGCAACAAAGACGACAGCGACTTAATATATTGGAAAAGCGAATGTTACTCTATAAAGAACTAAAAGTCATGCGGAGCTTGGATGAAAATGAGATGGAAACATATGTTGCTGACCTCCGTGAACTAACGAAGCTACAGCGTATTGATCGCTCTGAGGCCGATGTCTTATATTTCATGTATGAATATTTCAGTGATAACCGTAACCCTAAAAACGAGCAGAATCTCATTCCTGCTGGGGTTGACATAGAGGATGCACCAACTTTCCACCAGGATTTATGTGCTATTCTGGACGAAGTATCCAACACCAAACCCACGGCAAGAATAGGCTGGGCCGCACCAAGGGGCCATGCTAAGTCAGCTTACCTATCAAACTGCTTCCCTGTTCACCAAATCGTTTTTAGAAAACGGCGATATATTCTCGTTATCTCTGAAACCGATACCTCTGCTAAAAAGTTCATCGAATGGATTTCCCTACAGCTAAAATTCAATCAAAAACTCCGTGATGATTTTGGAGAAATCTTATCAACGAGGAAGGCTTTGAATGAGCGTGATAACCAGGAAGCGTTCCTCACTAAAACCGGAATACTGGTGGAGGCTGCTTCAATGGGTAAACAGCTTCGTGGTAAAAGAAACGGCTCCTACCGGCCTGACCTGGTAATCTGCGATGACCTGGAATCCGCAAAAAACACCAACACACCGGAACTTCGCGACAAGAACCTGCACTGGTTTCCCTAAATTTAGTGTTAACTTCATAGCACCAACCGCTGAATGGCAGGTTACTTTAGGCAGTAAGTACCTTCGGGTAGTAAGGGCATTTCAGATAGGCGATACTCTGGAAATTAACTGCTCCACAGGGGCCGTGCTGATAAATACAGGTAACGCATTGTCCGACCTGGACTGGCAAAATAGCGAATTTATTGCACTTCAGCCGGGGAGTAATACCTTAACAATGGCACCTCACGGGGTATGTACGGCAACAGTATCCTTTATACCGAGGTGGTTGTAATCATGCTATATTTATTTGATTCAGCAGAAAAACTGTTAGCCATCTACTCCCAGGAAAATGCCACTTGCCCATATTACGATGCAGTACATACAGAAAAACTTACCGGGGAGAATACCTTTATTTTTACTATTCCGGCAGACCACCAGGATAGCCGTTATATTACTGAGGGGAATCTTGTGGGATTTAAAGACCCATATAAAGACTGGCAGCTTTTCGAGATAAAACGTATTACAGATATTCATGGCGAGGGTTTAACCCGAACTGCATACTGCGAGCATGTACTTTATGAACTTATAGATGATTTTATCGAAGATATACGGCCTACCGATTGTACCGCATTAATTGCGTTAATTAAGGCTTTAGAGGGAACCCGCTGGGAGCCTGGAGTTGTTGATGACCTGGGGGTAAACAGTACCAACTTTTACTATGAATCTGCACTTTCCGCTGTTCAAAAGGTTGCCGCCATATGGAAAGGTGAATTGAGATTTCGAGTAGTTATCTCCAACAATGCTATTACCAAGCGGTATGTCGATTTACTGGCCAGGCGTGGGGCAGTAACAGGCAAGCAGTTTACCTACGACCGCAACACCTCGCAGATTGAGCGAGAGGTTGATTTAACCAGCGTTGTAACTGCTCTCTATGGCAGGGGAAAAGGCGTGGAGGTGGGTGACGGGTACGGCAGACGTTTAGATTTCAGCGGAATAGGATGGGCCGTAGCCAACGGAAATCCGGCTGATAAACCCTTGAGCCAACGATGGATTGGAGATGCTCAGGCTCTCGCTCAGTGGGGCAGGGCAGGCCGTCATCGCTTTGGCGTGTTTGAGGACTCTGAGGAAACTGACCCGGCGGTACTATTACAAAAAACCTGGGATACCCTACAGGAACGAAAAATGCCAAGAGTAACCTATAGCCTGGATGTTGTTGACCTGGAGAGTTTAAGCGGATATGGTCACGAAAAGGTAAGATTAGGTGATACGGTCAGGGTTATCGATAGGAAGTTTAACCTAGAGATTTTGGTGGAAGCGAGAATACTGGAGATTAACCGAAACCTTTTAAAACCGGAGGATACCGAGATTACCCTGGGTAACTTTACCCCAAGTATAACCGATGAAGCCTTGAAGCAAATGGAAATTAATCGAGCCGTTAATGATAAGCAGGGCGTATGGGATAGGGCCAGCCAGTTTAATGCGGACGGTACATTAAGTGCCGGTAAGCTGACGGATACACTGGTAGGCTTAGACCATACTTTGCAACTGGCGAGCGAAGCTGTGACCGAGGCTAAAATAGCTGTAGGGGCCATTTCAACTCCTAAACTCGCTACTAACGCTGTTACCGCAGATAAACTCGCACCCGGTACTATAAATGAGGCAAAGATGAACTGGAAAACACATCTTTTGTATTAAGGGGGATTCTATGTTTAATAATATGGTTATTCCGGCCAGTACCCAGCAGTTAATAATGAAGGAACGGGAAAAGATGCTAAATAATGTGGTCAAAGTTATTGGTCGCATTAGCGAGGAAATAACCGCCAGCATGGGGGCTGTTGCTGACGATGAGGTTATCGTAGAGGTGCCTGTAGAGGAAACGAAAAGGCCAGAGATTGAAGCGACAACCGTTGATACTGCCGAGTTAATTAATACAGCTATTGAGAAAACTTTAGATAGCCGGTTAAAAACGCTATTACATGATGTTGATTACCGGATTAATCTACTCTACGACGTATTAGAGAGGGCCGAGGGTAGAGGTAATAACCGGATAGGCAGCCGTGACCTGAACCTGGCTCATCATATACTGGACGGCTTTACTTTCAATAATAACCAGCCGGTAGCAGGTTCCGTATCATGGGTTGGTTGTCATGTTGTTTACAAAGGCACCGACTATACAATTACGGATGGTAACAGCAATAAAAAATATATATACTGGGCCTTGGCTACTCCGACTGTATTTACAACCAGCGACACCAAACCGACCCTGACGCTGGATGATGTTTTAATCGGGACAAACGAAGGTGGAACCTTTTACCCCTTGTTAACCCCTGGTAAATTAACCACTGGCTCGACACTTGTTGACGGCACTGTTGGCACAAATGAAATAGGGACTAATGCGGTAACTGGTGCTAAGATTGCAAACGGGGCTGTAGGTTCTGCCCATGTTGCTGATAATGCTATTAGTGCCGCTAAAATATTGGACGGTGCTGTAGGAACGGGTAAACTCGCTGCTAACGCTGTAGACAATACGATATTAGCCGCTAATGCTGTTACCAGTGGTAAAATCGCCACTGGTGCCATAAGTAACTCTGCTGCCTTTGCTACAGGTGTAGTAAATAATGCTGCCATAGCTGCTACTGCTGTAGACTCAGGTAAACTGGCTACTGGTGCGGTAACTGCTGGTAAAATTGCTTCCGGTGCAGTTAATAACGCTAACCTATTTACTGCCGGTGTTGTAAATGGCACCGCATTAGCTACGGGTGCTGTTACTGATGTAAAGATAGGAACAGGGGCGGTTACTAACACAAAAATTGCTGATAATGCGGTTGATACTAATAAACTGGCCAATAATGCAGTAACTGCCGCCAATATTAGCGACGGTGCAGTTACTGGCACGAAAATCGGGGCCGGGGCTATTGGGGAATCAAAGTTAAACCTGGCTACACATTTACTTTATTAAGGGTGGTGTAATATGGCATTTGAGGTATACGACAACGACCCTTATACTGGCTATATTTCCTGGTTTGGAGTTCACATCGTTTACAAGGGTGTTGACTACGCCATACAAAACGGTTATACCAACGCCAGATATGTATACTGGCTGATTAATAATCCTTACGTTTTCCAGGCCAGCAATACCTACCCGGATATAACAGATGACGATGCCGTTGTCTTTTTGAATAAAAACGGTACTCATGTAACAGTCCCAAACTCGACCGTCATTGATGGCAGTTTAATTGTACCTGAGAGTATTCTAACCCAGGCACTATCAGCTAACTGCGTAACAGGCGAGAAAATCCTCGCTGGTTCTATTAGCTCCGATGAATTGGCCGCAGGTTCCGTGGGTGCAGAAAAGATAGCAGCCGGGGCTGTGGTTGCTGATAAAATAGCTGCGGGAACTATTGACTCCAACCATATCAATGCAAACGGTATAACAGCAAATGTGATAACCAGCGGACAGCTATTGACCGGACAGGTCGAGATAGTTGACGAGAACGGGTATACAAAGATGACGGGCGACGGTATGCGTGTCTACGATAAAAACGGCAGTTTAGCTGGTCATGTCGGATGGTATGATTCCCTTGGAACGCAAAATGCAACCTTTACCCGTGGCTGTGACGCTTTTGATTCAAAGGGGGTACAGTATACCCAGAATGTACCACGGTATGAATATGCCCGTAATCCTGCACCAATTTGGCAGGATTTTTTTGACACTAACACACTAGTAGAGCAATTCTTAATTATCATTGAACCACAAATCGGCATGGTATATAATTTCCTATAATACATAACAGGTGGGGAGACCAAACTATGCCATTCATAAGTCAAAGAGCAAAATTAGATTTGACAACAGAAGAAATAAATAGATTAGAAAAAATTATACATTCAAGAACAGAAAGTGTGAGTCATATTGAACGGGCTAAAATGTTTCTCTTGTATCATCAAGGAGAAACAATAGCTTCAATTGGTAGAATATTAGAGACTAACCGTGCAAAAGTAGAACGACATATAGATAAAATTTTACAATTTGGCTTAGATATAGCACTCAATGATCTTCCTCGTTCAGGCAGGCCGGATACAATAACCAAAGAAGATAAAGCGTGGCTTGTTTCTCTTGCTTGCCAAAAACCTAAGGAATTTGGATATAGCTATGAATTATGGACAACAGATTTATTAGCCAAACATGCACGAAATCATTGTGTAGAAAATGGCCATCCAACCCTGCAAAATCTAGCAAAAGGTACAGTATCAAAAATACTTTCAGCAAACAAAGTTAAGCCACATAAAATTAAATATTACTTGGAAAAAAGGGATCCAGAATTTGAACAAAAAATGGCTAACGTGTTATATGTCTATAAAGAAGTTGAAATGGTATCAAAAAATGATGAACAATCAATGTATGCTTATATATCATATGATGAAAAACCCGGTATTCAAGCTATAGAAAATATTGCTCCGGATCTTTCTCCTTCTCCTGGAACGTATTCATGTCTTGCTCGTGATTATGAATATGTTCGCCATGGTACACTTAGTCTCATGGCCGGTATTGATTTGGTAACAGGTCATATCTTAGCTCAAGTAGAAGACCGCCATCGTAGTATTGAGTTTGTAGAGTTTCTAAAAATGATAAGTGAGTACTACAAAGATATAGAGAAAATAGTAATTATATTGGACAACCACTCCGCTCATATTTCAAAAGAAACAAGGGCTTATCTTAGTACTGTCCCAAATCGTTTTGAATTTGTTTTTACACCAAAACATGGATCCTGGTTGAACTTAATTGAATCATTTTTTGGCAAAATGGCTAAATCAATGCTGAGGGCTATTAGGGTAAAAACTAAAGAAGAATTAAAAGATAGAATTTACAAATATATAAAAGAAATTAATGATTGTCCTACTGTTTACCGCTGGAAGTACAAAATGGATGATATTGAAATAATTTAAATTATTAGTAGAAATTATATTATTTAACTAGCTTATTGATATGTTAATTAGGAATCGTTCTACTAGATCAATATACTGCTACCGGGGATAAACCGGCAACATGGTCTATAAATAGCGGTGTATTGACCTGTACCGGAGGAACGGAGGCTTTTCTTTTAAAAAATGAACTTGTTTTAAGTGACTTCGAGTTAGAGGCTA
Source organism: Desulfofarcimen acetoxidans DSM 771 (assembly GCF_000024205.1). Lineage (NCBI taxonomy): Bacteria > Bacillati > Bacillota > Clostridia > Eubacteriales > Peptococcaceae > Desulfofarcimen > Desulfofarcimen acetoxidans. Next base: position 1,968,017 of record NC_013216.1, read on the forward strand.
CAACGGATCAGTCTGCCAGAGGATTACTTGCCGGTAGATACCAGGATATTAATAATTATTACTATGTGGCATTGGTTGACAATACTGATTATGCTGACGGCAAGGGTTATATTAATGTCGCCAGACGGGTTAATGGTGTGGGTTCGGAAATAGCTTATGCAAGAATAGACTTTCCTCGCGGCACTGCTAAAAAGGTAAAGGCCGCATTTTATGGAAGTACCATTGAAGTGTGGTTTGATGGTATAAGAGTTATAAGCACGAATGATACGTCCTTTGCTGGGGGTGCTGTTGGAATAAGACAAAACTCGCCTAATCCCAGTACAACGACAAGGGTATTAGACTTTAAGGTATATTATGCAAGTAAGGGTATTTTGATTGAAACTGCAACGCAAAACATGGTAACCCCGTCTCAGGGTACTGTTGAAACGGACTTATCGGGTATTTCTAGCTGGTTTCAATATGGCCAGGGTTCTCTTGTAAGGGATACGACTACTAGCTGGCAGGGGAGTGCTTCGGCAAAGATAACCTCAACATATAACGGCACTCAATTCTGTACCCTGCAAATGGCCTGCTATGGTAGTTGGATTCCTGTAACTGCAGGACAAACTTACACATTTTCAACTTACACCAAGATGAATGTTGCAAACAGGTCATTGGTTGCAACTGTATGGTTTTTTGACAGTAGCAATAATAGGGTGGGCAACGCGGCTTATGGGCCGACATGCCCCTCTACTACCTGCTGGAATAGATTATCATTAACTTTTACCGTTCCTTCGGGGGTGGTAAATATTTATTGTGAAATAGCATGTCAAGACATGCAAAACGGAGACAGCCTTTGGGGTGACGGTGCTCAAGTTGAGCCGAGGACTTACCCGACTTCATGGCATATGCCTTGGTGGGGATGGCGACAAACGGATTACCTATCAATACCAACAGCAGGCATTATGGCTGCGTCGCAGGGAACTGTAGAAATGACTGTTTACATTGACCCTAAGACGGTACACAATACGAACAACGATTGGAACATGCCTTTTGCGGTTGTCACAAGACAAGAATCTCCATATGCGGAGAAGAATCAATTTTCCATTCGGCGTAGTATAGGCACATTAAGCTGGGCATTGTGGGTTAGTAACTCCTCTGGCTCGGTTAGCACGATAGGCTTTGGTGACATAACAACCCCAGGCACATATAACTTTGCGTTTAAGTGGGTGTCCGGTGTCGGTGTATATACTTACCTTAACGGAGTATTGAAAAGCTCTGGTACCGCATCCTGCTTACCTAGTGGGTTTGACACTAATGTCTTTATCGGCTCATGGGACGGTTATAATCAAGCACACAACGCACCGATTTTTGACCTGCGAATCTCCTCTATTGCCCGGTCAGACACAGAAATACTCGCTGCCCATAACTCAGGTATGCCCTTTCCCGTAGACGAAAACACGACTTATAAGCTGGGCTTTGACGGAACTTTACAGCCTACTGTCAAAAAATTCGGGATGAGGGTTATGTCAGGCGAAATTGGAGTGGGTTCCGGGGTTAAGATGGAGCAGGACGGCCTAAAGGTTTACGATGGTTCCGGTACGCTAAGAACCCACTTGGGACAATATACACCCGGCAGTTACGGTTTAAAGGTTGTTGGTGGCGAGGTATACGCATCAACCTTTCGCACCAGTAACCCAGGTGTTGACAGAGGCTTAATTGAGTTAAGTCAAAGCGGCTCTTTAAAAGCTATCGGGCCATCCGGAAAAACATCGTTACTGATAACAGCTGCTAACAATGACCAAGGTAAAATAGAGCTTTATGACTCCAGTGACACAGTTAATGAATATGCCAAAATTTTCATTAACGGTACTTCTACAAAAGACTTATTGATTCAAACCCATTCTAGCCATGCCAGCGGTATTAACTTAATGGTAAGCAACACCGGCGAATCGCTTACCCTGGGGCCGGTTAGCGGTATGGACACCTACAGGGGAATACGAATGAGCCGCATATCGTCCGACTTGAACCCTTATTATTCCGACTATTTATCTAATCCGTCAATGGGTAGCACAACGTATAAGTGGTATAGGGTTCGGGCTTATTATGTTACCTCCGGGGATATGTGCTTTGAGGAAAAAAACTGTGCCATTTGTGGTCAGCCGTTTCAATCCGGCGACATACTGCATTTACTGGTTCATACGATTCACGAAGAACATGGCACCATGACCATACCCATCCATGACCAATGCAAAGGCATCCCGAAGGTGCTTACTATTGACATTCCTGAAACTGAGGAGGAGTATTATCTCGACTCTGACGGCGAAGTTAGAAAGCGAGTAGTCCTGGCATATGAGGAAAAAGACGAGGAGATTTCTGAATTAAAACCCGGCTATTTTCTTGACGAGAAAAACGGCAATTTTATGAAGGAAGCGTTTAAGACCAAGATAGCCAGGGAGGGAGTTGAATCAAAGAAAACACCGCATGGGGTTAAGTTTTTCGAAGGTGATAAGGAAGTAACTTTGGACGAAATCCTGGAGGAAGTAGAAATATTCCCAGAGGAACAGGTTAACGGAATTGAAGCGGTAACGACCTCTCAGGTGAAGAAAAGGTCAGTAAAGACTAAAATGGTTAATATTGAAATAGGTAAACCGGCTGATAAAACTGAGGAAATCAAGATTGAGCCGGGGGAGCAGGCAGAACAAACCGAGGAAGTTTTAGAAGGGCGTGAATAACGTCTTTTTTTTATTTTCTTCAAAGGGGGACGGGTTAGTGGATGACGCGATTATCAAGGGGGCTTTAGAGCAGGGAATATGGGCAGCACTATTTGTTTCCCTTTTCTATTACCAGTTAAAAGAAAGTAAGCACCGAGAGGAGCGATTAATGGCTTTTATTGATGACATTGCACAGCAGTTTAAAATTCTGGACAGCAGGACTAACAAAATTTCTTGTGATATTGATGACATTAAAAAACAACTTAAGGGCAGGAGGACTTCTAATGGTTAATATTAGCGTAGATTTACTGTCGGTAGGAGCTAAGAACAGACCAGGTAATCCAATGACTCCGAAGTATATTACTGTTCATAATACGGGTAATACTGCCAAGGGTGCTGATGCTTTAGCTCATGCTGCTTTCTTGAAAAACTCGAATGATTCTACTGGATGGCATTTTACTGTTGACGACAAAAGGATTGTTCAGCATATACCCTGTTGGGAAAACGCCTGGCACGCAACCGATGGGCATGGGCCGGGCAATGTTTCTAGTATAGGCATTGAGATTTGTGTTAACTCGGATGGTGATTACGAAAAAGCAGAAGCTAATGCCATTGAGCTAATCCGTTACCTGATGGACAAGTATAAGATACCGCTAACAAACATTGTGCCACACCAAAAATGGTATCCAGCTAAGTATTGCCCATATAAAATTTTACCGAGGTGGAATGAGTTTATTAGTGAAATTAAACAGCCGGATAAGGTAGTTTATACTGTAGTGGCTGGTGATAACTTAACGAAAATTGCTGCCAAGTTCGGAGTATCCTTGGCCGCCATCAAAGGTGCGAATTCGCAGATTAAAGATTTTAGCCTGATTCACATCGGGGATAAGATTAATATCCCGTTAAGCTAATGACTAAGGGGCCAGTAGGCTCCTTTAATAAATTATAGGGGGTTATCTAATGTTTGAAGCAGGCGTGGTTGTAGCTGTTATTATCGCTTTGGGCCAATTTGTTAAAGGATACTTGGGGGCTAAGTATATTCCGTTAGTAACCATGTTTCTGGGCATCATCGGCGGCTATGTTTACTTGCCTCATCAAGCCATCCAGGATGCTGTGATGAATGGTGTTATAATGGGTCTTTCCTCTAACGGGCTATTTGATATGACCAAGGTTATTAGAAAGTAAACATTCGATGGGCCGGAAGACGGCAAGTATACTGTTGTAATCAAGTATACATTCTGTAAACACCCGCTGGCTGAAGCTGGCGGGTTAAACTTTTTTTCGAGGGGGAATCGCTTAATGAAGGCAAAAAAGTTAAATATAATTCTTGTGATGGTAGCTGTAGCTATATCTCTCGCTGTCTATTATTACAGCACCATTAGGTTGACTACTGCGACAAAAGGCACAATAAGCCCAGGAAGTAATGTTATTTACACAACTAACAGTCAATCCGTTTATAACCTACTGAAAAAATATGGCTTCAACGTAAAGATGGTTACTAACAACACAAAACCGTCAAATCCTGCACTGGCTCCTACCTCGACAACCGCACAGGGATTATCTGCCGACGAGCAGACTATGTTTAATCTGGTCAATAAAGAGAGGGTGGCCAACGGGTTAAAGCCGCTGGAGCTTGATATGCGATTGGTTAAGACCGCCAGACTGAAATCGCAAGATATGGTTAAACTCGGTTATTTCGACCATCAATCGCCAACTTACGGCTCACCGTTTGATATGATGAAGCAATTCCGTATTAGCTTTAGCTACGCTGGGGAAAATCTGGCCGGGTCACCGGATGTTAATACTGCTCATGTTAACTTGATGAACTCGCCGGGCCACAGGGAAAACATTCTGAGGCCAGAGTTTACCCATATTGGGATCGGTGTTTTTGATGGTAGCCGTTATGGTAAAATATTTACTCAGCAATTTATTAGGGTGGAATAGAATCGCGTATAATGGAAAACTCGCTGGCTATTGGGGGCTAGCGAGTTAACTTTTAAAAAGTTTGTGTTGCTTTTCAATAATACTGGATTGGTAGTTGATTAAGTATGAAAAAAAGTAAGAAATATGTGTGCTAATATTAGTTTTGTATGTTAACTTAATTTATCGTCAAAACTTTTCTTGCCAAGATTTTTTCCACTGTTCAAAATTGATATAAGGGTTTAGTTCAGAAAATTGTTTACCATCTATAGACCAGATCATTTCGTCTCCCAGTTTATTTTTCCCTATAACTACTGGTCTGGAATAACCGCCTATAGCTTTGTTATCCACCATAAAAACATATATTGAAGTTTTTCCTGTCGAATGGATATCAACAAAATGACTTAATGGAGTCCATTCATCTAAAGGGTGGTTCTGAACGATGAACTTTTCAACAGTAATATTTTCCAATAGATATTTTTTGGGGTTAAAATTCTGTACTGCCCACTCTTCTAGTAGAACGATTCCTAATTAACATATCAATAAGCTAGTTAAATAATATAATTTCTACTAATAATTTAAATTATTTCAATATCATCCATTTTGTACTTCCAGCGGTAAACAGTAGGACAATCATTAATTTCTTTTATATATTTGTAAATTCTATCTTTTAATTCTTCTTTAGTTTTTACCCTAATAGCCCTCAGCATTGATTTAGCCATTTTGCCAAAAAATGATTCAATTAAGTTCAACCAGGATCCATGTTTTGGTGTAAAAACAAATTCAAAACGATTTGGGACAGTACTAAGATAAGCCCTTGTTTCTTTTGAAATATGAGCGGAGTGGTTGTCCAATATAATTACTATTTTCTCTATATCTTTGTAGTACTCACTTATCATTTTTAGAAACTCTACAAACTCAATACTACGATGGCGGTCTTCTACTTGAGCTAAGATATGACCTGTTACCAAATCAATACCGGCCATGAGACTAAGTGTACCATGGCGAACATATTCATAATCACGAGCAAGACATGAATACGTTCCAGGAGAAGGAGAAAGATCCGGAGCAATATTTTCTATAGCTTGAATACCGGGTTTTTCATCATATGATATATAAGCATACATTGATTGTTCATCATTTTTTGATACCATTTCAACTTCTTTATAGACATATAACACGTTAGCCATTTTTTGTTCAAATTCTGGATCCCTTTTTTCCAAGTAATATTTAATTTTATGTGGCTTAACATTGTTTGCTGAAAGTATTTTTGATACTGTACCTTTTGCTAGATTTTGCAGGGTTGGATGGCCATTTTCTACACAATGATTTCGTGCATGTTTGGCTAATAAATCTGTTGTCCATAATTCATAGCTATATCCAAATTCCTTAGGTTTTTGGCAAGCAAGAGAAACAAGCCACGCTTTATCTTCTTTGGTTATTGTATCCGGCCTGCCTGAACGAGGAAGATCATTGAGTGCTATATCTAAGCCAAATTGTAAAATTTTATCTATATGTCGTTCTACTTTTGCACGGTTAGTCTCTAATATTCTACCAATTGAAGCTATTGTTTCTCCTTGATGATACAAGAGAAACATTTTAGCCCGTTCAATATGACTCACACTTTCTGTTCTTGAATGTATAATTTTTTCTAATCTATTTATTTCTTCTGTTGTCAAATCTAATTTTGCTCTTTGACTTATGAATGGCATAGTTTGGTCTCCCCACCTGTTATGTATTATAGGAAATTATATACCATGCCGATTTGTGGTTCAATGATAATTAAGAATTGCTCTACTAGATATGGTTCTTGGATAATCTTTTCTTTTGTTAGTACATATTTTTCACTTATACCATCGTATGATAAAATTTTATAGCCCTTGCCCTTATTCTCAATATACTTTTTTGAAACATTTTGACTGGTTGTTGTGTTCTTATCAGGTTCCTGTAAAGGATTTGAGCCTTTTATTGTGTTTGAACAACCCACCCCTAAAAGTAGTACTATTACTAACAAGAAATTGGTTGCATAGCGTTTTATTTGTAACACCTCCCAATTTTGCTAGTCGTTCAATTTTATATTGCCCTTGAAGTAAGTCTCTTTAACGTTTAGGGCTTTTTCCTGAGCCCATTTCTCCAGTCCCATTTTTTTTATCAAGCAGGAATTAAAAACTTTAGTATTGTGTGGTCTCTGGTCGGCTTGATCAGCGTATGGATGTAAGTAATCACACGGAAAATCAACACAATCGCAGCAAAGGCTTATCTCCTTTTTCCGAATACATTGATAAATGTAACACGGTTTATTTCTTCCAATGGCAGCGATTACTCCAGCTTCATTACGGCAACCATGGCATACGGCTTTTTCCGTTGGAACATTAAGCCGGACAGCGACAATCTTCCTTATTTTCTCATCGGTGTTTGCCAGATAAATGGGACAATTAAAGCAGTCCAACCCACAAGGTGCGGTCATGTTTTGATAGTCCATACATACCCTCTCCTATCATGGTTTTTGCATCTTGTTAATGTAAATCATATAGCTGTTCTTGTATAACCCTAAATCTTTTTCAGATAGACATAAATTGTTTCAAAGCTAATAGTACCTATTAGTAATTAATTCCACATGAAAGCAAAATCTCCTTTTATTAAACAAAATAATCTACACAAATGAATTATCTAAAGAAAACCTAATAAATGAATTTATGCTCGCTGAATTTGCGAGTTCTTTTTTTGTCCCCAAAAATTAACACGTCACAATCGAAGCTGTTTTGCTGATTATATATATAGGAGGCGATGACAACGAAAAATTTAATCACTGGAGGTATGCAAAGTGGAAAACGAGATATTCATCAAGATGTACCGGAGTGCTTTTACCTCTGGTCTAGTACGCGAACTAGGGGCAACTCGTTGGGCCGTTCTCTGTGCCATCGCTTCCTACATGAACGAGGATGGAGAAGCCTGTCCGACCCAAAAGCAACTCGCTAATGATTTGGGTCTATCGCTAAAAACTACCTTAAGTCACATAAAGTACCTCGCTGGTTATCGCTTCAACGGTCAACCGATATTAGATAGGGAATATAGGAAATCGGCAAATAATGCCTTCGTCTACAGCTACTACAAAGTATTACCAACAGCACAACTGACAATATTTAGTCAAAAACCTATCGGTATAGAAGATGAACACATGCAAAAAGTACACACAAACAATACAGCTTATATAAATACTAATAATATTAATAAATATATAAATCCCACATTCCGTACCCTTAAGGAAATAAATCAATAATTATTACAAACAGATAAACTTAGGCTGAAATTTAAATATTTTTTGTTGAAAAATGCAATGGTAATAGATGTTTTTTTGCAGGAGAAACAAGCAATGATGTCAAATGCCTCCTTAATAGATTAGGAGGGTAAGTAAATGGAAAACCAAATACTACAAAATATTAATAGCTTACAGGTGGGGCCCAGCGCAATAATAGCTGCACTTACCCGAGAAATAAATTTAGTACAAATCATTAACAATCAGGTAATCTGGGATGAAAAACAATGTAATAATTCACCAGGCCTTTATGTAGAAGCTATGATTATAAACATATTGACAGACCGAAAACCTTTGTACCGAGTATCTGAATTTTTTAAAGATATGGACGTAGAAGCATTATTTGGTCCAACGGTACAAGCAACTGATTTCAACGACGATGCTTTAGGAAATACATTGGATCGATTAGCTGAATCAAATCTAGACCATTTGTATTCTAACATAGTTTTACAAGCACATTTAAAACACCGTTTTAGAGTAGATTTAGCACATGGTGATACTACATCCATTACTGTTTATGGAGATTATGCCAATGCTTCGTCGGAGACATTAAACATAGTTCGAGGATTTAACAAAGACGGCCATCGGGACTGCAAGCAGATAGTAGCTGGTGCAGTAGTAACTCCCGAAGGAATACCTCTTATGGGAACAATAAACGATGGCAACTTAAACGATGTGAAATGGAATCAACAAATAATCGAACAATTGCCGGAAATGTTAAAATCACTTAATAGTCCAGAAACCATATACGTAGCTGACTCAAAACTGGTTACCATAGATAACCTAAAACATTTAGCCAAGAAAAACATTCGCTTCATATCCCGAATTCCTGAGACATTTGGAATAGTACCGTCACTTAAAGATTGGGCCTTTCGCCAAGATAAGTGGCAAGAAATAGAGAATATATTGCCGGATAAAAACGCTGCTGTATATAAGCTTCAGTCCATAAAAGTGAAATTGGGCGACCGTCGTTACCGGTTTATTATCGTACATTCATCAAATCTTGATCAAAAGAAAGAAAAAACATTGAAGCGTACTGCTGAGAATGAACAGAAAAAACTAGAAAAAATCTGTAAAGAAATTGGTAAACAAGAATTTGCTTGCGAAAAAGATGCCATCTCGTACTTAAGACATATGAAAAAGAAACAGGACGGACAGTTCTACCATTTAGATGCAGAAGTAATTGCTGAAGAAAAAAAAGGTGTAGGGCGCCCCAAAACAAAAGAAAAGTCCCCCATAAAAATAGTTTATCGCATAAAGGCTATAGTTAGTGTAATGGATGAAACGGCCTGGCAAATGGCAAAAGAAAGGGCATCAACATTTGTACTGATCACCAATTTAAAAAATCCAAGGGAAAATACAGCAGAAACAATCCTTCGGCATTACAAAGAACAAAACACAGTGGAAATGCGCTTTCGCTTTCTAAAAAACCCCGCAATATTAGGTCAAGTCTTTTTGAAAAAGCCGTCAAGAGTAAAAGCACTTGGATATATATTCTTGATAACCATGTTAATTTATGCACTTATGGAACGTAGAGTTAGACAAAATCTAGCCGCAGAAGGGAAAGTCCTTCAATTAAGCTATCGTTCAAAAGTTAAACAACCAACAGGAATGTTGATTTTGCAAGAGATGACGAACTTTACAATAATTCATATTACCCGTAAATTAGGAAGAAGAGAGAGGTATCTACCAACCAAAACAAGCAAACAACAATTAGAAATAATCCGATTGACAGGATTTGATGAGTCGATATACCTAAAAGAATTATCTATAGTATCATAAGCCCATAACTACTCACCCTAAAATGTTAAATTTGTTCATTAAAAACATTAAGGTGTTTTACATTTATTACAATGTAAATATATTTAATTAATGTAAATATAAAGTTCAATAGTGAGGTATAAAAAGTGCAAATTCAATAATATGTCATGTTAATAAAAGTAAATTTATCGGCCTAAAGCAAAATTGCTTGTGTTTGTATATGCTAGATGCGGAACGTGGGATAAATAACTATAATAACGATATTAACGAAGATATAGAGCCTACCACCAATATCACCTTTGAAACACCTAAAGACATAATAACCTACTTTTGCACGAAGTACCTCGAACATTATGAAATGAACTATTCAGTCAATTGGGGCCGGGATGCAAGCTTGGTTAAAAATAAGCTAATCAAACACTTTACGCCAGATGAAATAAAAGCCATCATTGATACAGTATTTGCTGAGTATGACCGCAGATGGAAAACCCAAAAATACCAGCGACCAACCATAGGGGCATTAACAACCTGGATGGCTCGTGAAGCTTATGCCATATACCGTCAAAACGAGGTAACAAATGTACCGGAGAACGGTGGCTATGATTTCGAGATAATCATGGCACGCCTCAGACGGAGGGATTAGCTATGACCCAAAACTGCTTGTTAGCCTCAAAATGCAAAGGGGCCGGAACGGTAGATTGGTGCAATTCCTTATGTTACGGCTGGGCAAAGTTGCATGGTGATAGTAGGGGGTATCTGGGGCTTGGCTGAGATTCCAAAGGCTTGTGCCAGGGCCACTTTTGATTCAATTCCGTTTACCCGTGATAACCCACAGGCCGCCATTGCTGTAAAAGAATACTGCAAGGACATAAGCAGGAAAGTGGCAGAAGGTATAGGATTTTATTTTTTTTCAGTACCGGACAAGAGTAATCCGAAGGGAACCGGCAATGGCAAAACGACCGCTGCCTGCACGATACTCAACGAATTTATAGTGGCCAGGACTATCGAACACATGCAACATAAGCGGCTAATAGCGGAGATTCCAGGCTATTTCGTTAACGTATCGAAATTTCAAAACGCATATAACAAACAGTTTCGGGGGCCGAGGGATATGCAGGAGGAAGCGAGTCTGACGTATTACCGGCTCAAGGAGCTTATGATAGTCGTAGAACTGTTGGTTATGGATGACATCGGTATTCGTGATGCCACAGATGCCTTCAAAAATGAGTTCTATGAGGTTATAGATGAGCGAGTAAGCGAAGGACGAGCTACCATCTATACCAGTAATGAGCCTTTAAGCAGAGTAGCAGAACTCCTTGATGTGCGGATTACAAGCCGTATTGAGGGCAGTACCCTTCCCATCACCTTCAAAGGTGCAGATAAACGGAAGGGAGGGCTGTTTAGTGATTGAGGCACAGCTATTATCGAAAATTATAGAGAATAACGATTTTTCCATCTTGAACAGGTATAACGTGGGACTGGTAGATTTCCCTACGCTGGGCGAGGTTTACCTGTTTGTGCGAGATTATGTTAAAGATAACGGCCAGACACCGGATTATCGAACAGTTGCAGCAGCCTGCCCGGACTTCGATTTTCAGCCGGAAATAAGGGATGAGTACAAATACCTATGCTCACGATTAAAGGCTACCACAGCCAAACGTCAGGCGTTTGAGCTACTACAGCACAAGGCTGCTAAGAAGTTCAGCGAGCTTCCAGGAGATAAATTCGTGGCGTGGCTCAAAGAGGAAACCCAGCGGATTGAAGCCACAACCATGATTCGCATAAACCAGGGCACTAACTTTGCCACCAACGGTGAGGATCGAGCCATGTGGTACGCTGAAGCCAAGCTGAACAGAACCAGGCAGTATATTCCGACCCCTTACCCTTCCTTAACCGACGCTTTGGGCGGGGGCTTTGAAATTGGTGATTATATACTGCTCTTGGCCTTTACCAACCGGGGCAAATCGTGGATAGCTTCGCATGTAGGTCTAATTGCCTGGGAAAATGAATTTACAGTGCTTCACTATTCGCCTGAGTTATCCAAACGACAGCAGGCGTTAAGGTTGGATACCTTAAAGGGCCATTACGATAATACCAAACTTCGCCGGGGTATCTTGGATAATGAAGTTTCATATTTAAAATATCTGCAAGATTATAACCCAACATCAAATAAGGTGCCTTACATTATTAAAACGATGGAGGACTTACCTACCGGGCTATCCCTGGAAGTTATAGAAACAGATATTCAGGCCAATCCGAATGTGAAACTGGTAATCATAGACGGCTTTAACCTCATGATTCACGGTAAGGGTCGGATGCGTGATAGCATGACCCAGACCTCCAGGCAACTCCGGCAAATATTCGGGCGGCATAAGGTAGCAGGGATGGTGGTACATCAAACTCCAGGAAAATCCGAGAAGGATAATAAGGAAATTGCTGAGAACGGGGCCAGATTGGTCAAGCCACCAAAGCTGACTGACTACTCCGAAACTGTAGCTGTTATTCAGGATGCCGCGACAGCATTAACTTTCGATGCCTGCGACGGTATAGGTCGTATCAGCATAGAGAAAGCAAGGGAACCAAACGTGGGCAAAGTAATAGAACTACGGTGTGACTTTAACCGGGGCTTTATACAAGAACCTGATTTAGCAGCACTATTTTAACACAAAAATATTATTTTGGAGGGATATTAACATGACTAACAGCAACATGAACGAGCTTCAAAAAGTATTTAACTACGAAGGGCAACAAGTGCGAACTGTGCTGATTAATGGAGAGCCTTGGTTTGCTGCAAAAGATGTATGTGATATTTTAGAGATAAGCAATTCCAGACATGCTACTTCTAGGCTACCTGAGAGGATGAAAGACACCGTCGTTCTAAGCGACGCTGTCGGCAGAACTAAAGAAATGACTATAATTTCCGAGCCGGGTTTATATAAGTTGGTTGTCAGAAGTGATAAACCGGAAGCAGAGAAGTTTACTGATTGGGTGGTAGAAGAAGTCCTCCCGTCAATCCGCAAGACTGGCACATACAGTAATCGCCACACCGAAATAGACTTACTGCTAGCTTCAGCCGAGTGGCAGGTGAGGGCTGCGCGGGAGATTATCAGTATCAAACAGCAGTTAAAAATAACCGAAGAACGCCTGGATGATACGGTAGAGAAAACTGGTAAAATATTTAGTTATTTAACCGATGTTCCTGATCGGGCCAAAGTTAACCGAAAAATAAAAGAGCTTGCCCGGTGCCTCTTTGGGGGAAAAGTAGATAAAGCGACCAATTATGTTTACGACATAATAAAGGATAAATACGGTATAGATGTTTTCCAGAGGGTTAAAAATGCAAGAGTTAAACTGAACCGTGAAAGAAGTTTGCAGGGCAAGGGGCCATATGCCGAGTCTACTTTAAAACAACTAATAAGCGGGATGGACATTGTTGAAAGCGAGGAATTATTAGATGAAATGATGGAAATTATCGTTGGGCTACTATCTAAAGGCTATAAAAAGGATGCTTAATATTAGAGGCTACCAGTTAGATGTTGATGTAGCCAGGGAACTCCGAAGCTACGACTGGTCAAAACCAAGGTGGACAGGCACAAAGTTTCTTGCCTGTTCACCGTTTAGGGCTGACCGCATACCATCCTTTGTCGTATGGCTGAATTACGGAACGTGGACTGATTCCGGTGCTGATGATGAGGACTGGAAAAGTGGTAATTTTGTTAAACTGCTGGCTTTCTTGAGAAACGAATCCTACGAGGAAACAGAGGATTATCTGCTTTCGGAATACTGTATCTCTTACAGTAATGCCGAACATCTCCAGTTAAACATTGATCTGACTCAAACCCAGGTAAGTACCGACCTGCTTAATAATGACATATTAAAAAGATACGCTTACCGGCATCCATACCTTGAAAAACAGCGTGGCATTGAGGAAAAGTGGCAGCAAGGTTTCAGAGTCGGTTATTGCAAAAAGAGCCATGCTGTTACTTTTCCCTGGTTCGATTATCGTGGCGATTTAGTTAATATTAAATTCCGTAGTGTTATAGATAAAAGATTTTGGTACTACTCCGGGGGCCAGCCGGTCAAAAACCACATCTACGGGCTGAACTTTGTTATTAAAACGCGTAAAAATCGGGTTTATATAGTGGAGAGCGAGATTGATGCTATAACATTATGGCAGGCTGGACTGGCCGCAGTTGCTTTAGGCGGGGCCAACCTAACAAGGCAACAGCGTAACCTTTTATTGCAATCACCTGTAGAGGAACTAATTATAGCAACCGATAACGACCTGGCCGGGCAAAGAATTGCTGATAGTATCGTAAGACAGTTAAGCGGATACCTGGATATAAAAAAAATTAACCTGCCAGAACAGGTTAAAGATGTTAATGAACTGGATAAAGATAAACTCCTCAGAATAACCACTCACACACACGCAGTTGAATTTCCACCTTTTATTTAGGCAGTAGCCAAAAGGCTTTCCAACTTGGCCATATATTCTTTATGGACTACTGCTACTTCACTTATTTTATCCAAAACTAAATCATATGTCCTTTTGCCAGATGAAGTCTGGATAAGTTTTATCTTGGTAATATTGACAATGTTATACCTGTGGCAACGTGCGAATATCTTGCTGTCAAGCATCTCCTCAATTTTATCCAAGGAGTCGCTGGCCAATAATTTCGTGCCATCGTTTAAATGTATCCATGTGCCTCTATTAACCTTATTCACAAGTACAATATCATCACTATTTATAAGGGCATGTCCCTCTTTTGTTTTAAGCATTAACTTTTTTGATTGCTTATTGTTTCCTGTTATTGAGACAATAAGTTTATTGATAGTAGTTTTCAGTCGTTCCTCAGTATAGGGTTTTAATAAATAGTCAACCGGATAGCAACTATAGGCTTCAAGAGCAAAATCCGAGTAGCCTGTGGTAAAAATCGTATGCACCTTATTTGTACTATTATCATTATACTCCGATATGGTACGGGCGACTTCCAAACCATCAATACCCGGCATATCAATATCTAAAAATACTACATGAGGTTGTTTAGACATAATAAGCTTTAAACCATCGATACCATTTTCAGCTTCTCCAATAAGGTTAATATGGGGTATTTCTGATAACTGGTGTTTAAGTCCTATAATTGCTTCTTTACAATCCTCGATAATAGCCGCATTTAGTATCAATTCAGCTCACCCCTAACCTTTAAGCGGTATAGTGCTAAATAAAGTTATTTTATTAATATCAAACGCAACCTCTAATTTACCACCGTATTTGCTTGATATATCCTTGATAATTGATATACCGTGACCGTGTCTGCCGGTTGACAGTTTTGGCTGATTTATTCTCTTAATAAATTCTTCTTCTGTAATACTGCCGCTGTTGCTGGATTCAATGTGCAACATATCTGCGGTACGAGAAACACTTAAATCAATTCTTTTTATACCTATCTCTATATTTTTTAGTGCGTTCATAGCATTATCCAATAAATTTCCGACTACGGAATTTAGGTCGTGATTACTTATGGATAAGCCTTTCAGACTGCCTGTGATATTAACATTTATATCTATATCAAGCGACTCAGCAATACATATTTTTGCATATAACAGAGCCATGAATTCAGGATTATCCGTTTTTATTAACTCATTATGAGAGCACAGGGCATGGTAATTATCCCTGATATATTCCTTGGCTTTATCGTATTCGCTGGCATTTAGAAGTCCATAAACGGTCTGTAAGTGGTGATTATGATCATGCTTTTGCCTACGTATGGATAGAAAAAGATTCTCCAGATATCCAAGATTCTTAACAGCAGTTTTGGCTGCCCACTCTTGTTCCAGAATTCTAAAGACTTTTGTAATACCATAAATAGTCATAGAACCTAATATAAGTATCAATAATACATCAATTCTGGTAAGTATAGTTAAGTAGTATTTAACCTCATCAGCACCAATAAATAACTTAATTGCACTATTTATGAGGATAATGCTGATGACCGGGATTAATAAGAGCAGCACCATAGTAAATAAATTATTGGTAAAACGTGTGTCAATATCTAAGTTTGACCTCTTTAATAAAGCAAATAAATTTAAATCATATCTGGTACAAACATAAGCGATAACGAATAAAAAGCCCCCGATAGATAACATAAGAGTATAATTTGCAATTAAGTTTTGACCATGAGTGAACATCTGCTCGGTTAAACCAAAAATCTTTAAAATTATATATAAAACTGGTCTTTCAAAAAGTGACCATAAAAAATGGCTTATGGTCGGAATAAATAAAGCAGTCACAAGGTTCAGTTTTAAAACCAAATGACAGAAAGCTGTTAATGTCCCAAATAGAACTAAAATATTTAGTCCTGGTGGCAGATGAAATGAGCCAACGATTCCGAATGGAACTATAGCAACTAAAGCAAGCAGTAAAATTTGCTTCCTGTTAATGGGAACCCCAATGAGTGCGCAGCCGACTACTACATTAGTGACAGCCGGTAATATTCCACAGAAAATATAAATAAGTACAGTATTCAAAGTGATATGTGGCACCTTATCACCCTTTCTAAAATTATAATAACTGCCCACTTGTGCATCGAAAACTACCCACTTGTGCAACGAAACCGCCCACTTGTGCAAAGCCTATTTACACCCCCACACCGGGGATGTTATAACTAATGACGTTGGCGCGAGTGACGAACAAAGTCACTCAAAAACAGACGGAACTTAATAATAAACTAATTTAAACATTAATTAAAGGTTTATGTTCCGGGAAGGGAGGAAACAAGTACCATGTCACAATTCAATCTAATTTGCTGATTATATATATGAGAAGTAAACTGAACAAGAAGGAGGCGACAACTTTGGACAACTGGATAGACAAGCAAGCACTAAAATATGCCCAAACTAAAGAGCCTGCTATTTTTGAAGATATCTTTCGCAGACTGAAGCCAAAGTTAGACAGGCTGGCTGACCGCAACAGTAACAAATATGCTAGCCTTCGAATACCTGCTGAGGATTATAAAAGTTATTATTATGAGGCCTTATGGAGGGCAGCGGAAAACTTTAACGGAAGAACACCGTTTATCCGAAGAGTAAACCTGATGCTGTATGAAAGTGAAGTACGGCTGTACCGTTACTATGCTTCAAAAAAGCGAGCTGTTTTTTTAAAGGAAATAATCGATGATAGGCATATGCTGATTGTAGAGTTTGATACAGCTGTTGAAAATGAAATGCTCGAAGGTTTTTTGCAGAATACCTCCGAGCGAAATAGTAAAATAATAAAACTTTTACAGATTGGCTGTACAAAACAAGAAATAGCTGATGTACTCGGTTGCAGTTGGTACAACAAAAAAGCTAGAAAGACTGTGCAGCGAGCAAAAGATCAACTACGCCGGTTTATTGCAGTAAACCAGGCTAGTTAGAAATAAAATTCACTTACATTATACCGAATCAAATGACTAAAAACAATAACTATGGGGGGTTGAAATCATGTCAGTTATTACAGCCAGAGGTAAAGAAGCAAAGGAATCTGCGAATCAAAAAGGTGCCAATATCGACTATAAAAAAGTATATATACGATTAAAGGATGGCGAAAGTGTAAGGGTTAGGCTACTTACACATGAGGATTATGTTGAGTACAAGGCACATGGTTCCTACGGTCTGGGTATCTGGACTCAACCCTGCCTGGAACCAACAGGAAAACGCTGTGCTTTATGCGAGGCAGCTAAGACCCAATATAACGATGATTTTAAAAACCTCTACGCAAGGAAACGCTATCTATTCGCGATGGCCGATATAGATACAGGTGAACTGCGGGTATTTGATGCAACCAAAGGACAAGCTACCGGATTAATAGATACCATTGAACAGTACGCAGAGGATTTGAATGAGTTTGCCTTTACCTTCAAGCGTATTGGCAACAAAACTGAAACAAGTTATATATTAAATCTCATTCCAAAATTAAAAGCCGATGATAAACAAAAGTTTGCCGCCTTTGAAAATGTGGTGGTAGATGATAATTTCTTTGATTCTGTTCTATTTGAAAGAACCTGGGAACAGCAGATTGAAAATCTGGTTGAAGCAGGCTTTCCGGTGGAAACTTTAGGGACAGCACCTTCTGCCATTGCCGAAGAAATAACACCTGTACAAACCATAGAAAACCCGGATAGTGTATTTTAATAGGAAGTTAAAATTTCCAGGAGAGGGCGATTGCCTTACCCTCTCCTTTTTTATTGCCAAAAACAGGTCTGATGGAGGTGAAATCAGTGGAGCTTACTGTTGATTTGCAACCAACAATGATAGCCGAAAAGCAAAATGAACAGGAAGCTATGTTACGTGCAAAGGAAGCACAGGAAAAATATATAGAGGCTACACGGGAGCCGGAGTGGGAAGATGCCTGGCAGATTAAAGTATTTTCGAAAAAAGCAATAACCGAAAACCCTCGCAATAGAGAAAAGGCCATAGCTGTAAAAAAGGCATGTGAAGCTGGTGAAATTAGACTTGACATCTCTTCAAAAAAGTTAAGTTGTGCGGCAGTGTTTAGGTTATGGAGGGAACTACAACAGCAGGATACTGCAAGAAAAATCAATGAACTAATCGCCAATACTCCTGCCAACTACCGGCTGGTACAAACCGAGGAGCAGCTCGATCAACTGGTAACAGACTTGCAGCAGGAGGACGAAATTGCTGTTGATACTGAAACTACCGGGCTTGATGTTTACAACGATGTTATCGTGGGACTTTCATTTACCTTACCAAAGGCTGACTATCACGTTTACATCCCGGTGGCTCATAAAGTAGCCGGACAACAGTTAAGCCGAAGGGCCGTTTTGACAGCGTTGAAGCCGATATTGACCGATGTAAACATTGGAAAGATACTCCATAACAGCAAGTACGATATTCACATGCTCATTCGGCACGGACTGAGGCTCCGGGGTATTAAACATGACACCATGATTGCAATGGCAGTATTAAATGAAAATGAACCAACCCTGGCATTAAAGAACCTGGCCACAAAATATGGCAAATACTTCGGTTTTGAGGATAAAAGCTACACCTATGAGGAACTTTTCGGTAAGACATCTTTTGCTGAAATACCCTTGGATGCCGCTTTAGTTTACGCGGCCAAGGATACACACCTTACTTATGAATTATATAAGTGGCAAAGACAGCACCTGAACCAGAAGGAAAGCCTGCGTCTAATATACGATGAACTGGAAAATCCTCTAATTGATGTTTGCGTAGATATGGAACAGGCTGGATTTTTAATAGATATGGATTTTGCCATGGAATACAAAGCAGAATTGAAGGGCGAAATTGCTGGGTTGGAAGCGAATCTAACGGAACATTTCGGGGATATAAACTTTAACTCACCGCTACAATTGGCCGCTGTGCTGTACGATAAGCTAAAGTTACCTGTAATCAAGGGAAAGGAACGCTCAACCGACGTTAAGACATTGAAAAAATTAAGAGATGAAACCAAACACGAGGGCATTGACGTTCTTCTCAAATACCGGGAGTTAACCAAGCTACTGGGGACTTACGTGGAAGCTTTGCCACAGTTAATTAAAAAAGATGGACTGCTACATGGTTCCTTTAACCAGGTGGCAACGGTAACGGGTCGCTTTGCAAGCCGGGAGCCGAATCTGCAAAATCTGCCCCCACGGGCACGCCGTCTAATTGTTGCTCCAGAAGACTCGCTAATACTGGGCGTTGACTTTTCGCAGATTGAACCGAGGGTATTGGCTCATATGTCTGGCGACCCTCATTTACAGGAACCCTACTTGAAGGGCCAGGATTTATACAGCACACTGGCCAGCCGGGTATTTAAGGTATCTTACGAAGAATGTGGCGACGATTCGAAATACCGCAAGATGATGAAAGTAGGGCTACTGGCCGTTATGTACGGAACTTCCATGTGGACTTTAGCTGACCAGTTAGGGATTACCGTGGAGGAAGCTAACCAATTTATCGAGGACTTTTTTGCCACTTACCCGGATGTTTACGCTTTTATTTGTGCCACTCACGAATTTGCCAAGCAAAATGAGTATGTGGAAACTCTTTACGGACGGAAACGCCGTTTCCCTGGGCACCGAGAGAAAGCCATTGTCTACGATAAGCTGGCCACTGAGATATGTGAGATACTGGGAACCAAAGCTGTGCCTTATGATTACTGGCAATATAAAAAGGAGTTGCCTGTTATACTACGCAGGCAATTCCGGGCAGTTAAAGGGGAAGTGGAACGGGTACGCCGGATGGCTGTAAACGCGAGAATTCAAGGAACAGCCGCAGACATTATGAAAAGAGCTTTAATCAACCTTTATAACGATGGTAGGAAGATTATTGGTACGGTGCACGATGAGGCTCTTTTGATAGTTAACAAAAATATTACTCTTGCCGAGGTGGAAAAAATCGAAGCCTGCATGATAAGGTCTGCAAACCTTAACGTTCCTATTCGTGTTGACACTGAACTTTCCACCCGCTGGGGTACAGGAATTAAGAAGGGAGCTTACTTTAATGGAAATGTTGCGTGAAATAGAACTGGCTGATAGCAAGGGTGTTACCTACATGGCAGATAAAAATCTGAATTATGAAATGGGAGGAAATAAAATGACTAACGCATTAGCTATTACAAACGAAATGAACAGGATTCAAAGGGTATTTAATTATGAGGGCCAAAAAGTGCGGACGGTACTGATAAATGGTGAGCCTTGGTTTGTTGGAGTCGATGTATGTAATATATTGGAAATAAATAATAGTCGTCAAGCTATTTCATACTTAGATGTTGATGAAAAACAGACAATACCGTCCCGGAGTTTGACCGTCATTAATAGTGACAGTCAAAAAGGTGGAGCACAGTATATTACCATAATAAACGAACCGGGCTTATATTCTTTAATTCTTAGAAGTCGTAAACCAGAAGCAAAAGCATTCAAACGCTGGATCACTCACGAGGTTATTCCCTCCATTCGCAAAACAGGGGCATATGAAATGCCGGGAATTGTTAAAGACTATTTGGCCATGTCAGAAGAAGATCGGGCGATTGCGTTTTTTAAAAAGTCGAAGGAATTTAAAGTCTTGGAAGCAGAGAATAAAATTTTAAAACCCAAGGCCGGTAAATATGACGACTTCTTGAACAGCGATGGAGTATTCGATTGGGACGCAATTTCAAGCACCTTGGATATAGGAAGAAACACAATGCTTCTTGAACTCCGGGAAAGAGGTTACTTACAAAAGAGAAAGGGTAATAACTGGAACTTAGCTCTCCGCCGCTACGAGGAAGCTGGTTGGTTCGTGACAAAGGCCGTTAGCCAGTGGACAGATAAATTTGGCAATGAATACCCCAAATATAAAACATTTGTTACTCCAACCGGGCTGGATAATTTAATTGAGCTGTTCAGGAAATGGGGGTATTAAAACATGACATTATTTAACCGGGCTGGAGCCAGGCAACTTCGCGAGGAAGTAGTTGAGAGCCACATTGATAATAAGCTGGCTGATGCAATACTGGAACATTTTAATGAAATCCACTCCATGGAGTTACCAGTGGATTTCGAGATAGAACGAAGTTTATTAAAAGATGAGTTAGATTCAATAAACCGAAAATCTCAGTTTTTCTTCACTAACGAAATGATTACATTCTCACCCTCGTCAGCTTCGAAGTGTGAGCGGGAGCTACTATTTAAAGCCATCAGCACAACCAAGGATAACAACTCCTTTTTCCCTTACCAGCGACGTTGGATGAGAAATGGTACGGCTGTACATGCCGCTGTTCAGAAGGATTTACTCTATGCTGAAAAATACCTGGACAATCCTAAATTTACAGTAGAACGGACAGTAGAAGGTAAGCCAGCCTGGGAAAGAAACATCAAAAAATCTAAACAGTTTAATCATAATGGAGTTAGCTTCCTTATATACGGCATGATGGACGGCATACTAATACACACGCCGACCGCAACCCGGCTGGGCTTTGAGTTTAAAACGAAAAGTACAACTATTTCCGCTGTAGGTTCCTACAAATTAAAAGGGCCGCAATCCTCGCATATAGAACAGTGCGTTGCATATTCACTGCTTTTTGATATTGATGAATTTCTAATTGTCTATGAAAGCCTGGCTAAAGATGGCTGGAATAAAGGCGAGGCAGCAAAACCTGATATGAGAGCTTTTCATGTGACCGTAACTGATAATGACCGAGAAGCATTACTGGATAAATTGGCGGCAGTAGCACAGGACTTTTATTTAGACCAGATGCCGGAGGGTAACTTTAGTAAGTGTATTTTCTGTACCTATAAAGAAAGCTGTGATTTAGCGAGGGCCAGTTAATGGCTCGAACTAACTACTCTCGCGGCTATGAAACTGAACGAAAAATCATGCAAGAGCTGGCAGAGCAGGGCTTTTTAGTCCTTCGCTCTGCTGGCTCCCACGGTAAGATTGATGTCCTGGGTTTACGGCGTGACCGGATAGTGGCGGTACAGTCGAAACGGACAAAAAAGTTTACCATATCGGTCTACAAAAAAGAAATCGCAGCTATCCAAGATATAATCTCAACTTACAAACTGGATAACGTGGATTTTGAGTTTTGGGTATGGGTAGACCGGCAAGGCTTTAAAAAGTGGCAAGTTAGTCCAACAGGTATGATACCAATTAACCAATCAACTAAATCAAAAAGTTAGTTTGAGGGGGAATAGTGCTGTGAAAGTTCGGATTGGTGGGCTAAACGAAATGAGCTTAATTGATGCCGAAGGACTTATTGCCTACAGCATATTTATTCAAGGATGCCACCGTAGGTGCGAGGGTTGCCACAATCCAAGTCTGCAACCTTTTGAGGGTGGCGAGGAAATGGATACCAGCGAAATTATAGATGAAATCTGGCGTAACCGTGATTACTACGAGTCTGTGGTGTTTGTTGGTGGTGAGCCATTAGACCAGCCGGAATCCTTAAAGGAACTGTTAAAATTCGTAAACGGTACAAATATGGAAGCCTGGCTGTATACTGGCTATTACTCAGATGAAATACCCGCTGATATTTTCGAACTTGCTGATGTTATCGTGGCCGGGCCATATATCGAAAAGTATAAAACTAACGGATTTCCGGCCAGTGCCAATCAAGTAATTATTGACAACAGGGGGTCTAAAAATGAAACTATCGGCAACATTTGAACCTGGCTTTGATAAGCTCTACAGCAAATTCGCCAGCGACCCTGTAGGACTCCAGTTGCTTGATATTGAGGGGATTTCTCCTCGCAAGGTAGATGTTGGGCAAATGTCCCATGACTATTTTACCAAACGTCTGGCTGATGCTTCAGTTGATGTGAACGCTAATGCTAATGAGGAACTATCGGCCAACAACTACCAGGCCGAAGTAACCAAAGGTATTCTCAAGCTGGAAGGATATTATCTGCTCTGGCGGTACTCGAAAAAGAGATTCGGTATACGCCGGGCCAACGAGTTAATTAAAGCTATATGGGATGGTGAGTTATATTTCCACGATGCCAGCGGGCATGGAGTGATCTTGCCGTATTGTTTTGCGTATTCTACCGCTAACCTTATGGTGGAGGGCAGGAAATATGGTCAGCTTCACAGCCTGCCGCCAAAGCGTTCAGATTCCTTCGTGGCTCAGGTTATCGAAACCACAATGGATTTATCGCAAGAATTCGTGGGGGCTGTGGCTCCTGGTGATTTTATTGTTAACCTCTGCTGGTACTTAGAACGTGAGGCCGTTGACCCGTGGGCAAGCGAGGGCCGGAAGTATATTGAGAATCAGTGGCAAAAATTCGTGCATGTGATGAATAACAAGTTCAGAGTATCGGGACAGAGTCCTTTTACTAATGTGAGTATATTCGATAAGGAAAACCTTAGAAAGCTATTCGCTGATTACCATTACCCGGACGGCTCCGAAATAAACCTTCATTATATTATGGAAGTGCAAAAGATTGTGGCAGAGTCATTTTCAAAAGGCGAACCAGCAACGGGCCTGCCTTATAGGTTCCCTGTTATGACAGTAAATTTATCAGTTGATAAAAACAGAGTGCCGCTGGACAGTGACTTCCTGGACTTTGTTGCACGTACAAATACTGGACTAGGCGTATATAACATTTACGCCAACGAAGGCAGTAAGATTGCAATGTGCTGTCGCTTCGTAAACGATACTGAGCGAATGAGCTATCGGGCCGACAGCTTTGGTAATGGTGGGGTTAATATTGGCTCCCACCGAGTAGTTACCATTAACCTTCCGAGGATAGCACTGGAAGCAAAAGGAATAGATGATTTTTACCAAATCCTCGATAAACGAGAAAAAATGGCCAGGGATTTATTGCTAGTACACCGTGAGGAAATACTGCAACGAAGGGTAAGACGAGGATTCCTGAAGTTCTTTGAGCCGCTAACCTGGTTTAAGTTGGACATGCTTTTCTCTACCATCGGAATACACGGGCAATATGAAATGTGCCACTTTATGGGCTTACCGATGGAAAGTCGCCAGGGGCAGGAGTTTACCGAAAATGTTTTAAAAAGGATTGACCAATTTGCTGTAGACTTCTCGCTAGAAACGGGCCACAGCTTTAATACTGAGGAAATTCCAGCAGAATCCACTGCCGTAAGCCTGGCGAAAAAAGACCAGCTAATCTTTGGAATAAACAAGCAACCCTTCGCTTTATACAGTAACCAGTATATACCGCTTATTGCCGATATGGGGGCGATTGACCGCATTAAGCTGACTGGTCAATTTATGAAACACGTTTCTGGTGGTGGAATATTACACCTTAATGTTCAAGACCGAATTACCAATCCAGAAACAATGAAAAAGTTAATCCTCATGTCTCTAAAAGAAGGCGTGGAACATTTTGCCATCAACTATGGCTTCGGGGTATGTGGTAATGGCCACACCACTGTTGTTGGAAACGGGAGAACTTGCCTAATATGTGGTGGCCCAATACAGGATTATCTTACCCGTGTTATCGGATATTTTTCTAAGGTATCGGCCTGGGGCGAGGTGCGAAAAGACTATGAGTTTGGCAGACGAAATTTTAACCAGAGTGCTTGACCGACCTTTCGATAATGAAAGGCTGGCCATAAAAAATAATTTAGGAGGCGACATTATGATGGAGAATACCAGCAGCAATTTTGTAACCTTGGTTTTTGTTAAAAAGCTACACCAAGATGCCATAATTCCGGTAAGACAGACTGAATTATCAAGTGGCCTGGACTTATATGCTGTAGATGTTGCTTCCTGCGAATACCCAAATATGCCTTATGACGATACTTTTACCTTTTATGAATTGGAACCGGGCGAGAGGGTACTGGTCAAGACGGGTCTGGCTCTGCAAATGCCGGAAGGCATGGAAGCACAGATAAGACCGAGAAGTGGTATGGCTTTAAAGCGTGGTGTTACTGTAGGGAACTCACCAGGGACAATAGACCGTGATTTCACTTCAGACATCGGAGTTATCCTGGTTAACCACGGTGACGAGGTGTATTTAATAAGGAAGGGAGACCGCATTGCTCAACTGGTATTCCAGAATGTGCTGCATGATGTTGAACTTGTGGAAGCTGAAACCTTGGATAAAACCGGGAGAGGAGAGGGAGCTTTTGGTTCAACAGGACAAGCCTAAGACCGTTATTGACGAGTTAAAGGAATCGTGGGGCTACCTGATTATAACAGCTATAATGCTTACGGGTTATTTAATGATGTATTTTGACAGGAGGTAGAAATGCTGAGAAATATCACGGGTTTATTCGTGGCAGGATTAATATTAACATTTTTATGGGTGGCCAATCCAGCAGAGGCTTATACCTGGAACAGTATTACAAACACCCGTTTTATTTATTACAACTATAACTACGGTTATTTTGAACAAATGCCGCCACTAACAGCAACTAAATCTGCATATAGCGGTAACGCCGCTTCATATACGGTGAAGTGGGGAGATAGTCTCTGGCTTATATCGCAAAAACTGGGTGTTTCAATAAACTCGTTAAGAACAGTAAATAGTTTATGGAACGACAATCTTTATCCTGGGGAGGTGCTTTATTATGTTAAATCAACTAATCAATCATCTACTGGAACAACTTCTCAGAAGGCTTTTACGCAGAGTGATATTGATCTGATGGCAAGAGTAGTTTATGCCGAAAGCCGGGGCGAACCTTATAAAGGTCAGGTGGCTGTAGCTGCTGTAATAATTAACCGTTTAAACAATCCTAACTTTCCTAAAACAGTGTATGAAATAGTTTATCAACCTTGGGCATTTAGTAGCACTATAGACGGGCAAATTTACTTAACGCCGGATTCTATCGCATATAAAGCGGTGTACGACGCAATCAATGGATATGACCCGTCCTATGGTGCTTTATTTTTCTATAACCCTGCTCTTTCAACAAGTACATGGATTTTTACCAGGCAGGAGACTGTTCGAATTGGCAACCATATTTTTGCCAAATAACTAACTTACAGGAGGACGAGCAAATGAAGGTAACACTTATAGAAAATACTTCACCTCTGGCCGTAGTGAAAGCGACAGCCATGCCGTACCAAAGTAAGGAAAGCCTCGATGTTGTGGGCCGGGTGTGGGATAGCGGGTATCGTAGTGTGGCCAGGCATGGAACAGCCTCTTTTCTGGTGGAAGGAGTTAGCCAAAGTTTACTCCGGCAGTTAAGCCGCCACCCGCATATTAACTTAACCGTGAAATCCTCGCGGTACTGCGATATGGCCGAGGTGGAAACAGTTATACCTCCGTTTATTAGCATGACTGACCGATTTGAGTTTAACGATGACTACGAAAAAATAATGTGTATATATAAGAAGTGGGCCAGCCGCGAGGCTTACAGCCGTGGCCAACGCCAGGAACTGGCCAAGCTGATGCTGCCACTCGGAAGCACTACTAATTTAGTGCTTTCCGGCAACTACCAAGCCTTATACGAATTTATTCAACTTCGACTTTGTGTGAGAGCTGAGTGGGAGATTCGAGAACTGGCACAGCAGATAAGAAATATGCTGGTTGATATTATGCCGGTGATATTCGAGAGGATGGGTTGTAAGGGTGATGAACTGAGGTACTGTCCAGAGATTAACGGGGGATATCGTAAACATCCAATAATGCATCTAAGTAAAAAATGCTAGGAATCAACATTATTATGTAACATTCAAAAATTTATATTGTATTTATAATGAATCCCAAATAGATTTTCCCATTCTTTGTAGTTTAATATTCTCTATAAGGTTAATGTTATCCATAAAGTTCATGTTGTAATTCAATGCTATTTGATTATTATCAGCTTCTAAATCAAAATGCAACTTATCAATGTCATCAATAGTATTAATAGAAATATTGTAAGTATCACAAATAATCTTATGAAATATGTTATCAGCTGTAACAATAATAATTTCGGTATTTTTATCACCAGATGCCCCGAATAAATTTATAGGGTAAATAACTTGAATATTAGATATGTTTTCTAATTTTGGTTTTATTATTCGGTCAAATTCCCAGAGTTTAATGGGTGAAATTAATAGTGGTGGGCATATACGATCAAAATTAGAGAAAACCAATTCCATATCTTCTATAGTTACCATGATATTAGCACCTTTCCAAATTTTAATATTTACTATTAATTCGCGCAATATAAACAATGTCCTCTTTTATAATAATACTTTTTAAAAAATTATTAATTGTTGTAGGTGCTCTATCTTTTTTCAGTAGGTTTCTAACATTACTTTTAAAATCAGTCGCATTTTGTCAATTAAATGCTCTATATCTTGTGAGATACCGAAATAATAAAAATTGTATATCGGATTAAATATAACAAATTACCATAACAGTGCAATTGGAGGAAATACCGTGGGAGAACTCATTAACTTCATAGATTACCAGGCTAAAATAGAAAAGGAATTTAACGGTTTAATGACTTCCATAGAGGAGAAAGCACGCGAGAATAACCGAACCTTGGAGGACGAGTTGGCCGAGCTATGTCCAATAGAGCAGGAATATTACAACCACCTAACCAAAACTCTGGAGGTTCTAGAACTCTGGGAAAAGTCTGAACAGCGGAGGCTAAAAAATGAAAATAGCACTGACCGGCAGGATGCGAAGCGGCAAAGATTTGGTAGGTGATTATCTGGTAACACGATACTGCTTTACCAGATATGCCTTGGGAGACGGAGTACGATTGGTGTGTAGGCTACTTTACCCGGAAGCTGTGGCAGAAGGTAAACCCCGTCAACTTTACCAGGCTGTTGGACAAGGTTTGCGTAGTATCGACCCAAACGTGTGGATTAAATATGTGTCCAGGAATATTGCACAGGATGGACTAGAGGACATTGTTATTACCGATGTCAGGCAGCAAAACGAGGTGGACATGCTACGCCGGGCCGGGTTCATCATTGTAAGGGTTAATGCCAGTTGTCAAACACGGCTCAAACGAATGGTAGCATGTGGTGATATTTTCGATATGGCCGACTTAAACCATGAAACTGAACTTCATATTGATACCTTTGCCGTGGACTACGAAATATTTAATGACGGAGATATGGAGGGTCTTTACCAACAGATTGAGCGGTTACTAAAGGAGGCGGCGTGAATGGGCGGTGGCAAAATTGACCTGCGAAGTAAAACGAAAAGGCTGGAGGACGCTTACCCGGTAGACACGCCTAAAGGAGTACATGCGTTACTCTCGCAGATTCATTATATCCGCGAGGGCCGCTTTACCAGGGGCGACTATGATGCCAGCATACTCCTGATAGATTTTGAGCAATCAATGGAAGAAGCAAGATTGACCGCAAGGCAAAGGCAGATTATCAAGATGGTGTTCGAATTAGATTTGTACCAGGATGAAGCTGCAAATATTTTAGGTATTACCCAGCAAGCTATCAGTGACCATGTTAAAACTTTAGTATGCAAGATTGCCAGAATAAATAAACAGAAGGAGGAATTGTATGTATGCGGGTAGGTTTCTGCCGGGTACGGATTATATTAGGTCTTTTCGTTTGGCTGTTGATAAACTAATATCTACCAAGATGCCGGTGGCCTGGCGTATTAAATCTATAGAGGATTTGACCGATGCCTATATTGCACAGACAGGCGAAATACCTGATAGTGAGCAGCTTACCCGGTTGGCTAATTATATACTGCAAGACGATTTTTCCGAAAGGTTACCGGATAAAGTGAGCTGCACGGAGTATCCAATTTTAAGTCGGGGACAGTATAAACTGCGGCTTAGACGAGAAAAGGCAAGTGGTGAAATGGCGAACCATACCAGATGTAAAAAGCCGGGTAAAAGCAGGAAAAAAATTTTAAGGGAGGCATTTTAAAATGGCAAATATCTCATTAAAAGGTTATGGTGAAAGCGATAAAAACATTGGTCAGGTTTGCTTAAATTCTGAGGAGATACTGGAATCACGTTCAATTCGTGATAAATACGCCAGTCGGGTAGAAGTCTTAGATAAGGTAAAGAAACTCTCAATGCTGCCGGATGATATCCATGTTACCATTGAGATGGCAGCTAATTATTATGAAGTTGATAGTGAAACTATTAAAAAGATTACCCAGAGACACCGTGAAGAATTAGAGTCCGACGGGCAAAAAATTATTAAAGGCCAGGAATTGCAAAGCCTCAGAGGTGGTTGGGGACATGGTCCCTGACCTCAAATATGCTCCTTCGTTAACCATCATACCCCGCCGTGCCATACTTCGCATCGGTATGTTACTCCGAGATAGCGAGGTGGCTAAAACTGTAAGAAGTTATTTGTTGAACGTAGAAGAACGGGCATCCGCTACACAAAGACAACAGGCTATGGAAGATGAAATTAACAGGTTTAAAGAAGCTTTCTTTACTCCTGATAACTTACGAAATATAGCCGCAACTATGGAGGAGAACGTATCGCTAAAAAAAGAGAACCAACTACTGATTGAGGAAGTCAAAGTATTAACTCCCAAGGCAAACCGTTTTGATTCATTCCTCAGTTCTAAGAACTCCCATAGGATTGGAGTTATGGCTAATACATTTGGTATCCCTGGCCTGGGACAGAACAATATGTTCCAATATTTAAGAGATAAAAATATTCTCTTCAAAAAGAATGGTGTAAACCAACCTTATAGGAAGTATATAGAAGCTGGATATTTTGATGTTATTTGGAGTTCAGTAAATAGTGGGAACATGGAAGTAGCCGTTACCCTGGTAACTCCCAAAGGGGTTAACTTTATCTTTGGTGAGCTTGTTAAAGACGGATATATTGATGAGTATGGCGAAATCCTTACTGCTCCTGAACAAGAAGTAGCCTCAATATAACTATATATAATAGGAAGCGATTTTTTTAAAGGGAGGCCACGAGCCTCCCTGACAGGTTAGGGATACTACTATAATATGTAGGGGGAGATTGCTCATGGACAACAACATCAATTATAAATTGAGTCTACATATTTTAAATACCCTAAAAAAGTTAAACCTGATAACCGAGAAGGAGTATATTGCCATAGATAAAGAAAATAAGAAATCCTTTGAGATTAGACTTGATTAGCACCCCAACCGATTATAACATGAGTGTGCAAAAAGGATATATTGGAGACGGAGGATCTCTATGGCAAAAGCTGCAAAGAATATTACAGTGATTCCTGCCAGGCCAGCTAGAATGGCCGATGGGTTACCTCAAAATGCTAAGAAACGGGCTTGTGCATATTGCAGGGTAAGCACCGATTCTAAAGAACAGGAAAATAGCTACGAATCTCAAATTGCATATTACACCGATTACATTAAGAAAAGAATCGATTGGGCATATGTAGATGTTTATGCCGATGAAGGGATTTCCGGTACTACAACAAAAAATAGAGATGAATTCAATAGAATGATTAAAGACTGTGAGGCCGGTAAAATAGATATTATCATCACAAAGTCTATCTCCAGGTTTGCCAGAAATACTTTGGATTGTTTAGGGTATGTGAGGAAGCTACGTGATAAAGGGATTGCTGTTTTTTTTTGAGAAAGAGAATATCGATACCATGGATACCAAAGGGGAAGTTCTACTGACAATACTTAGCTCGCTGGCACAAGATGAAAGCCGTAATATTTCTGAAAACTGTAAATGGGGTATCATAAGGCAGTTTCAGAGCGGCAAGGTTTTAGTAAATACTGCGAGATTTCTTGGTTATGATAAGGATGAAAATGGCGAGTTAGTTATCAATAACGAGGAAGCAAAAATAGTTAAACGTATTTTCAATGAATATCTGGAAGGTAAAAGTTATCAAGCAATAGCTAACGGGCTGATGAGGGATGGTATTAAGACTGGTACTGGCAATAGTAAGTGGTGGGACTCCACAATATCAGGAATACTAACTAATGAGAAGTATCACGGTGATGTACTATTGCAAAAGACTTACACTGTTGATTTTTTGAACCATAAGCGAATAAAAAATAATGGGATAGCTCAGCAGTTTTATATTGAACAAAACCATGAGCCGATTATATCAAGGGATTTATATGATAGGGTGCAGGATGAAAAGGAACGCCGGGCATTATTAAAAGGTAACTTGGTTGGTAACCGGCATAAGTATTCCAGTAAGTATGCTTTCAGTAGCAAGGTATTCTGCGGTAAGTGTGGTAACATTTTTAAAAGGCGTACCTGGAATAGTAATAAAAGTAAATATAAAAAAGCGGTATGGCAATGTAAAACTTATGTTGTTGATGGCAGGGGTGCCTGCGATGCTAAAGCGGTAGATGAGCAGGTTTTAATGGATGCTTTTGTAAGGGTGTTTAATAGGATAAATGAAAATAAGGATGGGTTCATCAAGACACTGAAGGATAATATAGAGAAAGTGTTGGCTGAAACAGCATCTAATCAGTTAATTGAGGAGCTTGAAAGTAAAATAGAAGTTTTAAAGGATGACTTGAAAGGGCTGGTTAAACTTCAGGTTAGGAATAGCATTGATGATGCGGTATATAACGAAGAATATATTAGAATATCGAGTGAACTTGATGAACTGAGAGAGCAGCGGGCCGAGTTTGACAGGCAGAATAATATCAGGAACGATTACCGGGAAAGGCTGAATGTGATTATTGAAACACTGAATGGTTGGCAGGGCTTGCTTGTGGAGTTTAGTGATGAAATATTTAATGCGTTGGTTGAGAAAATAGAGGTCATCTCGCCAACGCATTTTGTTTTTATATTGAAAAGTGGGATGCGGGTGGAGGAACATATATAGTATATACAATAAGGAACGCTTCGAAAAGTTTAATAGTAAAACAATAATGCGTTGGTTGAGAAGATAGAAATTCTCTGGCCAACGTATTTTTCTTTTAGTTAAGAAGTGAAGATGTGGATAAAAATGAACAAATGTTACCTACATATAGGTTATATCACTTTAACAATAACTTGATTAAATGTATTATATCATATAAAAAATTAAGCTCTATATCATAGTCCAAAATAATATACTTTAGAAAATATATGTTTTTGTATTTCTAATTACTATTTTTTTTGAGGGAAAATTCAGCATTATTGTGTAAAACCTTAAAGGTATTTTATTAGTTTTTGTAGAATGAAAAAGTAATATATGGTAAGCAAGGAATTATTTTTGCTTATCTTTTGAATAATATGCCGAGATAGAGCCATCGTTCCGATTTGCGAGAGCCACCTTGTGCATGAAATAGAGCCAGCATGGTACTCTTGAGAGCCACCAGCTTTCCGGGCAAGTTGCACAGCTAGAACTAGCTGATGGACACTGCCGCATTATGGACAACCTTCCAGGTTGCCCATAATGCTTGGATAACGTTTCACGTTATCCACACTGACCACAGCCACTACGGATAAACCCAAATACAATAATAATAAATAAATTATGTTATTTTAAATAATTGCCTTGACCAGGTGGCTCTTGCATATGAACACTGTGGCTCTATTTGATGCACATAGTGGCTCTCAACAATCGGAACGGTGGCTCATTTCCATCGTAATATTCATCTTTTAAATTATCTAAAACTTTATTAGCTATTTGCGAAAACATTATATGTATTAAGCTTATCAAAACACTATAAGACATTTTAATCTATTCTAATTAGAAATTATGAATTATTTTTTATCTCAAAGTATGGGGTGAACATTATATATGAGTAGTGAACATTGGAAAATAATACTAAACATTGTTAAAGTTTTTACAGCAATAATAACATTGT
This sequence comes from Desulfofarcimen acetoxidans DSM 771, assembly GCF_000024205.1. Classification (NCBI taxonomy): domain Bacteria; kingdom Bacillati; phylum Bacillota; class Clostridia; order Eubacteriales; family Peptococcaceae; genus Desulfofarcimen; species Desulfofarcimen acetoxidans. The sequence continues at coordinate 2,000,855 of NC_013216.1, forward strand.
TAATAACTATAATTACATTTTATTTTAATTTTAGCAAAGAGATTAAGAGCACACTTGGAATAGAAGATGTTACTATAAATAAAGAAAAGGATAATCATGGTGTGAGCCAAGAGAAAAATACAGAAGATAATAATGATACTCCAAAAACTGATAAGAAAATAAATAATGAAATGGATTCGAATAAACAAATACAAGGTTTATCAGGTACACAACCGTCGTCTACTACCAAAAATCAGATCGATTTATCATCTGATACAAAAACAACAACTCTAAATAATCACGATTATGATGATATAGGGTATTTTGATATAAATATTAATGGTATAAAATATACTTATGAACCTGATATGCCCTTTTCATACTTTACCGATTGGGAATGTTATCTAAATAGCAACAGGCACCAAGATAGTAGTCACTTTTCAATTAAGTTACCCTCAGATGTAAAAACTGGTGACTCATTTGAAATTAATAGTGAACATGTTGATATCTGGGATGCCTCGCTGTCAGTTACATATTGTAATAAAAATAATGAAATATATGTATTTGGGTACCCATTGGGGAGTTCTGGAGGACAACATTTTAGTAGTAATGTAATAATAGAAATAACACAATGGAATGGGATGGATGGTTTTGCATACGGAACTTTTATTGGTCAAATAAAACTTACAGAAAATGATATAATTAATTTTACAAATGGGCGTTTTAAGATTAAAATTCAGTCGTCAGGATTTTAAACGAATTTTTACAAGGTGGTAAACGGATCATCTTCAGACTTTACCGTTGTTATTTGGCACATCAGGAGACTGTTTCAAAAGTCCCGAATTCAAAATATAAATACAATATATTGATAGATATAAGATAATTTAATATGTATTGAATCATACAAATAAAAAAGCTATTTTTGAAGTGCTCTCCTGAATACGAAGGAAAATGGTACAGGCTTATATGGTTATCAACTTGTAAAAGTATTGGTAATAGACATAACTCAAGCATTATGATAGATACTGGGCGAGAGGAACTACCCTCCATATTAAATGTAAGATGAGTGAGGATTGTACAGAATAAGAACGAAGAACAGGGAAAGATTATTCTATCCCTTTCGCCGTCTCGACACATGTGGAGACGGTAATAAGGATAGAACGCTGAAAGCCTTGTAATTAGCAGTCTGTGTGGTTTTTAGATCTTAAATTTTGGTAGTAAGGAATTTGTGATCATCGCTGTGAAACGAGGAAAAAAACTGGGGGAGTTGTGTGCCCTGCCTTTTTTATATGTATGGGAGAGATTAATTTTATGACAAAAAACAGATCCATAACCTTATTATATTACTTATTTCGACAATATGTACTTATTGCAGAATATGAGGAATCATGTTATATTTTGTTTGGATTTTTGTCCAAATATTCCTTAAAAAAATAAGTAATGAATTATTTTAAAGCATTTGTTTACTAATGCTTTATTTACTATAGCTATGTCAAATAATTTCGCAGCAAGAAGTGTATTAAGTGTTATTGTCCACGAGAGCTCTGTGAAATTATTTTTTGTATTAGGGGTGTAAGCCATATTTTTAAAATTTACCTTAATGATTTATCTCGTACGATATATTAGCGTGGTGTATTCTGCGAATAGTCTTTTAATGTTGGTTAAATAGGGTTATTGTAGCAAATTCACATAATTCGTATTAAATTAAGGAGGTGATAATATGGTTCAATATCAAAAAATGCCACGCTATCCGCCTAAATGGGCAAAATGTAATAGTGGCTCGGTAGGTATATCTGGGAATCGTTTGACCCCGCTCCCACAGTAGTGACCTAGCCTAAACCACTATTATATCATTATAGTATGTGCATTTAAGAATTACAATATTCTGTTTGGTTCAGAGGTACTGTCAACGAAATGACAAAAGACTGGTAATCTATGAAGGTAATTGAGTAGAATTTTTATGCTATGTTTGCTTATGCTTAATTTGAGTATAGCAGTGCCAAATGCATTTTGCAGCTAGAAAGGTAATAAGTTGTTCCTGCATATAACGGAGTTTTTGTATAATGGAAATTCCTGCTTGACACCCTGAAATTTACAGGAAATTATATTAATGTTGTGCAAGTAATAGTGGATTTGGTGGACAACTGGATATATAGTTAGGGTTGACAACCAAGTGCCCTTATTTAGCCGTTCATAACCACTATTACATTCTATTTTTTTTAGTTAATTTTAACTGCCAAAGATACATTTTTAGGGAGGTTTTATGATGAGAAGAGTTAAGCAAAAAATAAGTTTTTTATTGATACTTGTTTTTTTAGTTAACTTGTTGTTACCAGGCGTGGGTGCGCTAGCTACTGAATCAACAAACGAATTTGTAGTTCCTGGTGGCAATGAACAGAATCTTATATCTCCGGACGCGTCTAATTGGGGAAATCAAACCAGTACATCGGAATCAAATGCAAATTCAAATAGTCAATTAAATAGCAGTAATGAAGAGAAAATAACTAATGAGATCTTAGAAGATGTTGATAAGTCAAATTCCATAATTGAAACGCAATATTATCAAGCTATTTCCCAGGCCATAATAAATGCCGCAACAAAAATTGCCCAATCAAATGGATGGAACGCTCTTGTTAGATGGGCAAATAAGTATGGTGATAAGGCGTCTCGAATTGTAACCATAGCCGGAATAAGAGCTCTTGGACCTTCTTCTCCTTATGTTACTTCAGATAAAGTAAGATATTTATTAACTGATCCAGGAAAATATAAGGGATTTAATAAATTGGGTTATACTTTAAAAAACTTTAATTCTTTAAAGGATCTTGCTTATAAGCAAGGTAAAGGATTGGGGAAATCTGGATGGATTGAGGATAAATACGGCTATAAATATACTTTAGCAAGAACTATTACAGGGCCAAATGGAATAAAAGGAAGGGTAACTACATGCTGGCAATGCGATTGGGGAACAAGAACTCCAAGGTTTATTACTGGCTGGGCAGAACCATTTAAATAGAATTGATAGATAGGAAGTGATTTTATTACATTATTTACGGATAAAAAGATTCTTAGGACAAATAATTACAATCTTGAAGTTTTATGGGGCCTAGATGTAGATCTTTCAAGATTACAATTCTTATTTCCTAATAATAATTTTTTTCTTGACACAAATAAATATGTAGACAAAGGACCTTATTGTCAGTTAAATTTACACCATAATAACGTGAAGTTATGGTCTTCAATTTTTTATTCAGAAGTGTATACAAAACCGGAATGTGCTTTAGACTATGATCATAATTATGTGCATGTTGTTTATGGAAAAGTGTTTTATACTTTGGGTTTGTTAGATGGTGTGTTAAAGAACCAATATAGATATCAATACCCTTTAAGTAAAATTCTCTACGATAGGAGTATAGGGCAAATATTTATATTGGCCGAAACCGATGTAATATGTTTTGATTATCAGGGTAAAGTCATTTGGTGTTTCAGTTACAAAGATTTACTTAAAGATATTTTAATTAAAGGTGCAATATTAGAACTACATGAATGGGATGGTAAAAAGCATAGATTATCTATTGCCACGGGTAAACTTTATATGATATAGATTACAATATCTGGAAGTCTGTAGCTGATTAAATGTTACTGTAAGTGCTATTAAATTCCAATTTTACCGGTGCAGTTATTTAACATTTGGTTGTACAAAATGCTAATAATGAGATACTAAGTAATATGATGATTTAGTATCTCATTATTTTTCAACTACCTATATAGAAACGATTAATAAAGTAATGGTAATTTTTACTCCTATCCTGTAAAATAGAATCAAGTGTGGGGAGGGGTATTATTACCATGAGGAAATTGCATTTAAACAATCCACAAAATTTAACCATTGAGGATTTGAATAAGATAAAAAGAGAAACACCATATAAACTAAGATGCAGAGTTCAAGCTGTTATTCTTGTCATGAAAGGGAGACAAGCAAAGCAGATTGCCGAATATCTTGATATAAGTGAACAAACCATAAGAAAATACGTTGCTTACTTTAATGAAGGTGGAGTTGAAAAACTGCTTCATGTATCAAAAAAACCGGGAAGACCGCCAAGGCTAACCAATGAACAAAAAGAAGAGGTCAAAGAGGTACTGAAAAAATCACCATCAGAGGTTGGTTTTAGTACCCATACTACTTGGAATTGTAAAACCCTCGCTGCTTACATTCATGATACATACGGCATTAAATATACATCAGATGGTGTTTGGCGCATGCTTCTTAAGATGGATTTTCGTTATAATCGTCCCACTTATGTATTAGCCAAAGCTGATCCGGAAAAGCAAAAAGCTTTTCAAGATGAGCTGGAAGAGTTAAAAAAATCTCACTGAATGTGAAATACTCCTATATGTGGATGCATCTCACATTAGGGACTATCAAGGTTTACAACGAGCATGGTTCCCAAAAGGTGAGCAAAAAAAGATTAAGACCTATGGACACCATGCAAAAGTTACATTATACGGTGCTTTAAACTACTATACGGGTAAAGTTTTTTGTGTAAATTATGACAAAATTGATGCAGAAAAATTCAAAGATTTTCTTGAAAAATTGGTATCACATTTTTTAAAAGATGACATTTCTAAAATTTACATTGTTCTTGATAATGCAAGAGTTCATCATGCAAAACTACTTAAAGACTTTTTAGACGAGCATAAGAATCATCTGTTTTTGAAATTTCTTCCACCTTACTCACCCAATCTGAATTGCATAGAAGAGTTATGGAAATGGTTAAAAAATACAGCTATTTATAATCGCTTTCATAAAAATGCTTCAGAAATTCAAAAATCTGTTGACTCGTTTTTAGAGGAAATCAAATGCTGTTCGGAAGATGTGAAAAAGAGACTTTGCGTTTAATTTATAGCGATATTTATTATTTCGGTTCTATATAGAAAACTAAATTAATATCAAAAACCTGCCATAATATGATATAATTTTGGCAGGTGATTAGGATGGAAAACCATATAAGTATTGGCAAATCAGTTAAATATTTAGGGGTTAGTATTAATACTTTACGTGTTTGGGAAAAGAAAAAGATATTAGTTCCGGAAAGAACTCCTACTGGTCATCGCCGCTATAAAATGTCCCAAGTAGAATCCTTTGAGGGCAAAAAATATAGCCGAATTCAAAATACCGTATTTCTCTACGCCAGGGTATCTACACGAAAACAGGCTGATGCCGGGAGTCTTGATCGACAAATAGGAAGGCTTACTGAATATGCATCAAATAACAAATATGCTATTCAGGCTGTTTTTCGTGATATTGCCAGTGGTTTAAATGGAAAACGTGGCGGCAGAGCAGCAAAAAAGTTGGCAAAGGTCATTGAAAGTGAGGTGACTGCCAGTGAAGACAACGTCGATGGGGATAATCCCGGAACCGACACCTAAACAGAAAGAATACATTGATAACCTCATGGATCGTTACTGTGCCGCAGTTCGTTGGGCATTTAAAAGACTGCTGGACGGATGGAAAGTACAGGACATTCGTATAACTGTACAAGGAAAGTTCAGACTTAACTCCCGGCAGGCTAACGATGCAGTATATGATGCCCAGACCACAATCAAAAGCCAATATGAATTAGTGCAGATGCACTATGAAAACGCCAAAGCAAAGGTTGAATTTACAGAAAAGCGTATCGCCAAGGCTAAATCACCGGCTAAGATTGCCAAACTGCAAAAACGGTTAGAAAAGGAACAGCGTAAACTGGCCTTCTGGCAAAAGCACCTGGATAACAATACTTTTCCGCCTGTTGTATTCGGAGGAAAGAAGCTCTTTCAAGAGCGCTGCAAAGGCAATATTACCATAGAAGAGTGGCAGGAAGTCAGAAGTAACCGTTATCTGTCACGGGGAGATAAAACCAAAGGCGGCAACCTAAATACCCGCATATACAAAGGCCAAGACCAAATCTATCTTGATATAGCCGCCGACCCGGTACAGAAAGGGAAATCCGTTCGGTATAACCGCATAACGGTGCCGATCTATTTAGCTCAAAAGCCATCGAAAAAGACCGGCAAGATTAACGGTATCAACTACCGGCAAATGGTTTTGGATTATCTTAAAACAGGCAGTGCCTATCAGGTAGAAATCCTCCGCAGAGACGGGAAATATTACGTCCATGTGAGTATTGAAGAAGAAGTTCCGATGCCATATAACCATAAGGGTGCGTTTGGTGTAGACACCAACCCGGACGGATTAGGCGTAACCCAGGTAGACTATCTGGGGCAATACCGGGGCAGTGAATGGCTGGGTCAAGGCGAATGGGCTTATGCCAGAACAAACCGGAGAAATAACCAGACCTGTGAAATGGCTAAGAAAGTGATCCTCCAGGCTAAAGAAAAAGGTTACGCCCTGGCGGTAGAGGACTTGAAGTTTAAAAATGACAAGTCCGTAACGGCCAAGTTTAACCGAATGAGTCACAGTTTTGTCCGGTCAAAGTTTCTAAAAGCAGTTGACCGGAGTGCTGCCCGTGAGGGAGTGCCGATATTAAAGGTAAAACCGGCTTTTACTTCAGTCATAGGCATCCTAAAATACCAGCACATGTACGGCATAGCTGTTCACGAAGCGGCAGGCTATGTCATAGCCCGGCGTGGCTTGGGCTTTGATCATGAGAAGATACCCAAGATATTGCTTGATAAACTGGTTAAAAAGAAACCTGAATTTAAACAAATGGCAAATTGGAAACAATGGTCAGCAGTTAAAAAGTCTGTGCTGGCCAAGATTAAAAAAATCACGAAAAGGAAGAAGGTGAATAGCCTGGTTTCATGGCAGATTCACCGGAAAAATGTGTTAGGTATAGGTTAATCCCTTTGCTATAAATTTTGCGGGCGGCACAGTACACGCAGCGAAAGGCTGTTGCCGCAAGTCAGAACCCAGGCGGAGGTAACACCTTCTCCGGTTAGTACGCTCGCTTTAAGCAGTGGCGGGGAACTCTTTTAGAGGAGACCACCCGGAACATAGGCGAGAGCCTATGGCCTAGAAGTTGAATCCTGTGACACTGCCACCCGTTTGTCGAACGGGTGAAAAAACTACTTGTAGTTTTTAGTAGGTTTTAGAAACCAGGAGAAAGTGATAAAAGAAAAAGCAGCTAGGTCTATTCCCATTTTTCTTATTAGGGTAATGATTATACATACTTTAACTTATTTTATTGCCGGAATACTAGCTTCAAACATTTTAGATTACAGATCTGTTTTTCATCTTCCTGTAATACATGATTACATGGTTGAATTTGGGGCGACATCTGTTTTCTGGGGATCATTTATCCAACCAATTAGGGGACTCGTAATAGGACTTGTTCTGATACCATTTCGTAGTTTTTTAGCTAATTGCAAGTACGGTTGGTTATATTTATGGTTAATTTTTGTTGGAATTGGAATTGTGTCTACACCGGCAGCAGCACCGAGTTCCATTGAAGGCATAGTATATACAAAGTTACCGCTCTGGTATCATTTCTTCGGATTGCCGGAAATTCTCACACAGACTCTTGCGTTCAGTGTTTTAGTATATTTATATATGCGTCACCCAACAGGAATAAGAGATGCCCTGCCGCGTATGTTTGGTGTAATATTACAGTCATTTGCAGGTGCATGTTTTACTTTTATTGGCTATGCTGTTGTTTCCATTATATTTGCTATTGCCCGAAACGCTGAAATAAACGCAGAGGCTAATATGAGTCTAAAGGTACAGGGACTATTTGTTGCTCCGTTTATATGTAATTTTGTAATTATAACATTACTAAATCTTGATAATTATCTAAGAGAAGTAAAACCCATAATTATTTTTCTTATTATTTTTCTTATCAATGCAATATTAGTGGCGGCTTATCAACAGATTTTTTGGGATGGTGCCAATATCGCTTATGCAATTATTACGCCTATTTTACCTGCGTGGATAACCACTGTTATTTCTTCGAAAAAAATGAGTAAATGAATATATTACTAAGATAGCTAAATATTTTCATATTAAGGGTTAAGATTAAATTTTGAACAGATAAAGAAACATTTTAAACAGGTTAAAACCAGAAGGTATTCAAACAGAAACTATTAGGTGAATTAGTAGAGTATATAAGAAGTCAAGAATTGATCTGGATTTTAAGGTGTCGGATCACGCTCGGCCACGGTAAAGGGACGCATAAATAACTAGCGAAATTAGGGGGATAAAGAATGAATAGTTTATACGAAGCTATCATTAAAATGATGCAGGGATTTTCCAAGGCGATCCTGCGCTTTCCACTAACCGTATTTTGTTTGATCTGTGCCACGATATTGACCTGCTACATGATCTCTCTACATAAATCTCCCGATTTAACTATACAAAAGTTGATGTTTGCCTTCCTGTTCGGTTCCTTCCTGGGGGTGACCGCTCAGTTCGCCTGTGAGCGCTTCTGGCACCTGGCCATAACGCGCCTGGTCGTTTATGCACTATCCGTGCTACTCATCCTGGGTTATTATCTAATTATATCTCCGGTACCGGCAATAGACTACGGGGTGAGGACCCGCACTTCGGTTGCGATATTCTCATTGTTCTGCGTTTTCATCTGGTTGCCCTCCTTCCAGGGCAAATTCGATTTTAACAGCGTGGCTCTGATTCACTTCAAATCGGCCTTCACATCTATACTCTACGCTGGTGTACTGGCATCCGGTTTGGCGGCAATCATTGGGGCTATCAACATCTTGCTCTTTAAGGTTAACAGCGATTGGTACGGCTATATGATGGCTATCGTTTGGATTCTTTTTGCTACTATTTATTACTTATCGCTCTTACCGCACTTCGACTCAGAGTCGGAGACCGATCATGCTTATGCTGGGGAGGCAAGCCACTACCCTCGCTTCCTGGAGATCCTGGTTTCATATATAGCCGTATCCCTAGTTGCCGCCTATACGCTGGTGCTGTTTGCCTATTTCATAAAAATCGGCTTCACCATGAAATGGCCTTCTGGCCAACTGGGACCAATGATCCTAGCCTATTCCGCAGCTGGACTCGTTATTTACGTACTGGCTAGTCGACTGAAAAACCGCTTAGCAGTCCTATACCAGCTTATTTTCCCGAAGGTGCTAATCCCGGTAGTGATCATGCAGCTCATCTCGGTGTATATCCGTTTGAATGCCTACGGAGTCACCGAATCCCGCTATTATGTGGCGCTGTTTGGAATCTTCTCTATAGTTGTAGGTATAGTGCTTTCCTTTAGGCCGGTGGTGAAAAACAGCATCATCGCCCTATTTGGAGCCGGATTTGCCATATTATCGGTTATACCGCCGGTGGATGCCTTCACCGTGTCTCGGGTCAGTCAGATAAACCGGCTGGAAAACATGTTGCAGGCAGCCAGTGTTTTAGTAGACGGGAAGATCAGTCCTAAGATCGACGCCGACATAACCCTGCGGCTGGAAACCACCAGCATCTTGAACTATCTGGAGAGGCGCAGCTATCTAAAGGCAGTGGCCTGGCTGCCAGAGGACTTTGAGATCAATAAAAGTATGAAAAGGACCTTTGGTTATGAACCCGCCTATGAGCATATGAGCGGGACTATTGACAATTTCTTCGCTGACCTGAACATGCAGAAGCCGCTAAACATCGACGGTTATGACGTTATGCTTCAGGCTGGTGCCTATCGGGGCATGGATCTAAAAGAAAACACCGACTATGACTTCGAAGTACGTGGCTTCCAATACCGACTCATGCTTGAACGCCTGTCGCCCCAGGAAGTCCGGGTATCAGTTCACAATCTTTCGGGAACTGAGCTGGTGTCCACTGGCTTGTATGATTTTGCCGCCTCGCTCACCGGTGTCAGCAAAAGGCCCAAGGAAGCTCTAGGCGCGGAAGAACTAACACTGGATGCTGAGGGCAACGGCTGTAAGTTGCGTATTATCTTCCAGAACATCAACATCACCTATGGAACTGGCGCAGATGCCGGGGCTGATTATAATATGTTCATCTTAATTGCCACCCCGTCTTTAGCAAAAAATTAATAAAAGTTTTTCAAATTTCAAAGGGTTTTGTCGGTAAACGGTTATATGCTGCAGACAAAAAGTGTTGTTTGCCATAGCAGAAATACAACATACTTAGAACGGGTTGAAATGATTAAGAAATCGGGTACTGGATCTGGGTTGCGGGTCGGGTCTTTATGCCGAGCGTCTGGTGATAGCAGGAGTACAGGTAGTAGGGATAGATCAGTCGGAGGCAGTTCTGGTCTATGCCATGAAACAGGCAGAAAAAAGAATTTGCTAATCGAGTACAGGTACATGAACTTTTTAGAGTTAAATGGTATCTGGTTGATTATACCCCATCCCTGAAGCAAATGAGCAAGAAAATCATGTTTATGTATCTGTCGGTCATCAGCAAATGATGACTGACCCAATGAAACCATTGGGAATGTCTTTATTCCAGTTAACATCCTTTGGACCCAGGTTTAAAGCTGGTGGAAGGTTATTTGTTGATGTTACACAGATGCTGGCTTCACCTGGCAGCAGAGAAACTTTATTAGATACCATGGGACAACATGATCCACTCATAAAAGACGCACTCATAACCATAATAGATCGAAGAGATTTCATAAAATCGTTACCAAATGATAAGAAAGATCAGAGTCCCAGTAAAAGCAATAAAGGTATGCCGTCTTCAGGTTTTCATACACAAATCGAAAGTGATCCGGCAATTGTTTCTGATTTGATTAAGAATAGTCAAACATCAATAGAAGAGTTAAAACAAGACATCCAAACGAAATCAGGACCGGATTTATTTGATTTTATTCTGGAAGATATCCGGGAGTTAAAGAAGATTTTATTTGACCCACAAAGTTCACGTGTGTTTATGGCTGCTATAGAAGCTTCATCATGGATCAATGAAAAAATGAACCTGTGGTTAGGTGAAAAAAACGCATCGGATACTCTTTCTCAATCTGTACCAAACAATATTACTTCGGAAATGGGTCTGGCGCTGCTTAATGTTGCAGATGTGATTCGTCCTTATTCAGAAGTAATTGATTATTTACAAAATGTAAAAGATGATAACTTTTTGGCTGAATTGGTTAAGTTTAATGGTGGTCAGGAAACCCAGGACGCTATCTATGCTTATCTCAACAAATACGGAATGCGCTGTTCCGGCGAAATTGATATTACCAAAACTCGTTGGAGTGAAAAACCAGCGATACTTGTTCCCATGATTCTTAGCAACATCAGAAACTTTGAGCCTAATGCCAGCCAGAGGAAATTTGAGCAAGGACGAGAGGAAGCTTTGCAAAAAGAACAAGAGTTATTAGATCGCTTGAAGCAATTACCGGATGGTGAGCAAAAAGCCAAAGAAACAAAACGAATGATCGACCTAATCCGAAATTTCATCGGTTATCGTGAATACCCAAAATATGGCATGATAAGCCGCTACTTCGTTTATAAGCAGGCTTTGCTGAAAGAAGCTGAGCGACTTGTTCAATCCAACATTATTCATGAAAAAGAAGATATATACTATCTCACTTTTGAAGAACTTCGCGAAGTCGTGCGCACAGATAAGCTTGATTACCAGATCATCAACAAACGAAAAGACGAATACAAATTATATGAAAAACTAACTCCCCCACGTGTTATCACGTCTGATGGTGAAATCATTGCAGGGGAGTATAAACGGGAAAATCTCCCGGCTGAAGCTATTGTAGGTCTACCTGTTTCTTCCGGAGTTATAGAGGGACGAGCACGTGTCATTTTAAACATGGAAGATGATGATCTAGAAGATGGAGATATATTAGTCACTTCCTTTACTGATCCTAGTTGGACAACATTATTTGTATCCATAAAAGGCCTAGTCACCGAAGTTGGTGGACTGATGACCCATGGAGCAGTTATCGCGCGTGAGTATGGTTTACCAGCAGTTGTCGGAATAGAAAACGCTACCAAACTGATAAAAGATGGGCAACGAATTCGAGTGCATGGAACAGAAGGGTATGTAGAAATCCTATATACTTGCCAGTCCTGAAGCTGAGTAAATGCATAAAACACGAATATTCAGGAAAAAACAACCCTCAAACGGCGGCAAGCTTTTTGTCTGGTTGTCGGTTATTGAAAATACCGGGGATTAATGAGCACTTAGAGCAATAAAGTTGCTGCAATATAACAACGGATAACTCAAATGCGCAACATAGAAATTGAACCCAACTGTTGGCGCCTTGCAACAGGTTTAAGTATACTGAAGGGTCTAGTAGAGCAATTCTTAATTATCATTGAACCACAAATCGGCATGGTATATAATTTCCTATAATACATAACAGGTGGGGAGACCAAACTATGCCATTCATAAGTCAAAGAGCAAAATTAGATTTGACAACAGAAGAAATAAATAGATTAGAAAAAATTATACATTCAAGAACAGAAAGTGTGAGTCATATTGAACGGGCTAAAATGTTTCTCTTGTATCATCAAGGAGAAACAATAGCTTCAATTGGTAGAATATTAGAGACTAACCGTGCAAAAGTAGAACGACATATAGATAAAATTTTACAATTTGGCTTAGATATAGCACTCAATGATCTTCCTCGTTCAGGCAGGCCGGATACAATAACCAAAGAAGATAAAGCGTGGCTTGTTTCTCTTGCTTGCCAAAAACCTAAGGAATTTGGATATAGCTATGAATTATGGACAACAGATTTATTAGCCAAACATGCACGAAATCATTGTGTAGAAAATGGCCATCCAACCCTGCAAAATCTAGCAAAAGGTACAGTATCAAAAATACTTTCAGCAAACAAAGTTAAGCCACATAAAATTAAATATTACTTGGAAAAAAGGGATCCAGAATTTGAACAAAAAATGGCTAACGTGTTATATGTCTATAAAGAAGTTGAAATGGTATCAAAAAATGATGAACAATCAATGTATGCTTATATATCATATGATGAAAAACCCGGTATTCAAGCTATAGAAAATATTGCTCCGGATCTTTCTCCTTCTCCTGGAACGTATTCATGTCTTGCTCGTGATTATGAATATGTTCGCCATGGTACACTTAGTCTCATGGCCGGTATTGATTTGGTAACAGGTCATATCTTAGCTCAAGTAGAAGACCGCCATCGTAGTATTGAGTTTGTAGAGTTTCTAAAAATGATAAGTGAGTACTACAAAGATATAGAGAAAATAGTAATTATATTGGACAACCACTCCGCTCATATTTCAAAAGAAACAAGGGCTTATCTTAGTACTGTCCCAAATCGTTTTGAATTTGTTTTTACACCAAAACATGGATCCTGGTTGAACTTAATTGAATCATTTTTTGGCAAAATGGCTAAATCAATGCTGAGGGCTATTAGGGTAAAAACTAAAGAAGAATTAAAAGATAGAATTTACAAATATATAAAAGAAATTAATGATTGTCCTACTGTTTACCGCTGGAAGTACAAAATGGATGATATTGAAATAATTTAAATTATTAGTAGAAATTATATTATTTAACTAGCTTATTGATATGTTAATTAGGAATCGTTCTACTAGTTTGATGAACTAGACCCTTTTTTTTGTGAAAAAATTATAAGATATGGATATTAAATGAATAGACATATAAAGACACAGGCAGTATTAAATGTTCTGCTGCAAAGCCGCAACAGTCATAACAAAACAATAGCGGTGCGGTAATACAACATTTACTTAAAAAAGTGTAGTTATTATTTAATAAAAGAATATCTAGACATAGCTATTTAAGCATAGTTGTTAATAAATAAGGTAGTGGCATAGATGTTGCATATATGTTGCCTATAATGATAAAATAATTGCTTTAATACCAAATTGTTTTCTTATCAAGATTAACATAACTTAAGTTTGGCTTAAAAATCTTCCGGGTATAGGCACAGGTATAACAAGGACTAATGGGTTCTTAAAAGAGGTTAATGTTGTGAAAAAATAATGAATGAGGAGGAAATGATACGTGAAAATTGCTGGTATCAACGGCAGTCACCGCAGAGGTAAAAACACAGCTATTATGCTTCAAGCAGTACTGGACGAGGCAGCTATTCTCGGTGCCGAAACAGAATTATTAGAATTAACTGATTATAATATTAAGTTTTGCCTGTCCTGGAGTGCAATTGTTCCCGGAAGACTTGAACCCAATCAACTTAAATAGAATGGAGTGGATAAAATGGCAACAACAATAAGTATTACAATTGATGATTTTGGTCAAATACTGCTTCCGCTGGAAGTTAACAAACAACTTAATCTGCAGAATAACGATTCTCTAAAAGTAAGCATTAAATCAAATCAGATAGTAATTACCCCTTCTAAATCCTGGTTAGATGAGGAGCTGGATGAGGGTTTGCTTAAGACTCTTCTTCATGAGGGTATCTTGATAGACGTTGAATAGTTCATCGAATAATTAAGAATTCGAAATTGATAACTTTTAATGGGAGGTCATAAGAAAATGGAAATAAAATTAACTCCGAAGTCGGAGATAGAACTAAGAACTGCCAGGCTCCAAGAAAAACTAACCCAACAGGCGTTAGACGGAGCTATTATTTTACTTAACAGTGATATGTTTTACTTTACCGGTACCGTACAGACCTCATATTTGTATGTACCTGCCAGTGGTGAGCCGGTATTGATGATCAAAAAGAGTTTATCACGTGGTAAGGCTGAATCGCCTCTAAAAAATATTGTGCCAATTAAAAGTCCCAAGGAGATTCCGGGAATTCTTGCTGAATTTACTTATACCAGCTTTAACCGAATCGGCATGGCGTTAGATGTACTGCCGGTGAATCTTTTTAATAGATACCAAAAGATTTTCCCTAATACGCAATTTTGTGATATTTCACCTGCAATTAAGGAAATACGTTCAATTAAATCGCCCTATGAAGTAGAACTTCTTCGCGACGCCCTAAGTGTCATAGATAAAGCGCATTTGGCTGTACCTTCATTTTTACGTGAAGGAATGATGGAGATTGAGTTGGCTGCGCTCTTTGAAGCTGAGATGCGTAAACGAGGTTATTCAGGCTGTTGTAAAATGAGGGCATTTAATCAAGATTTATTTTTAGGGAACACCCTCTCCGGAAGCAGTGGTTGTGCGCCGAGTTTTTTCGACGGGCCGGTTGGCGGGAACGGTGTTGCTGTAACCCATCCCCATGGTGCCAGTTGGAAAAAGATTAATCGTAATGAAGCTGTTTATATTGATTATACTTGTGTGGTTCATGGTTATACAGGCGACCAAACCAGGATATTCTGCATCGGTGAACTCACTCCTCAGATGGTCAAAGCCTTTGAAGCTGCAGTATTTATTGAAGCAGAAATAATCAAGGCGATTAAACCGGGAACTCCTGCAGAGGAACCTTATTTGCTGGCTTTAAAGTTAACTGAAGAAATGGGTTATAAAGATAGTTTTATGGGCTATCAGGATGATAAGGTTAAATTTATTGGACATGGTATAGGATTAGAGTTAGATGAATTTCCCATCTTAGCCAAAGGGCTCAAAACCCCTATCCTGCCGGGGATGACTTTTGCTCTTGAACCTAAATTTGTATTTCCCGAGGGTGCTATAGGTACTGAAAACAGTTTTGTTATGACGGAGAAGGGCCCTGAGTTCTTAAGCAGTACGCCTAACGTTATTACCTATATTAAGTAGTTATAAAATAGTACAACATATCGTTTTTATATGCTTAAGCTAGTAGTCTGTAGATGATTTGTTCAAAACTTTGACTTTTGCAGTAGAAGCAGTTATTGCTGCGGGGAGTAGAATGCATAGGGTTTGGAGGATTACCCCTGTAAGTCAGCCGGCCTGGTTGAATACAAGCAATTTGCCAGATCAGTAGATTCCAGGATTAAGACGGAATGTATTGGTTGCCCACTCGATGCTCATCCGGAAGAATGGTTCTGTGCCTGGCGCTTTACCCTGGTAGAGGAATCTTAATTATTACTGGATAAAAATGAAGAAGTGCAATTATTTATAGCAACAGGAAAAAGGGGGTTTGTCCTAAATTGGGTAAAATAAATAAAATTACACTTAAAGAAGCTGCCGGGCTAATCAATGACGGTGATTTACTTGCTTTTAGTGGATTTACTATCTGGCGTCGCCCGGTGGCATTATGTTATGAAATTATTCGCCAGGGGAAAAAGGATCTGCATCTATTTGAGGTGCAAGGTGGTTTTCACAGTGACATGCTTATAGGAGCAGGGTGTGTTAAGATATGGGAAGGTAGCTTTATGGGACAGGAATTATTGGGCAAGGTTGGTGTTAATTTATCCCGCAAGCAAGTAGCCGGGGAGATTATTACCGATGATTTTAGCCATGGACATGCAGTTGGCAGGATTCAGGCGGGCGCTATAAATGTACCCTTTTTCCCGACTGCTCTGGCCATGGGCAGTGACATATTAAACCCGGAATATGACGGCTTGGCCAGAGCCGGGCTGAGAGATGGGTCTAATCCTAAGATAGCCAGTAAGAAGTACGAAATTGTTAAGGATCCGTTTTTTGATATGGGCGAATTATTATTAATGCCGGCGGTTAAACCCGACATATCGATTGTATATGCTCCGATGGTCGGAAACGAGGGGACTGTACGGGTATTATCTCAAAGTTATAATGATTCGGACGTAATTAAGGCATCGGATAAGATAATAGTTATATGTGAAGAAATTGTCCCCGATAGTTATTTGCGCCAGGATCCCACTAAAAATCTGGCCAGTGGTTATGAAATTGATTACGTGGTAGAGTGTCCCTGGTCAGCCCACCCAACGGGTTCACAGTCTTATTATGATTGTGATGCAGATTTTTTACGGGATTTTAATGCTAAAACACGTACCCAAGAAGGTTTTGATCAATGGGCACAGGAATGGATATTTGGTGTAAACAGCCAGGAAGAATACCTCGAAAAACTAGGTGTGGCCCGCCTGGAAAAATTGAGGGCCAGTGTTGCTTTAGGCTACTCAACCAGAGTAAAAAGGGGGACCAGATAAATGAGTGCAAGTAACGAATATGCAAAAACAGGAGAATTTCAGCCAATAGATTTATTAGCTGCTGCGGCTGCCCGGGAAGTATTTGACGGAGACGTTGTATTTGCTGGTACCGGTCTTCCTATGCTGGCTATAACTCTGGCCCAATATGAACATGCACCCAATTCAGTGTGTATTTATGAAGCCGGTAGTATTGATGGAAGGCCTATTGATCTTCCTACTTCCGTAGGTGATGCGCGTTGTGCTTTTCAGGGTTCCAAGGCCGGGGGGTTGTATGAAACCTTTTATGGACAATTACACGCCGGCTATGTAGATTTAGGTTTTCTGGGCGGGGCTGAGATAGACAAGTATGGTAATGTTAATACTACAGTTATTGGAGATTATAATAGCCCCAAGATCCGGTTTACCGGTAGTGGCGGGAATGCAGATATAAATTCTTTTGCCAAAAGAACAGTCTTCATCATGGTTCAGGAAAAACGGCGCTTTAAAGAGGAAGTAGATTATATCACTTCACCCGGCTGGAGAATTAAAAAATGGCCCAGCGGAGAATGGGCTCATAAAAAGGATATCTATGGAGGATTCTACCATGGTGGCCCCGTAGCAGTTATTACTAATATGGCTGTTTTTCGTTTCGATGAAGAAGGAATAATGTATCTGGATACAGTGCATCCCGGATTTACCGTAGAAGATATAAAAAATAATGTGAGTTTTGATCTAAATGTTTCTCGCGTAAGTGGCGAAACTAAGCCACCGACTTATCATCAACTTGACTTGCTTTATAATAAAGTTGACCCGGAAGGAATTTTCCTCAAGTAGATAGCAAAAATCCCTGTCGGCTACCGGCAGGGATTTTAGTTTTTCAGACCATTGGACCTCGATATATCTGGCCATTAAAAGTTGGTGCTGCTAAGACGGGTGTACTGGCCTGCACTCCGCCAGTCACTTCGATTGGCTGCCACAGCACACCTTACACTGTGCTGAATAGTTGCAAAGTTACTTTTAAATTTAATTTATAGAGAGCGGCCACAGCTTGCTCAAGATAACGGCAGGTAGCAATAAACCTGTTGCAATATAGCAACAGCTAATTCAAATGTGCAACATAGAAATTGAAGCAAGTTGTTGTTATATTGCAATAGGTTTAAGTGTAAAAGAAGGAAATACTTGGATGAATCATCCTCATCTTTCGTGAAAAATATGAGAAAAGAATGCTGAAGGAATAAACCTGCTAAGATGCAGGCAGAAATACATCTCTGTTGCAAAGCTGCAACAGTCAGCGCACGGCAACGGCGTTGCGGTAATACAACATTTGTTGGATAAAGTTTTATTAAAGTGATATTCAGACATAGCTATTTAGCCATAATCAATAATTATTAGATACTGGCATTAATGTTGCTTATATATAGGGTAAAGATACGAAATTAATTTGATCTCAAATTGATTTCCAGCATAAAAACTAATAGATATGAAAGCTCCCCACCTTAAGTATGGGTCTTCTGATGTGGGAAGATAAAAAAAGGAGGTAAAAAAGTTGGGTGTGATGGAATCTACTGCTAGCATAGCCAAACGTGGTCTAGTTATGTTGATTACTGGTAACGGCAAAGGTAAAACAACATCATCCTTTGGTCAGGCCTTACGAGCTATTGGACAGGGTTATAGTGTATGTATACTTCAGTTCATGAAGGGACGAAAATACGGAGAAGTTATAGCCGGAGAAAAGTATCTCCCTGGTCTTAGAATTTATCAATTTGGTCTTGATAGTTTTGTCATGCGGAACAATCCTGCACCTGTAGACGTGGAGATGGCCCGGCAGGGTTTGGAAAAAGCTAAAGAGATAATTGCCAGTGGAGAATACAACATGGTCATTTTGGATGAAATTAATGTGGCTGTTGATTTTAAGCTTATTCCAGAGGAAGAAGTGCTAAATATGGTTAAAAACAAGCCGGCTGAGTTAGACCTATTATTAAGCGGGCGGTATGCTTCAGATAAGTTGAAAGAAATAGCTGATTTAGTAAGTGAAGTTAACGAAATTAAACATCATTATAATGCCGGTATTAAAGATAGGGCAGGGATTGAGTACTAGTACTGCAAGTCTCTTGTATAATCAGTCAGTTAAGCTTTAAGTAGTTTTCCATGGATAATCTTATGGAAAATTATTAGCTAAATGTTCGCAATAATACGAATTAATTTGGTCATAAATGTCTCAAATACTGTTTTGACTTAAATCTTAAAAAAGACGACGTATTGAATGTTGAATCAATTAGGAGGGAATAACTTTTGATTACTGAAGATTTAGTAAAAAAGTCAAGTGGATTAAGACAAAAATGGGAAGATGAAGTTAAAAAAATAGTTGCTAAACACTCTGACCAAAAAGAAAATTGGACCACGGTTTCTGATTTAGGTATCAAGAGAATATATGGTCCAGAGGACATTAAAGATATGGATTTTGAGAGGGATATAGCTTATCCGGGACAATATCCATATTTGAGAGGCTGCCAGCCAACCGGTTATCGTGGAAAATACTGGACCTTTAGAATGTTTTCCGGCATGGGTACAGCTGTCGAAACTAACAAGCGCTGGCATTACCTGTTAGCTACCGGACAGACCGGTCTGAGTACAGCTTTTGATTTCCCAACGCTTATGGGTTATGATACTGATTCTCCCAAAGCCAAGGGTGAGTGTGGAAAAGTTGGGGTAGCTATTGATACTATCGAAGATTTTAGAGATTTGATTCAAGGGATTCCTTTGGATAAAATAACCACCTCGATGACAATTAATCCTCCTGCTACTATATTATGGGCCATGTACATTGCCTGTGCGCAGCAGCAGGGAATTCCCCTCAATAAAATCGGCGGTACCATTCAAAATGATATGTTAAAAGAATTTATTGCCCAGAAAACCTTTATGTGCCCGCCTGAGCCGTCAGTAAAATTAATCAGCGATACCATTGAGTTTGGTACCAAATATGTTCCTAAATGGAATACCGTTAGCATCAGCGGCTATCACATCAGAGAAGCCGGATCAACCGCTGTACAGGAACTGGCCTTCACTTTAAGAGATGGTATGGAATATGTAGAGGATGTTATTAGACGTAAAGGCTTGCAGGTTGATGAATTTGCTCCCAGATTATCCTTCTTCTTTAACGCACATATTGATTTCTTTGAAGAAATTGCTAAGTTAAGAGCTGCACGCAGGATCTGGTCTAAAGCAATGCGTGAACGTTATGGTGCTAAGGACCCTCGTTCCTTGTGGATGAGATTCCATACCCAGACTGCCGGTTGTTCACTTACTGCCCAGCAGCCCTACAACAACGTGGTTAGGACTGCTATTGAAGCACTGGCCGGTGTTCTCGGCGGTACTCAGTCACTGCACACCAACTCACTGGACGAGGTTCTGTGCCTGCCTTCAGACCATGCAGTGCAAATTGCTTTACGGACCCAGCAGATTATCGCTGAAGAAACAGGTGTTGCAAACACTATTGACCCGTTGGCCGGTTCATATTTCGTAGAAGCGCTGACTAATGAAATGGAAGAAAAAGCTTGGGAATACATTCATAAGATCGACGATATGGGTGGTATGGTTGCCGCTATCGAAAAAGGCTTCCCTCAGTTGGAAATTTCCGATGCCTCCTATAAATTCCAAAAGCAAATCGATGCTCAGGAGAAAATCATGATCGGTGTAAACAAGTACGTTCAGGAGGATGAACAAGTTGACATTCCTATAGTGGAAATTGATGACTCTATTGAAGCTGAACAATTAAAGCGTCTAGCCGAGGTTAAGAGAAAGCGTGACGGCCGTAAAGTGGCCGAAACACTTAAAGATATCGCCGTTGCTTGTAAAAAAGGCGAAAATGTTATGCCTTATTGTATTGAGGCAGTTAAAAACTATGCTACTGTTCAGGAAATCTGTGATGTTTACAGAGAAGTTTATGGTGAGTATCGCGACCCTGGCATTTACTAAGACAAACATACTGGACTGGATAGCTTCTCATAAGTTTTGTACTAAGAACTATCACTGCTTAAGAAGTAGAAATAGTTTTTTCGCTAAAATTGAAGGAGGTAAGTGTGATGGCAGAAAGAAAAATTCGTATACTGCTGGCTAAACCCGGGCTTGATGGTCATGATCGTGGGGCTAAGGTGTTAGCCAGATGCTTCCGTGATGCTGGTTTTGAGGTAATTTATACCGGTTGTCACCAGACTCCAGAGCAAATAGCTGCTGCTGCTATTCAGGAAGACGTTGATGTTGTGGGCTTAAGCTGTTTATCAGGTGCACATAACTACCTATTCCCTCAAGTAGTCCAGCTTTTGAAGGGTGAAGGTGCCGATGATATAATGGTAATAGGTGGAGGTATTATACCGGAACAAGATATGCAGGCTCTATATGATGCAGGACTAAAATCTATTTTTACACCGGGAGCCACTCTTGACTCACTGGTGAAATGGATTAATACAAATGTAACTCCAAGGGCGTGAGTACTATGAAAGAACTAGGTCAAAAAGTTTTGGCGGGAGACGTGCGTTCGGCCTCCCGGCTCATAAGAAATCTGGAAGACCAAATACCCGGTAGCCATATTGCCATGCAGCAAATTTTCACTAAAACCGGTAATTCCCATGTCATAGGCATTACCGGGGCACCGGGAGCCGGTAAAAGCACCCTTACAGATGAACTTGTTTTTTCATATCGCAAAAAAAACAAGACTGTAGGAGTGCTGGCAGTTGATCCCACCAGCCCCTTTACCGGGGGAGCACTGTTGGGAGATAGAATCCGTATGCTGCGACATGCTGAGGATAAAGGAGTATTTTTGCGGAGCCTGGCCACCAGAGGTTCCATGGGTGGTATATCCAAGGCTGTGGGAGAGGCTATTCATGTCATGGATGCTATGGGCAAAGACTCCATAATAGTCGAAACTGTTGGTGTGGGGCAGCAAGAGGTAGAAATTATTAATCATGCCCATACTGTAATAGTTGTTCTGGTACCTGGTATGGGGGATGAAATACAGGCTCTCAAAGCCGGTTTAATGGAGATAGCAGATATCTTTGTCATTAATAAGGCAGATCGTGACGGTGCCGGAAAGTTATATAAGGAAGTCTCGAACATGGTTCACATGTCTAATGATGCAAAGGGCTGGGAGATACCTGTATTACTGGTGGAAAGCGTGCTTGAACCTAAAAAATTCGCTGAGAGTGTGGTAGTCTTATGCGATAAGATAGAAGAACATTACCGCTACCTGGTTGATAATGATCTTTTATCTGAGCGTATGCGCCGTAAGACAAATGCTGAAATTAATGAAGCACTGTGGGGAGCTATACTGCAGCCGGTATTAAACGACCTGGGTGCGGATGGAGAAATAGAAAAGATGGTTGATAAGTTGTTGAAGAAAGAAACAGATCCATATAGTCTTGCAGCGGAAGTAGCCGCCAGGTATAAAAAATAAGATCTGAACGTACAGCTACCGGTGATAAGGATAAATTATATCTTTAGCTTCTAATATAGTTAGGGTTGTATAAAACACCTGTCCTTTCTGAGTTAATTTTGGTGTTGTTTGCCTTTGTGATGTAAGAAAGGCAGGTGGTTTTACATTACCTGGATACAAGCAGGGGAAAGTTCCTATTGAATGTTTATTTGTAGATTAATGCCATGCTTTTTGTGTGCGTTATAGTTATTGCATGAAACTTGCAAATCCCCGCCAATATCATTACATTAGCAATAAAGGAGAAATATTATGAAAATATTAAAAGAATCTGTTATTATTCCGCTTGGCCGCATGTTTTTTATACCTAAGGAAGGTGACCTGAAAGCAGAGGATTTAATTATTGAAACTGCCGGTAAATACAGAGTAATTGATAAGCCCGATTGTATTGCAGTGCAAAATGACGACTGCTGCAATAGTATTAAGGTTACTATCAAAATTAAAGATTGAACATAAGGTAAAAGCTCAAATTAATAATAAAAGCCTGGCACTCCCCACACTAGAGGATATTCATTTTACATATTACCAAGAGACTGTTTCAAAAATAGATTTTATATTTTATGATATCAATATATAGCATCTGAATTTAAAGTATGAACCCATATTTTGAGGTTGACATCTCAAAAAAAAATTTTAAAACACACTCATAGCAGAGACTGCTTAAAAAGTCCCTTAGATTGACAAGTGCGAAAGATATATATAGTATAATCATAATTATTTGTATATATAAAGGAAAATAACGCCTGTTTGTCGAATATAGACCTCAAAAAGGTTGAATTAACCGATAAATGCCGCTCAGATAGTAAGTATATGTTCAATATGATGACCCTTTTAGTGATAGTTAGCGAAAAATGATTTTGTATTATGAGGTTTTAAATCGGTCTCTAATAAGGAAGTGACATCGAATGAAGGTTCGGGAAATTATGACCCCTGATCCCTTAACTATAAGTCCCAGTCATAAGGTTTGTGAGGTAGTAAACATTTTTATAGAAAATAAGATAGATGGTGCCCCGGTATTAGAAAACGGTAAATTAGTAGGTCTTTTTACCAAGAGTCATATTTATCGTGCGATAAGTAAGGGCATAGATATGAATACAAAGGTTGAAGCCTTAATGACCCGGGAGATTCTCACGGGCTATCCTGATGATGAGTTTGGTGACGTAGTAAATGCTACGGTACCCCGGTTGCCTGTTGTTGATGAAAAGGGGCGGGTAGTGGGGATAATTACCCGCGGCGATATTGCAAAAGCATTCTTTAATTCATATCGCAACATTTCTCTGGAACTTGATACGATTATGAATTCGACTCATAATGCGATTGTTTCGGTTGATGAAAAAGGCATAATCAAGGTTTGGAATTTGTCAGCAGCCAGATTACTAGGTATTGAGGCAGAAGCTGCTACCGGGAAAAATATATTAGATGTACTTTCTACCAGTAATCTAATGGATGTAATTGAGACCGGAAAAGTTGAGACTTTAAAGAAAGTGAAACTTAATGACCGTTACTTTATATCCAACCGTTCTCCGATCAAAAAGGATGGTAAGATTATTGGTGCCGTAGCGGTGCTTCAGGATATATCTGAGCTGGATAAAATGTCTAAGGAACTATGTTATGTGAAGGAATTGAATGAGGAACTGGATGCCATAGTCGAATCATCTTTTGATGGACTGTTTATAACCGACGGTAAAGGAATTATTTTACGTTACAATAAGGCCTTTGAACTGCTGACAGGTATCGATGCCCATGAATACCTGGGGTTAAGTGTGGAGGATATTAGAAGGGATGGTATTATCTCTGAACCTGTAACCTGCCATGTCTTGGAGGAGAAGAAATCAATTACGATTATGCAAACAAGTAAAACCGGTAAGCTTACTCTGACGACGGGAAACCCGGTAATTGATGCCAACGGAGAAATAATCAGAGTTGTTTGTAATGTAAGAGATATCACTGAACTAAATCTATTAAAACACAAGCTGAAAAAAGCGCAAGGGCTAAGCCAGCACTATGAAAACCAGCTTCGTACTTTGAAGTTACGGTATGATAATTCTGAAAATCTAGTCGTTACTTCTGCCAAGATGAGGAACCTGCTGGACATGGTGGTAAGATTAGCCTCAGTTGACTCCACTGTTTTAATCACCGGTGAATCTGGTACCGGTAAGGAACTAATTGCCGAGATAATTCATAGTAATAGTTCACGCCGGGATAAGCCATTTATTAAGGTGAACTGTGGTGCTATTCCTGAGAATTTACTGGAATCAGAGTTGTTTGGCTATGATGGCGGGGCCTTTACCGGGGCCAAGAAAGAGGGCAAATCAGGATATATTGAATTGGCTTCCGGGGGTACTTTATTCCTGGATGAGATTGGTGAAATGCCGCTAAATTTACAGGTCAAGATGCTGCGGTTTTTACAAAACAAAGAAATTATCCGGGTCGGCGGAACAAATTATATAAATGTTGATGTGCGCATTGTAACGGCTACAAACAGGAACCTTTTAGAAATGGTGCAGCAAAAACAGTTTCGCGAGGATCTTTATTATCGATTGAATGTAGTGCCTGTGCATATACCGCCGCTGCGTGACAGGAAGGATGATATACCCCCGTTGGCAGCGCATTTCATAGAGGTATTTAACCACAAATACAAAAAGAATAAAAAGATATCTCCAGGAGTAGTTGATATTCTCATGCAATATGACTGGCCCGGCAATATCAGAGAATTGGAAAACCTTATCGAGAGAATGGTTGTTACTACCATGGATGATATAATCACCAGTGAGGATTTACCTTCCTATCTGCGGGATAAAGTAGGGATTAGTTCTTCATATATTATTGTTTCGGGGATAGTGCCTTTAAGAGATGCTGTAGAAAGTGTTGAGAAGCAGCTATTGGAAAGAGCCTATGCTAAGTATCGAACTACCAGACAGATGGCTAAGGAATTAAAAGTTGATGCCTCTACTGTTGTCAGAAAAGCGGCAAAATATTGTATTTTTAGAGATTCTGTACTTACTAGCTTGCTTGCGGAAAACCAAATTGGAAACTAAAATAAAGATATAGTTTACCGTATTTATATGTGGATGAAAAATATTTGTAATTATTTAGCCACAAATAAAAGTTGGTACTGTTAATACGGGCGCACTGTGGTAGCCCCATTCTATTCCGGGCTGCGTGCAGGACGGTTCTAAGGCAATCTTTGGACCGAAATAAGAGCCCCTCGATGCGCATAATATATTGATTGCCTTATTACAGCTTTTGTTTTACTGAAGCTTTTGTCTATTAATATAGTGATGGTATGTGCTGTTGGGGCTCTAAGTTCGGTTACCCAAAGTTTGTCTAAGAGCCGTTATCCTTGCACTACGCCAGTCACTTCGCATGGCTACCACAGCACACCTTAGACCTTGCTGAATAGTTGCAAATATTTAATAATAATAAAATTAATGGTAAAAACTGATGCTATTATTTATAGGGAAAGGCGGGAGAGGCAATTGAAAGAACCTATATTAATATCTATTTTTTATATTGCAACTATTTTATGTCATTATGTCATGGAGGAAGTTTTTCTCATTCCATACTGACCGTCCTTTTTTGCCTCTTCAATGATATAATCCGCTGTCCTAGCGGCGATAGCCATAACCGTTTCTGTAGGATTACACCCACCGGAGGTCACAAAAACAGCAGCACTGCAAATATAAAGGTTAGGAATATCATGGCTGCGGCAAAATCCGTCTACCACAGAAGTAGATGAGTTATTACCCATTCGACAGGTGCCCATTAGGTGACCGGTATCAGGAATCACAAAGGCAGGTTTACCACCGGTAGCCTCCAATATTTCATTAGCTTTTTGCACCCCGTGAACGATTAATTTATTGTCATTCTCACCGTAACTAAAAGTAATTATAGGTCTAGGTATCCCATACTCATCTTTTTCGTTGCTTAATGTTACAGAATTATTGTTATCAGGAAGCACTTCTCCTACCATGGTAATCTGAGCGTAAAAATTATAGTCTCGCATGATGTCGTATAGTTTCTCGCCCCAAATATCAGCCTTAGAGACTAGATTTTTAGCCAGACCCAGAGGCCTGGAGCCATGGGCATTAAGGGTATATCCTTTAACAAAGCCCCTTGATTTATCAGTTTCATAAAATTCCTGGGATACTGCCATCACAGGCGTTCCCTTATAGATACGTACCTCATCGTGGAATTTTGCATATATATCATGCCCGGTATGGGTCATCAACGCTTTACCTACCATACCGCTGCTGTTAGCAAGTCCGTTTGGAAACATGGGGCAGGCTGAATGTAATAATAGTCTTGGTGTTTCAATACAAAAGGCCGAGATTATAGTTATCTTGGCTTTTTGGAAATATTCCTTATCATCATGGATAAAGGTAACTCCCGTTACTCTACCGCTTTTATCTACAACAACTTGTGTAACCATACAATCACTAAGCACCTCAGCCCCGTGTCCTATGGCTTTAGGTATATAATGAATCAAAGTACTGAACTTAGCGTTGGGCAAACAACCTTGATTACAAAATCCTCTGTTAATGCAAGGTGGACGTCCGTCAAAAGGGGCTGATAGTATGGCCAAAGGAGCCACTGCACTTCTTATGCCCAGCTTTTCACAACCTCTTCGAAACAGTTCAGAGTTAGCACTGATAGGTTCCCGTTCCGGGTAGGGGTATGGTCCTTGAAAAGGACCCCAGGGGAAATGCTTGGGACCTGATACCGCTATATCTTTTTCAATTTTTTCATAATATGGTTCGAGATCCTTATATGTAATTGGCCAATCGTCGGCTACACCATCCATAGTTCTTAGTTGAAAATCACTCTCGTGAAAACGGTAAAATACACCGGTAAAATGAACTGTACCTCCGCCTACCCCGCGTCCCGAATTGTTATGTCCCATTGCCAGTGGGTTATTGCCTGCAACTAATCTAGTATCATTCCAGGCCAAGCTGTGCATGGACAACTCATCACTGGCAAAATCAGTTTGCGGGTTCCAAAAAGGTCCTGCCTCAATGACAACCACTTTAAAGCCGGCTTGACTTAGTTCGTAAGCCAACACTCCTCCGGCAGCACCTGCACCGACAATACATATATCAGCTTCTTCACCATATTTTCGTTTATCCAAATGGTCATACCTGTTACCGTCGTAATGATCACAGTTATGCTGCACAAAATCATGCTTCGTTGGCATCTCTCTTAGCCTCCCATGGGTCAGTTAGTCCTGTTTCTACTCGCACATAGCCACGGGGATAGGCCGGGCCACCGTACCCAATTTCAGACCAGACAGTTGGATGGGAATAATAAGCACTTACAATTTCCGTGGCCAGCTTTTTAAATAACTCCTTTTGTGGAATGCTTTGCCACTCCATCTGCATCGCTTCACCCTTGCTCAAGGCAGTTAATACGGAAAGTTGTTGCTGCTTATTAATTTCCAAAAAGGAAACCCCGTATTGCTTTTGGGCAAATTTATCAACGGCTTTTAATCCCTGACGAACCAAGATTTTATGTTCCGGTATACCCACCTTGCGCTGGTTTTCACCGATGGGGGAGGCTAATGTGTTATCCAGGTTGTGGACAACATAAAGCAATATTTCTTTTCTTTCATCATAAACAATGTGTTCGGCTATAGCCAAAATCATTTTCGTTTCGTGTTCACTTAGAAATTTGTATTCAATAAATGGCCCTAGCCGTTTTAATACTATCTCACGGGTATGATCATCCCAGTGCTCTTTTTCCTTTAGCACATTATAATTGATATACCTTGTTCTTTCCTGCATCTTATTACCTCCAGTATAGGGCAATTAAACCCAGGATACTCATAGCAGCTACCATGATAGGCAATGTCAGTGGGGGGCCAACAAGAAAGTTTTGTGATTCGCCGTAACCACCAACCCGTTGACCTATGCCGCTAAAATGTAGAGCAGAACCGACTACCCCTAAAAGTATACCCAAAAAAAATAATATTGCCAGTAAGTTTCGTAATTGAGGTAGATTATAAAGGGATAATGCGATAGATAAAATTCCAATTACCGGTCCCCCTACCACTGGTCCATACATAGCCCAATGTCTGAAATTTTGTCTGTAATGAAATATGGTTACCTGTAAAGAAATCATTAGAAGAGCAAGACCGGTAAATAGTAAAATAACGCGGGTAATAGGCCAACCGTTCCACATATAAAACCCTCCTACTTACTTCAGTTTATATTGTTTTAGTTATACTCAGAGATAAGAATATCCAACGTTTGTTAAAATATAAATTATTGGCGGGTCATGGTTTAATATGGGCTATTTAGATTGGAACTATACCTGGTTATGAGATTATTGTTTTTTAAAACCGAGCAGTCACTCAGTCCTCTTAATTACATATCATCCGGTTTTGGTAGTAAAATACCTCAGAAAAGTTATAAATGATACAATCGCAAACCGTATAAAGGAAATTGGTAGGTGTATTGCCCCAAAATATAATATTAGCTTCATGGGATATAACCATGACAAGAGAAAAGAAATTCAGAAAGCATTAAAAGAATTAGAAAAGAAATATGCCAGTTTACATCCTTCTTATCCAAAGGGATTATGTTTTGTATATGGTGAGTGGCGAGAAAAGTATTTGTATGATATGAATATTTGTTAATAATGATTAAATTTAAATATATTTTCCATTGGGGATATTATCATAATAAGTTGTTAGGTGAAAAATTAAGTATATTTAATCACTTTCAAACAATTCACAACTATATTAACTTAAAAGATAATATTATTCGTAGGGGTGCTATCTCTGCTTATGAGGGGGAAAAGTTTTAATCCCTATTAATATGCGTGATGGTAGTATTATTGGTATCGGCAAAGGGAATCCTGATTGGAATTATTCTGCTCCTCGTGGTGGTAGATTAATGAGTAGAAGTAAAGCTAAAGAATCTGTAATGCTGGATGAATTTCAAGAATCAATGAAAGGTATTTATACAACATCAGTTAGTATGTCTACATTGGAGGAATCCCCTATGGCCTATAAACCAATTAAAGAAATTATTAATAACATTGAGGACGCAGTTGAAATAATTGATATAATCAAACCCATTTACAACTTTAAAGCAAGTGAGTAAAGCTACAGCGAATACCCCTTATGCGGGGTTGCATATAAATTATTTGTTATCTAAACTGGAAGCTTTAAACCTTACCTCAAAAGTGGTTCCTGTAGAATCGGTTTTTATATTAATTCTAGCATTATGCCTTGCAGCAATACGGTAACATACCGCTAGTCCCAAGCCGGTTCCCTGCTCCTTGGTAGTAAAAAAAGGGGTGCCTATCATGGCCATTATCTCGGATTTAATTCCTTCACCCTGATCTCCCACTGCCAATATCACAGTATCATTTTCTATATATGTACTGATAGTTAAAGTTTTGCCGGGAGACATTGCCTCTAAGCCGTTGCGCACCAAATTAAGAATAAGTTGACGAATTTCTTTTTCATCCAGGTATAAATTAGGGATCTCAGATAGTTCTATTTTAACAGTAGTATCATAAAGTACGGCATGAGCTATTATTAAGGGCTGTAAAATTTCTACCACTGAATTAATATTATTCATAATTAAATCTAGAGGACGATCTTTAGCTAAGGAGAGAAATTCTGTTATAATTGAATTAGCCCTGTCCAATTCTTCAATCATAAGATTAAAATAATCATTATACTTCTTACAGTCTTCTTTTTTTTGAAGTAGCTGCAGAAACCCCCGTACAGTTGTCATAGGATTTCTTACTTCATGACTGATACTGGCAGCCATTTCTCCCACCAGGTTTAACCTGTCCAGACGGGCTATCTCCTGCTCCATTTTAACTTTATCAGTAATATCCCGTCCGTATTTAATAACCCCTTTAATCTCTCCGGTATTCATATCTATAAAAGGATGACTATGAACTTCAAACCAGCCTTTAATCTCGCCTTTAGAATTCTTTAAGGTAATGATACCACTTGCAGATTTACCTGTTTCTAAAACACGTTTTCCGGGACAGTTTTTACAAATTTGCTCTAGATCGTGGAATGCATAGTAACATTTTTCCCCAATAAGCTGTTTTGTATCATATAAACGATTCAGTACCGGATTTACCTTTAAAATATTGTATTGATTATCAATAACACAAAGATTATCTCTTATGCTTTCAAAAACTCCGCTTGAAAAACGCTCACTCTCAGACAGTGCTAATTGTGCTCGCTTACGCTTATGAACTTCCTCTATAAGTTCACCTGTTTTTTGATTCAACTGGTCAAGATATTGATTACTGGATATAGCAATAGATATCATAACACCTATTTGCTTAAGTAGCTGCTGTTTTTCTTCCGATATATCACGAACTTTTGTATCATAAAGAATATAAGTACCCAAAGCCCTTCCTTTACTTAAAAGAGGTACCCAAGTAATAGTTTGAATATTATTGGTACGAATAATCTCATGCCAGGGAACCAGACGCTCTTCAGACAAGGGATTCTGCACTATAACAATTTTACACTTTTTTATTGCTTCTCCCGAGGGACTGGACAAAACAGGTACATTCACCTGATTAATTGTCTGAGGATAGTTATTGGGCAAGTTATATGAAGCGAAAATAAACCCTTTTCCCTGACTGTCTACATCAATAACCGAACCATATGAGTATCCTAATTCATCACAAATTACCCGCAGTAAATTCCGAACATAATCCTTGGGAGGAGAGAGAATGTCTATTTCAGTGATGGCTTTATATAATTCTTCCATATCCACTAACTCCTCTATTTCTCACATTTAAATGATGGGTTTACACTGCAGTGCATTTGCGGGTCACCGGTTGTCCAAAAGGCACATTTATTACACCTAATACACTTTCTTATTTCTGCCTCTTTATGGGATGCGGATTTGCGCACAATTTCCGGATCTGCGACCTGCGCCCGTCCCATTGCCACTAGGTCAGCTTTACCGGATGAAATAATTGATTCTGCAGTTTCCAAAGAAAAAATAGAACCGACTGTACATACGGGTACTGACGCAAATTTCTTCAACTCCGAAGCAATGTTAACATGTGGAGTTTCACCCAGTTTTTCAGGAGGTACGATTCGCTCCATGGATTCGTACACACCGGCAGTAACATTTAATAAATCCATACCTGCCTTTTCCATAAGTGGGATTATATTTTTAAAGTCGGGTGGCGTTAGCCCGCCGGACACAAACTCGTTACCACTGACCCGAACACTAATTACCGCCTGCTCTCCAATTTGGGAGCGTACTCCCTTAATAATCTCCACAACAAACCGAGCACGATTGTTAAGAGTACCTCCATAGTTATCTGTTCTGTGATTGGAGTATGGTGATAAAAACTGGTTGAGTAGATAGCCATGTGCAGCATGAATTTCTATAACTTTTGCACCGGCCTCCACAGCACGTACAGCTGCCTTAATAAAATCAATTCGAAGACGCTCAATATCTTCTATGCTTATTTCACGAACTGTATAATTAGGTTCCAATGTAGACATTACCGGACAGGGAATCGGGCTTGGTGCAAGCAAATCACACCCGATAACTGATTTTAACGCTTGCCTACCATAATGAATCAGCTGAATTCCAGGTACACTGCCGCGTTTTTCAATTTCATAAAAAAGGTTTTTTAAAGCGGGAATATAGGTATCTTTATCTATACGCATTACCCGGTCAAAAGCAACTGTGTCTGGCGAGACTACAGCACAGCCAGTAAAAATTAATCCACAGCCCCCGTCTGCTAGGCCCGTGTAAAAATGCAACAGCTTATCAGATACGGAACCATCATTATTAGCATAGTTAACCTGCCAACTCGGAAAAACAATACGATTTGATAGAGTGACCTCACCTATTTTAAGAGGACTAAGCACTGATATATAGTTTTGGTCATTATTGTTTTTAGCACAAATAGTTTTTACGTTCATAGGTCTTATCTCATCCTTTCTACAAAAACTCAGTAATGTAATACTAATCTAACAATTCCTCAATCATCAACATGTATTATATTATTAGATATATAGATATGTTTTACCTTTGTTAAATAATTACAAATATCAGAAACTCGACAAAAAATAACAATGTTTTGCTAAAGCAAGTGATGGCATAACTAATTATCATTATTAATATAATAAATAGTAAATTAACCTTCTAATCGGCGGGGCAGTAGCCTCACCATGTTTCCCGGATTTACCTCGTCGGTATTAAATAACCGTCACACGTAGGGTGGCTGTCGAGGGGCAGTTTTTGCCCGATGCAATTACTTAACAGCCAAAATATTCAGGTAAAGTATTACTGTAATATTGTTATTAAGTGTCATTTGGGGTTAATAGGAAGAAAAATCTAAATGTAGTTTAAAAACCCATGTATTCTGTGAAATACTTAGCACCTTTAATTAACTGATGACGTTAGTTAAGTTGGGAAAGGAAGGACTAAAACGAGTTACTCTTGTTAAATATAATTGATTAAGTTATTAAATTCTATATAATTGGGAAAATTTGATCATAAATTATTATAAGGTACCTGTAAAAAAGTGTTGACAAAAACAATAAGGTACCTGTAAAATATGATTATAAGGTACCTTATAGATGCTTTACATCAATAAAAGGAGGAAATTTATATGAATGAAAAGAATGAGATAAATGAGCAAAACTTTGATTTGATTGAGCAATTTACACGTATTGAGTGGTTACTTCACCGATACCATCAGCAAAATCACATGCAGTACGGCCCGATGGGAGATCCTCGTAGAGGGCAAGGCAGAGTACTTGCTATTCTTAAGATGCAGCCTGAAATTAGCCAAAAAGATTTATCATACCTACTGGATATGCGTCCCCAATCCTTGGGTGAGCTTCTTTCTAAGTTGGAGAGAAAAGGATATATTACCCGTACTGCTTCGGAAACTGACCGGCGAGTTATGAATATTAAGCTTACCAAAGAGGGAGCCGAGGCAACTGAGCAAGAATTTAGCTTTGATAAGCTGTTTGAATGTTTGAATGAAGAAGAGCAAATGAATTTGAGCATATATCTAAGCCGTATCATCGAAACTATAGAGGCTCAGCTTGGTGACGAACAGTTTGAACCAGGTTTTGACCCACGAATTCGTAGAGGCAATCCGTTTGACGCCCGCTTTGGCAGACATCACAATTGGGGGGGCGACAGACGATTCTATAGTAGGGATTTTAATCCTTGTGGCGGTATGCAGGATGGTTGGCCCGGCAATGGAGAATTTGAATTTGATCCTCGTTTAGTAATGGGGCATAATCCAGGAATGATGCTTTTGGGTCGCAGACCTGGAATGAGCCGAGGACGTGTAGAATAAAGGTATTGATGCTGAAACACTGAATGGTCAGTAGGGCTTGCTTGTGAAGTTTAATAATGGAATATTTAATGCGTTGGTTGAGAAAATAGAGGTTATCTTGCCAACGCATTTTGTTTTTGTATTGAAGAGATTGGATCCGAAATTAAAGGACATAGCATAATCGCAATGTCCTGAGAATTAAAAATAAATCAAGCCTATGGTATGGTTTGAGCATTTTAAATCTGTGATTATCCGCAACAAAAATATTAGGAAATTATCTTAAAACTTAGGTATGATTGTTCTGGAAGGAGGAATTAAGGATGAATATGTTAGCTCAATTTAATGAAGTTATGGCATATATTGAAAAAAGTTTGATGTGCGATATTGAGCTAAATCAGATTTCGCGCATAGCTGGTTGTTCAGAATACCATTTTCGCAGAATGTTTTCTTTTATTGCAGGAATGCCGTTAGGTGAATATATTCGCCGTAGGCGACTGTCAGTGGCAGGAATGCTGTTGCAGACTGAATCAGTAAAAGTCGTTGATTTAGCATTGCAGCTTGGCTATGAATCACCTGAAGCTTTTAGTAAAGCTTTTCAAGCGATGCATGGAATAACCCCATCGCAAGCCAAAAAAGAAAATGTTGAACTTAAAGTACTGTCTCCAATGACTTTCCAATTAACAATTAGAGGAGGAATGGAAATGAACTATCGTATTGTCGAAAAAGACGACTTTTATATTGTTGGATTTAAGAAAAGGATTACAATGCAGTTTAAAGGCATCAATCCACAGATGGACTCATTGGTACAAAAACTAACTTCTCAAATTATTACTGAGCTAAAAGGCCTATGCGATGTGGAGCCTAAAGGAATGCTCAGTGTTTCCTCAAATTTTCACGAGCGTACCACAGAAGGCTCCGAGCTTGACCAGTATATTGGAGTAGCAACTTCCAAAATGGTTTCAAAGGACTATGACATCTTGCATGTTGCGGCATCCACTTGGGCGGTATTTAAAGTGATTGGTACTTTCCCGGATGCTATTCAGGACACATGGGCTAAAATATACGCTGAATGGTTCCCAACATCGGGATATGAATTGACCGGGGGGCCTGAGCTATTGTGGAATGAAACTCCTGATACTAGTAAACCAGATTATAAAAGTGAGATATGGATTCCTGTTCGCAAAATTGACGGTTAAATTCACGATGGCATTAAACTGCCAGACGTCATATAAAAAAAGCCGTCATTTGGCAGACAATGAGTCATATCTAAATAGAAAAATATAATCAAGTGACGGCTTTGGAATAGGAGGTTTCCATGTATTCGAAGCTGATTTTTATTGTCCGTGAGGAGCCACCATTTTATTATGACGGCTTGGCTTAGCCGATCTTCTAAAGTTAAATAGTTTCAAAAAATATAGCATCACCTTCGGCATACAAGCGGATTACTCAGAGAGCTGGCTGTCAGGATGCCTGGAACTGCAAATGCAGAATAACTCTTTGGATCAAAATAGTCTAATTGGTTGACTTATAGCTATATGCACGATATACTATGTGCATAATAACATATGAAATCATTAATATAGGAGGGCGTAAAATGTCACTGACTCATGCTCTATTGGGGTTGCTGCAGTACATTCCATCAACAGGTTACGATATAAAGATGATGTTTGATGAATCAATCCATTTCTTTTGGAACTCTACAATGCCCCAGATTTACCGTACACTGAACCAGATGGAAGCAGAGGGTTTACTAACGGTTGCTGTTGAGTACCAGGATGGTAAACCGAACCGAAAAGTGTACACGGTGACTGACGCCGGGCTGGAGGAATTTCAGCGTTGGCTGGCTGAAACGCCTGAATTTCCTGAAATGCGCTATTCCATACTGATTAAGATTTTTTTAGGTCTTAAGACCGAGCCAAGGTTTCTTATAGCGCATTTGCAGGCATGGCGAGAGCATCACGCCAATCTTTTGCAACGTTATGAAGAGGAGTGTCCTTTGCTGATTGAAAAATACAAGAATATTACAGGTGCTGTGGAGGATGCAATGTACTGGGAGATGACACGGAATTTTGGTATTCGTTTAGCCACGATGATGATCGAGTGGTGCGATGCGACACTGGCAACTATCCAAGAAGAAACTGAGAAGTAGCAAACTGTGAGCCGTTCTCAGTGGGGAGATGGGGAGGGTCATTATGAGAAGCTTGCTAGCCGTTTTGTTGGCCATACTTACTGTGATTGTTTCCGGCTGCAAAGAGAGTCCAACTACCAGGACTCAGCCTGTTCCCAAGGTGGTGGTTGAAGAAGTAAAACTGTCAGTTGTTGAAAGTATGCTGCAAACTAAGGGACCTGTTAAGCCCTGGAAATTAGCGAATCTCTCCTTTCAGATAGCGGGAAAGGTTAATCAGGGACCCCTTGAACTTGGTACCCGGGTGATTGCCGGTACGGTTATTGCACAGCTGGATGACGCCGACTATAGAGTACAGGTTGAAGCTGCTCAAAACCAAATGTCTTTGATTGCGGTGGACACCGAGCGAACTAAGCGTGATCTTGACAGGTATGAGCAGTTATTCAGTGAGTCTGCTATTTCCCAGAAGGATTTGGACGATGCCAGGGATCAACACAAAGCTGCACTGGCCAAAGCCGGACAGGCCGAAAGCGCTTTCAAACAGGCCAATTTAATGGTGGAACACAGCACCTTATCGGCGCCTTTTGCCGGCATTATCTTGGACAGGCTAATTGAGCAAGGTGAAATGGTGGCTGTCGGGACGCCTGTAGTGACCTTGGGCCAGACAGACAGGGTTAAAGTGGCAATCACCGTTCCCTCTGATCAGATTAATGCCTGGAGAGAAAATGCAAGAGCTGTGGTATTTGCTCAAAACGGTCATAAATATGATGCGGCGGTGTACAAAGTCAGCCCGGAGGCTAAGGGAGATACCGGTAGCTTTGAAATTGAATTGGCAGTGGCTAATACGAAAAATGAATTTATTCCGGGCCAGGTAGTTACGGTGGAGCATAGAATAGAGTCCGAGAAGGGCCTGTGGGTCCCCCTTAAAGCTGTAGTCAGTTATGGAGAAGAACTAAAGTATATATACATACTCAATACAAATAATTCGGTGAAGCGCAGCAATGTGAAATTAGGATCTTTATCAGGCGAGAAAGTCAGGGTAATTGAGGGTATAAAAGCAGGCGACAGGATTGTTGTAACGATGCCCGAGAACCTCAGGGAGGGTGAGCGGGTGGAGGTGAAATAAATTGGGGCTGATTGAAGCAGGATTAAAATACCGCAAGATAACTCTGATGTTCTTTATTATGGCCGTAATTCTCGGAATAATCAGTTTTATCAATATGCCCAGATTCGAGGATCCTCAAATCAAAGTTTTCATGGCTCAGGTACAGACCGTTTATCCCGGCGCCAGCCCGGAACAGGTGGAGGCTTTGGTTACAAAGCCCTTAGAAGAGAAGATAGACGAGTTGAAAGAAGTCAGTAAGATAACTTCCAGTTCAGCCAACGGTTTTTCCAATATAATGGTAGAGATAGCGCCGGAATCGGACCAGAAAAAAGCCTGGGATAATATGCGTCAGAAGGTAAACGAGGCTAGATTACTTTTACCCTCGGGAGCCGGTGAACCAGAGGTAAATGACGAAGTAAACAAAACAAGCTGCTTGATTATTCACCTGATCCCTCCTGCGAATTTGCCGGTTGCTTCTATCAGGGAAATTGCAGATGACTGGAAGGATTCTATTAAACAAGTACCGGGTGTTGAAAAAATTGAGGTAATGGGATTACCCGAACAGCAGGTACAGATAATTTTGGATCCGTCTGCACTGGCTGCCAGACGGTTAAGCTGGACTCACCTGGCTGATGCCTTGCAAAAACGTAATGTCAGTATACCAGGCGGTACCTTGCGAGAGGGAGAAACGGGTTTCATGGTGGAGCCGTCTGGTGAGTATAGTAACCTGGAAGAAATAAAGGATACGATTATTTACCAACCGGTTGGTGGAACTGCGGTTAAGGTCAAAGATGTCGCCTCGGTGAAACTCGTACACGCTCGTAATGACGTCCTGGTTAAAAGCAGTGACAATTCAGCAGTAGCCTTGGCCATTTTTCCTAAGGAGGGGCATACCGTTTTTGATGTTAATGAAAAAGTGCAGGCAAAGATTAAGGAAATGAAAAAGGATCTTCCTTCCGGCGTAGAAGTCCAAAGCGTTTATGACCAGTCTGAAAGTGTGAAAAAGAAATTTGATGAGTTATGGCGCGAGTTGCT
This sequence comes from Desulfofarcimen acetoxidans DSM 771, assembly GCF_000024205.1. Classification (NCBI taxonomy): domain Bacteria; kingdom Bacillati; phylum Bacillota; class Clostridia; order Eubacteriales; family Peptococcaceae; genus Desulfofarcimen; species Desulfofarcimen acetoxidans. Next base: position 2,038,814 of record NC_013216.1, read on the forward strand.
TACTGGTATGGGCATGGTATTGCTTATATGTGTACTGGGGTTGCATTGGCAAACAGCGGTTATGACGGCTTTGGCCATCCCAGTCTCAGTGGCTGTTGGATTTGGTCCATTAGCTTCTATGGGCGTAGACTTACAACAGATGTCTCTTGCTGCTTTGATTATAGCCCTGGGTATTTTAGTAGATGATGCCATAGTGGTGAATGACAATATCGAACGGCATATCTTACTGGAAACAGACAGATATACAGCAGTTCTGAGCGGTACCAGGGAAGTAGCAGTATCAATTTTGACATCCACCATAGCTACTGTGGCAGGCTTTATTCCGCTGATCCTGTTGCGGGGCAATATTGGGGAGTTTATACGCTCCTTGCCTTTGGTTGTAGCTGTAACCATGTCGGCTTCTATGGTTGTTTCCTTATGGTTGGTGCCCATTATGCGTTACTGGACTGCAGGTCGAGTGAAAAAAAACATCAGGGAAAAGGCCTTCGGACAGAGCGGGCCGTTAGGTCCCTTCCTGAACAGACTAAGCACCTGGTACGAAGCATTGCTGTCTAAATGCCTCAAGTTGCCTTTTTTGACGGTAACGGTAGCCCTTTTGGTCAGTGCCTCTACATTTATGTTGATACCTATTATGGGTATTCAGTTTTTTCCTTATGCTGAGAAATCTGAGTTTATCATTGATATTAACACACCAAAAAGCAGCAGCTTACATGAGACTGAGGCAGTGGTCGGGCAGGTAGTCCGAAAGGTTAAGGAGCAGATCGGTGTTAAGGAAGTATTTGTTTATATCGGCCACCAGCTTCCAAAATTTTATTATAATGAGCTTTCTGGTGGGCGTGGGGAAACCTTAACTCAACTATTGGTAGTTTCCAACCAAGAGCCTAAAGAGACACATCAACTGGCAGCAAAGCTGCGCGGCGAATTAACCGGTGCTATCCCCGGATCCAGAGTAACGGTGCGGGAATTGGAGCAGGGCCCACCGGTAGGTCCGCCTGTGTCCATTCGCATAAAAGGAGATGATTTATCCGAACTCCGCACGCTGGCAGATCAGGTAATAGATATTTTAAAACAAGTCCCTGGTACAGTCAATGTCCATGACGATATGGGCTCGGATACCTATTCTGTCAAGGTGAACTCTTCACCGGAGCTTACCGCCCGTTGGGGAGTAGCGGAGAAAGATATCGCCAATTCGGTTCGCATGGCTGTGGACGGATTGGAAATCAGCAATTATCGCAAGGGAGATAAACTTTATCCGATAGTGCTCCGTACCAGTGAAGCCGAGGATGCCAGCCTATCCAATATGAGCAGCATTTGGGTGCCTTCCTGGAAAACTGGTTCCATTCTCCCATTGGCTCAGGTAGCCACGGTGGATGTCGGCTGGAATACGGGAACTATTAACCGGCACAACTTGAAAAGGGTAATCAATGCCCGTGCGTACACGGATGGTACACTTCCGGATAACATTATTAAGGCGGCCTCAGCCAAGATCGCAGCTATTCCTATACCCAAAGATTATAAGATAGAATATGGGGGAGAGAACGAAGAGCGTGACTTAGCCTTTGCTAAAATTGGTAAATTATCTATAGTTGTTTTATTGTTGATATATGTAATTATAGCCATACAGTTTTATTCATTGACCAAACCGGCTGTTATTCTTTTGTCTGTGTTTCTGGCTATTTCCGGAGCTGTCCTGGGTTTGTATGTAACCGGAACGCCGTTGGGATTTATGGCCTTGTTGGGTGTGGTTAGCCTGTCGGGTATAGTGGTGCGAAATGGTATCATGCTGGTGGAGTTTATTGAGGTAGGCTTAAAACAAGAGTTGCCTCTTTACGGGGCTATATTGGAAGCCGGAAAAGTTCGCCTGCGCCCAATACTTTTAACTGCAGCTACAGCAGTGAGCGCACTCCTGCCTATGGCTATAACGGGTGGTAGTCTGTGGCGACCTATGGCGGTGAGCATCATCAGTGGTTTAATATTTTCCACCGTTCTGACTTTAATTGTGGTACCTAGCGTATATCTTTTGATTACGAAACGTAAATTAGCTGGGTAAGTGTGAGAAACGATTAAGAAAAAAATTTTAAGGAAAATGTTAAAATTGAAAAAGGTACAGTTGTTTTTTGCTAATGGGTTCATATTTTGATCCGGCTTCCTTTTTCATTATCAGAAATAACTATAAATGTCTAACGTGTTAATCATCAAAATGATACAATGTTATTAAAAAAGTTGATATCAATGGAGTTGCCATGAAAGAATTTATTGAAATAAAAGGTGCAAGAATAAATAATTTAAAGAATATAAACATACGGATCCCGCAAAATAAGCTGACTGTCATTACAGGCGTTTCTGGCAGTGGAAAATCAAGTCTTGCATTCGATACGCTATTCGAAGAGGGAAAACGACGTTATTTATTATTTTCCGGTGCTCAGTTTATGGTGGACTCGAAACAACATTTCGAAAACATGGATAGCAGCATTTTGAACCAGATTGATGATTACATTAAGCGAAAGAGGTATAGGCTGGTAAACAGTATTCTAATTTTAAAAAATGGGAGAATAGTTTTTGAGAAATATTATAACAGATTTAATGAGAACAGCAGAAACAACATAAAATCCATATGGAAAAGTATTCTTTCAATTGTAACCGGTATTTGCCTTGATAAAGGGCTGATAAAAAGTATTGATGAGCCTATTCGGGAATATCTGCCGGAATTTGCACGTAATTTACATCCTTATCATAAACTGATTACTATTCGCCATTTGCTTACAATGTCATCAGGTATATATTGGAATGGCGGGATACATTATCACTGTCCGATGATGTCACAAATGATGAGAACTAATGACTGGACAGCTCATATAGCTGATATAGCAATGGATAGTGTTCCGGGTACGAAATTTGAATATAAAGAATGGGATGTAATGCTGCTCTCTGCTTTGATTGGTAAGGCATGTAGAGGAACTGCCTATGATATTGCTAAAGAGTATCTATATGCTCCCCTTAATATAAAAAGTGATGAATGGCCAAAGAGCCCGTGTGGGTTTTCTTATACAGTAATGAAAGGCGAAGAAAATTCAGACTTATCTGCAAGAGATCTTGCTAAGATTGGTCTGTTATTTCTTAGTAATGGAAGTATTGATGGGAAAACCATCATATCTTCCGATTTTGTAAGGAGAGCTACAACTCCTTCGTTCATAAATGTTTCTATCGGTTCATCAACAGGGAATTATTCTTATGGATATCTCTGGTGGCTGTTTCCCGGCAAATATGTATGCAGGGGGGGTGGAGGTCAGGAAGTAAATGTAATACCCGATAAGAACTTTATTTCTGTGGTTCAGGCCACTGTTACTTCTTCAAGCAAATCATATGATGATATAAATGAGAATATTTTAAGGACAGCAATTAAATGAGTGTTGTTTTGTACTATTCCTATTTTGTTTTCATGTTTGTGGCGCTACGCTATAAGAAGCACTCAGATTTTAATTGATAATTGTTTTATAATATCTCACCGAAAGAAGGAATTTAGCTATTATAGATCTTCATAATTTTATATTATTTGTTATGGCTGCATTAGTTTTACTAATGGTACCTGGCCCCTCTGTCCTTTATATAACGACCCGTAGCATTGATCAAGGACGAAAGGCAGGTCTTGTGTCAGTCTTTGGTAACGCGCTGGGGAGTATAATTCTCGTTGCCTGCGCTGCAGCTGGTTTATCAGCTATTTTAGCCTCATCGGCTGTTGCATTTAACATAGTGAAATGTTTTGGTGCTACTTATCTAATCTATCTTGGCATAAGACAGCTATTGGGTAATGACGACCGCGTTCCAACGGTAGTCGAACGTAAAAGACTATTAAATATATTTGTCCAAGGAACATTCGTAGCAGTTTTAAACCCAAAAACCGCGCTCTTTTTTCTTGCGTTTCTTCCTCAGTTCGTTGATATGTCTCGGGGATATATCTGGGAACAAACACTCCTTCTCGGGTTAACGCTCGTTGGTCTTGGAATTTGTACTGACAGCATTTATGCGTTGTTAGCTGGTACGTTGGGAAAATGGCTGAAACGGCGGGGTAACTTGCAAAGGGGACAGAGGTATCTTTCTGGTGGTATTTATCTGGCACTTGGAGTTGTTACTGCTTTTTCAGGCTCCAAAAAGCATTGAAATACTTGAGTGCTCAATGAGCGGTCGATGAGGGAGATATATTTTTTTTAAACCTAAAAACTATAAATTAAGAAATGGTTAGCCCCGATATAAGAATCAATCATCGTTTAATTCTCAATTAGGAATAGTAGTAGCTGCTCAATAGTGGCAGTTATAGGTAATATCTGTTTTCAGATATTACCTATTGATTTATACTTTAAATTACTGTAAGATACATATTGCCGCCGCTGCGGTGGCGATAACAAAAACTGGTTCTTGACTGAGAGGACAAGACCTGATAAAATGAATTCTTGCCGGCGGAAAACCGGCGGACAAACAGGTCTTTGAAAACTAAACAGTGTAAGATGGATGAAATTAAACATACCTCGTCAAAAGTTTTAACTTTTAACGAAAATCTATAAGCCAAATTTTAATGAGCAATCAAACTTTTCACATATTTAACGGAGAGTTTGATCCTGGCTCAGGACGAACGTTGGCGGCGTGCTTAACACATGCAAGTCGAACGGAGTTAAGAAAAGAGTTTACTTTTTCCTTAACTTAGTGGCGGACGGGTGAGTAACGCGTGGATAATCTGCCTGTAAGACAGGAATAACGCCGGGAAACCGGTGCTAATACCGGATAACCTCTTTTTATCGCATGGTGAGAAGAGAAAAGGTGGCCTCTTTACAATGCTGCCGCTTACAGATGAATCCGCGTCCCATTAGCCAGTTGGTGGGGTAACGGCCCACCAAAGCGACGATGGGTAGCCGGCCTGAGAGGGTGACCGGCCACACTGGAACTGAGACACGGTCCAGACTCCTACGGGAGGCAGCAGTGGGGAATCTTCCGCAATGGGCGAAAGCCTGACGGAGCAACGCCGCGTGAGCGAAGAAGGTCTTCGGATTGTAAAGCTCTGTGATATTGGACGAACAGATTTCTTGTAAACAGCAAGGAAAAATGACGGTACAATAAGAGGAAGCCACGGCTAACTACGTGCCAGCAGCCGCGGTAATACGTAGGTGGCAAACGTTGTCCGGAATTACTGGGCGTAAAGGGCGAGTAGGTGGTTTATTAAGTCAGAAGTGAAAACTCCGGGCTCAACCTGGAGACTGCTTCTGAAACTGGTAGACTTGAGTGCAGGAGAGGGAAGCGGAATTCCTAGTGTAGCGGTGAAATGCGTAGATATTAGGAGGAACACCAGTGGCGAAGGCGGCTTCCTGGCCTGTAACTGACACTGAGGCGCGAAAGCGTGGGGATCAAACAGGATTAGATACCCTGGTAGTCCACGCCGTAAACGATGAGTGCTAGGTGTCGGGGGTATCGACCCCCTCGGTGCCACAGTTAACACAATAAGCACTCCGCCTGGGGAGTACGGTCGCAAGACTGAAACTCAAAGGAATTGACGGGGGCCCGCACAAGCGGTGGAGTATGTGGTTTAATTCGACGCAACGCGAAGAACCTTACCAAGGCTTGACATCCCGTGACAGCCGTGGAAACATGGTCTTGCAAGTTTACTTGCACACGGAGACAGGTGGTGCATGGTTGTCGTCAGCTCGTGTCGTGAGATGTTGGGTTAAGTCCCGCAACGAGCGCAACCCCTACAGCCAGTTGCCAGCACATAAAGGTGGGAACTCTGGCAGAACTGCCGTTGACAAAACGGAGGAAGGTGGGGATGACGTCAAATCATCATGCCCCTTATGTCTTGGGCTACACACGTACTACAATGGCCTGAACAGAGGGAAGCGAAACTGTGAAGTAGAGCCAACCCCTAAAAACAGGTCCCAGTTCGGATTGTAGGCTGCAACTCGCCTACATGAAGTCGGAATCGCTAGTAATCGCAGGTCAGCATACTGCGGTGAATACGTTCCCGGGCCTTGTACACACCGCCCGTCACACCACGAAAGTCGGCAACACCCGAAGCCGGTGACTTAACTCGCAAGAGAGAGAGCCGTCGAAGGTGGGGTCGGTGATTGGGGTGAAGTCGTAACAAGGTAGCCGTATCGGAAGGTGCGGCTGGATCACCTCCTTTCTAAGGATATTGGATGTTGGTGGTTTAGTAGTTGATAGAGAGAACTCTCATAACCAACAAATAATCCCACTTCTCAATATTGGTCGACATCCATCGACAAACTGTTTAGTTTTGAGAGACTTTTTCCGGTGGCAATAGCGAAGAGGTCATATACACCTTCGGGGCACGAGAACCCTTTCAGGGGCCGTTCCCTTACCGAACACGGAAGTCAAGTTTTTCAGCGCTGATGGTACTTGGGGATACCCCCTGGGAGAGTAAGACGTTGCCGGAAACTAAATTTACCCCTAATAGGGGTTTTTTCTAACACATAATCAATAGCCAGAAATTAGCTGTTGATTTGAGTTAAAACAAAGAGTAAAATAACATTCTGCCGATAAAAACCGGCAAAAAAGTTCTTTGAAAACTACACAGCGTGAAGCAAAAGAAAGCTCTATTTAACAAAATAGAACTCTCAAGCGCAAAAAATAGGTCAAGCAAAAAAGAGCATACGGCGAATGCCTAGGTGCTGCAGGCCGAAGAAGGACGCGGCAAGCTGCGAAAAGCCACGGGAAGCCGCAAGCAGGCAACGATCCGTGGATATCCGAATGGGGCAACCCGGCGAGGCAAACCCTCGTCACCTATAACTGAATCCATAGGTTATAGGAGGGCACCAGGGGAACTGAAACATCTTAGTACCCTGAGGAAAAGAAAGCAACAGCGATTCCCCGAGTAGCGGCGAGCGAAAAGGGACCAGCCAAAACCTAAACTGCTTGCAGATTAGGGGTAGCGGGACACTCATCACAAACCATTGCTTTAGCCGAAGCGGCCTGGAAAGGCCCGTTATAAAAGGTAATAACCCTGTAGGCGAAAAGGCGAGAAGTTTAGAGTGGATCCCAAGTACCGCGGGACACGAGGAACCCCGTGGGAAACAGGGAGGACCACCTCCCAAGGCTAAATACCTGCAGCAACCGATAGTGATTAGTACCGTGAGGGAAAGGTGAAAAGCACCCCGGAAGGGGAGTGAAAAAGAACCTGAAACCGTATGCTTACAAGCCAGTCGAAGCACGTTAAAAGTGTGACGGCGTACTTTTTGTAGAACGGACCGGCGAGTTACATCTAACGGGCAAGGTTAAGTCAGAAAAGACGGAGCCGAAGCGAAAGCAAGTCTTAACAGGGCGGCAAGTCCATTGGAGTAGACCCGAAACCGGGTGATCTACCCATGTTCAGAGTGAAGCTTTAGTAAAATAAAGTGGAGGCTCGAACCGACCTTCGTTGAAAAGGAGGCGGATGAAACGTGGGTAGGGGTGAAATGCCAATCGAACCCGGAGATAGCTGGTTCTCCTCGAAATAGCTTTAGGGCTAGCCTTGAGAAAAAAATCCGGAGGTAGAGCACTGACTGGGCTAGGGGCCTTCACCGGTTACCGAACTCAATCAAACTCCGAATGCCGGATTAAAGAATACTCAAGAGTCAGACTATGGGTGCTAAGGTTCATAGTCAAAAGGGAAACAGCCCAGACCGTCGGCTAAGGTCCCAAAGACATGCTAAGTGGAAAAGGATGTGGGGTTGCACAGACAACCAGGATGTTGGCTTAGAAGCAGCCACCATTCAAAGAGTGCGTAATAGCTCACTGGTCAAGTGGCCCTGCGCCGAAAATGTAACGGGGCTAAAGCATGTCACCGAAGCCACGGCAGGAGGACAAATTCTAAGTATACTCTGTAGAGTACAGCTAAAATTTGTCCTCCTGGGTAGAGGAGCGTTCCATATGCGGCGAAGTCGTACCGTAAGGAGCGGTGGAGCGTATGGAAGTGAGAATGCCGGTATAAGTAAGCGAAAAGGCAGGTGAGAATCCTGCCCGCCGAAAACCTAAGGATTCCTGGGGAAGGCTCGTCCGCCCAGGGTAAGCCGGGACCTAAGCCGAGGCCGAAAGGCGTAGGCGATGGACAATAGGTTGAAAATCCTATGCCACCAAAAGTCGTTATCAGGATGGGGTGACACAGGAGGGTAGGCCAAGCGCGCGGATGGAAAAGCGCGTCCAAGCTCGTAGGGCGTCAGACAGGCAAATCCGTCTGACACAAAGCCTGAGAAGTGATGGGGAGGGAAAACAAGTACCGAAGTGGTTGAACCCATACTGTCAAGAAAAACCTCTAACGAGACTAATTGGTGCCCGTACCGCAAACCGACACAGGTAGGTAGGGTGAGAATCCTAAGGCGCGCGAGAGAACCCTCGTTAAGGAACTCGGCAAAATGACCCCGTAACTTCGGGAGAAGGGGTGCCTCACTAGCGTGAAGATTTAACATTCGGAGCGTGAAGAGGCCGCAGAGAAAAGGCCCAAGCGACTGTTTACCAAAAACACAGGTTCCTGCTAAATCGCTAAGATGAAGTATAGGAGCTGACGCCTGCCCGGTGCCGGAAGGTTAAGAGGAGAGGTCAGAGGCAACTCGAAGCTTTGAATTGAAGCCCCGGTAAACGGCGGCCGTAACTATAACGGTCCTAAGGTAGCGAAATTCCTTGTCAGGTAAGTTCTGACCCGCACGAAAGGCGTAACGATTTGGGCACTGTCTCAACGAGGGGCTCGGTGAAATTGAATTGCCGGTAAAGATGCCGGCTAACTGCGATAGGACAGAAAGACCCCGTGGAGCTTTACTGCAGCTTGATATTGGATTTTGGTATTGCATGTACAGGATAGGTGGGAGACTGAGAAACCAGGGCGCCAGCCTTGGCGGAGTCAACGTTGGGATACCACCCTTGCAGTATTGAAGTTCTAACATACGGCCTTGAATCAGGCCGGTGGACATTGTCAGGCGGGCAGTTTGACTGGGGCGGTCGCCTCCCAAAAAGTAACGGAGGCGCCCAAAGGTTCCCTCAGCGCGGTTGGAAATCGCGCTCACAGAGTGCAAAGGCAAAAGGGAGCTTGACTGCGAGACATACAGGTCGAGCAGGGACGAAAGTCGGGCTTAGTGATCCGGCGGTATCGAGTGGAAGAGCCGTCGCTCAACGGATAAAAGCTACCCCGGGGATAACAGGCTTATCTCCCCCAAGAGTTCACATCGACGGGGAGGTTTGGCACCTCGATGTCGGCTCATCGCATCCTGGGGCTGTAGTAGGTCCCAAGGGTTGGGCTGTTCGCCCATTAAAGCGGTACGTGAGCTGGGTTCAGAACGTCGTGAGACAGTTCGGTCCCTATCCATCGCAGTCGCAGGAAACTTGCAAGGAGCTGTCCCTAGTACGAGAGGACCGGGATGGACGGATCACTGGTGTACCGGTTGTCGCGCCAGCGGCAATGCCGGGTAGTTATATCCGGAAGGGATAAGCGCTGAAAGCATCTAAGCGCGAAGCCCACCTTAAGATTAGGTTTCCCTTCGCAAGAATAAGACCCCTGGAAGACCACCAGGTAGATAGGCCGGGTGTGTAAGCACAGTAATGTGTTTAGCTGACCGGTACTAATAGGTCGAACGCTTGACCTTAATATTCACGCTGTGCAGTTTTGATGGAACTGTATAAATAATACAATATAAACCTCTGGAGATATTCTCTAGGGGTTTGTTGTATTTACCGCAGTTTTTGACTTATAGTAAAATATTTTTGCCATACGACATATTACGACAAAATCTCTAAAGGAGCTACCAATAGCAACAAAGAATAAACAATATTGATTTTGTTAAAACAGATTTGTATTTATGTAATATAAAAACACCTCAATATTACCGGGACGGCCCGTAAAGCCCCTGTCTTCAGCCATGGGGATATAAGGGCCATCGGGCGAAGCCCGATAATTATGCAATCTTGCTATTTAGTTATATAGCTTCATGTTGTATAATAATATCATGGAATATAAATCTAACAACAATGTAGTGTACTCATGTAAATATCATGTAGTATGGTGTCCTAAATATCGTCGTAAAGTGCTAACCCAAGGTGTAGATGTTCGACTAAAGGAGTTGATACATCAGATTTGCAGCGAACATCAATCAGAAATCCTGGAGTTAGAAATTATGCCCGACCATGTTCATCTGTTAGTTGAAGTAGACCCACAGTACGGTATCCATCGCTTAATTAAACAAGTCAAAGGGGCAACATCCAGAATACTACGTCAGGAGTTTCCAAGGCTCAAACAAAGGCTGCCTACCCTTTGGACTAACAGTTATTTTGTGGCTACAGTAGGTGGTGCCCCGTTAGAAATTATTAAACAGTACATTGAGAACCAGAAGAAAGTATAAGACACTAAATCTCTACATAGAGGGGAGGTGAAACCAAATGTTTGCAACCCAAAAGAACCGTATTAAACATCTAACTAAAGAGCAATATGCTCTACTGCAAAACCTCTGCCGGTATGCCAAAAACCTGTACAATGTGGCATTGTACAACATACGGCAGCACTACTTTGTCACCGGCAAGCTTCTAAGCTACGCCAAAAACTGTGCCCTGTGCAAAACCAACGAAAACTTTAAGATGCTGCAGGCCGGTGTTTCCCAGCAGATTATCCGGGTAGCTACCCAAAGTTTCAAAAGCTTTCTCGGATTGAAAAGGTTAGCAGCTAAGGGCCAGTACCCGGCAGAGAAAGTCCGCATCCCACGCTACCTGAAAAAAGACGGCTACTTTCAACTGGTACTGTCAACCAACGCAATAACCATAAATACCGGGTACCTGCAACTGCCGCTATCAAACGTGTTCAAAAAAGACCACCCGGAGGCCAGGGACATCCGGTTTCCGTTTCCCGAGCGATTAGATAAAACAAGTATTCGGGCGGTACGCATCAATCCGGCGCATAAGGCCCGCTTCTTTGAAGTGGAGTATATCTATCATGACAAGCCAGTAGTGCTGCCTTCCCTGGATAACAACCGCATCCTTGGCATAGATCTGGGTGTAGATAACCTGGCTGCCTGTGCATCCACCACCGGGCATGTCTTATTAATTGACGGCAAGCAACTCAAGGCCGCCAACCAGTGGTATAACAAAGAAAGAGCCAGACTGCAGTCGATTAAAGACCTGCACAACATTAAGAGTGAAACCTACAAGCTGGCTGCCCTTGCCGTATCCCGGGAAAATTTTATCACCGACTACTTGCGGAAAGCTGCCAAACATATTGTGGAATTCAGTATCTCCCTGAAGATTGGCACCGTGGTAGTTGGTGTAAATAAGGAGTAAAAGAAGGGAATCAACATTGGCCATGTTAACAACCAGAACTTTGTACAAATCTCCCTCTGGAAGTTCCGGCGTATTCTGAAAAACCTCTGCGATAAGTACGGTATCACCTATATTGAGGTAGAGGAGAGCTACACCAGTAAAGCTAGCTTCCTTGATAAGGATTTTTTGCCAGAGTACGATCCCGCGAACAAAAATGAATATACCTTCAGCGGTAGACGGATTAAGCGGGGGTTGTATCGAACAAAAAACGGTTGTGTTATTCATGCCGACATCAACGGTGCAGCGAATATCATCCGCAAGTACCGGTCGGATGGGGATTTTTCCGTCCTGGATAAGGATATATTCTTAAATCCCTACCGTGTGCAGGTTCTAAATACACCCCGTAAGAAACCATCGGTAGTCCAGAAAAAGAAAAGTAAGGCAGCGGCGTAAGCGACTGCTTAGAGGTGATTGTACTGCCCTCGGGGTTTGACCTCGGAATCTCCTGGCTTTAGCCATGGGGAGAATGTCAAATAAAACAGAGTTACCAATATCTTAATGAAGTGATTAATTAAAACCTGTTATATAATCGCAAATGGTTATTCCTAATACTAAAATCTTATAACAACCAATTATGTAGTAGGAATGGACCAACACAAAACATTGGTACTATATAAGCACAAGCAAACTTAACCTTATAACATTTTTGCACGATGTTTCATTAAATCAAGGAAAAATTATTTTTTAATTTAAATTATTATAAAATATCCCCAACAAATGTCCATTTTCCAAAAGGGAGCCAAGATATGAAACATGATAAGCTATACAATATTATTTTTCCAATTTGGATTTTACTATTTTTCCCACCATTAATATTTATAACTCTTATTGGTAATTTTATTATTGATTCATTAGTAATGTTGGCTTGTTTCTTTATTTATAAGTTGTCTGATACTCATAATGATTTAAAAATATTTTACAAAAATAACATATTAAAGGTTTGGATGTATGGTTTTTTAGCAGATATAATGGGAACAGTCATATTGTTTGCAATAGGAACTTTAGGCGACTTTTTGGGGTTGCCATATGAATTGATTTCAGCAATATATTTTGATCCGTTTAGTCATCTAGGGGGTGTTATTATAATAATATTTGCCATGTTGGTAGCATCATATTTCATATATTTATTTAATTATAGAATTGTTTTCCAAAAACAAATATTAGATGAACAACTTAGATTTAAGGTTTCACTCACTATTGCGATAGTCACAATACCATGGACATTCTTGCTGCCATCTAAGTGGTTTTATTAAATAAAAAAGTTTTCCATACACCCCCTTATTACCCGTGATTTTACTAATAGTTATTGGATTTAGTTGGTAAATTTGGCTATCCAGGTTTGATTATGTAATATACTGTCTTCAATTAAAACAGATTTATTGTTATAATACATAATGAAAAAAATTAGTATAACCTCAAAATGTGGCAAAAATTATTAGCAGCAAAACGTTAAACTATATCACCCACAAAATGCCTTCGAATTATTCATAAAACAAGACAAGCAGGATGAGGAGGAAAGGTATATGGCAAACTTAGAGGTGCTACCCAATATTGGAGCGGTTGTTGAGCAGCAACTTAATGAAGTTGGGATTACAACCTATGAACAACTAAAGGATACGGGTAGTAAACAAGCTTGGCTCAAGATAAAAGCTATTGATCCTTCCGCTTGTATTCATCGCCTGTATGCATTGGAAGGAGCTATTCAGGGTATTAAGAAAAACCAACTTTCGGCAGACATAAAAGCAGAATTGAAACAATTTTATAACTCGTTCAAGTGATAGTCTTTAATTAAGTTAATCTGATGTTGGGTTAAAACGATAACGAGCTACTTATCCAAAAAGTTCTAAAGTGTTTTATTTGAATTAGTAGCATTCCTGTAATAAACAAAATCCTGTTTTGGATTGAGGAAGAGAAAATTGAATCCTTTTTATCTGAACGAGGTTATAAAATTATGGAGCGTATTTCCGCAAAAGATATGGAAAAGAGATATCTTTCCGCCCGTAACGGTTCAGTTATGGGAAAAGTATTACCTCATTTTAGTTTTGTACATGCATCAGTCTTATAGCTAGTCTGACTGGCAGCGTGAATGGTACGCGTGGAATATTAATCATTCCTTTCCTGGTGTGCCGGACGCCACGCGGTTATTTCGCCCCGGCCTTTGGTAGGTCATTCAGCCGCCCTATAACACGGTTATAACAGTACTGTAAGAGATAGGGTAATTATCGAAGTAGATTATACCTTATATTTAATAAAATCTTTTGATAGAGCCGGTATATTTCTGATATGTTCTCAGTGACACGGCATAACATTTCACATCAACTGTTCAAGCATTAGTTTGTCTAAGGTAAAAATTGCATTTTTTAAAACATAAAACAAAGATGGGATCTTTAAGTCTTGAATTGATTATAAACAATTAAAGGAGTGTAGTATATGAGTTTAGCTTATCCTTATCCTTTACTTTTTCAAAAGTTCCGGTTAGGACCACTTAATCTGTCTAACCGAATTACCATGGCTCCCACTTTTCTTGCTTATGCAAATGATAATGGGACAGCCGGGGAAATGATAATTGAGCATTACAAAGAAATGGGGGCTAGCGGAGCGGCAATGATTGTGGTTGAAAATACCTCTGTTGATCATGCTACCGTTGGTGGTATAAGAATCTTGCGTTCTGATGAGGATCGATTTATTCCTGAATTAGCCAAATTGTCAGCAGCTATAAAAACAGGTGGCGCGTTAGCAGCCTGCCAGATTAACCACCAGGGACGCTACTCTTTTGTTGAAACGCCATTGGCTCCGTCAGCTTTTGAATCTCCTTTTTGCAAGAATTCACGAGAAATATCTGAAAAAGAAATAAATACTATAATCCAAAAATATGCCGAAGCTGCTGTGCGGGTAAAAAAGGCTGGTTTTGATCTTGTAGAATTACATGGTGGAAGAGGTTACTTAATGATGCAGTTTCTTTCTCCCTATACAAACCGTAGGAACGACACTTATGGTGGAAAATTAGAAAACAGAATGCGCTTTCCACTGGAAGTTGTTCGTGCAGTTAAGGAGCTTGTTGGTGATTTTCCTGTCGGTTATCGCCTGACGGCTGATGAATGGATACCGGGGGGCTTTGCAATAGAAGAGGCTGTGATATTTGCTTCGGAGCTGGAAAAGGCCGGGATTACCTATATTTCAGTTATGACGGGATCTAATGAATCACCGGTTTTAAACCAGGAGTTTCAAAAATTATCTGCACAAGACTGTTACGCTGCGACTGTTTCTGAACAGATTAAAAAAGCGGTTAACATACCGGTGATAGTAGCAGGGCGTATCGTTACACCAACACTTGCTGAAGGTTTGCTGCAAAAAGACCAAACAGACTTAATCGGGCTGGCCCGTGTTCTCCTTTGCGATCCCCTCTGGCCCAGAAAAGCTATGGAAGGACGAGAAGAGGAAATTGTAACCTGCCGTAACTGTTATGCCTGCTATAGCTATCTAACTAAAGGCCAACCGGTTATTTGTGCTAACTGGGAGAAAGAGAAGAAAAACTCACGTAAATTAACCAAGGAATAGAGACTAAGAATAAGGATACCAGTTTAGAACTCGTTTATTATAGAAAAACAAATTTGCTATTCGGGCATAAATTAAAAGGAGCAAAGCCATAAATTGCTATACTAAAGCCCTTGTCAGCATCTGTTAACCTAAGAAATGAGTGAAACCGCAAATACAATTAAAGTATACCCGCTAATAATTAAAATTTTTCTAACTAACTGGTCCGATAGTTTGGTAGTTAACCGGCCGGAGGATCAAAAAGACCAACAGGTTATCTATGGCGGTCAAGTTGAATATAATAAATAGTTCTTTGACAACCGTCCACCAGGGCGGTTTTAATTTTGGTTACCGGGAGGTGAGGGGTTGATACAGAGCAAAGTAAATTCATAAAAAGAACCTCACTAATTGAATTTTATCAAAACGTTAATCATTTTCTGGTTTTGTATCTAAAATATTTTTTAATAGTTTTTGAAGCACGTCAACAATAGCAGTGATGATACTTGTTGCCAAAATACCCATTAGACTTAATGATATAGGACCTGCTGGATCATCTCCTGTGACTTTAGCAATTACCTTTAAGGTTACTATCCCTAACACAATGAAGAAGATAGTTGTTAAACCACATTTCTTTATGACCTTCAAAGATTTAAGTGATAACTCTGAGAAAGCATTGTTCATTTCAATATAGGTTAATAGTTTAAAAGCTTGATACAATGCAACAGAAAACGTAATACAGCATCCATACGCATATCCTAATAAAGGATATAGCGAGTAGTCCCCTGGATGTGTTTTTGGTTCTCTAATGGCTAGCCCAGGTAACCAAAAGATACACAAAGCAAGCACCGCAATTCCAATCAGAAAAATAACTACCTTTAAGAAAGTGGTTGAACCTTGTTTAATATTCATTTAAAGTACCTCACTAATTTAATGATAAAATGATTTTAACACATTATTTATTGATTAACAATAAATAATTATCCTTTTTAATTATATTATTATTGTTATTACTGTATCCTTTTAATTAACAGTAAGTCTTAATGATGTTCGTAAAGTCCTCTTTTCTTAGATTCCGGACACAGTACTAACCGGTCGAAATATAATAACGGGTTAGAAAATCATCAACAAAATCTTGATACTAATCTCTCTTATAATAGCTAATTTATGATATTTAGCCGCAACCCGAAACTTATGGTTTTCTTGAGGTGAAGTTAAAAAAAGTAAAAAATAAAGCCTTTAGTTTTAAGGCTTTAAGATTTTTCGAATGTACACGGTTACTATTCAGAGCTGAGATAATCCTTTTATCTAATAAATTAAAAAGTTTAATAAATTTCTGTATCAAAATACTTTACCTTAATATACCGTATTAGGTAACCTAAACCATACCACAAAATTATATTTAATGGTAATATATCAACATCGACAAGTGAGGTGATTCTATTGCATATCATTGTTTGCGTTAAGCAAGTGCCCGATGCAACCGAAGTTAGAATTGACCCTCAATCAAACACTTTAGATCGCTCCAGTGTACCGGCTATTATAAACCCTTATGACAGTCATGCGGTAGAAGAAGCTGTTCGTTTAAAAGATAAATTCGGCGGTAAAGTAACAGTAATCTCAATGGGTCCGCTGAAAGCAGCAGAGGTTATAAAAAGAAGTATTGCTTTGGGTGCAGATGAAGGCTACTTATTAAATGATAAAATGTTTGCCGGTTCAGATACACTGGCCACAAGTTATATACTATACCGTGGCATTCAGCAGGTGTGCAGCAGAGAACCCTTTGACCTTATTTTTTGCGGTAAACAGGCTGTCGATGGTGATACTGCTCAGGTAGGACCGGGTATTGCCAGAAGACTGAGTATTCCTCAACTGACCTATGTGCAAAAAATTTTAGCAGTAGCTCCTGACTCGAAAGATATCAAAATTAAACGCAAATTGAATGACGGTTATGAGATAGTAACGTCTAAATTACCGTGTTTGCTTACGGTGGAGAAGGAAATTAATGAATTATCCTATTCTTCCCTTACTAACATGCTGCGGGGCGCCCGCTATCAACCGAAAATACTCAGTGCTGTGGATATAGAAGCAGAACATGCAATGTTGGGACTTAACGGTTCACCAACGTCCGTAATTAAAATTTTTGCCCCTTCCCCGCGAAATCAGGGAGAAATTTTTCAAGGTGATGAACGAAGCGTAATTAACGGGCTAATTGAAAAACTTCATTATAGGTTAATGCAGTAATTTACAGCAGGGGGAGGCAAGCAAGGTGACGGTAAATGTTTCAAACACCTGTATTGGCTGCCAGGCGTGTATATCAGCCTGTCCTCATGGGGCGTTATATATAGATGATAACGGGCTGTGTAAAGTGATAGCTAAAAACTGTATAGAATGCGGCGGCTGTATCGGGGTTTGCCCGGTAGGAGCTATCAGTTTGCCGCAGTTACCTGTAGGTGTTAACGGAAAATCGGACAGTTTGACAGCGGCTGCAGCTAAATCTCCGGCAGCATTAGTTGAGTCAGATAAACTGTCCCGCTTTCGGGGAGTTTGGGTATTCATTGAGCAAAGAGAAGGACAGATCCTACCTGTTTCAATGGAACTGCTCGGAGCCGGGGGGAAATTAGCTCAAAAGCTTGATGTGGAACTGTCGGGTGTACTGATGGGAGATCAGGTTTGTGGTTTAGTGGACAAAGTATATGAATACGGAGCTGACAGGGTATTTTATATTGATCATCCCAGCCTGCACTATTACCGAACAGAACCTTATATGAGGGTAATGGTTGATTTGGCCGAGAAATATTGTCCGGAAGTAATATTAATAGGAGCTACTACTGTCGGTCGTGATTTAGCCGGGGCAGTGGCGACAGAATTGAAAACCGGTTTGACTGCAGATTGTACTGAACTTGATATTGATTCCGGGCAGCGCCTGTTATTAGCCACCCGGCCGGCATTTGGCGGAAATATTATGGCTACTATTGTGGCCAGGCGGCACCGGCCGCAAATGGCTACTATAAGGCCTAAAGTAATGCGCATGGCAGCACCTGTACCCAATCGTAAAGGAGTATTGGTGCAGCCGGAGATAGAATTGGATGAAAATAAAATTCTCACCAGAGTTTTGGAAGTGATTAAAGAACAGGGAGAAAAGGTCAACCTGCAGGATGCTGAGATAATTGTTGCCGGAGGCCGGGGTTTAGGGGACCGAACCGGTTTCATAGAGATTTGTTTTGGACTGGCCCGTGCTATTGACGCCCAGGTTGGAGCATCACGGGCAGCCGTTGAAGCAGGTTGGGTGGAACAGAAATATCAAATCGGACAAACGGGTGTTACTGTAGCACCTAAGATATATTTGGCCCTGGGGATTTCCGGGGCGGTTCAACACTTGGTTGGTATCAAGGGCTCTGACATCATAATTGCAGTTAATACCGATCCTGATGCTCCGATTTTTCAGGAATGCACCTATGGGATAGTTGGAGATGTATTTAAAATCGTTCCTCTTTTAACAGAGCCGCTCAAGGAATTATTGGCAGAAAATAAAGCCTCTTTAGCCAGGCAACTGATGAGTCAGGAGGGATCTAGCTGTGCCGGAAAAATTTGATGTTATAGTTGTAGGTGCAGGTGTAGGAGGCCTTTCTGCTGCTTATAAATTGGCCCAAGAAGGTCTGTCTGTTGCAGTGATAGAAAGGGGTGACTACCCCGGAGCGAAAAATGTCATGGGGGGAGTTTTTTACCGGGCTATGATGGACGATCTGATACCGGAATTCTGGCGGGAGGCTCCGTTACAAAGGCCTGTAGTGGAACAGAGATTCTGGTTGATGGATGACCAGTCGGTGGTTACCAGTGGCTACAAAACGCAGGAATGGGCAAGGGAACCTTATAATTGTTTTACGGTTTTTAGGGGACAGTTTGATCAATGGTTTGCCGGTAAATGCATTGAAGCGGGAGTCCTGGTGATTAATGAAACTGTGGTGGAAGCCTGTATCGTGGAAAATGAGCGGGTGGTAGGAATACGTACCGGCCGGCCGGAGGGTGAGCTTTATGCCAATGTAGTAGTATTGGCTGACGGTGTTAATTCCCTTTTGAGCAAGCAATTAGGCTTCCATGCGGAGTGGATGCCACAGCAAGTAGCCCTGGCAGTGATGGAAGAACTACAGTTACCTGCCGGTGTGATTGAAGAGCGGTTTAATCTCGACCCCGGACTGGGGGCTACCATTGAGATATATGGAAGCGCCACCTTAGGTCTGGTGGGGACTGCCTTTATTTATACCAACAAAGAACATATTTCTATTGGAGTAGGTGCTTTATTATCCCAAATCAGAGAAATGAAAGTGCGGCCCTATGAGCTTCTGGAAGCTTTAAAAAAACACCCCATGGTGGCTCCTCTTGTTAAAGGGGGAAAACCGGTGGAATACTACGCTCATTTAATTCCGGAAGGCGGTTATAACTCTATTCCCAAATTAGTGGGCAATGGTGTAGTAGTGGTGGGAGATGCCGCCCAACTTGTCAACGGCATTCACCGGGAAGGGAGTAATTTGGCTATGACTTCCGGCCGTTTGGCCGCAGAGGCTATTATCCAGGCGCATAATACCGGTGAGTTCACTGTCCGCGAGCTGTCTCATTATGAAGATAATTTGAGAAACAGCTTCGTTATTCAGGATTTAAAGAAGTATAAAAATATATCTCATTTACTGGAGACAAACCCCAGGTTTCTCAATGAATATATTCCGGCTACCAATATGGCCCTGCATGAAATGTTAACGGTGGATGGTGTCAGTAAACGCAAAAAGCAAAATTTAATCATTAAGCATATATTGAAAAACAGCAATTTGTACGCACTGGGCAAAGATATTTATAAAGTATGGAGGGCGGTGAAGTAATGAAAAATAAGCAAGAAATAAAAGCCAAGGATCTGAATATTAACGTAAATATAGACGATAAGTTGTATCTAAACCGCTGGAAGCCGGATAACCGGTCCCATCTAATAATTATTGATGCTGCGATTTGTGAAAACCGTTGTCCCGGTAAGGATTGTACCGTTTTTTGTCCGGCCAGGGTATATGAGTGGAGAGAAGGACGGATTTCCGTTGGTTATGAAGGATGCCTGGAATGTGGTGCCTGTAGAATTGCCTGTCCCAACGGAAATATTTGGTGGAGTTATCCCAGGGGAGGTTATGGAGTTCAATTTAAATTGGCCTAATATATAATACCAAATAAATCACTGCGCCAGCAGTTTAGTGCTATTCATATTAGTAAATATATGTAGAGGATAGACAATAATAGTATAGCATATATTGATTTTCTATAAAAGAGGCGAAGTAAGGACAATGCCTTACTTCGCCTCAGGTAATAAATGCAATATATTTAGAGGGCTTCAAGTTATTAAGCTTGTTTTGTTTTAAATCCTGGCAAACGTAATCTGCTAAATTTACCGGATATTTTCTTACCCAAGTCGTCAAATATGGTATAAACTACGGGTACCAGTACCAGTGTAATGACCGTTGAAAAGGTTAAACCAAAGGCAATTACAATAGCCATTGGGGCCTGAGCTTCGGCACCTTCACCGGTACCAAAGGCCATAGGCAGCAGAGCCAGCACGGTAGTTAAAGCAGTCATCAAAATTGGACGCAGTCTGATCGGTCCGGCCATTAAAATTGCTTCATCACGCTGATGCCCCTTTTTGCGCAGAACGTTAATGTAGTCCACCAGCACAATAGCGTTATTTAATACAACTCCTATCAGCATAATCGCACCAATCATAGCTGTTACACTGATGGGGTTTCCCGTAATACCCAGACCAAAAATCGCTCCAATAAAGGTTGGCGGTAACGAAAACATAATAATAAATGGTTGGAATAAGGATTCAAATTGAGCAGACATTACCATAAACACGAGTAACACTGAGAGTATTAAGGCCATGCCCAAACTTGCAAAGGATTCCGCCATATCTTCAGCCTGTCCGCCGTAATTAACAGTGTAGCCATCCGGTAAGGCAAGTTTACTGATTGCTGTCTGGATATCCTTATTAACACTACCTACGTCACGGCCGGTTACATCCGCAGTAATCCGAACCTCCCGGGTCTGGTCAGTACGTGTAATTTCGGTTGGTACACGATGCGATTCGACACTGGCCACCGCCGAAACAGGTACCCTGGCGCCTGTTGGTGAGACGATGGTTAGGTTATTCAGGTTGGCAATACTCTTATTCGTATCTTCCGGAGTAATCATACGCACATCCACTTCATCATCACCGGTACGCATACTGCTCACCACTTTACCGTCAAAGGATGTACTGACTGCCGAGAGTATCTGACTGGCTGACAGTCCATAGCGGGCAGCTTGCTCTCTGTCAACATTAATACGCATTTCAGAACTGGCTTCAGTCAAGGAGTTGGTCACGTTTCTCGTGCCCTCAACACCTTTAACAGTTTCCACCAGCAAATCACCGATTTGTTCGAGGACCGTTAAATCATCACCTTGGATGGCAATATCCACCGCGGTGCTGGAAGGACCACCGGAACTATCTGAAAGATTTACAGTAATATCAGCACCGGGGACATTTTGCATGCTCTGGCGAAGTTTTTCCGCAGCTTGCTCTGTAGTAATAGTTCGTTCTTTTAAGGGTATAAGCTTTATTTGCAGTGAGGCCTTATCACTGGCACTGCCTCCGAGAAAGGAGAGCTCGCCGCCACTGCCAACAGTGGTAAAAATACGCTCAATTTCCTTTACCTGATGACGGGCCAATTTTTCAAGGTCACTGGCAACCCGGGAGGTTTCTTCCACTTTAGTACCTGCAGGCATATCAATATTAACCGTAAGTTCACCTTGGTCCATAGTTGTCATAAATTCAGTTCCAATTAAAGGTGTGGCTGCAATGCTGGCAATGAACAGAACAGCAGTTAGTCCCACAACTTTTTTACGGTTTTTCAGTGACCATCCTAAAACTCGACCATAGCGTTCATTCAATTTGTATAAGAACTTACCAAAAATTGCCACTGGACTTTTAGTTTTACCCTCGGGTAATGCTTCGTTTGCAGGAGCAACATTCTTAAGCAACCGGGCAGACAACATCGGAACCAGGGTTATCGCGGCAAAAAGTGCTGCAATGTGGGAAAAACTTACGGTTAAGGCCATAGGCTTAAATAAAATCCCAGCTATTCCCTGCACGAATACAATGGGCATGAATACTACTACCTGAGCTAATGCGGAAGCAGTAACAGCATTGACTACTTCAGAGGTACCTTGTTTGGCAGCTTCAATAATGCCAAAACCACTTTGCCGGTAGCGATAGATGCTTTCCAAAACTACCACTGAAAAGTCTACCAGGGAACCCATACCCAGGATTAGACCGCCCAGAGAAAGCATGTTGATGGTTTGGCCACCAAAGTACATTAAGGAGAAGGTGGCAATGATAGAAATCGGAATAGCCAGCACAACCACAAGGGTACTTCGGACATTGCGCAGGAACAGGTATAGGACAAATACAGCAAAGATACCACCCATTAGGCCGTGATCCACAACGTTATTAATGGAGTCCTTAATAAATTTGGAAGTATCCATGATGGTGGTAATCTTGACTCCATCGGGCAGTGTCTTATTTAATTTTTCTACCTCCGCCATAACCTGTTTGGCCACCTGAACGGTATTCCCCCCAGTAGCTTTCATAACATTCAGACCCAGGGAGGTTTTGCCGTCTACAAAGGTAAACTGACTTTCTTTTTTGAAAGAATCTTCAACGGTGGACAGATTTTCCAGAGCAATATAGTTGCCGTTAGCTAAACTAACCTGAATTTTCTTCAGCTGATCGATGCTTTTATATTCACCAACTACTCGAATGGAAGTTTCAGTAGAGCCTTTGTCCACAACACCGGCAGTACCGTTAACGTTATCAGACGAGATGGCCTGCATAACTTGGTTAACACTTAAACCGTAGGCTTCTATTTTAGCTGGATCTAAGATAACTTTAATTTCCCGTGTTTTACCGCCACTTATATATACGGAAGCGACACCACCTATCCGTTCCAGCTTAGGCTGAATATCGTCCTCGGCTATTTTCTTAAGCTTTACGACATCTCCTTGGGCACCGGTAATTGAGAATGAGATGATTGGTGCCTGATTGGGATCTAACTTCATGACTCTGGGAGAACCGGCATCATCAGGCAGCATTCCACGAACATAATCAATTTTTTCACGCAAATCATTGGTGGCATTGTCCATATTGGTGCCCCAGTTAAATATGACAATTACCAAAGAGAAACCGTTTTGTGAATTTGAGCGTACTTCCTTGATACCTTCAGTTGTTGCCACCGCTGATTCCAAGGGCTTGGTGATTAACTGTTCTACTTCAGCCGGTGCCGCCCCTTCATAGGAGGTTGAAATAACAGCATAGGGCAGTTCCATATCCGGATAGAGATCCACCGCCAGGCGAGGTAAAGAGAAAAGGCCAAGAACAATCAGGGCAATGATTAACATGGAAATGGCGACGGGGCGATCAACAGATATATCTGCTAATTTCACTTAGCCGCACCCCCTATTTCTTTAACCACTTTCACCTTCTGCCCGTTAGCCACCAATCTGTTACCAGTTACCACAACGGTTTGTCCCTCTTTTACGCCGGATTTAATTTCTATTAATTCCCCTGAGGTGATACCAACCTTGACAGAAACCTCCTTAGCCTTACCGTTTTCTACAATAAACACAGTATACTGACCATCCTTTTCCAGCACAGCATCAAGAGGTAATGCCAGAACTGCTGCAGAACTACCGGTGGATAAGTTTAATTTAGCAACCATACCTGGTTTAATCTCACCTTTATCATTGGGAAGTTGTATTTCCACAGTAAAAGCACGTGTTGCCGGGTCTGCTTTGGGGGCCACCGAGAGCACGTTTCCATTAATAGTTTTATTAATAGCATTAATGGTTACCGGAACCTTAGAACCTACCTTAATAGAGTCCACCACGTTTTCAGATACATTGACTTTCACCTTGGTAGAATTTATCTGCACAACGGTGATGGGGGAGGCTTGGGGACTTGTTATTTCGCCGGAATCAACATTGACAGCCGCCACTACGCCATCAATAGGAGAAGTAAGAGTAAAATTATTATGGTTATCTTGAGCGGAATTCAGTGTTGCCTGGGCTTGTTTTAGTTGGGCCTGCGAAACATTTAGATTACTCTGGGCAGTAACCAGACCACTTTCGGCCTGCTCATATTGAGATTTAGAAATAGCTTGAGCTTCATACAAAGACTTGTTTCTTTCAAAGTTTACCTGAGCATCCTTTAGTGCCTGTTGAGCTCTTTCAAGGTTAGCCTGAGCAAGGTCAAGGCCTGCTCCTGCCTGGTCCAAGGAATTCTTTGCATCATTTTCCTCCAGTTGCAACAAGGTTTGTCCTTTATGTACCGTGTCTCCTACCTTAACCATTACCTGCTGCACACGTCCGGTTACTTTAGGCATTACGTTTACATCCGCTCCGGCAATAATTTCACCGGTGGTATTTAATGTCGGAGTTAAGGCAGTACTGGAGATTTTCAAAGTTTCAACCGGAACTAATTTTTCTTCTTGGGAAACCTTTTCTTTTTGTCCACATCCACTGGCAATAAAAGTAACCAATAGAAGAACTGCCGCCAGGCTTATTACACGTTTCAAATTAGTTAACACCTCTCCATTTAAAATTTATGAAAAAGGATTTATTATGGTGCTGAATGGTATTTTAATTAGTCAACTTATAAAACACCCTTTAAAAAAATGGCCAGTCCACTTCTTAAGGTCTTTTCAAGTAACTTTTTATCCTTGTGAATCAGTAACTGATGTCCAATACCATCAATCATGTAAAAGAATACTTGGGTGGTAGTTGTTGGTTCGAGTGGACAAAACTCTCCTTTTTTAATTGCAGTTTCAATAATTTCTCCAAGAACACTAAGAGATTTCGAAGAGAAATTATGTAATTTTTCCATGATCTCTAAATCTTTTGCCTGAAGAACGAATTCCAGGATTAGTGCGGTGACTGGAGTATCAATATTATTAAGATAATGTTCAATATATTTCGTTAGTTTTTCAGCAGCCGAATCAGAAGGCATTAGTGAGGATATGTATTCATTAATCCCATCATTAATCCACCGCTCCACTAGATAAAGGAAAATATCTTCTTTACTTTTAAAGTGCCAATAGATACCACCTTTACTGACCCCCGAAGTACGCACAATTTCATCTACAGAGGTACCTCCATAACCGGAAGATATAAAGCAGGTTAAGGCTGTATTTGCTATTAAATCTTTTTTTGATTCTTTGCTCAAAGAATCACCTCCTTGACAGACCGGTCGGTCTGTTAAGATTATATTTGCCTCTTAAATAGAAGTCAAGGGTTAATTACTGGATTATGGTATTTAATTGATTGGATTCTCATACGTGGTGGCATGCAATATATTGCGCAAATTTGCGGGGGTTTTTAATGTTTTGCATTTTTGTAAAACGTTTCGAATATCAATATTCCCGGTATTAATTTTCAGTATTTTTGTAAAATAGTTTACTGATTTAATAGAGTCTTTAGATTATTATGAAAGCACAAGGATATATCATCATACTAAGGAGGTAAAAATTATGTCAGTACGTGAAATTATAAAAAGTCAAATTATTGGTGCATTAGAAAAGGCTAATTTTCCTATTGCTACTCCTGAAGCGCTGTTGTCCTCATTTCCAAATGGGGCAGCTACCACTTGCAAGGCGGGTGATTTAGAAGTTACTGCAGGTGAAGCCGGCAAACTATTGACAGCAAATGATTTTCCTTTTACCAGTGCGGAAGTGGTAGCGGAAACAATCGTGAGCAGAGCGGGTTTATAAAACGGTGGAGTTGAGGAAAGGTGCTAAATTTAGCACCTTTCTTCTCATAAAACTAAAGGAGGAACGGGTATGTGTAAAAAAATATTAGCTTGTGGTATAATTAAACAGGAGTTAGATTATTTGCTTAAAGATAAAGAAGTTGAAATAAACTATATCGATCCGGCATTGCACGTAGATCTTAACAGACTAAAAGATGAATTATCCCGATCAATGGATCAAATGAATGGAGATACTTTTGTAGTGCTTGGTGCACAATGCCATCCGGAAATAGAGAATATGGTTGCTGAACGGGGAGGGCAAATAATTAAAGCAAAGAATTGTATTGACATGTTGTTTGGGAATAAAATGGCTGAAACAGACGCCGAGGCACGGACTTTCTATTTAACCAGCGGCTGGCTGGAAAACTGGCGCAAGATATTTGTTGAAGGTTTAAAATGGGATGAAATTGATGCCAGGCAAAACTTTGGTTTTTATGATCGGATATTACTGCTTGACACAGGAATAAGTCCTATCAACGATGAAGCAATTCTTGAGTTTTTCGAATACACTCAGGTACCTATAGAAATAATTACAATTGAGTTAGATAATTTGGCAAAACTGTTGGAGTGAAATTAGAGGTATGGAAATGAAGAAAATTAGCTGTATGAAAGATTTATCAATTTTCTCAACCCTTGATGTTGTTGAAAGAGAAAGAGTAGGAGCACTGGCCGGTAGAAAGCTTTATAACAAAAATGAATTTATCTTCCGGGAAGGTGAAGCAACCTGTACCATTTATCTTATTAAGTACGGACGAGTCAGGTTATTTAAGATTTCAGAGGGTGGAAAAGAAATAACTCTTGATATTCTGAAGGAAGATGATATTTTCGGTGAAAATACATTTTTGGATGATTCTAAGCATACAATGAATGCTCAAGCCATAGAGGATACCTTTATTTGTTCTTGCAATAAAGAGCATTTTATACTGCTCTTGCAAAATCCTAGAACCTCTTTGAAAATAATTCAATTATTAGGTAAAAAGTTAAACGATTACACTGATCAGGTAGCTAATATTGCCTTTCGTGATGTTAAGGGCAGAATCTCCGCAACCCTGCTGAGGCTAGCAGATGAATACGGTAAGCCTTCTCCGGAAGGAGTTATTATAAATATTGAACTTACACATCAGGATTTGGCTAATCTTGTAAATGCGTCGCGAGTGATGGTGACCAATGTATTAATTAATCTAAGGCAAGAAGGGGCAATTTTAACTAAGGGACAAAGAATAAGTTTATTGAATAAGGATCTGCTTGTTGATGCCGCTAATGCCTGCTGAAAGAGTTGAAGGATGACAAAGAACTATCATAAAAACTGTCAAGCGCAATGGAAAAGCAATGAATATGAAACGAACCAAAATTTGGTGCAAGCAATGGTTAATCAAATAGACTTATTTGTTAAACTGCTTTATGAGATTAAAACCGGATCACCTCTAGGTAAAACCGTAACTGTACTTCTAAACATCTATTCCCTGGAAAAAGTTTTTTATGGTAGAGAGGAGGCAATATCGGTTAATATTTCATTATCAAATTTGGCCAGGTTCGCGGAAATAAGTTTAACAGAACTAAAGGAATCTTTAGATTATCTAAAGCAAGAAGGAATTATTTATTATAGTTTTAAGAATCACGCTGATAGGTCTTGATAATGAGAAGTATGTTACAGTAATTGTTGTGCCTTATCATTTGGCACAGTGAATAGTTGGAAAGGTTTTCTTGTAGAATTTAGTGATGAAATATTTAATGCGTTGGTTGAGAGATTATCTCACCAACGCATTTCTTTATTATATTGAAAAAAGGATGTTTTGCTCATCTATAGATAATTATATAAATTTGAAATTGAAGAAAATTTTTATGTTTTTAATGGACGAAAAAGAGATTCGTCAACTTATTATTAATCTTGTTCGTAATGGTCTTGAGGCGATGACTTCGGGGAAATTCTTAACTATAAGTACATATATTGATAATGATGAAGTAGTATTAACGGTACAAGATCGTGGCAATGGAATTCCTGCTGAAATACTTGATAAAATAGGTACGCCGTTTTTTACTACCAAGGATAATGGGACAGGTTTAGGTTTAGCTACTTGTTATAGTATTGCAAATAGGCATAACGCCAGTATAAAAATTGACACGGGCACAGAGGGTACTACTTTTCATGTTAGGTTTAGGAAGGTTGTGTAAAATAATGGTATTGATAAACAGTAATAGTTTGATTAACTTATATCCTTTAAGGACCTTGACGTATAGAAGAGTGCGCGATAAGTGTAGAAATTAGTGAAAATTCCCGGGCGCTTTGTTTTGCATAAGTTGGAGATGACAAGATCATATATTGACATAACGTTTTAAGAAGAATATAATTTATTTAGTAGTTTAGTGGCTTAGTAAGTTACTAGTCTAGTAATTGTATTGGAGGTAAAATTGTGAGATTAATAACTGTTCTAAAGCATAAAAAAGTTATTATAACTTAGTAATGATGTAGAAATCATATGGGAAAGACTTTATCTGTTATCCCCGATATTAAAAGAAAAGGCATATTGGCAATTATTAAAAAGGAATATGTGTGATATTTTCTAGTGAACAAAATGCAACGGGTTTAAAGATAACATTTTGTCCCGAAAGGAAAGAAAAGCATGGACAAGAAAAGACGCAAGGAACTTCTGGAGGAATTCAAGCAGCTTAAGACTTACATGGGTGTAATCCAAATAACAAACAATGCCAACGGCAAAATTTACGTAGCAGCCTATCCCAACCTAAAAAACAAATGGCTGACCATACAAAGCCAACTGTTTATGGGCAGGCATGTAAATTCTGAGATGCAAAAGGATTGGAATGATCTTGGGCCGGAAGCCTTCATCTACGAGGTACTGGAGGAAAAGGTCACCGACAAAGTTATCGACATGCGCTGGGAGCTCAAGCAAATGGAAAAGACGTGGCTGGAGAAGCTGCAGCCCTACGGAGACAAAGGATATAATAAGCCGCCAAGTAAATAAACAATTCGCGGTATATTTATAGAAAATCTATATTGTTATTGCAATGAACGATTTTGCAAAATAAATAATTCTGCAAATAAAAATTAACATAACAGTTCATGCGGATAAGGTAGTTGAGTCTGTATCTGACATGCAAAAATGGAACCTTGTATTGATTGCGCATATGGATTATCTGGCGGCAGTTGTAAAACTTAAACGGACTGGTGCATCTGTGCCGGTCCGTTTATTTTCAAAATGTCAGGTCTAAAACCTTTGCCTTTAGGAGAACATCTTTAGCGTGATTAGCGACTGCAGAAAAATTAAGGCACTGAAATTGATTCTAAAAAATCATGGTAAAATTGTTTACGCTTTATACATTAACTGACTTAAGTCCGGTGTCATTAGGTTATAGCTTTTTAGATATTCTTGAACTCCATGAGAATACTGATAAGATTTGCTGTTATTACCGCTATTCGAACCAAGCGTTTCTTCCTGACTGATAGAGCTATCTTGATTAGCATTCATTTCAGGAAAAGCTTTAAAAGTTGAATCTGTACCTGAATCACCGGATGATGAACCATTTACTCCAGAAACTGTATTAGAGCCTTGCCCTGTTGCATCCTTTCCATGGGGAAAACCAGTATTCTGTCCGATATTTTCTTCCATTTCTTGATTTTTCTTTTCAAAATAGGCTTCCATTTCTTCCTGACTGACAGTTCCATCCTGATTGGTATCCATTTCTGAAAAGACTTTGCTGCTTGTATCTGTATCGCTTGATGTGCTTGTAGTTTGTCCTGAACTATTTATTCCAGACACTTGATTCGTTGCATCCTGCTGCATTTTTGCAGAAAAGGAGGGCGGTTTACCTTGGTTTGCAGAATTGTCTTGGTTTGAATCAATCTTGCTAAATAATTTACTAACTTCAGAGCTCTGTTTGCTGCTATCCGTTTCTCGTATTTGAGTCAGCATTTTATCAGTGTTTTCCTGTAGCTTTTTGATAAAATCGTCGTACTCTTCCTGTGTGACAGAACCGTCCTCATCAGTATCAATTTCTGAAAAAATACCGTCATCAGTAGTCTTGTTAGCATAGTTCGATATTGCCTCAATTTCAGATTTGCTAATATTGCTGTCTTGATTTGCATCAGTTTTGTTAGACAGCTTACTGGTATCTAGTTTTTGGTAATAATAGGCGCTCCCTGCACTGCTAATGCTGCTTATCATCATTTTCACCTCTTTCATTATATTCGTTTTTTTAAAGTATGTAAGTATGGTTGCTTAATTATATTCTATCAACGTGAAGGTTTTGTGAGTTTGGGGCAATCTTTTTGTGATTATTATTGTATTTTATAATCTGTACACCGATCTTGCACATAGACGCTGCCGGGCAAGGATTTAGCATATTTTTTAAGTTGTGCGGCTCTTTCCGCCAGGGTCAGGTAACTTTTTTTATCCTGGCATTTCACGATGGCCAGGGAAACGGATACCAGGGGCAACCATTTTTGAAAACCATCCCGGTCCTGTCCGTAGAATTCACTTTGTTCTCTATCATTGGGGGAAAAGCACCTCTTTTTCAGCCTTTCAAAAAGCAACACGATAGAGCGGCAAATGTGTTCAGCATATTCTGGCAGTGTAATTATTATCAAGTCGTCGCCGCCGATATGTCCCACAAAATCATTTCTTGAACCGTATTTTTTAGTGGCATGGGAAACTATCCTGGCTGTTAGCTTGATCATCTGATCGCCTCGTTCAAAACCATAAGTATCATTGTAAGATTTAAATCTGTCCAAATCGGCATAAATGACAATACAATTTTGGCCATTTCCGGCTCTTCTGGATAATTCTAGTTCGATAGCCACATTACCTGGTAAACTGGTTAGTGGATTAGCTCCCTTAGCCAGTTCTACTTGTATTTTGGTTATAGAATCCAGCATTTTTTGTATGGTGACAACGCCTGTAAGCTTGCCCTTTTCAACAACCACAATATCATCATAAATTTTATCTTGTTCACGATTCATAGCAATTTCAGCGGCTTGCTCAATTGTTATATGGTTTTCCACCTGTAAAGGTGAACAATCCATTATTACACTTATCGGACGCTGCCAGTACAAGGGCACACCATACTGTGAACTGAGAACGCGGTAAAGTTTGTGACGCATCACTAAACCAATGGGACGCTCTTTTCTTACTACAACCACACCGCCAATGGGTTGTGAAAGCATGTCTAATTTTTCCTTGACTTCAGCCACCGAAGTATCCTCATGTATTATAACAGCCGGTACAGCTATGTCCCCAATAGATAAAGGCTGCCTCCAATTTCCATTTAAATCCTTGTTTTTTTGACGCTTGATGTATGAAATCAATGTTTTGTTTACAGTTTGTTTTGGAAAAGCCGGGCGTGCCAGATAAAAACCTTGTCCAAAGTGAACGCCCAGTGAAAGTAAGGTGTTTAATTCATTTTGTGATTCAATTCCTTCTGCAATAACCTGGCTGTTTATTTTTTCAGCCAGGGTAATAAGAGATTCTACCACTGCTTCTTTAACTGGATTAATATGTATGTCTCTAATCAGGGACATATCTACTTTAATAAAGTCCGGGCGGATTTCGGCGATAGATTGTAATCCGGAAAAGCCTGCGCCCACATCATCTGCAGCTACCTGGTAGCCCTGATTGCGGTAGTGTTCAACAGTCTTTTTGAACAAATAATAATTTTTAATGCTATGTTGTTCGGTTATCTCAAAAACAATATTTTGTGGAGTCAGACCGTATTCTTCGAGCTTTTTTAGAGTTTCACCTTTGACAAAGTTGGGATCAGTCATAGTACGCGGGTTTACGTTTAAAAAAAGCTTTTGTTCAGGTCCCAGTTTACCAAAATTGTTGATAGCCGTTTCCCGGCAGACCATTTCCGTGGTGCACAGCAGTTCTATCTCCTCCGCAAAGCTGAATATTACATCCGGATTGCTGAAATAAGAGTTTTCCGGTCCTCGTGTAAGGGCTTCCCAACCTAAAATTTCCCCCGAAGAGAGAGAAACAATGGGTTGGTATACCGACCTCAGTTCATGGTTAGATAAAAGCTCCTTAAATTTTTTAGCCAGGTTTATAGTGCCCAGGCTTAGAGTTCCCTTGGCTACCTTCTGCGCTTCGCGTAGAGCATTATATAATTTTATATCGTGTTTAATGTCAGCAGCAGGTTCAATAATGGCGTAGCCTATATGCAGTTCCAGTTCACTGCCAAGCAACTTTATAAATTGAAAGCTTAAGTTATCCCTGAGTGATAAGCGTAAAGCCACCGCCAGGTTTGATAATTCCTCCGTGGAAGTCTTATCGGAAAGAGTGAATAAGATAACAAAATCGTCCGCCCATAAGTTTTCCACTGCCAGAACAGAATCATCCGGTAAGAACTTGGTTATTATTTTTTTCAGCGATTCCTCTAAGAGATTTAGGACTCGATCAACCATAATGGAGCCGTGTATTTGCTGAACTTCATGAAAACGTACGATGTCCAGATACATTACTCCTATAATTTTGCCTCTGGATATATGACAGGCAAACTTTTCAGTGAGAAGTTTTTGTTTAGCAGACTGGCGCAGCAAAATGTTACCTGTGTTAGACATGAGTATTTCCTTAAAGACCCTGTAGGTGTTTTTAACACTAATCATCCCGATATATTCATCTCCTTGGATAGAAACTCTTTATATTTCTTAAATTCGACACGTAGATTTAATGGCTGATTATATAAATAAATTAAGGAAGCCAATGACTCCCTTTAAAATGGATCTATGAGCAAATAAATGTCATTGTCTAACAGTTTTGAGAAAATGGTTTAGCCGGTGTTTCATAACGAGCACAATATTATAGACGCTATGATATTTTTTTCTGTTTTATTTTTACAGATACCATATAATCACGTACAAAATTTGCTGAGGTATTTAAAACCTGTTCCGGCTTTATGCCGGCTTTGACTGCTGCTTCCAGGGCGGAGTCGAATTTTCCCACCATAAAACAATTATGAGCATCACTGTTTATTGATACGAGGGTGCCTGTTTTGGCTGTGAGACGAGTCAGTTGATGGCAGCGAGAAGCGTTGGCGGGGCGGTTCAGAGAAAAGGAACTATTATTTATTTCTATTGCCTTACCGGCCATCTTTGCTGCGTAAACAACTCTTTCTAAATCTACGGGAAACTCAGGATTTTCCGGGTGACTGATAATGTGAACATAGGGATTTTGAATCGCGGCAATTAAGGCCCGAGTATTGTGTTCTACCGAATTTTCCTGATAACCTGTGCCGGCATGTAGACCCGCCAGCACAATATCCAGACTTTGCAGCATTTCAATTGGCAGGTCTAATTTGCCGTTAATATCAACAATATTAGCTTCAACGCCTTTTAAAATATCGACTCCTTTAAAATTACCCGGCAGCTCTAACAGTTTGCTGAAATAGTATTCATGTGGTCCACCCGGAAAATTGGGACCATGATCCGTTATGGCAATCATTTTTAGTCCTCTGACAATGGTATAATCAATTATTTCCTTAACTGTACTAAAAGCATGCCCGCTGGCAATAGTGTGGGTGTGCAAATCAGCTTCCAGAAGCATAAAATCATCCTTTATAATAAATTTTAGATTAAATATATTATAAATTGATAAAGTTAATTGCTTGTGTCGTTTTAGTTAATATATTGTAAAGGGGGACTTCTTAATATATTTTTAATTTTTCTGTAACTAAATTAAAAATAATTAATTATTATTTACCTATTGATAATATCGAATTAATTCTCTTGCTTTAAAATCTAATTAGAAAAAATAATGAAGTGGTGCTCGGAAATGATTAATGATGCACTGCTAAAAAGAGGAGGAGAAAAAATTTTGCAGAGTAAAGGAAAATGGATGCTGGCGATTGCTGCAGTGCTGGTGATGTTACTGGCTCTGGCGGGCTGTGGCGGCCAACAAAAGCAGGAAGGAGAACAGGCTTCCAATCAACAGGCAGAAGAAGTGTCCGGAAATATTACAGCAGTTGGTTCTACCGCCCTTCAGCCACTGGTTGAGCAGGCTGCCAGCCAGTATATGGCTAAAAATTCTAAGACACAAATTGTTGTGCAAGGTGGTGGAAGCGGTACAGGTTTAACCCAGGTAGCTTCCGGAGCAGCGGATATTGGCAACTCCGATATATTTGCTGAACAAAAGGATGGTATTGATGCCTCGCAGCTGGTGGATAATAAGGTGTGCGTGGTAGGTATGACTACCGTAGTAAACCCAGGTGTAACTGTAAATAATCTGACAAAACAGCAGTTAGTAGATATATTCACAGGGAAAGTAACTGATTGGAAAGATGTGGGCGGTTCCGAGCAGAAGATTGTAGTGATTCATCGCCCCAAAGGATCCGGTACCCGTGCTACTTTTGACTCTTTTGCTCTTGGTGGAACAGATGAAACTGCACCGGGTATGGAGCAGGATTCCAGCGGTACAGTGCGCAAAATGGTTGGAGAAACTCCAGGCGCTATTTCTTATCTGGCCATTTCTTACGTGGACAATAGCATTAAAGCATTAAAGCTTGATAGTGTTGAACCAAGTGTAGAAAATATTGCTACCGGTAAATATCCGGTATGGGCGTATGAGCATATGTACACCAAGGGTGCCCCCACCGGTGTTAAAAAGGCCTTCTTGGATTATATGTTAACTGATGAGGTGCAGGGCCAGTTAGTGGAAAAATTGGGTTATATCCCGATTACTGATATGAAAGTGGAGCGGGATGCCAAAGGCAATATGACCCAGAAATAGGTTCCAAATGATTTAGTAATGGATTGTAGGGGGCGGATGTCGGTTAGCAAACTGAGCCGCCCCGTTATTTTATTAGAAAGAGGTATTTTTATGTCCAAAAATTTTCCCCTGGCCATTGAAAATAAAGAGTATTCCAGTTCAGGGCCAGGTTCACTAGGTCTTACGGCAAAAGGTATACATATTCATAAAAGATATATTGAATACTTTGGACGAACAGTATCTTTTTTGGCCGCGGCACTGGTGATTGCATTAACTTTAGCTATTATTTTTTTTATTGGTCAAAAGGGCTTGGCTACCTTTACAGTAAGCGGTGTTAATGCGTGGAATTTCCTTTTTCAAACACAATGGATGCCGGATCGGCCGATGGAGCAAGGAGGACCGCTGGTGGGTTCTTTGTCCTTTATTATAGGTTCTCTGTTGGTTTCTCTGATGGCAGTGGCTGTCAGTGGTCCTTTAAGCGTTATCGTAGCGGTGTTTATGGTGGAAATTGCCCCAGGCTGGGGGCAGAGGGTATTGCAGCCGGCTATTGAAATTTTAGCCGGAATTCCTTCTGTTGTTTATGGATACGTGGGCTTAAGTCTCTTGGTGCCTTTCATACGTAATTATATGGGGGGAGAAGGTTTTAGCCTTTTGGCCGGTTTTATAGTGCTTTCAATTATGATCTTACCCACCATAATCAGTGTCTCTTCCGACAGTTTGCGTGCTTTGCCATCTCAATGGAAAGAGGCATCCTTAGCTTTAGGCGCCACCAGATGGCAGACAATTAGTATGGTTTTGGTGCCTGCCGCACGTTCAGGCATCATTACCGGTGTTGTTCTGGGTCTGGCCAGAGCCTTTGGTGAAGCACTGGCTGTTCAGATGGTGATCGGTAATACAAGGCAGATCCCGTATTCCATTCTGGACCCGCTAATGACTTTGACAAGCGCCATCACTATGGATATGGGCAATACTATTATGGGTTCTTTATGGAATAACGCCCTCTGGTCAATGGGATTGCTCTTACTGATGATGTCATTTATGTTTATCCTAATCATTAAGTTGGTAGTGAGAAGAGGGGGAATGATCCGTTGAATGCTCGTTCAGCCGATCGTGCCGCTACCCTTATGTTTTGGTTAGGTGCGGCTGCAGTTCTGGCAATTTTGGCACTGCTTCTTGGATATATTCTCTGGCACGGTTTTCGAGCCATTAGCTGGGACTTCCTCACTGCGCCGCCCCAAACAATTATGGCCGGTGGTGGTGTAGGCCCACAGATCTTTAATTCCTTTTATTTGCTTTTTCTTACCATGCTGATTACTATTCCTATTGGACTTTTAGCCGGCATCTATTTAGCCGAATATGCCGGGGCGGGACGCCTTACCGAGTATATTCGCCTCTCTATGGAAACCCTTACTTCCCTTCCGTCTATTGTGGTAGGGCTATTTGGATTATTGATATTTGTTAATCTAACAGGTTGGGGGTATACCTTAATGTCAGGCGCCCTGGCTCTGGCTGCAATAAATCTTCCCTTTATTGTAAGAGTTTCTGAAGAAACCATAAGAACTGTACCTGTTGAGTTGCGGGAAGCCAGTCTGGCGCTGGGGGCTACACGCTGGGAAACTATGTGGAGAGTAATATTGCCGTCTGCTTTTCCTGGCATAGTAACAGGCACCATCATCGCAGCCGGCCGTGTTTTTGGTGAGGCGGCGGCCCTTTTGTATACTGCCGGGATGAGCAGTCCTGTTTTAAATTTCACTGATTGGAACCCGTTAAGCCCTTTTTCTCCTATTAATCCTTTTCGGCCAGCTGAGACTCTGGCTGTGCATATTTGGAAGGTTAACTCAGAATCCCTTATTCCCGATGTGCGTCAGGTAGCTGACGGTTCTGCTGCCGTGCTTATTCTGGTAGTGCTTTTCTTCAATATTCTGGCCCGCTGGCTGGGTAGGTATATTCACCACCGGTTGACTGCAACTTAGAGGCAATTTTCTCTCTTTTTATTAAGGAGGTCTTGAATTGAAGAAAAGAAGAAAAGTAGACAAACGAAACAATTTGCCAGGAGAGGCAAAAAAAAATAAGTGGGGCAAAATGAAATTTTTAAATTGGTCATTAAAGGATATGAAGTTTTTAAAATCGGCGGTACGGTTAGCGGACATACAAAATAAATTGACGGTTTTAAGGTGTTTATTTGGCAAAAAAAGTCATAAAAACTGTGCTCCCGCAAAGGTTATTGCAAAAAAATTCGATAATAAGCCTCTTAATTACAAGGGAGTAACTTTTATTGATAAGGTTAGCTTTCAGTTGCGTATATTGCTTCTAATGACGATGCTAGTTATTTTTGTTATGAGTATATTGGGCATGGTCGCATATTGGGAAGGAAAACAATGGCTGCAAAAATATACTGATGGCCGTTTAACCTCATCAGCCAGTAATATTTCGGAGAAAATAGACCTTTTTACTACAACCGTTGATAGTCGTGAATTGGAGCGTAAATCCGGATATCTTTTGAATTCTGAGGCCACCGGCTTTATGCGGCAGGGGCTGAATGCATGCTTGATGATTATTGATCAGCAGGGAAATGAGGTATTGTCTTCCGGAAGAAATCAACAGCGTATAACTTTTACTTCTGATTTAGAAGGTAAAATGTTTTCCAGCCGTACCGGTTTATTTACGATAGAGGTACAAAAAGAATTGTGGCGGGTGGCCTATCAACAAATTCCCGGAAAGAATTGGGTTTGCGTAATTGGAGTACCGGTAGAACAGTATTTATTGCCCGTAAAGCAATTAGGATTGTTAATCATTTTCGGTGGTCTGATTACAGTGCTGGCAACAATATTAATTTGCGCTCTGGGTGCCCGGAAGTTTGCCGGTCCGCTAAATGAATTAATCGATATTATGTCTTTAGCCGGGGAAGGAAATTTGACTTTACGGGCTAGGGAGACAAAAGTTGGCAAGGAATTATCTCTTTTAGGCAGTGGCTTTAACCGTATGCTTTCCCATTTAGAAATGTTAATCAAGGATTTTAGCCTTACTTCGGGAGATTTGCATCTTGCCAGTATGCAAATGCACCGGGTTGGAGAAAACCAGGTCCGGTTTGCTTTATCTGCTGAACAAAGCGCTGAAAGAATGGATTCAGTAGTTAAAAATGTTAAAGGTCTGGTGGTGGAAGCCGAAACATCTAGCCAGGAAATGATGCGGTTGGTGGAGGAAGGTTTGCTGGGACTAAAAAATATAGTGGATAAAATTAAGGGTAATTGGCAGTTGTCTCAGGATAGTTCTAAATCCATGCAGTCCTTAACAGTACATATTCAGCAGATTGGTAATATAGTAGATATAATTAAGGACATATCGCGTCAAACACATTTATTATCCTTAAATGCTTCAATAGAAGCTGCCCGGGCTGGGGAATATGGACGAGGTTTTTCCGTGGTTGCCGGAGAGGTGCGTAATCTGGCCGAAGAAACCGGAAAGGCCACAGGGGATGTAAGCCGTATTATCAGTCTAATCCAGGAAAGTACTGCCAGGGTTTTAGAGCAGGTGCAGTTAAGTGAGGATATGGCCAATCAAGGCGTGACTGCTGTGTCGAATACTGAAGACGCACTTGCCGGAATGCATCAGTCAGTTATGCATACGGGAAAGCTTGTGGATTATATTGCCAATAATATTAGACAAATGGATACTGAGGTAAATGAGACTGTGTATTCAGTGCGTTTAATAGCCGGTACACAGGAAGTAAAAGGTGAGGTTGAAGGACAAGTTTCTTCCCGTGAGGTGGCCCATTGGGCCGGACGGCTGGCCGAAATGGCTGTTCATGCGCAAAATCAATTAAAACGTTTTGACATCACCAATGAGAAAATGAACCATATAAAATGATGCATGTGTTAGCAGCAGGTGTTTGAATTGGAGATGTGCTTAATGCCAAATATTCTAGTTGTAGATGATGAGCAAAATGTACTTGAAATAGTCCGATTTAACCTGGAGCGTGCAGGCTACAAGGTGATAACGGCTAAAGACGGCAATATTGCGCTTGAATTAGCCCGTTCAAGAAATCCTGATTTAATCGTATTAGATTTGCTAATGCCAGGGCTGGATGGTTATTCCATATGCCGGCTGCTGCAGCGCGATCCTGCGACCAGACGAATTCCCATAATCATGCTTAGCGCAAGGTCAGATGAATTGGACAAGGTTTTAGGCTTGGAAATGGGAGCGGATGATTACATAACCAAGCCTTTTAGTCCTCGGGAACTGGTAGCTCGGGTCAATGCCAGATTAAGGCGCGATAAAAAAGAAGAATTCATTATTCCAAGGGATAGCAAAAACATTATCATGAGGGGTAAATTGATTATTGATAAGGAATGTATGTCAATTGAACTGGGTGGCAAAAAACAATATTTAAAGGCCAAGGAGTTTGAGCTGTTGTATTTTTTGGCTTGCCAGCCAGGTAAATATTTCTCCCGATATTTCCTATTGAAACAATTTTGGGAATTTGATGTTTCTAATGATTCCCGTACTGTTGATGTACACATAAGGAGAATTAGACAGAAGTTGGAGATACTAAATGCAAACCAGCAATATATTGAAACTGCACGTGGTGTTGGATATCGTTTTATAGAAACAAATCTCTAAGGTACTGTAAAAATTACCCACACAATTAAAATGAGTTATTCGAGAAAAACAGCATTTCTTCCTTCCTCTTTACTCCTAATGCCTACGTCATATGTTTTAAACACCAAGTATAAAAGTTTTCTTCTCCGTGCCACCGAAAGTTATTCTTATGAATGTATTGAAATGTTATAGAATTTGTGCTAGAATTTTTCAAAATATATGATAAAAATATTAGAGTCTTATTTCCAATAAGCTAAAACTTCATAACAAGCTGGAACAGGTGCATTATTTTGAGAAGATAATGCTTAAAAAGGGAAGTCGGTGCAAATCCGATACGGTCCCGCCACTGTGATGGGGAAGGATCTTATGTAATGCCACTGGGTGTTGACCTGGGAAGGACTAAGATCTTGGTGAACCTAAGTCAGGAGACCTGCCTGTTTTATTAAAAACAAACCTACGAGTGATGGGAATGTGGTTAGTTTCGTGCTGAGTCATAAAATATTTTCTACAGCAGGGATTTACCCCGGACTATAGGTAGGCCGGGTTTTTTAAATTGCAATTTATGGGTATAGGGAGGAAAATGTTTTGTTAGAGGAATTACATTTGTTTAATAAGCAGATCTCTATCCAAGGGATAAATTTTTATGTCTATAACAAAAATACATTTCTTGTTTCGTCTGACAACCCGCTGAAAGTGCTCAGTTCTGCTGTCTTAGGCGGAAATTTACGCCAGGCGTATCACATAATCAACCATTCTGTTAATAAAAACTATAATGGAAGTGATCCGGAGCAGGATTTAAGACAGGTAGCTGAAGGTTTGAATTTAGGTCATGATGTTGTTGGCATGATGACTGCCGTAAATGTAACCCACACCGTATTAAGCTGTGGCAGTCAAAAAGGTCTGGCAGTGGCGGCTCTTTGTACTGTTGGAGTAAGTAATCCAGGGGTTGCGGGTGTTCCTACCGCAAAGCTGCAAAGAAATATTCAACCGGGCACGATCAATACTATTTTATTAATTGAAGGCAATTTAAGCGTGCCTGCGATGGTTAATGCGGTTATAACGGCAACCGAAGCCAAGACAAGAGCTCTGTTTAAATCAAAAATAAGCTTGCTGGACGGTGAATGTATAACCGGTACAACCTCGGACGCCATAGTGGTTTCCTGTACCGGGAGAGGTGAATTGCAGCATTATGCCGGGACTGCAACTGACTTAGGATATTTAATTGGGCGTACTGTGTACAATGCGATATCGCAGGGAGTGGATGACTATATCTCGTATAATGAAGGACTTAATTTAGAAAATAAAATTGATTTCCTAAATTAATAAATTTAACCAAAACCAGCCAGAATTCCCCCACCTTTAAGTTGGTGGGATGAATGGCGGCCTTGTTTTGTGTACTAATAAGATGTTTGCCAAAGCCTCTATGATGTGGCAAAATATAATCAGACGCAATAACGAAAGGTTGATTATTATTGAGCAAACTTGATGCAAATAGCCAATCAGTATTCTTACTCACATATCATCTGATTTTGGTAGTAAAAAAGCAGCTATGGAAAGAATATTTTTGGTCGTAAAGTTTTTGTCTTCTAACTACAGGTGGTGCACCCATTGAAGTAATTAAGAAGTACATTGAAACCCAGGATGAAAAGAGGTGAATCATTTGCAAATTGTCTACCGGTTTGAAATGCGTCCGACCAAAGAGCAACAGAAAAAAATGTTTCACACACTAAAACTTTGATGGTCAAAAATCACTACCTAGCTAAAAGCATTCATGATGCTTCATGGGGTACATTCAGAAACTTTGTGGAGTACAAATGCCGCAAATACGGTAAAATATTTTTCCCTGTCCCTCCGCATGGCACTTCCCAGACTTGTCTTTGTGGCGCTAATGTGCCAAAGGATTTGAGTGTCAGAGTACACCGATGCCCTGCTTGTGGACTGGTTATGCCCAGGGATTTGGTGTCAGCCATATTAATAGAACGCCGTGGCTTAGAAATGCTAGCGGCTTAGATATGTACTTGTAGGGCGGGGGCCGCCCGAAATCATGCCTGCTGGAGGCCGTGTAAGACCTATTGCTCTTTGTAACGGTAGGCCGTGGCTGATGAATCAGGAAACGCTCGTTGATGTTCCTTTGGAAGCCCCCGCTTCTTAGTGGAACGTAAGCGGGGGTAGTTCACTAAGTAATTATAGCTTGGTGCCAGAATATTTATAAATATCAAAAAATAATGATGGACAAATTATTCAAAGAATGTTAATATAATATTAATTTAATATCTAATTAATCAGGTTCCCCGGTTATGTCGGGGGTGAAAAGGGAACCGGGTGTGAATCCCGGACGGTCCGGCCACTGTAAGTGGGGAGCGGTTCCCCAAATGCCACTGGGTCTTGTGCCTGGGAAGGCGGGGAATATGCTGTGAACCACAAGTCAGGAGACCTGCCTGTTTGATTTGGGTACCGCCTTCCGTGAAAAGGCCAGGGCTTTGTTTTAGTTTATTATGATGTTTACATCTTGAAAATACCTGCCTTCTTTGCGGATGAAGCCAGGTATTTTCATGTTTTTATCTCCTCTCCTTTCTCCATTTGTGTTAGTTAATCTTTTACCACATGGGAAAATGCCAGTTCATCCCATGTGTGTCCCCTTTTAAAATAATATAATTTATATTTATATATATCTTAGGGACAAAATTAAAAGGAGGTTTTTCGGTGAAATCAGATGTCTTAAAGAAGGGATATGTGCAAGTTTATACCGGAAATTGCAAGGGCAAAACCACAGCTTCACTTGGTCTGGCTTTTCGGGCCATGGGCCAAGGTCTAAAAACCTATATAGGTCAATTTATGAAGGGCCAGTGCTACGGCGAACTGAAATCGGCAGAAATGTGTAAACCGTATATTACCATTGAGCAATATGGTAAAGACACTTTTACTCATATTCAAAACCCTCCACTGGAGGAAGATGTGAAAATGGCTGTGGAGGGACTGGAAAAAGCCAAAAAGGCTATGTTTTCAGGCGAATATGATATAATTATATTCGATGAGATTAACATAGCTCATCA
The DNA here is from genome assembly GCF_000024205.1 of Desulfofarcimen acetoxidans DSM 771. Taxonomy (NCBI): domain Bacteria; kingdom Bacillati; phylum Bacillota; class Clostridia; order Eubacteriales; family Peptococcaceae; genus Desulfofarcimen; species Desulfofarcimen acetoxidans. Next base: position 2,080,912 of record NC_013216.1, read on the forward strand.
CTATAATTTGATCACGACAGAAGAAATGGTGGATATTATAAAAAATAAGCCTGAAGATGTGGAGATAGTATTCACCGGCAGGCATGCTCCGCAGAAAGTTATAGAATTTGCGGATTTGGTAACGGAAATGGTGAGCGTAAAACACTATTATGATAAGGGAATAATTGCCAGAGATGGTATTGAAAAGTAGAGGCAGCAATGTTTTTCATTAGTATAATAATTCATTAAATAACCAATATTATTGAATGGATAATATCTGACCATGAAGGTCTATACCTTGTTGAGGTGAGCTTTCATGGTTTTTTATATTTTGGTAAGCGAAGATATACGAACAAATGCATCTTGCCATAGCTAATCCGGAGGCTTGTGTGATAACTCGTAAGGAATTTTTCAAAAGAGAAATGGACAAAGGAGGAGAATAGTGTTAGTATATGTATAATTTAATCGTTTATTCAGGTTCCCCGGGTTATGCCGGGGTAAGAGGGAACCGGGTGAGAATCCCGGACGGTCCGGCCACTGTAAGCGGGGAGCGGCTCCCAAAATGTCACTGGGTATTTGAATAACCCGGGAAGACGGGGAGTGGGCAGTGATGATCCACGAGTCAGGAGACCTGCTTGGATAATGATCAGGTGTCGCCTTCCGTGGAAAGGTTCGGTGCTAAGGGTTGCTTTGGATAAAGATTTTATCTCTTTGAGAAAGACCCGGCTTTTGCGGAAAAGCCGGGTCTTTTGGTGTTATTCGACCGGATTTTTTATTATTCTTTATTTAGCCGGCTGCTGTTTTGAAAAGTTGCAGCCTTTTTATTGAAGGGGGGTGATGCTATCCATTGTGTAATCAGTTATACAGGAGGTGAAAATTTACAAAAAAACGCCCGATTAGTGCAATCTGATTATTAAACCCTGCCGGTCAAGAGAATCAGATATGGTCTAAGAAAAAGGAGGTATAATAATGATCGTTAAATGGGGAAAAAATAAGTTTTTGGTCTTTTTCACCGTCATGCTGTTATTTCTGCTGACGGCGAATGCTGCCTTTGCGGCTGACTGGACCAAATTCCAGAAGGACAATGTTAACAGCGGTGTAACAACCGATAACCCGCCGATAGACCCGAATCCTAACTTTGTGATGACCGATTTGCCTAACGCGGGTTGGAACGGTACGGATATTCCGCCATTGGTTGTCAATGAGGGCGGCGTTTACTACGCCTATGTGTTTAACAGCACCCCCAGCGACGCCAGAATATATAAAATCAATTGCAGTGACGGCACTACCCCCACAGGTTGGACCGACGGCATTATAGTAGACTCCGACGGGGGCTTCCAGTTGGGTACGCCGGTGATTAGCGGCACCACTCTGTACTTGGGGGTAACCGAAGGAAATCAGAACAAACTGAAAAAAATAGAAAATATTGCATCCACTCCAAAAGTTGACACCTTGATCCCCATCAGTGATTCGGGACAGTTCAACACTCCCTTTGTCCTTGACGGGAACAATCTTTACTTTGGTCTCTGGAATCCTCCGGGCACCGGCAAGTACTATAAGGTGGATCTCAGCAGCAACACTGTGACTACCTTCACCCCCTCCGTCAGCGGCGAAGGGTTCTACTGGGCCGGTGTTGCTATCATCAACGACTACCTTGTCTTCGGCGGGGATAAGTCCAAGGTGTATGTGGTGGATAAGAACACAATGAGTCTTCTTAGTTCCGGTTCCATAAAGGACATTGAGTCAAATGCGGCGGAAATTCGCTCGTCCATTTGCTACAACAGCTCGAATAGTGAAATCTACTTCACCGACAAGGGTGGCTTCTTGTGGTGTTATGGTATTGATAATAGTGGAAGTTTAACCTATCGGTGGCACGCCGGCATTGGCTATTCCACTTCCACTCCGGTTTATGATAACGGCAAAATCTATGTAGGCCGGGGCAACTTTAGTGATGGGAAAATATACTGTTATAATGAAAACGGAAGCAAGCTGTGGGAATACTCGACGGACGGCGGTGTCCAGTCTTCACCTGTAATTTACTGTAAAGGTGGCAACACCTATATTTATTACACCACCAACAGCGCGTCCGGCAAAGGCTATTGCCTCAAGGATGATGGCAGCAGCCGCACCGTTGTCTGGATTGTGCCTTCCTCTGGGGGGACCTATACCGTGCAGGGCATGGCAGCCTCGGGGAACTATGTGGTCTTCGGCAATGATTACGGGCAAATTTTTATGATTCGTTCCAATTCCGATTCCGGCTATGATTTGAACAGTGATGGAAGTGTGAATGTGCAGGATATTATTCTGGTGGGCCAGCATTTTGGCGAGAGCGGTACCCCGGGCTGGAGCAATTTTGATATTAACCGGGACGGCAAAGTGGACGTGTTGGATATGATCGCAATAGGCCAGTACTTTACTTTATAATAGAAGCGGAAAATATATGGCCTAGGGGTTATATTTTACCCGGTTTTCTAACTTAATCTTTTCTAAACCTTAAAAAGTATCGCTTTTTCTGGGCTTATGTTGTGAATATAAAAATTTTTAACAAAGAATAATGGACAACACAGTCAAATGATGTTAGTATATAATCAATTAAATAGTTTATCCAGGTGCTTCCGGTTATACCGGGAGTGAAAAGGGAACCGGGTGAAATTCCCGGACGGTCCGGCCACTGTAAATGGGGAGCTGCTTCCAAAATGCCACTGGGTCTTTGAGAAACCCGGGAAGGTTGGAGGTATGCTGTGAGCCATAAGTCAGGAGACCTGCCTGGGTATCAGGTGATTATTGCCTTCCGTGGAAAGGCTTCAGTGCTATGGGGTATTGTAAAGAGAGGTGTTGTGCCTTTTAGAAAGACCCGGCTTTTGCGGAAAAGCCGGGTCTTTCATATTTTACCCGGCTTTTTTTACTTGACCTTTGAAAAATTATGCTTTTGCTGGGTTTGTGAATGACTGTAAGTTTATATTGAAATTTTGAAGGGAGGTGATGTTTATACGAAATGCGAAAAAACACCCGTTTATTACAATCTAATTATTAAACCCTGCCGGTCAAGAGAATCAGAATGTAAAAAACGGATGTATTTAAATTATATCATGTTTTTACTGTTAGCATCAATAGTGGGCTTGGAGTGATTGTCGTTTGAACTGAATAGCAGTACTAAGTTTGTTATACCACTGGCAAGGATTCATTGCGGTGAAAGCGGGGAGGGAACAGGCGCTGCGAAGCGCTTTTACCTTTCCCCGAGTTGACTTAAGGAGGCACTAGCGGCATGAATAATCTATTCATACCAATGTATAAAATCCTAGTGAGGGTTCTGCTCATTATCGTTGTGGCATCAGGCTTTCTATTTAACTCTCTTGACCTGCAGGGAACGAAAGTCGAAGCGTCAACAAGCGGTGCAACTACATTGAGTATTGAGCCGGTGACAAAGAATGTCAGCGCCGGTGACACCTTCACCCTGAATGTGTTGGTTGCCCCGGCTACAGCAATAGCCGGGGCGCAATTCAACTTGAGCTACGACCCGGCAGTGCTGCAAATTAACTCAGTAACCGAGGGTGGATTGCTCAAGCAGAACGGCAATACTTCCTTCTTTCTGCCTGGCGACATTGATAATACCGAAGGGTTGCTTAAGAATGTTGCCGGAGCTATCACTACCTCCGGCGGCGAAGTGAGCGAGGAGGGAGTCTTGGCCACCGTTACTTTTACAGCTAAGGCCTCCGGTACATCCACCCTCACTCTGAGCAATGTCATAGCCGGCAGTAAGGTGGGTCAGTCCGTACCGGTACAGGTTATTGGCGGCAGCGTCACTGTACAGGGAGGAACAAGCAGCGAATCGGTTAGCGGAGTCAGCTTGGATCAAACCAGCTGCAGCCTGACCGTGGGAGAAACCGGCCAGCTAACCGCCACTGTCCAGCCGGCAAATGCCAGCAACAAAAATGTTACCTGGACATCAGACAATGAAGCAGTGGCCACAGTAGACGCCACCGGCAAAGTAACGGCAGTATCCGCCGGCACGGCCAATATCACCGTGACCACGGCAGACGGGGGCTTCACCGCCACCTGCGCAGTCACTGTACAGGGAGGAACAAGCAGCGAATCGGTTAGCGGAGTCAGCCTGGACAAAACCAGCTGCAGCCTGACCGTGGGAGAAACCGGCCAGCTAACCGCCACTGTCCAGCCAGCTAACGCCAGCAACAAAGACGTTATCTGGAGTTCAGACAACGAAGCAGTGGCCACAGTAGACGCCACCGGCAAAGTAACGGCAGTATCCGCCGGCACGGCCAATATCACCGTGACCACGGCAGACGGGGGCTTCACCGCCACCTGCGCAGTTACAATTACAACCGGCAGTGCCACTATAGTGGGCATCGACCCGGCGACGAAGACTGTCAGTGCCGGTGACACCTTTGACCTGGATGTTCTGATTACCCCGGCCACAGCGATAGCCGGAGCGCAGTTCAATCTGAGTTACGACCCGGCAGTGCTGCAGGTTAACTCAGTAACCGAAGGCGGATTGCTCAAACAAAACGGCAACACTTCCTTCTTCCTGACCGGCGTCATTGATAATAACAGCGGGCTGCTCAATAATGTTGCCGGAGCTATTACTACTTCCGGCGGAGAAGTGAGCGGAGCGGGATCTCTGGCTGTCATCTCATTTACGGCCAAGGCCACAGGTACGTCCACCCTTACTTTGAGCAATGTCATAGCCGCCAATAAAGCGGCCCAAGCCGTACCGGTACAGGTTAACGGCGGCAGCGTCACTGTACAGGGAGGAACAAGCAGCGAATCGGTTAGCGGAGTCAGCCTGGACAAAACCAGCTACAGCCTGACCGTGGGAGAAACCGGCCAGCTAACCGCCACTGTAGCACCGGCAAATGCCAGCAACAAAAATGTCACCTGGACATCAGACAATGAAGCAGTGGCCACAGTAGACGCCACCGGCAAAGTAACGGCAGTATCCGCCGGCACGGCCGATATCACCGTGACCACGGCAGACGGGGGCTTCACCGCCACCTGCGCAGTCACAATTGCAACCGGCAGCGTCACTATAGTGGGCATCGACCCGGCGACGAAGACTGTCAGTGCCGGTGACACCTTCAACCTGGATGTTCTGATTACCCCGGCCACAGCGATAGCCGGAGCGCAGTTCAATCTGAGTTACGACCCGGCAGTGCTGCAGGTTAACTCAGTAACCGAAGGCGGATTGCTTAAACAAAACGGCAACACTTCCTTCTTCCTGACCGGCGTTATTGATAATAACAGCGGGCTGCTCAATAATGTTGCCGGAGCCATTACTACTCCCGGCGGAGAAGTGAGCGGAGAGGGATCTTTGGCTGTCATCTCATTTACGGCCAAGGCCACAGGTACGTCCACCCTTGCTTTGAGCAATGTCATAGCCGCCAATAAAGCGGCCCAAGCCGTACCGGTACAGGTTAACGGCGGCAGCGTCACCGTACAGGGAGGAACAAGCAGCGAACCGGTCAGCGGAGTCAGCCTGGATCAAACCAGCTACAGCCTGACCGTGGGAGAAACCGGCCAGCTAACCGCTACTGTAGCACCGGCAAATGCCAGCAACAAAAATGTTACCTGGACATCAGACAATGAAGCAGTGGCCACAGTAGACGCCACCGGCAAAGTAACGGCAGTATCCGCCGGCACGGCCAATATCACCGTGACCACGGCAGACGGGGGCCTCACCGCCACCTGCGCAGTCACCGTACAGGGAGGAACAAGCAGCGAATCGGTCAGCGGAGTCAGCTTGGATCAAACCAGCTGCAGCCTGACTGTGGGAGAAACCGGCCAGCTAACCGCCACTGTAGCACCGGCAAATGCCAGCAACAAAAATGTCACCTGGACATCAGACAATGAAGCAGTGGCCACAGTAGACGCCACCGGCAAAGTAACGGCAGTATCCGCCGGCACGGCCAATATCACCGTGACCACGGCAGACGGGGGCTTCACCGCCACCTGCGCAGTCACAATTGCAATCGGCAGCGTCACTATAGTGGGCATCGACCCGGCGACGAAGACTGTCAGTGCCGGTGACACCTTTGACCTGGATGTTCTGATTACCCCGGCCACAGCGATAGCCGGAGCGCAGTTCAATCTGAGTTACGACCCGGCAGTGCTGCAGGTTAACTCAGTAACCGAAGGCGGATTGCTTAAACAAAACGGCAACACTTCCTTCTTCCTGACCGGCGTTATTGATAATAACAGCGGGCTGCTCAATAATGTTGCCGGAGCCATTACTACTCCCGGCGGAGAAGTGAGCGGAGAGGGATCTTTGGCTGTCATCTCATTTACGGCCAAGGCCACAGGTACGTCCACCCTTGCTTTGAGCAATGTCATAGCCGCCAATAAAGCGGCCCAAGCCGTACCGGTACAGGTTAACGGCGGCAGCGTCACCGTACAGGGAGGAACAAGCAGCGAACCGGTCAGCGGAGTCAGCCTGGATCAAACCAGCTACAGCCTGGCCGTGGGAGAAACCGGCCAGCTAACCGCTACTGTAGCACCGGCAAATGCCAGCAACAAAAATGTTACCTGGACATCAGACAATGAAGCAGTGGCCACAGTAGACGCCACCGGCAAAGTAACGGCAGTATCCGCCGGCACGGCCAATATCACCGTGACCACGGCAGACGGGGGCCTCACCGCCACCTGCGCAGTCACCGTACAGGGAGGAACAAGCAGCGAATCGGTTAGCGGAGTCAGCTTGGATCAAGCCAGCTGCAGCCTGACTGTGGGAGAAACCGGCCAGCTAACCGCCACTGTAGCACCGGCAAATGCCAGCAACAAAAATGTTACCTGGACATCAGACAATGAAGCAGTGGCCACAGTAGACGCCACCGGCAAAGTAACGGCAGTATCCGCCGGCACGGCCAATATCACCGTGACCACGGCAGACGGGGGCTTTACCGCCACCTGCGCAGTCACTGTGCAGGAAGGAACAAGCAGCAAGCCGGTTACCGGAGTCAGTCTGGATAAAACCAGCGACAGCCTGACTGTGGGAGGAACCGCTCAGCTAACTGCCGCTGTCCAGCCGGCTGACGCCAGCAATAAAGACGTCACCTGGAGTTCAGACAATGAAGCAGTAGCCACAGTAGACGCCACCGGCAAAGTGACGGCAGTATCCGTTGGTACGGCCAATATTACCGTGACCACGGCAGACGGGGGCTTTACCGACACCTGTGTAATTACTGTGCCGCAAGTTGTTAATCTTGATCCGGATTCCAACAGTATTGCTGTTACTAACAATCCTATGGAAGTCAATGTTCCTAAAGATGTGGCTAATCCTCAGATAACATTAACACCGTCTTCTGGCGGCAGCTTTACCATGCCGCAGGTTAAAGTTAAGGCCGATACCTCTCTGGGAACAGTATCAGTGGGAATTTCCGCGGGAACGCAAATCACTGGTCCGGCAGACTGGAACGGAATCATAGCGCTTCCCCAAGTGTTGCTTAATAATGCTGTTACAGTTACTCCAACCAGCGGTAAAACTGCTACAGTTGAAGCAGTGGTTGAAATTGGTGCAAGTAATGATGTTGCGCTGACCTTTGATCATGCTGTAAGAATGCTTATACCAGGCATGGCAGGCAAACAGGCCGGTTATGTCCGGGGGGGCGTCTTCCAGAAAATAGAGACCCTTTGTGAGCAGGATAGTCAGGAATGGGCTGATAGTAACCTTCCAGCAGAAGGCGCAGGAAAAATAGATGTTAATGGAGACTTAGTAATTTGGACCAAGCACTTCACTAAATTCGTCACCTATACTGAAACCGCTGTTGGCGGTGGAGGCGGTGGCGGAGGCGGTGGAAGCAGTACAACTACACCCAGTGTTCAGACAAGTGAGGCAGCAGGCATTACAGAAAGCTCCGCTACCCTGAACGGCAGCATTACCTCCAGTGGCGGATCGGCCGTCACCTCATACGGTTTTGTTTGGGGTACCGATCAGAACAATCTGGACAAAAAAGTGCAGGTAGGAACAGACAATCACAGCGGGTCTTTTCAGACAAATCTCAGCGGATTGACAGCCGGGATCACTTATTACTTTAAGGCCTATGCGGTTAACTCCAAAGGTACGAAGCAAGGTGCAATAAAGCAGTTTACCGCTGCTGCGGCTGCTCAACAGCCTTCCGTTGAAGTTACGTCGCCGAATGGCACACCAAGCAATGTAAAGAGCTTCTCTGATGTTGCCAATAGCCACTGGGCATACAATGCTATTTCCCAGCTGAGTAAGAACGGCTTGGTCAATGGCTATCCTGATGGTACCTTCCGGCCCGACAGGGAGATGAGCAGAGCGGAGTTTGTTACCGTTTTGAGCAAGGCGCTGCAACTGCCGGATTATAAGCCGGCGGCATCTACCTTTGGTGATGTTGCGGCTTCCGATTGGTATGCCGGGGCGGTGGAAACTGTTGTTCATGCCGGTATTATCAGCGGTTATGGAAATGGCAGTTTTGGACCGAACGATTCGGTTACCAGAGAACAGGCATCAGTCATTCTGGTTAAAGCTTTGGGCAAAAACAATGAGGCTGCAGCCAAGATGCTTGATTCGACCGGATTTACCGATGATACGGCTATTTCCTCTTGGGCACGGGGCTTCGTGGTGGCAGCGGAAGAGCAAAATCTACTCAAAGGCTATCCGGACAGCACCTTCCGCCCGCAGCAAAATATGACTCGGGCAGAGATCTGCACCGTAATTAAAAATTTGCTTGATACGAAAAGCCAGAGTGAAAATTAGAATTGGCAATCTGGTCTTTAAAACTTGATTTATTGTAAACTTTCCATAGGGAGGAGAGAAGCTTTGCTCCTCTCTTCCCTGCTTTAATTTTCAGAAGGGATGATACTAATGCTGAGAGTCAAAATGAAGTTGACCGGGCTGCTCTTTTTTCTGATCATGGTCCTTATCCTACCGGCAGCCGGGTATGCAGCCGGCAGTGATTGGCCACAGTTCCATAACAGCGCGAACAGCGCAGGTTACTCTACTTCTGCCGCTCCGAATACCAATAATCTGCTTTGGGCAAGTGAGAATATCGGTGCCAGCATATCATCTTCTCCCGTCATTGCCGGGGGCAAAGTGTATGTATATGGTTGTCCGAGCTCTGACGGGTTTTCGGCAAGCAAATCATCAATTGTCTGCCTGGACGAGACCACCGGCGACAAAATCTGGGAAACAGCAATTGATAAGTCAAAATGGGGTTCCTGGTCCTCACCGGCCTATGATAACGGTAAGATATTCATTGGTTCAGGCAGCAAGGCTTTCTGTCTGGACGCCACCAGCGGCACTATCCTGTGGTCTTATCCGATGCATTTAGACGTAGTCAATGGCAGTCCCCGTGTAGTGGACGGCAAGGCCTTCTTTACCGATTGGGATCCTAACCACGGTGGTATCTCCTACATTTACTGTCTGGATGCGAACGGCGGCAGCAGGATATGGGAGCATCAGCTGGTGGGAGATTCCCAATCTACTCCGGCCTACTGCGATGGCAAGATCTATGTGAACAGTTGGGGTTACGTCACGGGTGCCAATACCGGAGCCAATAACACCTATTGCCTGGATGCCGGGGACGGGCATGAGATTTGGCACCAGCAGGGGCTTGAAAAACAAACCTGCGGTTCACCGAGTGTAGGAGGTGGCAAGGTCTTTGTTGCCACCTATGATTTTTACGGAATGGGAGAACTGGCAGCTCTGGATGCCGGGGACGGTCACATTATCTGGGGGCCTATAACCATACAGCGTACAGATACGACGCCGGCCTATGCTGACGGCAAGCTTTACCTCTGCGGAGGCTGCGCCGGTTATTCCGATCAGGAAACCTATTGCTTTGATGCGGAAACCGGCAACCAGATCTGGAAGCAGTCGGATCTGGGGAACTGGACCTGCTCGGTAGCGGTTGCTGACAACAAGGTCTTTGTCGGTAAGGCCGGAGAATTTTTTGATTATACCGGTGTGTATGCACTGGATGTTGCAGACGGTCATGTTGTATGGAGTTCCGACAAGGGAGGTGCCTCCCCAGTGGTGGCGGATGGCAAGGTCTTCAGCTTAAGCGGCGGTATAGTTTATGCCTTTGGCTCCGCTTCGGCTTCTGTTTCGGTAACCGGAGTATCCCTTGACAAGACTGCCGATACCATTCCGGTGGGCGGCACTGATACTTTGACGGCGACGATTGCACCGGCCAATGCCAGCAACCAGGGTATCACCTGGGCTTCCGACAACGAGACAGTGGCCACAGTGGATGCCGCTGGCAAAGTGACAGCCGTGTCCACCGGTACTGCCAATATCACCGTCACCACGACAGACGGGGGCTTTACCGCTGCTTGCCTGGTTACCGTTACTTCAGGCGGTGGTTCCGGCAATGATCTGAACGGTGACGGAATCGTAAATGTGGTAGATTTGATTTTGATCGGCCAGCGTTTTGGTGACAGCGATGTTCCCGGTTGGATAAATCTAGATGTTAACCGGGATGGCAAGGTGGATATATTGGATATGGTTCTGGTTGCTCAGAACTTTACCTCATAGGAAAAGTATAAAACTTAGGTCTGGAAGCAGCAGTGCTTTCAGGTAGTAGCCAGGTTTTTTATAAGATGGATTTATAAAGGGCCGGCTAATCTACGGAGGGGAGCTAGGATGTCTAAAAAGAGGATTTTACTTCTATTTTTTGCACTTTTGTTTGTTTGCCTGCTGATTCCGGTTGCGGGATGGGCCGCCGGAGGCACATGGCCGCAGTTTCAAAATGATCTCTACAATGATGGACTGACCACTGATTCGGCTCCGCTGAGCAGCGCTTCTGTAGCCTGGCAGCAGCAGGTTGGGAACACCTCTATGGCGGGCATTAACCATACCCCCCTGGTTGCCGGGGGCAGTGTTTTTGCCATGGATGCATTTGGAAAGTTATGGTCATTTGATATGAAAACAGGGACTGAGAAATGGTCCACTCAATTGAGCTGCTCTATAAAGCAATTTCAACTTTCCACGCCGGCCTATGACAGCGGCAAGCTGTATGCGGCCACCAACGATGGGCATGTTTATGCTCTGGACGCCGGCAGCGGGAGTATTTTGTGGGATATACCGCTGCAGTTGGCATCAAAGTACAGCCAACTGAACACGCCGGTTAAGTATGTTGACGGGAAGATTTACATTGGAGCCTGGAATCCTGATTCCGCTTCTAACGAGTTTTATTATTGCCTGGATGCTGTTACCGGTGCTCCGGGAATTGGCGGTCAGTACCAGATGCAGAATTCGGCTTGCGGAGGTGGATATTACTGGACCGGCGCTTGTATTGTGGGTAAGTACATGATTTTTGGTTCCGAGCGGTCGACACTTACCTGTCTTGATAAAGATACCGGTGCCTTGATTTCTTCCGTGAGTCTGAAGGTATACAGCAGCGGAGCCAAGGAAATACGCTCCTCCGTAAGCTATGATTCCACAACAGGCATGGTCTTTCTGACTGATCAGGGCGGTAATTGCTGGTCCTTTAAATTCGACTCGGACAGCGGTAATCTGATCTATCTGTGGAACAAGACTATTGATAAAACCAGCACTTCGACCCCGGCGGTATATGACGGCAAGCTTTACGTGGGCAGCGGAACCTATGCTTCCAGGGGCGGTCTTTACTGTCTGGACGAGCAGACAGGAAGCGAGCTTTGGAACTTCATGCCCACCGGTGACGGGGAAGTTTCGGTACCGGGCGTACAGGCATCACCTGCAATAGCCGTGCAAAATGGAACCCCGTACATTTATTTTGCCTCAATTTGTGAGAATTCTCTGGTTTATTGCCTGGATCAAAACGGTAATCAAGTCTGGCAGTTTGCCGTTCCCAATTATACTTACACTACTACCAGCATCGCCGTGGCTGATGGTTGGTTGTATTTGGGCAATGACTACGGGTGGTTGTATGCTTTAAAGGGAACAGCAGTTCCGGTCACGGGAGTTTCTCTTAACAAAACCACCGACACCATTACTGTCGGAGCAACAGACACGCTCATAGCCAATATCGCTCCGGTTAATGCCACAAATCAGAGCGTGACCTGGGTTTCTGACAATACTGCAGCAGCTGCCGTGGATCAGAGCGGAAAGGTTACGGCGGTGGCTCAGGGGACAGCCAATGTTACTGCTACCACGGCGGACGGTGGTTATACAGCAACTTGTGTTGTAACAGTCACCGGTGGTGGTGGCGGTGGCGGCTCATCGACAACGAGCAAGGTGAATCTTGTCATTAAAGATAAAAACGGAAGTACTCGCTTTAATAACAATATAAGTGTTCAGGCGGGAGATACCGTTATGGATGTCTTATTTGCCGCGGCAGAGAAGGATTCGGCTATCGATCCCCAGGTGGAATGGGAAAACGCCTACATTATGGGGGGTTATGTATGGAGCATCTACGGTGTGGAAAGTCCCTGGGGGAAAATGTCTGAAGGATGGGTATTTCAGGTAAACGGTGTCATGTCAAATAAAGGTGCGGCCAAATATATCGTCAGCGATGGCGACAACATTTTATGGGAATGGAGTGCAATGGAACCGGTTACGGGAATTACTCTGGACAAGACCAGCAGCACTGTCAATGTGGGCGGCACTGTCCAATTGAATGCCAATATTAAACCAGCAAATGCCTCCAATAGGAGTATTAACTGGACCTCCGACAACACTGCAGTAGCTACCGTCGATAGTGACGGCAAGGTTACCGGCGTGTCCGCCGGCTCCGCCAAAATCACTGCCGCCACTGCTGACGGCGGTTATAAGGCGACCTGTGTGGTTACTGTTCAGGCCGCAGCCGGAGGATCGGCCTCAACGACAGGGTCAGGAATAAGCTTGAACAAGACCACTGACACGATTAAAATTGGAGCCACAGATCAATTGACAGTGACGATCTCTGCAACCGGTGTTTCAGATCAGGATATCAAATGGGCATCCGACAATACCACAGTGGCTACCGTCGATAGCAAGGGCATGGTTACCGGAGTTTCCGTCGGTACCGCTAAAATCACCGCCGCAACGGCAGACGGCAGATATACAGCGACTTGTGTGGTTACTGTTCAGTCTGTTGAGCCGGCGCAGCAGGTTCAACAGACCGTTCAGCCGCAATCTCAAACTCAATCCCAGTCTGCAGTTGCATTTGAAGACCTGCAGGCAGGCTATTGGGCCAGGGAAGCTATTGAATATATGGTTGCCGGAGGTTATCTGAAGGGATATGAGGATGGTACTTTCAGGCCTGATCAGCCCATAACCAGGGCGGAATTTACTGCTTTAACGGTGAAAGTAATGGGTTTGCAGGAAGCAGATGGCAGAGACATATTTAAGGATGTGCATTCCGGTGACTGGTATTACGATATTGTGAACATCGCCTTTACACATGATTTGGTTTCCGGCTACGGGGATGGCATGTTTGGCCCTAACGAACCGGTTACCCGGGAACAGGTAGTGTCAATGATCAGCCGTGTTTTAGCGCAAAAAGAGGGCCAGCAGAAGGAGACAGCAGTAAAAGATGAAATATTGCAGCAATTCAATGATGCCGGGGAGATTTCCGATTGGGCCCGGCCTGCTGTGGCCATAGTGATCAACAAGGGTATAGTCAATGGATATGAAGACGGTACCTTCAGGCCGAATTCGCCCGCTACCAGGGCCGAATGTGTAGTAATGCTCAGAAAGTTGCTGCCCTAGTGTTTATAACAATCAGGGCAATGGCATCCGAAAAAATATAGTATTGATATGGCAGAGGTTGTAGGGGTTATATAATATTTGGATATTCCTTGCAACCCTGTAATTTGTAGTATACCTATCATGGATGCGATTGTCCTGAATATAATAAATTTAAACTGCACAGTTACTGTTCAAACAAAGAGGTGATTTAGTTTTCGAGCATGTCGAAAGAGACTCCAACCACTTTCTATGGGGTGATGCAAATGAATAGAATGCTGTGCCGGTTTTTACTGCTGGGAATATTCCTTCTTCTCTTTACTTGGGGAGTCGACAGGGCGCAGGCTGCCGTTGGAGGGGATTGGTTGCAATTTCAGGGGAACGAGCAGCGGGTGGGCCAGATCGATGTGACATCTCCGGTGCTGACACCGCGTCTGGCCTGGAGCAAGTATGTCTCCAACCAGGGAGGAACCGGTGTTGAGAATACAGCTGTGATTGACGGAGATTTCGTATATGTTTTTGCATGCAACAAACTTTTGGCGTTGTCCAGAACCACCGGGGATACGCTTTGGGAACAAAATCTGGGGGACCATGGCCCCCTGCAGATTTCGACTCCGGCGTGCGGGGGAGGAAAGATCTTTCTCGCCACCTTTAACGGTTATGTCATGGCTTTTGACGCCAAAGAAGGTGAGAGGTTGTGGAGCAGCAAAATCAGCCAAAGGGGATTTCAGTGTCCTGTTACTTATGCTGACGGTTTTATCTATGTGGGTGATGGAGGTACCGGGGGGGAGACCAATAGTTATTACTGCTTGGACGAGAGCGGCAAGCTGTGTTGGACGTATACCTCCTCTACCGGCGGCTATCTTTGGTGCGGCTGCTCTGTAATTGATAACTATGTGGTTTTCGGCAATCTGGAGGGGGTAGTGACCAGTGTGTACCGGGATACGGGAAGCGTGTCCGACAGAGTCTACCTCAGTGATGCAGCCAGACTTTCTTTTGCCAGAGCAATACCGGGACGGATTCGCTCGTCGGTGGCATACCGGGATGGCTACATTTATACCAGTTCCGAAAACAGCAACACGGAAGGGTACTTGTGGAAAATAGGTTTCGATCAGGGAAGCGGACAATTTATCAATGACGGCTTCTCAACCGCCACCGGTTTTAGCACCTCTACCCCTGTGGTGTATGACGGGAGGGTTTATGTCGGCCAGGGAGAGCATGGCTGCGCCGGAAGCCTGGTTTGTGTCGATGATACCGGAGGCGAAATTCTGTGGTCCTACCCGGTCGAGAGCGGTGTCAAGTCTTCTCCCGCCCTTATGGTGAATGAAGGAGGTGTTTACATTTATGTTACGACGGCAACGCCGGACGGTTATCTCTATTGTCTGAGCGGTGACGGAAAACTGGTGTGGAAGTATAATCTTCCCGATGCCGGCTACGTTATGCAAGGCCCAGCCGTGGCCGACGGCTGTCTGTATCAGGGAACCAGCGGCGGTTATCTCTACTGCCTGCAAGAGGAGCGGGAATGGCCGTGTTTTCAGGGAGACACGGTTAACAGTGGGATTGCCTCAGGCTCTGCACCAGTTCAATCTCCCGGGGTAGACTGGCAGGCGTTTACTCATTACCGGGCCACCCACGGTATCGACCACCCGGCTATGCTGGCGAACGGTAAGGTGTTCGTGGTCGATGCGGAAGATTATGCCTGGGCATTTGACCAGGCTACCGGCCAGACTCTTTGGAGCACCCAACTGGATGAGACTCCTGTAAGATTTAATATGCCTACTCCTGCTTATGGGGAGGGAAAGGTATTTGTTGCCACCTGTCAGGGGTGTATCTATGCCCTTGACGAGAATAGCGGTCAGATTTTGTGGAGCGGTAAGCTGACACACGGGTCGTATCAGAATGAAGAACTCTCAACTCAGGTTCTTTACAGCGAGGGCAAGGTTTACGTGGGCAGCTATGAAGGGAATTACTATTGCCTGGACGCGTCCGGGCAAGATGGCAATCCGCGGATAATTTGGAAATATTCGGGCAACGCGAATTACCAGTGGTGGTCCGGGGCGGCGGTTGCCGGAGACTATCTGCTCTTTGGCGATGCTAAATCTGTTGTTGCGGCTGTTTATAAAAATACGGGGGTGAAGGCCGGCGAGGTTAATCTGTCCGGCAGCTATGGGATATCGGCCGGACAGATTTGCTCGGCTGTCAACTTCAATTGGTTGCAGAAGAAGATTTACCTCACCTCCAATAAAGGGTACGTTTGGTGCCTGGGTTTTGATCCTCTTACCGGAAAATTCGATACCGGAACGGGTTGGTATAAGTCAATAGGCAATTCCAGCAATTCGACCCCGTCGGTGTATGACGGCAAGGTGTACGCTTGTTCCGGCAGTTTTAATAAGCCGGGTGGTTTATATTGTCTCAGCGCCGCAGACGGATCCTTACTTTGGCAGCACGATTTCGGCAGTTACGGCACGGAGGCCTCTCCGGTTATTGCCGTTCAAAACGGCAAGCCTTATATTTATATCAGTACTGACTGTCTGACCGCCTCCGCCTATTGCTTTGACGAGCAGGGGAATATACTGTGGGATTTCTGCCCTGACCATACCGAATACACTCTGGCAGGTGTTTCTATCGCCGGCGGCCGGGTTTTCTTTGTCAATGATGCGGGGTATGTCTACGCTCTGCGGGAGCAGTCTGAAGCGGATTTAAGCTGTGACTTGAACGGTGACAGCAAGGTAGATGTAATGGATTTAATCCTGGTCGGTCAGCATTTCGGCGAAACCGGCACCCCGGCTTGGTGCAATGAGGATATTAACAAGGACGGCAATGTTGACATGCTGGACATGGTCCTGATTGGGCAACATTGGACCGCGTGAGAGGAGTGTAAGGGGCATGAAACGATCTCCCAGGAGGTTAATCGTTGTATGTATGTTGTTTATCTTGTTAGTATTAATGTCCTCACTGGCGGCTGCAGTTGAAGCTTTTGTACAGCTTCCTTCTCAAGAGTTGATGAAGGTGCGTGTCACTGGTACCAAAAACTTCGGTAATGAAGTTGTGTTCGACAAAGAGGTGGAGACAAGAGTCAATTCAACCGCGGGGGATGCTCTGGGGCAGGCGGCAGAAATCGAAATGTCCGGTGACTATGTGGAGACCGTCGCCGGGATCAAAGGAAACCAGCAGGTGTACTGGTTTTATTATATTAACGGTCTGATGTCAAAGGCTTTTGCCTATGGCTATAAACTGCGTCCGGGGGATGTGGAGAATTGGGATTTTCACGATTGGACTTTTTATATGATGGGACCGTCAGCGATGCTGGGAGCCTTCCCGGAGCCCTGCCTGCATGGTTACGGGGGCAAGGTGGCGCCTACTATGGTGGTTTTTGCCCCGGGGTTTGAGGAAGAGGCCGCCGGGCTCAGGGACCGGTTGATCGCTCTTGGTGTGTCAGGTGTGAAAATGAAGAATCAGAACGATTTGACTATTGATGAGAAGAAAAACGATAATCTGTTTATTATCGCTACGGCGGACCAGCCGCTTATAGCAAGCATGAATGAGCAGTTCAAGATTCATGAGCCGGTTTATTTTTCCGACGGTAAAATCAAGACGCGTGATTTCAGCGGAAATGACAGTCAAACATTTGGGGCGGGGTATGGAGTGCTGAATGTGATCCAAAACCCATGGAATCCTAAGGGCAGCTGGGCCTGTCAAGGTGCGGTTTGGGCGATAACCGGTCTTGACGAAACGGGTGTGCGTCGCGCCGCCAAGGTACTGACCGGTTTTCCGAAAGAATTGAGTCATTCTTTTGCTCTTGTTATCGGCAACGGGGAGGTAATTAAGACCCCGGTGGGGCCCGGTGGGGCCAAAACAGTGGCTGTCAACACCGAGTCCGGTCTCTCTCCAGTGTCCGGTCCCTCTCCGGTATCCGGGGATTCCCAGACACCGGCTGTAAGCGCGGGGACTGTCGCCCCGGCCCAGGAGCCTGCTAAGCAGGATAATCAAGAAGAGAATAAAGCTGCGCAAAAAACCGACGCAGCAGATAAGACAGAGACTGCTGATAGTTCGGATATCTCAAAATCAAGTGATGAAAATCAATCCTCAGAACTTCCTACTGCTTCAGTTCTTCCCACACTGAAGGAAAATGTCGCGCGCCATTGGTGGGTTCTGTTTCCGACGGTAGGAGTGGCTGCTGTTCCTGCCTGCTACTATATAAAGAGGCACCGCAAACTAAAAGAGACTGACAATGCCGAGGAGCAGGAGTTGATATGAAATCAATTAGTTATCGATACCATGACCGGAACACATTTGTGCACAGGCTAAACCCTTTTGTCAAACTGGCCTGGGTGACGGGAGTAATGCTTCTTGCTGTTATTTTTGAGCATCCACTCTATTTAATGCTGTTTTTTTTATCCACACTTCCTGTTATTGCCCTGGCCCAGGCCTGGCGTGAATGGGCGTCTCTGATGCGTTTCATGCTTTGGATGAGCGTGGCTATCGTGTTGATCAATGCGCTGGTAATCTACCATGGTTCTCATGTACTGCTGGAGTTTACCTTTGAGATTCCTACCCTGGGACAGCCGAAGATCACCCTTGAAGCTATTGCCTTCGGCCTGGGGATGTCTCTCCGGTTGATAACAATAGTATCAGCTTTTGTCGTGCTTAATTTCACAGTCCACCCGGATGACATGATGCAAGCAATGATTAAAATTAAATTCCCGTATAAATCGGTACTGGCCACTTCCATGTCCTTGCGCTTTTTTCCGGCTTTGGTTGATGATCTGGAGCGTGTCAGTGATGTGCAAAGGACGCGGGGGATTGAAATAGACAAGGGGGGAATTGCGCAAAGGGCCAAAAACGGTGGTGCCGTACTGGTTCCCTTGCTCTCCAATTCCCTCGATCGGGCGGTGCAGATAGCCGAAGCTATGGAAGCAAGAGCTTTTGGGGCATACCAGCGCCGTACCAGTTTTAAAGAGATAGCATTGCCCGGCTGGGATCGATTGCTGGTTGCATTCGGGTTGTCCCCCCTGCTGATTGGAACTGCCATTCGCTGGATGGGATATGGCAAATACCGCTATTATCCATCCCTGCAGCATCTCGATCCGGGGCCCGGCGGGTGGCTGTCCCTGACCGTGCTGGCGGTATTGCTGTTGTCAATACTGCCTTTGGCCTGGTTCAGAAAGAGGTGTCAACTTGATTAGGATAGAAAAACTGATTTTCTTCTACGCGGATGACAGGAAGCCCGCTTTGAACGGGATTGATTTGGAAATAGAGGACGGTGAATTCGTCCTGATTACAGGTTCCTCAGGAAGCGGCAAGTCGAGCCTGGCGCGCTGTTTGAACGGACTCATCCCGCACTTTTATGGGGGGCGTCTGGGTGGGCGGGTAGAAGTGTCAGGCATGGATGTGAGCACACACGCTCCGAATAAAATGGCCACCTGTGTGGGGATGGTCTTCCAGGATCCTGAAAACCAACTGGTCACAGCCGATGTAGAGCGTGAGATTGCCTTTGGTATGGAAAACCTGTCACTGCCCCGTCATGAGATGGCTAAGCGCCTGGAAGAAGTGTTGGATACTGTTGGCATTGCCGCTTTGAGAAAGCGGCAGCTGCACGAACTTTCAGGAGGGGAGAAACAAAAGGTGGCCATCGCTTCGGTGCTGGTATTGAAGCCGGAAATCCTGGTTCTTGACGAGCCGACATCTGAATTGGATCCGCAGGGCGCCGAGGATGTGCTGTCGACGGTGCAGAGGCTGAATGACGAATTGGGGATTACGGTTATTTTAGTGGAGCACCGGTTGGAGAGAGTCGTTCATCTGGCTGACAGGCTGATCGTAATGGAACAGGGACAGATCATCGCCGACGGTACCCCGGAACGGGTTATGGAAAAACAATATGTAAGCATTTGCCGGGCGGGAGTAGGCATCCCACCGCTGATAAGGCTCGTACATGAGCTCAAGGAACGGGGTATGGAGATTAAGGGTGTGCCTCTTACCGTCAAAGAGGGCCGCCAACTGCTGAAAGGAATATTTGAAGACTCAACATATTCACCGCCGCCGGCTGCGGATAGGCCGGAAAGCGCCTCTCCCGTGATCGAGACGGAAAATCTCTGGTATGCCTATAATCCTCCGTATGCTGCCCTGAAGGGCGTTGATTTAAGCATTGGCAGGGGGGAGTTTGTGGCAATTATGGGCCGCAACGCTGCCGGTAAGAGCACTCTGGTAAAGCATTTCATCGGCTTGTTGAGGCCCTCCAGAGGGAAAGTGAGGGTAAATGGCTTGGATACAATGCAGACCAGTGTTGCCAGTCTGGCCAGACATGTCGGGTATGTCTTTCAAAACCCCAATGACCATCTTTTTGCCGAAACGGTAGAGGAGGAGGTTGCCACTGCCTTAAAGGGCCTGGGTTTCAGTGATGTGGAAGGCAGAGTGCGGGAATGGCTGGACAGGTTTGACCTGTTATCTTATGCCAAGCAATACCCCAGATTCTTGAGCGGCGGCGAAAAGCAGCGGGTAGCCCTTGCCACAGTGTTGTCTGTACAGCCGCAGGTGCTGATACTTGATGAGCCTACGAGGGGAATGGATCAGAAACTTAAAGATTACCTGATGCGGCTTCTGTGCGATTACCAGAGCAAAGGCAATACAGTGATTATCGTTACACACGATGTTGAGATGGTGGCGGAGTACGCGCAGCGGGTGATCCTGCTGGGAGAGGGTAAGGTTATTGTTGACGGGGACAAGCGTCAGGTATTGTCCCAGGCCTTGCTGTTCTCTCCCCAGATTAACAGGGTTTTTCAGGGCTTTGCCAGGCTGGGCGTGCCACAAGATATTCTGACAACGGGTGAGGTGCTGCAATTGCTGCAGCATTGATTTTGCGGGAGGAACAGCATGGGACGCAAATATTTGTTTATTATACTGATCAGTTTATTGGGGCTGGCTATTTACATTGTACCCTTTATTTCTATGAAAGGCAGCATATTGGATCCCAATGCCGGGTTTCTGAGCTGGGGATTAATTGCCACCGTTTTTGTCAGTTTCAGCGTGTTAGGCTTTTTTTTGGAATTTGAGCGGGCGGCTACCGGTGCCAAGGAGATCGCTTTGGTTGCTATGCTGGGCACTATTTCCGCTCTTTCCAGGCTTCCCTTTGCTTCGTTGATGAACTTTCAGCCCTGCACTTTTTTCATTATCTGCAGCGGCTATGTTTTTGGGCCCATGGCCGGATTTATGACGGCGTCCCTGACTGCCCTGGTTTCCAACATGTTCCTGGGACATGGTCCGTGGACTCCCTACCAGATGTTCACCTGGGGACTGGTCGGGATTACCGCCGGCTGGCTCAGAGGGCTGCGTCTTACGGGCAGAAAGGAAATCATTGTGCTGGCCGTTTTTGGCTTTATCTGGGGCTGGCTTTACGGTGTGATCATCAATGTCTGGTTCTGGGCATTCTTTGTGCAGCCGCATACCATAGTTACTTACTTGTTAACACTGCTTAACGCCGTTATCTGGGATGGCAGCCATGCTGTGGCCAATGCTTTTTTTGTTTCGATATTCGGAGCCAGGGTAATCAGAACGTTGGAGCGGTTTAAAAAGAGGTTTTACTGGAAAACCGGCGGTGTTATGGCGGATGTGACAGTGCCTTCGTCCCAGACAAATGCAAATTCGAACTAAGGATGAAAGCCTTATTGAAGGGAGGTGATGCTGTTCATTGCCAATATTTTTATGGGAGGTGAGTCTAATCTGATTATTAAACCCTGCCGGTCAAGAGAATCAGATAAAAGAGAACATGCAATGAAACAATGAGGAAGGGAAGTCTGAAAGAGATTCCTTCATGACATTTTGTGACTTCAGCGAAGCGAAAGGAATGGGTGTAAAATTGAGAAAAACGATGCTTAGAAAACCTCTTACCATATTTATGGTGCTTATTATGGCGCTCGCCCTGTTGCCTGTAATGGCCCCGGCGGAGGACGGCGCGGGTACCCCGGCGATGTCATCCCTGGCGCTGTTCACGGATAAATCCTGCGTGACGCCTATTCAGTTTGACGAGCCTTTTTCAAGCGGCCATTTTGATTACAATGCGAATATTCCCGACTATTTGAGCAGCGTCTACGCCATGGGCGTTGCAAGCAACAGTTCCGATTTCCTGAAGTTTGAAATGCAAAGGTCCGGCTGGGGGGGAACGGGTATCGCCATGGCGAATCTCCCTGTATTGATCAGCAATTTAAACTTATATCAAACCAATGCAAACAGTACATTCACCTTCAGGGCCGGCCCCCAGAGCAACATTAGCGCGGATAACGGAGACGTCTTTTATCATGTGCATTTCAAGAGGATGCCGACGTTAAAAAGCCTTAGTGTAAACGATACGTTAACACCGACGTTTAACAGAGATGTTTTCTCCTATACCGCCGGTGTTGACGCCGAGGCGGCTTCAGTGGATATCGCGGTCACCGGATATAATAAAGCCTACGTGATCACTGTAAACGGGCAGGCTCCTGTGGACGGCACGGCAAGTGTTACGTTGAATTGGAGTGCCGACGGAACCATGCAGGTCCCGATCACTGTCAGCGGTGGCACCTCCGAAACAATCTACAACCTTGGCCTGATCCGCGAAACCAAGTCCGATACCCCCGTGATATATATAAACCCCCTGCCCGCGGTTTATGTGTTCACCGAGACACCAAGCCCTCTTACGGTAAGGGCGGCAGCCTACGCGGATGTTTCCTACCAGTGGTACGTGAACACGGAGGACAGCACCGAGGGCGGGCAGAAGATTGACGGCGCGGAGAGCGCGTCCTATATACCGGAATTGGAGACTGTCTCATCAACTAAGATTTACTATTACTACTGTGTGGCAACGAATAACACAACAGAGGATTTTGCCGTCAGCAAAACGGCCGCCGTAACCGTTATGCCTGACCCGACGCCGGTGATAACACGGGAAAATGCCGACGGCAGCCCGTTGCCGGCGCAGTATTATGAATATAATGTAGGCGACACGCCTGTGGGAATGAAGGTCGAGACCACTTCCGTTGCGGAGGGCGGCTACTTTTTCTACACCTGGAATTGTCGCTTGATCAGCGGCTCGGTCACTACCAAGTCCGGACCGGATGAAAAAAATGTGTGCTTGCCGTACATGAATTCGGATGGAGAAACTACTTACTTCTGCACGGTAACCCACGTCATAAACGGGAAAGCATACACGGCGGACAGCGAGGACTTCATTGTAAGGGTTTATGAAACATCCGCAAAGATGCCCTATATAAGCTCGCAGCCCTCCGGCACGTCTTATCAGCTGGGAGAGACGCAAATTACGGACCTTGAGATCGGGGCAATGGTTATAGCCGGGACTATGAGCAATGAAATTTCCTATCAATGGTATTCCAGCACTGATGGGGAAACTTATGCGCCGATAGAGGGTGCAACCGGTTATACCCTAACCCCGAGCATATTGGACACGGCGGGTGTCATCTATTATAAGTGCACGGTTACTGATAATTTCACCAGTTTAAGCGGCAAAACATATACCAGCTCAATAGATTCCGCAGTCGCAGTCATTCGATTCATAGGCGGATTCGGCCAATGGAACGGCAGCGGTAAGCAAGACGATCCTTTCCTGCTGGAAGATGTGCAGGATATTGAAGAGCTTCGCGAATTGGTCAATACCGGCACAAGCTTCGCGGACTACTATTTTAAAATGAACGCGGATATTACCCTGCCGGACGGCTGGGTGCCCGTAGGTTCTGTTAAGGAAGGTTCCGCCAACGAAGGCGCCGGAGCCAATATTAATCCGTTTTCCGCGAACTTTGACGGCGGCGGACACACGATCACCATACCGGCCGGCGGCAAGCCGCTGTTTGGGTATGTCAGGCTGGCGACGATAAGCAACCTGCAGATTTACGGGACCGAAATTGCCGGAGCGGCATTGATTGATAATTATACAATTGACTACGGCCCCGGCGGTCAGTACTCTGATGTGCCGGCGTATACGGCGGATATTAAAAACGTTACGCTTAAATCAGGTTCCAAAACGCTCGGCTCCGGCTTGGTCAACGGAAACGGGTCCGGGGAGAACAATATATATTTCACCGGATGTGTTGTCGAATCCGGTGTTACCGTCGGTTATGACAAGAGCAGGTCCAATGTCGGCTCGCTAATCTCCAGCCTGAACGGCAATATTCTCAACTGCGTCAGCTATGCGGATGTATACGGGACTAACCATGTGGGCGGACTCGTGGGAGAGAAGGGGCAATCGATGGGCTACTGCACTGTTTGGGACAGCGCCTTCCATGGAACCGTTACGGCAAGCGGCCAATTCGCAGGCGGGATCATGGGCAGCGGATATTTGGCCGGTTCGGCGCCCAACAGCCCCTGTGTATCCATTCAGAATTGCTCCGTTACCGGAACCGTTACGGCTTCGGACTATATCGGCGGGGTCTTCGGTGGTGAAGGCGGCGTTTCTGAGTGCTGGGAAAACGGTATTGGCTATATTCAGAACAATTATTTCAGCGGAACGCTTACGGCAACTTCCGGCAATGCTGCTCATGTAGGCGGAGTAATCGGCTACATGCACTCGCTGGACCGCTACAATATTATTTCCAATAACTACTATATGGAAGGTTCCGGGGTGGACAGTGGCATAGGAGCTGTGGCTGCCGTTGACAAATCCACCGGGCTTTACAGCCGCGGTGATGACCCCACAGGCGCGGACGCGGACAAGCTTACTAAATCATTCACGTCCGGGGAACTGACCGACGGGACTCTGCTCAGCGTGCTGAACGCGGGAATAAACAGCAGCGGGAACTGGACGGCCGGTTTCGACGGGAAGCCTGTAGTTGGAAGCACACGTCATATTCTGATGATTACGGTCGACGGCATCCAAAGCAACCGTTTTTCGTCCAACGATATAAACGACATTTATACCAAGAACATTACGGTACTTTACAGCGACAGGTCCACACAGTCGGTCAGCGCCAATGGTGCGACGGTTGAGGGCTTTAATACAACGTCCACCGGTTATAAAACCGTTACGGTAACGCTGCAAAACCACACCTATATTTTCCGGCTTCAAGTTACTACTGCCACAGGCGCAACCGGCAGTGATCTGAACAGCGACGGAAGTGTTAATGTGCAGGATCTGATCCTGGTGGGCCAGCATATTGGTGAGAGCGGTACCCCTGGCTGGATTGATTTTGATCTTAACAGTGACGGCACTGTGGATGTATTGGACATGATCCTGGTGGGCCAGCAATTTACAGCTTGAGAGATGTTGATTAGGAAAATAATTTAAGGGCTGCCCGAGTATGTACTTCTAAAATACGGTGCAAATATAAATTAATTCCTGCACGGTCCCGCCGCTGTGATGGGGAAATGTTTCATGTACAGGCCATTGGCTGCAAACCGGGAAGGTATGAAACATTGATTAACCATAGTCAGAAGACCTGCCTGAATTGCGCACTAATCTACTCTACGAGCGATGGAAGAGGTGCTAAAGTGCTGGCAAGCTAATGATTCAGTATTTTTAGCCTCTCGGCCCTACCGGTTGAGAGGCTTTTTTATTTGTTGGCGGCTACAAACTCGGCTGATTTGCCGTTACGGTTTGTTTGGGGACAACATCCTATGGCATCAAATATTATTTCGGATTTCCTGCCGGATGTTCACTTGGGGAGGCAAATTTCAATGACATGAGAAACCTTACGGGTAGAAGCTCCCGGGCTTGTCCCGAAGCAGGTTTGCAAAGAGGGTAGTAAAATGAATTCGCCGGAGACTCAAAATATTGAATTTTTTAATGATATTATCTGTTTTAGAATCGGCTGTGAAAAAATATTCATTTCCAAAGATGAGATCATTATGTTTTCCACTAACGGAAGAAAAGTAGATGTTCATACCCCCTCATGCAGGTTCACCGTCAATATCACCCTCAATGAAATACAGAAGAAACTGGATGATACCATCTTTTTCAGGTCCCACCAGTCCTATCTTGTAAATATTAAAATGGTTAAAAAAATTTTCAGCAAGGGCGAAACGCGCTGCATTGAGTTTCGCTTGATCAGTGAAACTGCGCAAATCAGTAAGGGCAATGAGCGCAAACTATTCGAGATGGTAAGAATCATTTGAGCCACTTTTGCAGTGCAGAACCGGCTTTTATAAGTTGGTTCAAGGTGAATAACAGCAAATATCCAGTACATGCCGCAAATAAGTACGTGCCGAGTATACATGAGTAATATGAAAATTTGCTTAAAATAACTTGTATGTCTAAAAAAAAACTTGACAATGCTTTTGGCGAATATTTCATATTCTTATGTATATTATGTTGTTTTTTATATATGTACAGTATATTTTCCTGCTTATGCTTAATGAAGAACTTTTTGCTATAATTATTATAGCAGTTAAATAACTGAATATTTAATCCAAGCAAGAGTAACGGAATCGGGTTAGAGTCCCGAACGGTACGGCCACTGTAAGCCGAGCTTACTCCATCGGACAGTTGTCCGGTCCATTGGCGCAAATGCCGAGAAGGAGGAGAAAAGCGTTGAAGCAAGTCAGGAGACGACTCTTGCATTAGATTGGCCCCCGGAACCGGGCTGGATAAAAAACCGTATCCGCCGCTTAATTGCGTGCGGTTTTTTTGTTGCATTAACTTTGCTGTGTATATGGAAGGGGTGATGCGTATGCTTGTGGATTGACAGGCACAAGCACGAGCGGCGTTTGTAGAAGGATTGAACACTGGGGATTGGAAAATTAAAATTTGCTAAAGGGGGTTTTTGTATTGTTTAAGAAACGTACAATAATGCTGACCATGATCATGGTTCTCGTCATGGTTCTCAGCTTTGCCGGCGGCGCCTTTGCCAATGAATATCCTAATCTCACCACGTATGACGGTGTGCCTTTCACTGCAGATGTAGATGCAAACGATGCTAACGCACAAACTGTTGAATTGTATGCCGCTCCGGCCGATGCAAGTTGGATGCCGTATTGGTTTGATAATGAACAGGATGCAGAGGATGTCGAGTGGGCTGTTGTCGGTGGCAGTGTCAGCGGCGTTACGGTGGCAGAACAAGCTCCGTTTTATGTAGACGAAGACTTTTATTATGCGTATGCCGTTGTCACCGTTGCTCCGGGTACCAATCCTGGAACTGCCAGTATTGTAGCCAGTACGCCGGAAAGTGCCTATGTCAATTTTACGGTAGTGGTGAATGGCCCCACAGCTGACCCCTACGATGACACTGCCGATGTGAACTTTGAGGTCTATAATTCAAACGGCGCTTTGCTGTCTTCCGGGGATGGCAATGTGCAGGGCAATGACTTTTACTCTGGCAGGTCCTTTGTTACGGCCATGGATGGCGTGGTGCGGATGATGATGGAAGATGTGATTGACAATTATAGCGCCTCCGGTGCATTTGTTACCGGCATGACAATTGATAGTGTGAATTACACGCCTCCTTATCCCGCGGGCTGGATGTATCGCATATACCGCGAGGGCGGTACCTCTGGACAGTATGATGTGGTGGCAATTTCCGAGGTCATAGGCGCGGATGACATCCGATTAGAGGATGGGGATTATATCCAGTGGCGTATCGGAGAGTATGATGATCACGATTTCCCGGCGTATATCAACCGCTAGACATAAGTAAAGGCATGGTTGCCATGCTCTTTTAGATTTTCAGTAAATCCGGTCCGGGAACTGTTTTAAGCCCCGGTCCGGGTTTTATTGTATTATCAAAAATCAGGAAAA
The DNA here is from genome assembly GCF_000024205.1 of Desulfofarcimen acetoxidans DSM 771. Classification (NCBI taxonomy): domain Bacteria; kingdom Bacillati; phylum Bacillota; class Clostridia; order Eubacteriales; family Peptococcaceae; genus Desulfofarcimen; species Desulfofarcimen acetoxidans. The sequence continues at coordinate 2,108,226 of NC_013216.1, forward strand.
CAGAGGTCATTTAAAGAGAAGGCAATTCACAATCAGAAAGAAAGGGAAGGATAATGGTACTCAACTGGAAAAAAGCAATGTACACAGCACTAATGCTGCTGGCCGCATTTATACTGGCACTGGCCATGCTTCCGGCGCAGAGCGCCTGGACTAATCAGGAGGCTGCAACGGATTCCGTGGTTACGGCAACTTACAATGATTTGGATATGGTAGTGCCGGCGGAGGATGAGATTGCAAAATCCTCTGTGGCCGCCGCAACTTACAGCTGTTCAGTGGAGGTTCAATACCCCAAAACTGCCAGCCGTAATGGCGGCCTGATCGACGACAACGCCGGCGATGCCATTGAAATATACAATTCCGCCGGTGAACCGGTGCCGGTGACCGCGCCGGAAGATACACAAACTGGAAAGAAAATAATTTTTAATGCCGAGCCCGGCAAGTACAAATTTAAAGTATACTATACAAAAGATGGCGTGCGCACAGTGGGCGGCGAAGGCACATTTGAAGTAGTGGATGTGCAAGGCAAACAGACATTTTACCTGGGCTATTTTAATATTAAAGTAGGAATCGACCCCGAGACAGGCAAAGCGCCCGGCTTTAATATAGTACTGCGCAATTCCCAGGGAGAGATTCAAAATCCGGGAATGGTGATCGGGGCGGAGGATGGACAGGGAGATATTGAGCATAGTTACATCGTTCTTGCCTGCGATGGGAGCAATCCCTATTACTGGGATGCTACTCCTGTAAATGACGCTTTCAGCCCCAAAGACGGCAGTTTTTCTTGGTCAAGGCTCAATGCTGTAGTATTAGGATCAAAGAAAACAGAAAGGGTTGCAATAACCAGGAGTATTGAGACTACATTCCAGGTTACAAAAGGCGCCGACCTGCGGGTCTTTCGCAAAGGCAAAGCACACTTCATTCCTTTTACCGAGTATACTCCGACTTATATGGGTACCACCGGTGATGAAAAATATGACATCTATAAATTTAATATTCCCTCCGGCGCGGATGGTATTCATTACGAGGCGGGCGGCGGCGAATGGCTGAAGCAGTGCCAGTGTTTCACCGTGAACCCGGGAGGCACGGATTTGACAATAACCCTGGACCTTGCCGTGCTGGACAATAGCCACCGCGTAGATAACGGGTTTATTGATGATAACCTGTACATGAATCTGGACGACAGCAAGTATGTGGTGTTAAAAAAAGGGGAAAGCTTTGACCTGTTTCCCATACGCGTCTGGCAGGCGCAGCTCGGTGTGGTAGATAATTATTTTGTTGAGCCGGACTACCATGTTGAGGTGATGGGCGGTTCGGTGTCCGAGCAGTGGACAGGCAAGCCAGGCAGAGAGTTGCTTAAAGTAACCGGGAAGCAGACAGGTATCAGTATTATAAAAATATCCTATGATGCCTTGGGCTGGCTTGAATCACCGGGTAATGTCATTTCCGGAAGCTACTCTCCTCCCAGTGGGATAAAATATTATTTCAACGCCATCGACCCCATTAACACGGGTATAGTGGTGGTAAATGTGGTGGATGATGCGGACTCTGGGAATGCAGCCAACATCAAAACCAATATTGATCAGAGAGAATATGACACCGTTTATTTCGATAAAAATAAAAGCGATTCCGCGCCTTACACCTTCAAGCCCACGGCGGACAGCGGAACCATATCGGTACGCGTGCATGACCCGCTGCATAACACCGGGTGGGGCGAAGGGTGGACAAGCTGCGCGGCAAATCCGGACGGGAGCTTTACGGTAAACCTGAAAGAGGGCCGCAGCATTATCGAAGTCAGCGCGGGAGATTCGGTGCGGTACCATGTGGTGAACGCCAAAGGCCTGCAGGTCAACATTGTCAATAAAAGCAATCCGGACTGGAAACCAGGCGAACCCTTCAATTTGGGTGAAACCGCGTCGGTCAGCTTTGAAGGACTGGAGATCCCCATCCAGAAAATTGCGGGCATATACAATCCCGGCTATCCATACACGCAATATGTGCAGTATGAGACACAGGACGGGCGGTTGTGCCTGGGTCCTCCCACACAATACGATATCACTTCGTATAATACGGTCAGTGTATTGTTGTCCGAACCGGGAGAATTTTTACTCCATAAGGGCCGGATACATTGCGGACATCTGGGCAGCGCGCTTAACGCGCACCGCAACATATCACCCTCGGGAGTGATGCCCAATTTCAACGCTTCCGAAGGGGAAAACAATCCTTTGTTCAGCACCCTGCCGGACATTACATTTGAAGTGCAGGACAACGAATTTGCCTCTGAACAGGCAAAATTGGAATACGCCGCTCTGAAGGAGCTATTTTACAATTATTACGGGCCTAATTATGCTCCACTTGAAGGAATAAACAGTTCCCAGCTTAATATCACGGGAATTGATATTTCAAATAATAATCTTAGTGTGTATATATACCCTAAAAATAATGATGTCAGTGTGAAAGCGCGCTGTTGGTTCCAGTCTAATCCAGGCAATGTTACGGAGACAAATATGCCTATACGCGACAACGGCATAGCATCGGGGATTTTAATCGGTGCCGTTACCGGTCCCGACGTCGGTTATGGTGAACTGACCTTAACGCCGCTGGATCCGGAAAAGGGCTATCCCATTACCTACACCTTCCGGCTGGTGTTTGACGAAGGCATAGGCAAGTATCCCTACATCACAGGCATAAAAATAAATCCGGTTAACGGCACGCAGGATATGAACTTCCAGCACGGCAAGCTGCGGGCTGTCGCGGAGGAGGACCTGGGCTACGGCTTCCTGTCCACCAGGCATGAGTTTACAGCCACGGTTCCTTACAGCACGGACAAAATCATCATCACCGCCAGTCCATTAACGGAAGGCGAGGTAACCACCGCCGTGACAGTGAACGGTGAAGCGTTGGGCGGCAGCGGGATTTCCCAGGAAATCTCCTTAAATGAAGGGGAGAACACCATTACGGTTGCCGGTTCAGTTTACAGCAATGAAACTCCCGTGCAGTACACCCTGCTGGTAACCCGTGAAAAAGCGCCCAACAAGGTGACATTTGAAGGGGCGGAAGGCGGCCGGCTGGTAATCAAAAGCGCCGGCGGCAAAACGATGACTGCCAACGAAGACGGCAGCTATTACCTGCCGGTAGGCCAGGGGTATATTTACTACTACGGCCGGAACGGATACCTGACGGCAACCGGTACCTTTGATGTAACGGAAAGCACTACCGGCATTACACTGCCGGCTTTAACAGAGCACCAACAGTCCGACGGTAAGGTTACCGTCAGCGCGGTATCCCTGAACAGCGTCCTGCGGGACAAACAAGAGGTTAGCTATAAAGCCGGTGAAGCCACCGACCTGGCTTCGGCAGGCTATGTTGAGTACAATAACGGAGGTTATACCGTCCTTCACGCGCTGATCGACGCATTCAACCAGGGCAACACCAAAATACCCTTCACCTGCGCCAGAGGAAATCTCACCCCCGACATTGCTATCAATGGCAATACGGCGGAGGGCGCGGGCTGGGTATGCGAAGTTGCGGGTAAAGAGCTTTCCGGTGACAAGCTGGCCTCAACTCTCGTTAAAAACGGCGACCGTATAGTATATTATTACAATGCAAATTTTGCAGGTATGCAGAACGCCTGGTTTGAGGAAACCAATGTAACCGTTACGCAAGGCGAAGACGCGGAACTGACTCTTGTGGGCGCTGACGTGAAAAACGACGGCGGCGGCGTAGCAGGTATCAGCGGCGCGAAGATTTTAGTTAACAGCCAGAACACCGGTCTGAGTACCGGTGCCGGCGGAAGTGTAACTCTGCCCGGCTCGCTTATAGACACTCCCGGTCAATATATAGTTACCGCGGTAAAAGAAAATGAAGACGGCAATAACACGCTGGTATACAACCAGGCGATTATCCGGGTGAATAAAACAGCTTCAGGCGGCAGTGGCACCACCGTTAAATTCCGTTTGATCGGTGACTCCCTGCATGGCGGCGGGTGTGACGACCACAGCCAATATCTGAATTGGATCAAGACCAAAAACTATAGCTTCAGCGGAAGCAGCGTCACAGTTTACCAGGTATTTATGAGAGCATTGGAAGAAGCGGGTCTGGAGCAAACCGGCGCGGAAAATAACTATGTGTCCGGTATCTATGCGCCAGCCGGTTATGGCGGCTATTTGCTGCGTGAGTTTGATAACGGGCCGAATTCCGGCTGGATGTACACAGTTAACGGTGACCACCCCAATGTCGGCCTTAAATACTGCTATGTAACAAACGGAGATTCCATCGTTTGGCACTATACAGATGATTACAGATTGGAAACCAGCTTTGAAGGCAACACACCGCTCTACCCCAACCGTTGGCTGGAAGCGGAAGATGTAGATCCTCCGTCCGCGGGAGGCGAAACCGACTGTGATCTGAACAGCGACGGCAGCGTGGATGTGCTGGACATGATTCTGGTGGGCCAGCATATCGGCGAGAGCGGCGATCCTGGCTGGTGCAGCCTTGACCTTAATCAGGATGGCCATGTGGATTTATTGGATATGGTTTTGATTGGACAGAACTTTACAATATAAAGGATTCGGCCACTGTAAGCGATGAGCGTCGTTTTTCAAGCATCAGTGGGAGTTTTAAAATGTTGCGTTTTAAAACTCCCCGGCTTCTTTATTATGGGAAAAGGGAAGTAATCACAAAATAATGATGGACAAATTCATCAAACAGTGTTAATACAACTTTAACTCAATATTAATATGTAATTGATCAGATTCCCCGGTTATGTCGGGGATGAAACGGGAATTGGGTGTGAATCCCGGACGGTCCGGCCACTGTAAGTGGGGAGCGGTTCCTCCATATGCCACTGGGTTTTGTGCCTGGGAAGGCTGGGAATACGCTTTGAGCCATAAGTCAGGAGACCTGCCAGGTTAATTTGAATGCTGCCTTCCGAGAAAAGGCCAGGGCTTTATCTAGGACTATTAATACTTATTAATATATTTACACATGAAAAAACCTGGCCTCTTTGTGGTTGAAGCCGGGTTTTTTCATGTGTTTTTTTCTTTCCCTTTGTGTTAGTTAATTGTGACAGGAAAGGTGCCGGATATCATAAAAAGCAAACCTGAGAATATGGAAGCAGTATTTACCGGCAGGTATGCTCCGCGTTATAAAAGCAGTACAATTTCAATTATAGAGACTTACCTGTAGAAGCACTGACTGGGAGGGCCTTCTTTAAAGAAAATTACGGAGAATTTTTGGGGGGGGTATCCATGAGGAATTATGATGTTCTTATCGTTGATGATCGGTGCGGAATACGTCGGCTGCTATATGAAGTACTGAATGATGACGGTTATCGTGTAGCAGTTGCTGCCGGGGGGCAAGAGGCCTTAAAAATAGCATCTAATTTTAGACCCCGGGTAATTTTACTGGATATTAAAATGCCGGGCATGAGCGGGCTTGAAACGCTTAAGGAACTAAGGAATATTTATAGCGAGTTTGTTGTTGTGCTTATAACAGCATATGGCAACCAGGAAATATTTGAACAGGCTAAAAAGTTAGATGTGCATCACTATATAAACAAACCTTTTGATTTTGAAGAAATTAGACTACTAATGAGATTTTTTTTATTGGAGGGGCTGCCGCAATTACCTTAAATCTCAGGGACAGCTTCACCGACCCGGGAGCGGCTGCCTTTTTTCGACAATAAAAAAATGAAGTTTTCGGAAAAAACTTTTCTCAAAATCATAAAACTTAGAAATAAATAAACATTAAATTAGTACGTTTATACACAATAAATGATTAAATAAACAATAAATCCGGCATTATTTGCAAAGTATTGCAAAATCATATAATAAATGCTAAACTAATTAATAAGTTTATGGAAAATTGCTCCTGAAAGTCCACAGGCTTGATCCGGAGGAGATTCACTGGATATATGTTAAATAATTAAACAATTAAATAATATGGAACAAAACAAGTGCTTATAAGAGAAGCTTAATTGGGAAACCGGTGCAAGTCCGGTGCGGTCCCGCCACTGTGAAGGGCAGTAGTCTTACAAGATGTCACTGGGTTTAATAATCCGGGAAGGCGTAAGACAAGGTTGACCCCTGAGCCAGGAGACCAGCTTGTTTGATAGTCGCCGCCAGATACCCACGGAGAATGGGGAGGGGATTAACTGACTCGCGCATGGATTACCATTTTATGCTTTATAAATGTGGTTGCCTGCTTCCCTCTACAATTCGTGTAGAGGTTTTTTTATTTCAGTAGCTGAAAACAGTAGCTAACATTCAGTTTTACGGTTTGCATCCCGGGGGTGAGGGGGGTGTCTCGCACACGTTCCAAGCCCCTTTGGCTGCAGGGTGCAATTCTGCTTAGAAAAAAGGGTGGATTTCCACCGTTAGAGAGGTGATGCCTATGATCTGAAGAAACCCGGCTGTTTGGTTCCCCGAGAGGGAAAAATGCGGGCAGAAAATTTAAATTTAATTTAAGGAGGTTTTTGCTATGAAATCAGGTAAAATCATGAGTAAAATGATGCTGCTGGGCTTGGTTGTAATGCTTGTCTTAGCCATGTCCGTTCCGGCCTTTGCCCAGGATTACTTAACCTCGACAAGCGCTTCCTATATCCAGGGCACGGCGCCCATCTATACAGATCAAACGATTAACGTTGATTTGGTAGTGGAAAGCCGGACCATCAGCGGCAGCTACATTTACACAACCATTAATAATGTTCTATTGACGGCCGGTGAAACCGCCCAGTCCTTCTTTGTTCGGGACGTGCTGCTGGCGGTGCAAGATATGGGGAACTATACGTTTAACGGTACTGATGGAAATCCCATTGATTCCGGCGACAGTTATTTCTATTCCGTTACCGATGAAAATAGCATTGTGACCTATGGTCCCACTAGCCAATATGCCTGGGACGGCTGGGTCTTCCGGATCAACAACAAGTTTCCTCTGGAAAGTGCAGGCTTGGGTGCTTCCATCGCCACCGCTTATGTGACAGACGGGGATGTAATCAATATCTATCATGACGATGCGAGCAGTTCCACCAGTTGCGCCGATTTTGCCAAAATCGCCAGCATTACCGATAACGACAGCAATACCCTGACGGTTAACGTGAAGGCTTCCTGCCAATATTACGGGCCGGCGCCGACCTATACCTGGAATCTGACGAATTTTGCTAATTATCAGGGCGTGACGGTCAAAGCCTATAATGAAAGCGGGACTCTTGTGACCAGTGGCACCACCGATTCTTCCGGCAATGTCGATCTCAATGTCGGCAGTTTCGGAAGTCATACCTATAAGGTGGAAGTAGTACGCACCACCTTTGGCAATGGGCTGATCGAGAATACCACCGATACCGTAACCGGTTACGATCCTATCTAAAGAAGAGGGGTGCGGAAGTGGGCGGTTTGCCAAAAAACCGCCCACTCCCTCTTTTTGTTTTAAAGTACAGGGGAAATGGAGGAGGTTAGCGGCTTTTCTTTACAGAATATTTCTAAGAAGGCGGAGGAAAACAGATGTTGAAATATCACCAGAGGGGACTATTTTTTGCCCTCTTTTGTGCTTTGCTGTTTGTTTTTGCGACCGGCGGCACTGCGTTAGCCACGGAAGTAGAGGAAGTAAATGGTTTGTATGTAATTGCCACATTGCCGGGAAGCGACACACCCCTTCCGGTTAAGTACTATGGCGATATAGCGGGTAGTGTTGCTGCTTCTCCTTGCTATATCACGGTGCCGGCGGGGACGACCCAGATTACCATAAAGAAAGATCCAAATTTAAATACAGATTACACTTTTACCTCTTTAAGGGTGTATAAGCCGCCCTATAAGGCTGCAGATAAATATCCCCTTGATGCCGGGGCGGAATTTTCCGTAACGGTGCCCGCCACGGCCACCCGGCAGAATCCTTATCGAATAAACTCTGCTATTAAAAACTCTAACGGTGCTGATACTAGTAATACTATATTTTTCTACTGTGTGGAGGAAAACGGTCCCAATCCCTTTGTAACACCGGATCGCCAGGAAGTGGCGGAGGGAAGCACCGTATCTCTGAATGTGTACGGCACCGGGAATCCGGCCCAACCGGTGGAATGGTATTACGGCTATTATGATAGTAACTCGTCGACAAGAATTTACGAGAAACTGGAAGGGGAAACCGGCGCCGACCTGAATATCACCGCTGTCCAGGATTCTTTGAACCTGGGATCTTTTAACGAGGAAACCAGCCAGTATTCTCTTCGCTTTTACACCAAAATCGGCACATATATCTCCAATGAAGTTTATGTGACAGTGAACGGAACCCCGGTCTCCAAACCGGATATAAAATCCCTGGATGCCAGTCACTGGGGTAGCTATGCCGGGGCGAAGCTCTGGCTGAATGTGGGAGCCGCCTTTAACGATACGGTGGCCGCGGAGACTCCGGTGAAATTCTATCTGACCGCCGCGGAAAACGGCACGCCGGATACGGCTATTGCCGGCACCCTGGTGGAAAGCACTGTGGCCGCGGTACCCGGCGCCGCTGCCGAGGATTATAAGGATCTGGGTTTTCTGGTGCAGGATCTGCCCGCCGGCAGCTACTGGCTCGCCATCCAGCTGGGCACGGACAATCCTTCCTACAGCTACAGAGCCTTTACAGTTTATCCGGGCGTGAAGGAATATGTCAAAGCTTCTCTGGACAAAATGATCTCCTGGTATCAAACGAAGATATTTGTAAAAGATGGAATTTATGTGGGCCTTTCCGAGCGTAGAGACGGTACGGACTGGGATGCCTGGATCTTTCCCAATTACGGCTATGCCGTCACCGATCCCCTGCTGGCTGGCGCCGACGGCAAGACCTATTTGGACGGCCTGGAAGCGGCTTTAAAAAGCCGGGACGCCGGCGGTACACTCAATTCGCCCAAAGACGATTTCCGTTATGTGGCTGCCCTTTGTGCCGTGGGGGCGGACCCCCGGAATTTCAACGGCCGGAATCTGGTGGCGGAGCTGATCGGCCACGCCTATAACGCGGACGGCACCCTGAAGTTGGGGAAAGACGGCGTGCTGGATCTAAAAATTGATATCCTGACCGTCTCCTATCTCCTCCTGGGGGCGGAAATTGCCGGGGCCACGGAGGCGGAAGGCTATACCGACGCCCTGAAAAAAGCCGGGATCAAGGCCATTCTGCCCACCGTGGAAATGTCTGTCGATGAGCGCAGTGATATCAGTATGATCTCTTCCAGCGACTGGCTGGCCATGCAGAGCTATCCCCTATATTTCCTGCAGGATGATCTGGAATACGGGGATCGCATTAGAGACGCCGTCGGCAAAATGGCGGCAATGGTATCCACTCATTTATACGCTAACGGCGGCGTAACCATGAACTGGCCCGGGGTGAGCAGCCCGGGATCCTTTGATACCCCTCTGCCTGCCACGGCTTACGCTGTCAATCCTAACAGCATGGCCGTGATGCTCAATGCCCTGGTCCTCTTCGGCGCCACGGCGGAAGACCTGGGCAGCAATGCCTGGCAGGAAGATTGGGGCACTTATATGACCGCCCTTCTGAGCTTGCAGATGGATGACGGCTCCGTGGGCTTCAACGGTGGCAGCAATGACATGGCCACCTACCAGACACTGGGGGCCCTGGTGGAACTGCATACGGGCAGGAGCTGCTTTGTTAACGCCCGGGACACCTATCTGAGCAAGTATCCCGATTATGCCGCCCAGATCACCGCTCCCTTTATTTCCGACGGAAGTGGGGCGCGCTTGTCCGCCGGGGAAGGGAAGGTCACCTTTACCTCCAATGAAGGAGGACAAGCCTATTACGCCGTGGTGGACCGCGGGGCCGCCGCTCCCGTCATCGACACCTCCGGAGCGGGAACAGATTGTGTGTCCGGGGTCAATACCATAGTGATCGGGGATTTGGTGGATAGCAGCGCCAAAGATGTCTACCTGCTGGTAAAGGACGGAGACGGCCACAGCAGCAAAACCTTGCAGATCAGCATGGCGGATTCCTCCGCGGACACCGGAGCACCGGTGATCACCTTAAACGGTGCCTCGGCAATCACCTTAAATCTCGGGGAAAGCTTCACCGATCCGGGAGCGACGGCCACAGACAATGTGGACGAAGACCTGACGGACCGGATCACCGTAGGCGGAGACACGGTGGATGTCAATACGCCGGGAACCTACACCATCACCTATAATGTCAGCGACGCCGCCGGCAACTCGGCAGCACAGGTAACCAGAACCGTCACCGTGCAGGGAACAGAAACCGGAGACGGGGATGTAAACCGGGACGGCAAGGTGAATGTGATGGATATGATTCTGGTGGGCCAGCATTTCAATGAAAGCGGAGCGGCCGGCTGGATCAGCGCGGATACGAATAAAGACGGGAAGATCGATGTATCGGATTTGATCTTCATCGGACAGCACTGGAAAGATTAAGTTTTCACACGGCATATCAACCTAATGGTGCCATGGAGATTGTCTCCATGGCACCATCATTATCATACCTTAAATTTTTACCACACCCATGATGAAGATTTGGGAAACACTGCGCCTATACAAGGGTGCCCGGCTTAATTGTGGATTTGGCCACCATGATGTACCGCTATTTCCTTATACTGGGGTAAACGGTACGCAACATGCGCTGCTCTAAATTTTTATTGACATTATTGTTAACTAAATGATATAAGTTAAGTAATTAAATAATATGGAACAAAACAAGTGCTTATAAGAAAAGCTTAATTGGGAAACCGGTGTAAGTCCGGTGCGGTCCCGCCACTGTAAAGGGTAGTAGTCTTACAAGATGTCACTGGATTTAATAATCCGGGAAGGCGTAAGACAATGTTAACCCCTGAGCCAGGAGACCGGCTTGTTTGATAGTCGCCGCCAGATACCCACGGAGAATGGGGAGGGGATTAACTGATTAGTATATGGATTACCATTTTATGCTGTATAAATATGGTTGCCTGCTTCCCTCTACAATTCGTGTAGAGGTTTTTTTATTTTAGCAACGGAAAACAGAAGCTGTAAATCTTGGTTAAATGATTGGAAACCGGTAAGCCGGCTCGTGTTAATCACATTCAGTTTTACGGTTTGCATCCGGGGCTGAGGGGCGCCACCCATACGGGGCCAAGCCCTTTTGGCTGCAGGGTGCAATTCTGCTTAGAAAAAAAGGTGGATTTCCACCGTTAGAGAGGTGATGCCTATGATCTAAGGAATCCAGGCTGTTTGGTTCCCCGAGAGGGAAAATGCGGGTAGAAAATTTAATTTAAAATCAGGGTGTGACGGTCAAAGCCTATAATGAAAGCTGGACTCTTGTGACCAGCGGCACCACCGATTTTTCCGGCAATGTCAGTCTCAATGTCGGCAGTTGCACCTATGAGGTGGAAGTACAACGCACCACCTTTGGCAATGGGCTGATCGAGAATACCACCGATTTCGTAACCAGTTATGATCCTATCTAAAGGATAGAGGTGCGGAAAGGGATGGCTTGCCAAAGCCGTCCCTTTCCCCTCTTGTTTTATGGTACAGGGGAGATGGAGGAGGTTTGTGTCTTATCTTTGCAGGATATTTTTAAGAAGGCAGGGGAAAACAGATGTTTAGAAATCACCGGAGGGGGTTATTTTTTGCCCTCCTTTGCGCTTTGTTGTTTGTTTTTGCGGCCGGCGGCACTGCGGTGGCCGCGCAGGCACCGAGTTTATATGCCATTGCCACAGTACCTGGAAGCGACACACCCCTTCCGATTGAGTACTATGGCGATAATGCGGGTACTGATGTTAATCCTTACTATATCACGGTGCCGGCGGAGACGGACCAGATCACGATCAAGGCAGACCCCAATAAAAAAGTTAATTATAAGTATCTTCATGTAAATGAGGACGGCAATGAATTTGCCCCCGATGCAGGGGCGGAATTTTCCGTAACGGTGCCCACCGCGGCCACCCGGTCGAAACCATATGGAGTATCTGTTAGTTATAAATCATCTAGTGGATCACCAGGAAGTAAATCATTTAAATTTTACTGCGTGGAGGAAAACGGCCCCAATCCCTTTGTAACGCCGGCTTCCCAGGAACTGGCGGAGGGAAGTACCGTATCTCTGAATGTGTACGGCACCGGGAATCCGGCCCAACCGGTGGAATGGTATTACGGCTATTATAGTGACAGTAGCTTTTCGACAAGAGTTTACGAGAAACTGGAAGGGGAAAACGGCACCGATTTGAATATCGACGCCGCCCGGGATTCTTTGAACCTGGGGTACTTTGACGAGGCATACGCCAAGTATTATCTTAAATTTTACGCCAAAATCGGCACATATATTTCCAATGAAGTTTACGTGACAGTGAACGGAACCCCAGTCTCCAAACCGGATATAAAATCCCTGGATGCCAGCCACTGGGGCAGCTATGCCGGGGCGAAGCTCTGGCTGAATGTGGGGGCCGCCTTCAACGATACGGTGGCCGCGGAGACTCCGGTGAAATTCTATCTGACCGCCGCGGAAAACGGCACGCCGGATACGGCTATTGCCGGCACCCTGGTGGAAAGCACTGTGGCCGCGGTACCCGGCGCCGCTGCCGAGGATTATAAGGATCTGGGTTTTCTGGTGCAGGATCTGCCCGCCGGCAGCTACTGGCTTGCCATCCAGCTGGGCACGGACAATCCTTCCTACAGCTACAGAGCCTTTACAGTTTATCCGGGCGTGAAGGAATATGTCAAAGCTTCTCTGGACAAAATGATCTCCTGGTATCAAACGAAAAAATTTATAAAAAATGGAATTTATATGGGACTTTCCGATTATAGAGACGGTACGGACTGGGATGCCTGGATCTTTCCCAATTACGGCTATGCCGTCACCGATCCCCTGCTGGCCGGTGCCGACGGCAAGACCTACTTGGATGGACTGGAAACGGCTTTAAAGAGCCGGGCCGCCAGCGGTATGCTCAATTCGCCTAAAGACGATTTCCGTTATGTGGCTGCCCTTTGCGCCGTGGGGGCGGACCCCCGGAATTTCAACGGCCGGAATCTGGTGGCGGAGCTGATCGGCCACGCCTATAACACGGACGGCACCCTTAAGCTGGGGAAAGACGGTGTGCTGGATATAAAACCCGATATCCTGGCTACCTCCTATTTCCTTCTGGGGGCGGAAATTGCCGGGGCCACGGAGGCGGAAGGCTATACCGACGCCCTGAAAAAAGCCGGGATCAAGGCCATCCTGCCCACCGTGGAAATGTCGGTCGATGAGGGCAGCGATATCAGTATGATCGCTTCCAGCGACTGGCTGGCCATGCAGAGCTATCCCCTATATTTCCTGCAGGATGATCCGGAATACGGGGATCGCATTAGAGACGCCGTCGGCAAAATGGCGGCAATGGTATCCACTCATTTATACGCTAACGGCGGCGTAACCATGAGCTGGCCCGGGGTGAGCAGCCCGGGATCCTTTGATACTCCTCTGCCTGCCACGGCTTACGCTGTCAATCCCGACAGCATGGCCGTGATGCTCAATTCCTTGGTCATCTTCGGCGCCACGGCGGAAGACCTGGGCAGCAATGCCTGGCAGGAAGATTGGGGCACTTATATGACCGCCCTTCTGAGCTTGCAGATGGATGACGGCTCCGTGGGCTTCAACGGCGGCAGCAATGACATGGCCACCTACCAGACACTGGGGGCCCTGGTGGAATTGCATACGGGCAGGAGCTGTTTTGTTAACGCCCGGGACACCTATCTGAGCAAGTATCCCGATTATGCCGCCCAGATCACCGCTCCCTTTATTTCCGACGGAAGTGGGGCGCGCTTGTCCGCCGGGAAAGGGAAGGTCACCTTTACCTCCAATGAAGGAGGACAAGCCTATTACGACGTGGTGGACCGCGGGGCCGCCGCTCCCGTCATTGACACCTCCGGAGCGGGAACAGATTGTGCGGCCGGGGTCAATACCATAGTGATCGGGGATTTGGCGGATAGCAGCGCCAAAGATGTCTACCTGCTGGTAAAAGACGGAGACGGCCACAGCAGCAAAACCTTGCAGATCAGCATGGAGGATTCCTCCGCGGACACCGGGGATGGGGATGTAAACCTGGACGGCAAGGTGAATGTGATGGATATGATTCTGGTGGGCCAGCATTTCAATGAAAGCGGAGCGGCCGGCTGGATCGGCGCGGATACGAATAAAGACGGGGAGATCGATGTATCGGATTTGATCTTCATCGGACAGCACTGGAAAGATTAAGTTTTTGCACGGTCTATCAACCTAATGGGGTCATGGGGATTATCTCCATGGCCCCATTTTCGCTTTACTGTACGATAAGGAAAACGGCCTAATTATTTTATTACCGGCTGAAGGCCGAGCCGGGAAACCTGCTGTAAGAACTGTAGGCCCGAGGCACGGCTGTTGTGGTTGTAACCCACGATGTGGATTTGCCGCCGAGTACGCCCGGGATATTGTGCTGGTGGCCGGGGCACGGTTATTGGCAGGGACGACAAATACGAAATGCTGTCGGGCCCTACCTTTTATTCGCCCAAACCGGCAAGCTGTTCAACAATCTTGTCGACGGAGTGGTAACCCTGGAACAGGGCTGCACAGTTTTGCGGCATCTGGTGCTGGGTAAATAAAAAAGACTGATTGGGGATGTTTTCGATTTTTTTCAGCAAGTTATAACAAAAAATGAATTTTGTCAGAAAAATTTTTCTCCAAAGGCTATAAAACTTAGCAATAAATAAACATTAAATTGGCATATTTACACACAATAAATAATTAAATAAACAATAAATCCGGCATAATTTGCAAAGTATTGTCAAACTATAGGATAAATGCTAAGCTAATTAATAATTTCATACTTATTTTTGCTCAGGTGCTTTGGATTTTATCAAAGCTGAAAAGGGAACCGGGTGCAAATCCCGGACGGTCCGGCCACTGTGAATGGTTAGCTGTCCCCCATTATGTCACTGTTCTACTCTGTCACTTAAAAGAGTGCCGGAAGGGATGGGAAGGCGGGGGGATGGCAATGAGCCATGAGTCAGGAGACCTGCCCGGGCAGAACAGTACAATAGGCCTTCCGCGAAAAAGGCAAAGTGCTGGAGGAGTGAGTTGCAATATCTGTGTATCAGGTTTTCTCTAAAAAGCCGATACAGACAGCTTATAAGCAAATGACAAAACAGCCCCAGTTTCTGCGGAAGCCGGGGCTGTTTTGTTTTATGCAGATAGTTTTGCCTATTTGGGGAAAGGGGGGTGGTTAACAAGTCAGTCAATATGTATTTTGTCACTGTAAACTGTTGATTGGAAAGTTAAGAAAAAAAGAAGGGAGTAATTCATGAATAGGGCTGGAAAAAATCAACGTTAAACATTGCTTGCTCCAACATATGAGAGCAGGGGGATGGCTTTGCGGCATCTCCAGCGTCAATTGAAAAACGGGGGAGATAGAAATGAGCAGACTGTTAACCGGACAGAGCGGGAGAAATGTCAAAAAAGGCATATCTTTGCTTCTCGCGCTGGTGATGCTGTTGTCTCTGCTGCCTGTGCAGGTAATTGCTTCAGAAGGGGAGCCGGAACTGACGGCTACGGGCATTAACCTGTCTGAAGGAGTGATTGCGGGACAACCGGCCAGCGTGACCGCTGGGGTCTACAACACCGGGAATGCAAATGAGGATGAGTTTTCGGGGGTCCTTCATATTGCTGAGCAAGAGACGCCGTATGAAGAGCAGACCGACAGCACAGATGCTATAAGTGAAACAGGTGAAAACAATAACGAACAGAATATAGCTGCCAATGTCCTGAAGGAGAGCGGCACAGAGGCACTGGAGCTGGTATCGTTGAGCCCGGCAAACGGTGCGACGGGAGTGGCGGTCGACGCGCCGCTGACCCTGACCTTCAACCGGCCGGTGGAGGCGAATCCTGATTATTCATCAGGCTATTTAGGCATCAAGGTGGCTATAATTCAGGAATCGGATGGGGACTGGTACGGGGGAGAAGCTAACGTGCTCAAGTTCAGTACCGAGAATCCTGAACAGGTAACCGTCGATATAGCTGACAGTGCTCCGTATGGCGGCGAACTGAAGCCGGGAGAAAGCTACACCGTATACATTGACAATGATTGCATAAGGGCTAAGGATACGGGAGAAACATTTAAAGGTATCATGGGAGGAGCTATGGACCCTGATACCGATATTTGCTGGAGTTTCCGGACGGGAGAAGCACTGAGCGCACGGATCAATGGCGGCGAAGCTGTGGGAGGAAATTCTTTACAGGCCATTGTCGAGGCGGCAGAAATCAGCCCGGCTGAAGTAACTTCCGTTGAAGTTACGAGGGGGGCTGTGTCTGCGGATGATTTGGCCTATATTGAAAGCAGCCTGATCAATCTGGAAACCCTGACCGCGTCTTATACTGTGAATATTAACGACGGGGTATTGCCGGCCGAGGCTTTTATCATGCACGCCGCATTACGAACCGTGAACCTTCCCTCTGTTGTTTCAATTGGAGAAAATGCATTTGGCTATTGTGGCAATTTAAAAACTGTCAGATTAAACAACCTGCGCAGCATGGGAGATTATGCATTTACATGCTGTAGTTCACTGGATACACTGGTGGTTCCGAATCTGCAGGATGTGAGCGATTCAGCCTTTTCGTTATGCTTGTCCCTGGAATATGTTTACATGCCCAAGGCGGTATCCATGTCCGGAATGACCGGTTTCGTCTTATCCGGCTCCCTTGCCGGCGCGTGGTTCCCCAAGCTGGGCAATATTGCGCCGTATGCGTTTGAAGGAGACACTTCTTTTAGGGAAATGTACCTGGAAACCGCTCCCTTTCATTATTCAGAAGGTCTGGGAGGTGCCTTTTTGGATCTGCCGGCGGACAGGATCGTATATGTGCCGGAGGATTATGTGGCCGCTTACCTGGGATATGCTGACGACGATCCTGAGGATGGCAAATGGTACGGCTGGACTGTCAAGTCCTTTGCCGAATCGTCCACTCTGGGAGCTTTTGTTGAAGTATTAATCAATCAACTGCCTGAAAATGACCGGCTCACTTACGGGGACATCCCCCAGGTGCAATCGCTGAGGGCCGCCTACAATAGGCTGACTGCTGTGCAGCGGGAATCCGTCAGCGGCGCTGTTTATGAGAAATTGACAGCGGCGGAAGCAACCTTATTGGGCCAGGGAAATACGATTGTTGAAGGGATAATAAACCGGATCGATGCTTTACCGTCAACGGTCACTATGGAAGACAAAGCAGAAATCCGGTCCATTCGCCAGGCTTACGATAACCTGCCGGAAATGTACCGGGAGCTTATAACCAATCTGACGGCATTAATAGCGGCGGAGGAAGTCATTGCTGAACTGGACATCAAGGATGTGGAACAATTAATTGAACGGCTTCCTTCTGCGGATGAATTAACGCTTGCAAATGAAGCAGACGTGCAGGCCGCAAGAAGCGCCTATGACGCTTTAATTGCCGGACAGCAGGCATCTGTAAGCAATTATAATGTATTGCTGGCGGCGGAGGATGCCATTGCCCGACTGGGGTTCAAATCAGTTGAACAATTGATTGAACAGCTTCCTTCTCCGGATGATTTAACGCTTGACAATAAATCTGCCGTACAGGCCGCAAGAAACGCCTATGACGCTTTAAGCGCCGAACAGCGTGTGGCAGTGGGCAATTATGAGTTGCTGCAGGCGGCGGAAGCTAAAATCTACGATTTGGAGGCGCAAGAAGCGGCCCGGGCGGTGGACAGCCTGATCGACGAACTGCCGTCTGCCCAGGAGGCGCAAATTGCGGACAAGACGGCGGCATTGGGGGCCCGAGCTGCCTATAATGCCCTTAATGATCAGGCTAAAACTTATGTTGCCGCGCTCCAGAAGCTGACTGATGTGCTGGAGGCTATCTCCGGTTTGGAAAGACAAACCCTGAAAGGGGGCGCGGTTAACGACAGGATTTCCGCCCTGCCGGCGGTGGAAGCATTGACCCTGACCGATAAAGCAGCCGTTTTGGAAATAAGGGCGGATTATGATGCCTTAACCGAGCAGGAAAAAGCTTTGGTTACCGCGGACAATTTGAGTAAGCTGCAGGAGGCGGAGGCGAAAATCGCCCGGCTGGAGTCGGAAAATCCGGCCTCCTCTGTCACCGTTACCATTGAAAAATTCACCCTGGGGCAGGGTTTTGTCCGGAAGCCGGTGCAAGTTTCCATCAATGCCGGGGAAAACGGCGCTGCCGTTGTTACCAGGCTGCTGGGCATGGGCAATTATACCAATACCGGAAGCATTGACAGTGCCTTTTATCTGGCCAGCATCAAAGACAACGGGTCCGCCCAAGCGGATATTCCGGCATATATAATTGATGCCATTACCGCCGGCGAAGGCACGGTGGGCACAAGAGCCAACGCCAATTATCTGGGGGAATTCGACTACTACCATACATCCGGCTGGATGTACACGGTCAATAATATATTGCCCAACTACGGGCTGTCGGATTACATCCCGCAGGACGGAGATGTTTTCAGGCTGCAGTTCACTCTCTACGGCTACGGCGGGGATTTGGGCTTCGGTGACAACAAGCTCATCGATACGGCGGATAAGGGTGCCCTGATTAAAAAATTGGCGGCCATCGACGCCAGTGAAGACAGGCTGACAATGTTAGCCGACCCGGTCTATAAAGGTTATTATGACAAGGCGCTGCTGGTTTTGCAGAACCTGCAGGCCAGCCAGATCCAGGTGGACGCCGCACTGGCGGATTTGAACACGGCTCCCAATCCTCCCTCCAGCCTGGGTAAGGTTACCGTAACAGTGCGGGATGTTGTTGATAGAAAATGGACAACCTGGAATTATCATGGCGGCGAGACGACGGTTGAACAACTCAGCGGCTTGGGTGATTACCAGGAATCCTTCGGCGTGCTGCTGGAGGACGTGGAAGTGTCCATCACCCCCGGGATGACAGTGCGCCAGGCCGTTGCAGCGGCGCTCAGGTCACGGGGCTACCAGGTTACCGGCACTCCCACCTATATCAAAGGCATCGGTCCGGTAACCTCAGATGATTACACCAGGACGGTGGCGCATCTGTCCGAAAATGATGCCGGAAGCCGGAGCAAGTGGGTGATGAGCCAGAACGACTGGTGCATCTGGGATACTTCGCAGGCTTACCCGGTCGAGGACGGAGACGTGCTGAAGCTGGAATATTCCGTGGACGGCGGCATCGACATCCATTGCCACCCGGGTTCCGGCAGCTATCTTACAGTCAATTTCACCATAGACGGGACAACTTATGATGTTTCTTCTTCCGCCGGATATTATATGGTGCCCGCGGGAACGGAAGAAATCACTGTTTCCGCTGAACGATTGTTAAGATATGCAGGCAAGGATATCGACCGCTACCTGGTAGTCGAGCTGCAGTCGGAGGGTGTCAGCGTATTAAACAAGCCGGCCACCTTTGCCGTAAGTGACGGGCAGGTTATCAAGGCTATAATTGACGATCGCTATAACAGTCCCAATACCGATACCAATTCAGGGAAGACATACACATATACTATTGAAATCAAGCGCACGCCTGCCCAGGTTGATGCCATGATCGCGGCTATTCCGGGTTTGGAAAATATCGTTTACGCCGATAAAGCTCAGATCGAGAAGGTGCGACGGTGTTACAACTATTTGACGGTTGGAGAAAAGACCGGTGTTGCGGGGCTTGCCGTACTTGAGGCAGCGGAGGCGCGGATAACGGCGATTTATGATGTCAACAGGGCAGAAGCAAACAGAGTCATTGATTTGATTAAGGTGCTGCCCAATACAATGAAGAATGAAGTTGTTACCCTGGAACACCGGGCGGCTATTGAGTATGCCCGGGCCCAATACGAGGCGCTGACAGAGGACCAAAAGGTACTGTGCAGTTCCTGGTTGGGATATATGGAAAGAGCGGAAGCTGCCCTGGCGGAATTGCTGGATGCGCAGCAGGCCGTGGAAGGAGTGCCCAAGGATTACAGCAAGGATTTCCTGCTCAGCACCATGGCTCTAAATCTCAGCGTGGGTGAGGAAGAAGAGATGGTGATGTTCGACACGCCCAGGGTGGGGAGTGATAATTGCGCATATAACCTGGACGACTTAATCCTGGAATACTCCGGTCAAGAGGGCGTTTTTGAGATAGAAAAGAGGGTTGTCAATAAAGATGGACAGGATCTGACCAAATATTACGTTAAAGGTCTCAGCGATGGAGTGGGGTATTTTACCGTTAAATATCTGGGCTATTCCGGTCAGATTCCCGTTATACCGGTGTGCGTGCAAGCTTCCGGAAGCCGGAGCCCCGCTCTCAGCACCGATATTGATGAACAGGTGAGCAAATACGACACCATGTATTTTACCGAGGAAGAAGGAAGCTATCCCTTCACCTTTACAGCGGAGAGCGAAGACGGTGCCAGCGTGTCCGCCATGGTCTACGGCGTAATGTATGAACCGAATGCCGGCGGCGTATTCACCGTACCGCTGCGGGACAGGTACAATCCCATTATCGTGACCGCAGCCAAAGACGGCCAGACCACCTCCATTGCCTATGGCATCAGGGCCAAAGTGATTGCTTTAAAAATCACCAATGAATCCAGGGGTGGCAACGTATTTTACCAGGGAGACACCGTCAGCATCGGCTGTACCGGCGTCATGCTGCCGGTGCCAAAGGTATCCAGAATTTATAACCCGGCTTCTTCGCGCCTGGAATACCATACCGATATGCCCCGTTATGATTTAGTCGGCTCCAGTTCAAGCCAGTATGCGGCGGGAGCGCTGACTTTTGAACTGACGGGATACGGCGATATTGCTTTAACCGGCGGGCATGTCCATTTGAGCTGGTTCGGCAGCGGGCTTTATGCCGAAACACCGATAGGTGGGGCTCCGCCCAATCTCAACGCGGATCAGATAGCAAACAATTTTTCCAGCCTGCCGGACATTCGTCTGACGGTGATCAGAGATCCGTATTATGCGCCTGAGGATGTGCTGTCCGCCGGTATGGTGGGTGCGAGTACGATCCATGCGGGTGATGAAGTGACTGTCTCCATCCCCGGCATCGACACGGATATGCTTAAAAAGAACCATACCACCAACAGTGGGGAAATTGTGGACCTGTTGGACTCCTACACCGTTTTTGCCACAGATATACCCGGACTTAAACAGGTGAAATCGGTCAACGTTAAAACCACGGATCAATTGAAAAACTTGAAGACAATCACCTTTACCGTTCCGGAAAATACCCCGTCCGGAGATTATAAGCTCAAGGGCGGCTATATCTGGGTTAAATACGGGCCCACCTGGTGGACACATGAAAAAGAATACTATGTGACCAAAATGGAAGATGTGGATTTAACGGTAACCGGCGAGACCGGTGCCGGGGATGTAAACCAGGACGGCAAGGTGGATGTGCAGGATATGATTCTGGTGGGCCAGCATTTCAATGAAAGGGGAGCGGCCGGCTGGATCAGTGAAGATATAAATAAAGATGGGGAGATCGATGTATTGGATATGATCTTTATAGGACAGCACTGGAAGGATTAAGTTTTCGCCCGGTGTTGGCTTAACCAATACCTCCATAATAAATCAAAAATATGTAATAAGCATAAAAATAAGCTATATATACACCGATATGGGGAGAATAAACAAGTAAAAATACGTTATATACCAAAAGTATTGTCAAACTTTATGTTTCATGATAAATTAATGAAGAATTAATAGAGTAGTTAAATAGTTTACTGATAATTTCTGTTCAGGTGCTTTGTTATCAAAGCTTGAAAGGGAACCGGGTGAGAATCCCGGACGGTTCGGCCACTGTGAATGGTTAGCTGCTTCCATAACGCCACTGTCCTGCCCCGGCACTTAAAAATTGAGTGCCAAAGCGGATGGGAAGGCGGGAGCTGAGCAATGATCCATGAGTCAGGAGACCTGCCCGAGCAGAACAGCATACTTAAAACCTTCCGTGAAAAGGTGAAATGCTGGAGTGGGTTTACGATGCCCGTGTGCCATATTGTTAAGTGGTTGTGGCGGGCGGCATTAAATTGCTTAAAACCCCGGCTTCTGCGGAAGCCGGGGTTTTATTTGTTGGTTGATAGATATAACACCAAACATTTAAAGAGAGGGGGGATTAAACAGAAGATTCTAAAAAAGTGTTATCTTACAACTGACAGTAGGCAAGATATTTTTGCCATTCTCAAAGTACTGAGGCTGAAATTAAAGGAAAGGAGTTGTTTTTGAAAATATTGAAGAAATCGAAAATAATAAATATACTACTGGTTTTGCTTATGCTGTTTACGATAGTTAATCCCGCGCTGGCGGCAGGATTAACTATCAATCCCGATCAGCCTGCGTACAGCGGCGGGGAAAATGCCGCAGTTGCGGCGTCTGTCTATGACGACGGCACGAATGCAGCCGGCGGCACAGACGGGAGTTCCGCCGCTGAAAGCGAGGACAACCGTGAAATTGCGGAGGATAATGAGTCCGCCGGTGTCACCGAGCCCCAAAACAACTCTGACCAAACTGTGAGCAATTTGGTTTATCCCGCCAATGATACCGAAAAGCAGGCGGCAAGCCCGGCTATCGTGCTCAATGAGGTAAGTCCGGACTTGGGAACAGTTAAAGTCCGGGTAATGGATAATGTGCAAAGACTGGCGGGGGATATGCCAAATATTTCTCCCGCATACCGGGAGCCCTTTGGCGAAATACTGCCGTGGACTGAAGTGAAAATTACCGGAGGACTTACTATTCGGGGTGCCCTGGAAAAGGCTCTGGCCGCCAAAGGCATAACCGCTTACGGGGCCGAGAGTTACCTGAGCGGAATAGGTCCTGTTATCTCCGAGGATGGCAGCAGAACCGTTGACAAGCTTTCCGAGTTTAGCAGCGGCAATAAGAGCGGCTGGATGGTCACCCTGAACGATTGGTTTATCAATGCCGGGGCCAATACCTTTATGGTTAAAGACGGCGATATAATAGAATGGTGTTATACCTGCGATCTGGGAGCCGACTTGGGCGCCGATTTTAACAACAACGACACTGCCTTAAAAGCACTTTCGGCGGACAAAGGAATTTTTACCCCGGTATTTGCGCCGCAGGTCAAAGAATATACATTGACCCTGCCGGCTGAAACACAGATTAAGGTTGCCCCTACCGCTGCAAACCGTTATAATCAGGTAACCATTCAGTCAAACAATGCAACCTACCGCAGTACAGACGAGATTGCCGTGGTCGATAACCAGGTGATATCCGTTACCTGCGGCAAAAACATCTATAGAATAACCGTAGTCATTTCAAATAACGACCAGAGCAACGCCAATGCAGTCATTGATTTAATAGGGGCGCTTCCGGCTGTTGATGATATTGATCTGTCGGACAGAGAACAGATAGAAGCGATACGCACGGCCTATGAAAATTTGACAGATACGCAAAAAGCGCTGGTTGCCAATTATTCCGTACTGATAGAAGCAGAAAGCAAAATAGCCCAAATCGATGGAGATAACAAAACGGCGGCTGATCATGTTATTGCTTTAATCACCGCGCTGCCCGCCGTTAATGCCATTACTCTGGCGGACAAGGAACAGGTGGCAGCCGCCCGAACCGCTTATAACTCTTTAAGGGAAGAACAAAAAGCTTTGGTGGATAACCTGGACGCACTGACGGCGGCGGAAGCCAAAATTGCCTCCCTTGAGAATACCGGCGGCAGTGTGGTACAGAATTATCCCGATGATTTCTTGCTCAGTGCCCTTAACCTGGAAATGGAGAAAGGGGAAAGAAAAGAACTCGTCGTGCTGGATACCCCCAGAGTTGGTTTGGATGATCAGGCCTTTAACAGAGATGATTTAATTTTTTCTGTTAATAATCTGTCGGTGGCGGGAGCGGTTTATGATGATGTTGTCGCCGTGGAGAAAGAAAATTCAGATGGCAGCAAAAAAGGGACAAGATATTATGTCAAAGGCTTGAATGAAGGTGTAGCTCAAATAAAGGTCACCTATCCCGGGTATAGGGGGCAGGATACCGTTGTTGCCGTGAATGTGAAAAAACTGTCTGCCGCCGGGCCTGAACTGACAACAGACATAGCTTTAACCAAATACGACATTCTTTATTTTATCGGAGACAGTCTGGACTATACTTTTAATGTCAGCACAGATTCTGATGCCTCGGTTGCTGCCAGTGTATACGGGCAGGAGTATGCGGCACAGGCGGGCAAAATTACGGTGAGGTTAAAAGACGGCTATAATCCCATTGTCGTTACCGCCGGCAATGCCGGTGGCACAACAACAAAGGTCTTTAACATTCGGGCCAAAAAAATGGCAATACAAATGGAAAATTTAACTCGAACTGGGTCAGCGGATATGTATGAAGGGGATATCATTCAAATTTCATACTCGGGACTGGTAACTCCGGTTCCCAAGGTTTCCCGGATTTATAACCCGGCGGCCGTGGGTGTTTCCCACTCCTGTAAAATGCCGCGCTATTCCATTGTTTCCGGGAGCTTCTCCCAGTACGATCTTGCTACTTCCAACGGTATCCGGATGGAATTGACCGGAGCGGGTGAATTTATGTTAACCGACGGTCATATAGACGAAAACTGGTTTGGTGACGGTCTCTATAGCGAAGCTCCGGTGGGAACCGCTCCCCCGGTTACAGGCGCCGGCCAGACAGACCACAGGTTTTCCGTGCTTCCGGACATTCGTCTTACCGTGAAAGAAAATGCGGAATATAATCCTCAATTGTTTACGGTTAATTTAGAAAATACGGAGGGTATCTGGCCGGGTGATGAAGTTAAAATTAATATTCCCGATCTGGATATCCAAACACTGGCCGCAAACCATCCTAAGGCCGATGAGGAGTGGATGACTCAAGAAATAATTAATTCCTACACCGCCTTTAACACTAATATTCCCGGATTGAATACGGTAAAGTCAGAAAGTGTAAAAATTATTGAGGATTTAGAGAAGCTAAAAACAGTCAAGTTTATTGTTCCTAAAGATACCAGACCGGGTATTTATAATTTAACAGGCGGCTATGTCTGGGTTAAATACGGACCCGCCTGGTGGACAAAACAAAAAAATTATTTCATTACGGAAATCCCGGATATTTCTATTGAAGTAAAAGAAGGGGTTCCGGGTGCCGAACACGGGACTATAGTTATCAGCAATACGGCACTCAAAAACAAACTGGCAATGGCGGCAGGAAAGGGAAGCGGTTATACAGGAAATTTAACCAGAAATGATCTGGAAGCCATTACCGGAGCTGTGGATCTGTCCCATACAGATATTAGTGATCAGGATATGTCTTTGCTGCAGTATTTGAAAGGTGTTTCCTCTATCGACCTTTCCGGGAACACCGGCATCACCGCTGCCACAGTCAGGGAAAGCACTTTTGATTGGACTGTGCCCAAAAGCCTGAATTTCAGCGGTTGCGGCGGTGTTACGGCAATAACGACGGCGGCTTTTTATGAGTGTGCCAATTTAACGGCAATAACCCTGCCGGAAGGTATCGCAAGTATCGGGGACAGGGCTTTTTATTCCTGTAAAGCTCTTACTTCCATAACCTTGCCGGATACTGTGACTGCCTTGGGCAGCAATAGCTTTAGTCGTTGTACCGGTCTGACCGGTATCGTTTTATCAAAGAGTCTGCAAAGCATCGGGGAAGAAAGTTTTCAAGGCTGCACGGCCCTTGCCGGCATCGTTCTGCCGGATCCGGTGACAACCTTGAAGCAGCAAACTTTTTATGATTGCAGAGGACTTGCCAGCATTACATTGCCAAAGAATTTACAAAGCATCGGTGAGAAGTGCTTTATGAATTGTGGGGCTCTTGAGAATATCACCCTGCCGGATTCGGTGACAACCCTGGGTGATTTCAGCCTTGCCTTTTGCCGGGGCCTTACCGGCATCGAATTGCCGAAAGGCATACAAAAAATGGGTGTCGGATGTTTTGCCGGTACTTCCCTTGCTATACTGGATTTGCGGGGAACAACGTTTACGAATGTGGATAACAACTGGCAGTGCCCGGGCTACACTATTGTGCTTTTGGGGCAAGCCGCTCAGCTATCTCCCCTGGCAGGCGTCCTATTGCCCGGCGGGTCAACGCTGACTATTACACACGATATTCCGCAGGATAAAGCCGTGGTGTGGAGCAGCAGCAATACTTCGGTAGCCATTGTTGCAGGCGGTGTGGTGTCGGGTGTAAACCCCGGCAAGGCCTACATTGGAGCAAGAGCCGACGATAATACCTACAGCGGGTATTGTCAGGTGACAGTTGCGGATGCGGAAAACGTCAAATTAGATGAGCTGTCTCTATCAGGTATCACCCTAAAGGAGAACTTTGATCCCGCAAAATATACTTATACCGCTAAAATAACAGGGGAGATAACCAGTACTGCCGTAACTGTGAAGGCGGCAGTTGAGGGACTGGTCCTGACAGTCAATAATAAGCAGGTGGCGGACGGTACCCCCTCGGAGCCGGTTCCTTTGCAGGTAGGCAATAACAGTATTGAAATAAAGGTAACATCGGCAGACGGAATGATTGTCAAAACCTATACCATTACCATTACTATGGCGGCGATTTCCGTAGTGGATGACGGTATTGTTTTCGGCAATCCGCTGCTTCGGGAAAAAATGGCCGTGGCTGCCGGGAAAGAAAGCGGCTACACAGGCAAGCTGACACTGGCGGAACTGGCTGCCATTACGGGAACCGTTGACCTATCCAACGCCGGCATTACAAATGATGATATGGCTGTAATGAAGTACCTGACAGGGGTTTCCGTGATCAATCTGTCCGGCAACACGGCCATCACCTCATCCGCGTTTAAGAAGGACTACTTCGACTGGAAAACGCCGAAAAGCTTGGATTTCAGCGGCTGTACCGGTATTACCGGCATGAACAGCCAAGCCTTCCGGAATTGTGCAAATCTGACAGGGATAGCAATGCCGGAGACTTTGACAAGCATATCCAGTTATGCTTTTGAAAATTGCATTAAACTTACTGTCGTGAGTATCCCCCGGAGCGTTGGCAGTATCGGCAGCAATGCCTTTTATGGTTGCGTTTCGCTTACTGATATTAGTTTGCCGGACAGTTTAACCAAAATGGACGCTAACTGTTTATCTCAAACAGGGTTAAAAGAAATACCGGTGCTCCCTTCCGGGGTTACGGCCCTGCCGGGCCGCTGTTTCTACGGGTGCAGCAAACTGACCTATGCTAAAGTTTCGGGTTATGTGACACAAATAGGAGCTTCCTGTTTCGATGTGTGCCCTGCCCTGGCCATTTTGGATTTGCGGGCAACAAGCTTTTCCAGTGTGGATGCCAACTGGAAAGTTCCAAGCTCTACAATTTGTCTCCTTCCGGGCTCAGATGCCGGGCTGTTGCCTGAGACATCAACCATAAAGCTGGGTGAAGAAACTCTGACCATTTCTCACAGCATTCCTCCGGATAAAACTGTAATCTGGGGAAGCAGTGATACCGGTGTGGCTGTGGTTGCAAACGGTGTGGTCACAGGGGTTGAGCCCGGCGACGCGATCATCTGTGCGAAAACAGACGACAACAGCTACAGCGGGATTTGCCATGTAAGTATTGTCGATACGGATAATGCCAAGCTGCAGTCGCTGTCCTTATCCGGTATTGTTTTGAACGAAGCTTTTAACCCGTCGAGAAATTTTTATACCGCCGAAACAGGGTGTCATCTGAAAGAAACTGCCGTAACTGCCCTGGCCGCGGAAGCGGTTTCAGGCATAACGGTTAATGATTTGCCCGCGGCGGAGGGAATTCCCTCGGAACCTGTTGCTTTATCACTGGGAGATAATATCATTCGGGTGAAAGTGACAACGCCGGACGGGACGGTGACCAAAACCTATACCGTCAGTATCACGGTGAAAACCGTATATGAAGGGGATGGCTTTGTAGCTATTGACAACCGGGAATTAAAGAACAGATTGGCCCTGGCCGCGGGCAAGGAAAGCGGTTATTCGGGAAATCTGACATTTGCGGATTTGGCCGGAATTACGGGCAGCATTGATTTGTCCAATGCGGGTGTTACCGATGAGTATATGACTGTCATGAAATATCTGAAGGGCGTTTCCTTAATCAAGCTGTCCGGCAACAGTGCTATTACCGCTGCCACGGCACAAGCTAGCAGCTTTGATTGGACAGTTCCGAAAAGCTTGGATTTCAGCGGTTGTACAGGAATTAAGGAAATAGTTCAGAATGCTTTTAAAGACTGTTCCAATTTGACGGGCATCATCCTGCCGGAGACGGTGGCAAGCCTGGGCAACAACAGCTTTTACAACTGCTCGGGGTTGACCGCAATGGTTATTCCCGAAGGAGTTACAAGTATTGGGGGCGGTTGTTTCAGAGGCTGCGGCGGCTTGTCTTCAATTACACTGCCGGCCGGCATAAAAAGCCTGGGAAACGGAGCGTTTAATTCCTGCATCGGCTTA
Organism: Desulfofarcimen acetoxidans DSM 771; assembly: GCF_000024205.1. Lineage (NCBI taxonomy): Bacteria > Bacillati > Bacillota > Clostridia > Eubacteriales > Peptococcaceae > Desulfofarcimen > Desulfofarcimen acetoxidans. The sequence continues at coordinate 2,136,586 of NC_013216.1, forward strand.
ACATCAGCCGATCTTTCAGCTGTAGACGGAAATGTTCTCAGCAGCAGTTTGTTTCAAGCTTGTACCGGAATTACAGATCTGAGCAATATAAAATTACCTCCCGGTATTGAACATTTGCCGGATAGTTTCTTTTATGGCTGCACTGGGATAACCGTTATCAAGCTGCCGGAGAGCATCAATAGTCTGGGAAACAGTGCTTTTAGCGGTACCGGTGTTATAGAAGCGGATCTGTCGGCTATAAACACATTAGGTTCGTCTTTGCTGCAGAATTGCCCGAACCTTAAAACAGTAAAGCTGGCCCAGGGAATAACCGGCCTGCCCGATAATTTCCTGAACGGCTGCACCGCGTTAAGCTCAATTGATCTGCCGGACAGCCTGACCAGTATTGGTTACAATTGTTTTCAAAATACGAAATTAACCTATATTGCTGTTTCCGCTAATGTGACAAGCCTGGGGAACAACTGCTTCAACGGTGTGGGAACACTGGCCATTCTCAATTTGCGCGCTACAAACTTTACCTCAGTAAACAGCAATTGGAAAGTGCCTGCCGCTGCCTTTGTCCTCTTGCCGGGGGCGGATGCGCAGTTGTCTCCCGGATCCGGCAAAATCGAACCGGGTGCCGCTTTGACCATTAGTCATGGCATTCCGCCGGAAAAAACAATAGCCTGGTGCAGCAGCAATCCCGCCGTGGCCACTGTTGCCGGCGGTGTAGTAACAGCGGTAGCTAAAGGCAGCGCCGTTATTGCCGCCAAAGCCGGTGACGACAGCTACAGCGGTGTTTGTACCGTGACAGTGGGAGAAGCCGTCGCCGGTATTTGTGATTTGAACAGTGACGGAAGTGTAAATGTGCAGGACATGATTCTGGCCGGCCAGCATTTCGGCGAGAGCGGCACTCCTGGCTGGAGTGAGTTTGACATTAACCGGGACGGTATTGTGGATGTATTGGACATGATCCTGGTGGGCCAGCACTTTACAGTCTAAAAGAAATGGGAAATAATGAAAGCTTGTAATAATCCATGAGTTAGGAAACCTTCCAATTGATTCGTTGATTGCAGCGGAAGGGACAGGCATTCTCAGCCTGTCCCTTCCCATGACATGACTTAAGGAGGCACTGGCGGTATGAATAATCTAAACATGCCAATATATAAAACCCCGCTGCGGTTTTTGCTCATCTTGGTCTTGGCGGCGGGATTTATCTTTAACTTTTATAACCCGCAAGAAGTAAAAGCCGGGGAATCCACCGGCAGCGCCACCACAGTGAGTATCGATCCGGCGACAAAGAATGTCAGCGCCGGCGATACTTTTACCCTGAATGTGCTTATCTCACCTGCCACAGCGATAGCCGGCGCTCAGTTCAATCTGAGCTATAATCCGGCGGTGCTGCAGGTTGACACGGTAACCGGGGGCGGATTGCTCAACCAGAACGGCAACACCTCCTTTTTCATGCCAGGCGTCATTGATAACACCGCCGGGTTGCTCAAAAACGTTGCCGGAGCCATCACCACCCCCGGCGGTGAAGTGAGCGAGGCGGGAGCCCTGGCTGCCGTATCCTTTAAGGCCAAGGCTTCCGGTACATCCGACCTCGTTTTGAGCAATGTCAAAGCCGGTAATAAGGAAGGCCAGGCCGTGCCGGTACAAATAACCGGCGGCAGCGTTGCCATACAAGGAGGAACAACAGGCGAACCGGTCAGTGGAGGAAGCGGCGGCGGAGGAGGCGGAAGCACTATTGTGACTCCCGGTGTCCAGACAGGTGATGCGGCAGGTATTACAGACAGCTCTGTTATACTGAACGGCAGCATTACCTCCAATGGCGGATCGGCTATCAGCTCATACGGTTTTGCTTGGGGTACTGATCAAAACAATCCGGATAAACGAGTGACGGTGGGAACAGACAACCACAGCGGATCTTTCCAGACAAGTCTCAGCGGACTGTCAGGCGGGACCACTTACTATTTTAAGGCCTATGCGGTTAACTCCAAAGGGACGAAACAGGGTGAAATAAAGCGGTTTACCACTGCTGCTGAGTCCCAGCAACCTTCTGGAGATGATAAGTTACCGAATGTCATATCGGGCAATGCAAAGAGCTTTACTGATGTTGCCGGGAGCCACTGGGCATATGACGCTATCTCCCAGTTAAGTGAGAGTGCCCTAATCAATGGCTATCCTGACGGCACCTTCCGGCCCGACAGGGAGATGAGCAGAGCGGAATTTGTCACCGTCTTGGACAAGGCGCTGCAACTGCCGGATTATAAGCCGGTGGCTTCCTCCTTTGGAGATGTTTCGCTCTCCGATTGGTACGCCGGAGCGGTGGAAACCGTTGTGCATGCCGGTATTATCAGCGGTTATGGGAATGGCAGCTTCGGACCAAACGATCCGGTTACCAGAGAACAGGCATCAGTCATTCTGATTAAAGCTTTGGGCAAAGACAGTGAGGCTGCAGCCAGGATGGGTGATTCCACCAAGTTTACCGATGATGCGGCCATTTCCTCCTGGGCACGGGGCTTTGTGGTGACGGCGGTAGAGCAAAACCTGCTTAAGGGATATCCTGACGGCACCTTCCGCCCGCAGCAAAATATGACTCGGGCGGAGATTTGCACCGTAGTTAAAAATCTGCTTGCCAGCCTAAAAGAAACAGATTAGAAAAATTATTTAAATTTAAGAAATAATGATGGACAAAGTTTGTAAACAGTGTTATAATATAGCTAATTAAATAATGTAGTTAATCAGGTGCCCCGGCCATGCCGGGGGTGAAAAGGGAACCGGGTGTAAGTCCCGGACGGTCCGGCCACTGTAAGTGGGGAGCGGTTTTCCAAATGCCACTGGGTTTTTTGAATCTGGGAAGGCTGGAAATGCGCTGTGAGCCACAAGTCAGGAGACCTGCCTGGTTAATCTAAGTGCCGCCTTCCGTGAAAAGGCCAGGGCTTTGTTTTAGTTCATTAATTTGAATTTTTAAAATGTTTTCATTTTAAAAAACCCCGGCTTCTTTACGAAGAAGTTGGGGTTTTTTATTAGGAAGTAAACTTATCTACTATGATTAGTAGATGCCCCTGAACCGGGCCAAGGCTGTGGCAGCACAGTGCTGTAGCTCATGAGAGAGTGTAAGTTCCTGCTTTGCCAGGGCAGTTCTCAATGAAATGAGAAACCTCTCGGGCAGAAGCCTCTCAGGCTTTCCCGGAGGAGGTTCGTATAGCTCCCCATTTTCCGTCTACTTTTTTTGTTAATTAACCTTTTGCCACATAGGAGTTGGTAATTGCTCCTATGTGGGTTTCTTTTTTGAGATAATTGCAACTATTAAGAAAAGCTGATTGAAAATCTGACCATGAAGGTCTGTACCTTGTTGGAACAAGGCGGTCCTTCATGGTTTTTCTATAATTAAAACATATGTTAATGAAAGGACGGGTGTTTATGGGGGGAAAATTCCAAGAAGAAAATGCAGACCAGGAAGTTAAATTTGCCTTAATCCATCCTGCTTTGGAATGGAAGAATAAAGAAAACAATATCCAAAAACTAATGATTTTGAATGAGAAGGCCGCCAGTGAGGGTGCCAGGATAATTTTAAATACAGAAATGGCTGCAACAGGCTACTCCTTTGCCGGCAGTTCTGAGATTGCTCCATTGACAGAAGTTATACCAGGTCCTACTACTGAGCGCTTTGGCAGCATTGCCCGGAAATATCATTGTTATATTTGTATCGGGCTGCCGGAAGTGGATCCAGGAGTAGGTAGTTTATATAATTCAGCAGCCCTGATTGGACCTGATGGTGAAGTGATCGGTAAGTACCGAAAGGTTTTTCCGGCTTTTAAAGAAAACCTTTGGGCCAGAAAAGGGAATCTTCCCATACTGGTGGCAGAAACTGAGTATGGTAAGTTGGGAGTGATCATTTGTGCCGATGCCTATTCCTATAAGCCGCCTAGGATTGCAGCTTTAAAAGGCGCCAGATTGCTGCTCATATTGGCCAACTGGCCCCCTCACCACCATAACCCGCAGGATATCTGGCGTGCCCGGGCGGTTGAAAATGGGATATATATACTGGTCTGTAATCGGACAGGAAAAGATAAGACTATGAACTATATTTTTGCCGAATCTTTCATTATTGACAATAAGGGAAAGATAATAACAAGAATGCAATCGGCAGAGGATACCATTATTTATGGGACAGTGCCATTGGTAAAGGGAACCTTTATCTCGTCAGCAGATTTCATTCTTGGCCAGAGACAGCCCGAATTGTATGGAAAAATATCTTTAGATACTTTTTCCCAGCCGGTCCCGGAGGCGCTTCTCAGTCTGCCCGAGCCTAAATTATTTGGTGTGGCGACTGTGCAATTTCGCCCCGTCGCTGAAAAGGTGGAAGAGAACAGACAAAAGATGCTGGAATTGATTGACCGGGCAACAGCTGTTGCCGCCCAAAAGGGTATAGAGCTTAACCTTATTCTTTTCCCTGAATTAGCTGCCACAGGAGCTATTTCAGATGCTCGCAAGATACAAGAACTTGCCGAAGAGATTCCGGGTGCCGGTACAGCGGTGTTCACCGAGAAGGCCGGAGAGAACAATGTTTACATAGTGCTGGGGATAGTGGAAAAGCAAGGAGTGGACTATTTTAATACCGCTGTTTTAATCGGAGCCGAGGGGATGCTGGGGAAATACAGAAAGGTGCATCTTACCTCACAGGATAAAACATGGGCCTGTGCGGGAAAAGAAGGTTTCCCTACTTTTGATCTCCCTTTTGGCAGAGTGGCTATTTTAATCGGTTATGATCTGATTTTTCCTGAAAGTGTTGAATGCCTGGCCAAGTGGGGTACTGATCTGCTATGTGTTCCCTCTCTTTGGGGTGATGAGAAGAGCAAGTTCATCTGGGAAGCCAGAATAACAGAACAAATGCATCTTGCTATAGCTAACCAGTGGGGAGATTCCGGCGATTATCAGTCCTTGGGAGAGAGCCTTATCTATAGTTATAGTTCTTATCCGGAAAAGAGGATAAGACGGAAATCTCCTGCCGCAGGGGACATGATTAATATTTTAACGTTAAACTCAAAAAGTACCAGAGAAAAAAGGTTTTTGGAAAATATAGATTACGATATAATACTTGGAGTGACAAAAAGGGAAAAGATTAAGACGTAGCTTTTGAACGAAAAATTTTAGACAGGTACTTTAATGATATTTTTAAGTTTTTCGCAAAAACTGTGATGGCGAAAGCGGGAAAGGTTTTGCCAAAAGACTTTGCGATAAAAGATTTGGTCCCGGAAATTATGATCCAAGAGGGAGTGACTTTAATAAAATAAGGAAATGGGGGGATAGAAGATTTAAATAATAATATAAAAACTTATCTTCTATTTGTTGTATGGGAGTGTGAATACGATTTTATGTATACGGCTGAACTTATTTTTAAACTTGAACAAGGTAAGGATACTAAGAATGCTGAGGAAGCGATTGATGTGCTGCTAGGTGCTCTGCGAATGAATGGCCAGATTTTAGGCCGGGAGTTTCCGGTTGGACGGAAGGATGAAAATTATCGTGCCTATCTTCTTTTGCCTACAACTGATTCTTTAGATAAAAAATGTGCTAATAACTATGTTCGGGATGCCATTCACAAATTGGACGAGGTGGGACTCAACTATTCCTCGGTATTAACCGGAAAAGAGCCCTATGCTGCATCTGCCTGTCGCTGTGGTGCATCAAAGAGCTTTATTCTCTATACGCACTATATCTCTCTTGAATCTCCCCTTCGTTGTGGATGTTGTTTTGGGATTATTCCACTTTATCGACTCCATCCTACTTCTAACGGTGAATACGTTGATATCCTTACTTGGCAAAGTGATTACCAAGCATGTGATACTCTTCAGATGAACTCCGCTACAGGAGAGCGTTTTGCTCTCCATCAGATTAGCAGGTTCGATAGTAGTTTATCACAAAGAGGTATTGAAATTTGCAATAATATTACTTCATTAACAGGGATTCCTACTTACTACTACTTGTATCGGGCTATAAGGCGTGGAAAGAAATCCGAGCAAAAAAGAAAATGTCCATCATGTACTGATGATTGGTTTCTCAAAGAACCGCTTCACCAATTGTTTGATTTCCGCTGTGACCGTTGCAGGCTGTTATCAAATTTTGCATAAAATAGTTGTTGACAATTAAATAGCGGTATCCGGTATTTAAGTTTTAAGTTATACTTATGACGAGTGGGGAAATATACTTTCCAAGCAGGAACAGGTGTCAAATCCGTTGAAATATGCAGGGGGGTATTATATGACGAAAGCGGGTTGTATTGTCCTTAACGTATTTATTGCTGATGATGGCAATCCGGGAGACGTGCGCAATAAGGATTGCGGTAAAAAGCACAACCTATACATTCAGAGGGGGAGCGGAAATGATTCGTAAGCAGACATATATTAAATCTCACCAAGAGGTGCTTTTAAAAAATAAAGCCAAGGCATTAGGATTGACGGAAGCAGAATTGATTCGGTGTGCTATTGATGAGCATCTAAAAACCAAATTTGCAATTCATAAAGATACTTCGGCCTGGGAGACTGAAAAACAATTTATTATAAGCAGAATGAAAGAGGAAAATTATTCGTTACAACGAGGTTGGCGGCGGGAGGAACTCTATGGACTCTAGAGTGTTTGTAGATACTAACGTTTTGGTTCACAAATCCTTTTGACGGGGATTTTAAAGTAACTCAAATCAAACTGTAAAAAGAAAAATATGTGCAATATCCTACGTAAATGGGCTATTAATGAATGCAATAAGCATGAAAATAGTCTATATATACATAAAAAACGACATAATACGCGCAAAATTAGGCATTATTTACCAAAGATATTGCCTAATTTTGTTTTTAGTGGTATGTTAATTAAATAGTTGCAAAATAATATTTTCTGCTCAGGTGCTTTGATTCTATCAAGGCTTAAAAGGGAACCGGGTGAAAATCCCGGACGGTTCGGCCACTGTGAATGGTTAGCTGCTTCCAAAATGCCACTGTGCTGCTCCGGCGCTTAAAAATTGAGTGCCTAATCAGGATGGGAAGGCGGGAGATGAGCAATGATCCATAAGTCAGGAGACCTGCCCGAGCGGAACAGCATATATTAAACCTTCCGTGAAAAGGTGAAGTGCTGGAGTGGGTTTACTCTCTGTATGCCAGGTATTTGCGGGCTGTATCAGGCGGCATTAAATTGTTTAAAACCCCGGCTTCTGCGGAAGTCGGGGTTTTTTGTGCTCTAGGAAATCATAATTTCCGACGAGTACAGGTGCCTATGGTTGCCAAGAAAGTTGCTTAAATCGGCTTTCTTGGTGGATGGCAGGTTACGCCAAATATTTAAAGAAAGGGGGGATTAAGCAGAGCAGTCTTGAAAAAAGGTGTTATCTGACAGCTAACAGTTTGCAGAGGTATTTACCGTTATAAGGTATGGTGGTGAAAATTAAAGAAAGGAGCAGCCCATGAAAAAACTAAGAGGATTAAAAATAATAAACATAATATTAGTCCTGCTCATGATGCTCAGCATAGTTAATCCCGCTCTGGCGACAGGATTAACTGTCAATCCCGATCAGCCGGCGTATAGTGGAGGAGAAAAAGCCGCAGTTGCAGCATCTGTTTATGACGACGCTACGAATGCAGGTGGCGGCACAGACGGGAATTCCGACGCTAAAAGCGAGGAAAACCATGAAATTGCGGAGGATAATGACTCCGCCGGTGTCACCGAGCCCCAAAACAGCTCTGACCAAACTGTGAGCAGCTTGGTTTATCCTGCCAATGACACCGAAAAGCAGGCTGCAAGCCTGGCTGTTGAACTCAATGATGTTAATCCGGACCTGGGAACAGTTAAAGTTCGGGTAGTGGATAACGTACAAAGACTGGCAGGAGATTTGGCAAACATTTCTTCCGATTACCGGGAACCCTTTGGTGAAATATTGCCGTTGACAGAAGTCGAGATTACCGAGGGGCTTACTATGCGAGGGGCCTTGGAAAAGGCTCTGGCTACAAAAAGTATAACGGTTTATGGCGCGGTAGATTATGTAAGTGGGATTGGTCCTGTTACATCTGCCGACGGAAGCAGAAAAGTTGCCAAGCTTTCCGAGTTTGACAGTGGCAGCCAGAGTGGCTGGATGGTCACACTAAATGATTGGTTTATCAATGCGGGGGCCAATACCTTTACAGTTAAGGACGGCGATGTGGTAGAATTCTGCTACACATGCAATCTGGGGGCTGACCTTGGCTCCGGCTTTAACAACCCGGATACATCCTTAAAAGCCCTTTCCGTTAATAAAGGAGTCCTTAACCCGGTATTTGCGCCCGGAACCAAAGAATATATATTAACTCTGCCTGCAGCAACACAAATAATGGTTACTCCTACCGCTGCAAACAAAAACAATAAGGTAACAATTCAGTCGGGAGACGTAACCTATCGCAGTACAGATGAAATTGCCGTTGCAGATGAACAAGTAATCACTGTTAAATGCGGTCAGAACACCTATAAAATAACCGTAGCTGTCTCAAATAATGACCAGAGCAGTGCCGACGCGGTCAATGATTTAATTGAGGCACGTTTACCCAGTATGATATTGCCACAAGCAACGGCATTCAAATCGAATTAACCGGTGCCGGAGATTGTACGCTATCCGACGGTCATATTGATGAAAATTGGTTTGGCAACGGTTTATACAGTGAAACGCCGGTCGGTGACGCACCCCCGGTCACAGGTGCCGGCCAGACAGATCACAGGTTCTCTTCATTGCCGGATATTCGTTTTACGGTTAAAGAAAATGCGGAATATCAACCCCAATTGTTGGCGGTAAATGTTGAAAACACGGAGGAAATCTGGCCCGGAGATGAAGTGAATATTACCGTTCCAGATCTTGATATTGCGACACTGGTTGTAAACCATACTACCATTGACCAGTCGAATATAGTCGATTTGCTAGACTCTTACACAAGTTTTGTTACCGACATTCCCGGACTGGATACTGTTAAATCGGAAAATGTTAAAGCCATTGGAGACTTAGAAAAGCTAAAAACAATCAGGTTTGTTGTGCCGGAGAATACAATACCTGGTACTTATACGATAAAAGGCGGCTATGTCTGGGTCAAATACGGACCTACCTGGTGGATGAAGCAAAAAAACTATTTTACAACAAAGATATCTGACATTACCATTGAAGTAAAAGAACCGGATACTGATGGTCAACATGGTTCCGTAGTTATTAACAATGCAGTACTCAAAAATAGGCTGGCCCTTACTGCAGGTAAGGAAGACGGCTACGAAAAAGACTTGACCGTTAGGGATCTGGAAGCCATTACCGGTGCAGTGAATTTATCCGACGCAGGCATCACCGATGGGGACATGGCTGTTATGCAGTATTTAAAGGGTGTTTCCTCTGTCAACCTGTCCGGTAACACAGATATTACGACGGCAACGGTGAAAAAAGTGACTTTTGATTGGACTACGGCCAAAAGCCTGGACTTCAGCGGCTGCACCGGTGTTACGGAAATAGCGGCGCAGGCTTTTGAAGAATGCAACAATTTAACGGCTATCATCCTGCCCGAGGGTACTGCAAGTATCGGAGATAAATGTTTTCGTTCATGTAAAGAATTAATATACGTTAGCCTTCCTGATACGGTGACAAGCATAGGGGCACAAAGCTTTATCGGTTGCACCAAACTGGCCAGCATTAGATTATCGAAAAACTTGCAAAGTATTGGAGATGAAAGTTTTGAAGGCTGTTATGCCCTTAAGGACATTGCTTTGCCGGATAGTATGACCGCTTTAGGCAAAGGAATTTTTTATGGCGTTATTTATCTTGAAAGTATCAAATTGCCGGAAAATTTGCAAAGTATCGGCCAGGATTGTTTCCGAGGCTGTAATTCCCTTTCTGACATTATCCTGCCGGATACTCTGACAACTTTGGGTGCAAACAGCCTAAGCTTTTGTTATAAGTTAAGATATCTTAAATTGCCGAACAGTTTGCAAAGTATTGGTGATGGATGTTTTAGTGGTGACTCTCTTGCTATACTTGATTTTCGTCAAACAAATTTTACAAATGTGGATACTAAATGGGGAATTCCGACTTCCGCCATTGTGCTTTTGGGAACAGATGCGCAATTTTCTCCTCTAACCGGGTCTGTTAAGCTTGGTGAGGAAACTTTAGCCATTAACCATATCATACCTCCGGATAAAACGGTGATCTGGGGCAGCAGCGACAATACTGTAGCCACAGTTGAAAACGGTGTGGTGACAGGGGTGCAAGCCGGTACCGCATTTATTTATGCGACAACCGCTGATAATACCTACAGCGGCTGCTGCCAGGTGACGGTTACGGATAGCGGCGGAGTGGTATTGCAGGAATTATCCTTATCCGGAATCACATTAAATGAAACTTTTGACCCCACAAAATATATTTATACCGCCGAAATAGCGGGGGACGTCAGAAGCACCACCGTTATTGCCAGGGCAGCAGATACTGGTTCAATCCTGACAATAAACAATGAGGTTGTGGAGGACGGCACTCCTTCAGGAGCTATTGCTTTAAAAGCGGGTGTCAACACAATTCAGATTAAAGTAGCATCGGCAGACGGAACCGTAATCAAAAATTATACCGTCAACATCACCATGAAAGCGGTTTCTATAGGGGATGGCTATGTAGCCGTCGGTAACTCGGTGCTCCAGGAAAAACTGGCAGTTGCCGCTGGGAAAGAAAGCGGCTACACAGGTAAACTGACATTTGTTGAGCTTGCCGCTGTTACGGGAAGCATAGACCTGTCCAACGCAGGCATTACCAACGATGACATGGCTGTGATGAAATATCTGCAAGGTGTTTCCGCTATCAATCTATCCGGCAACACTGCCATTACCTCTGCCACGGTTAAAAAAGACACCTTTGACTGGAGAACCCCAAAAAGTCTGGACTTCAGCGGCTGCACAGGTATTACCTCCATCGGCACAAATTTCCGGGAATGCTCCAACCTTACAGGGATAATGTTGCCGAATACGGTGAAAAAGGTAGATAATTATGCATTTTATATGTGCACGGGACTTGTTGACATAGGCTTACCTGAGGGAATTACAAGTATCGGGGACTCTGCCTTTGTTGGTTGCAGTGCCCTTATCCAAATTGATTTGCCGGACAGCGTCACCGGTCTGGGAGGCAATTGCTTCGCTCTCGCAGGGTTTCAAGAAATACCTGTGCTTCCCTCCGGGATCACAGCACTTCCTAATGGTTGTTTCGCAGAATGTGCGAAATTGACCTGTGCTGCCATTCCGGATCATGTGATTTCAATTGGCAGCAACTGTTTCAATAAATGTACGGCATTAAATTATGTTGTTTTCCAAAATAATGGGATTGCAATAGCCAGTAATTGTTTTAATAATTGTACGTCTCTTGCTATTCTGGACTTGCGCAAAACAAATTTTACCAGTGTGAATGCCGCTTGGAAAGTGCCAGGCACAACTGCGGTACTTTTTCCGGGATTAGATGCCGGATTGCCTGAGTCGGCAAATATAAAGCTGGGAGAAGAGACAGTGACTATCGCCCACAGCATACCGCAGGATAAAAATGTAGTGTGGGTCAGCAGTGATACGGGAATCGCCACAGTTTCAAACGGGGTGGTGGCAGGTACTAAGTCCGGTACCGCCATTATCTGCGCGAAAACAGATGACAACAGTTACAGCGGTATTTGCAGGGTAACGGTTGCTGATACGGATAATGCCAGATTACAGGAATTAGTCCTATCAGGCATTACCTTGAAGGAAGCTTTTGACCCGTCAGTTATTTTTTATACTGCCGAAACAGGGTGTCATCTTACCGGTACCACTGTCAATGTCAGGGCGGCAGACGCGGGCTCGGCTATAAAAATCAACAACCAGATGTTAACGGACGGTGTATCTTCAGCTTTTATTCCATTAGCGCTGGGTGCCAATACAATTCTGGTGAAAGTGACCACACCGGATGGGACGGTTACAAAAACCTATACTATTACTGTCACCATGAAAGTTGTTTTTGAAGGGGATGGTTTTGTCGCCATTAACAATTCCGCTTTCAAAAGTAAGCTGGCTATCGCGGCGGGTAAAGAAAGTGGCTACAGCGGTAATTTGACACTGACAGAGCTGGCTGCCATTACGGGTACTATTGACTTGTCCAATGCAAGCATTAACAATGAGGATATGGCTGTGATGAAATACTTAAAAAGTGTTTCTGCCATTAATCTGAGTGGAAATACCGTTATTACTTCCGCTGTTGTTAATGGAAGCATCTTTGATTGGACAGTGCCCAAAAGTTTGAATTTCAGCAATTGTACAGGTATTAACGGAATAACTGCAAATGCCTTTAAGGACTGCTCCAAGTTGACGGGGATAGTTTTGCCGGATACGGTGGCGAGCCTGGGGGACAACAGTTTTTACGGTTGCAAAGCTCTTACCGGAATAAATATACCGGAGGGAGTTAACGTTATTGGCCGGGCATGTTTTAGTGCTTGTACCGGTCTTACGTCTATTACATTACCCAGTAGTGTCAATAGTCTTGGCAACAGTGTTTTTTTAGGGTGTACTGGTTTAACAGAGGCCGACTTCAGTGGGATAGCTACAACCACTCTTAGTCCAAATATCTTCCAAGGCTGTACCGGTATTACGGATCTAACAAAAATAAAGCTTCCCCAGGGGATAACCGGTTTGCCTGATTATTTCTTTAGCGGTTGTACCGGAATAAAGAAAATTGAGCTGCCAGACAGCATTAACAGCCTTGGTAACGGCGTTTTTCAGGAATGCACTAGTATTACAGAAATAGATCTTACGGGAATGAGTGTTTTGGGATTATCTTTGCTGCAAAATTGCATAAACCTTAAAACAGTAAAATTGCCTCAGGGAATGACCAGTTTGCCCGCCAGTTTCTTTAAAGACTGCACTGGTTTAAATTCCATTGAACTTCCGGATAGTATAACCAGCATGGACAACAGTTGTTTTTATGGTTGTACCGGATTAAGCTCCGTTGTGCTTCCAGACAGTATAATTAGCATGGACAGCAGTTGTTTTTATGGTTGTACCAGATTAAGCTCTGTTGTGCTCCCAGACAGTATAACCAGCATAGGCAACAGTTGTTTTTACGGCTGCATAGGATTAAGCTCTATTGAGCTTCCGGAAAGCATAACTAGTCTTGGTAAAAATTGTTTTCAGAATGCCGGATTAACCTATCTTGACGTTCCAAGCAGTGTGACAAGCATAGGCAGCAGCTGTTTCAATATTGTCACGCTTACCGTTCTGAATTTGCGTACCACAGGTTTCACAAGTGTAGATGCCGGTTGGAAAGTACCCGCCGCGGCAACAGTTCTCTTGCCGGGAGCAGATGCAGGTTTGTCTTCCGGGTCGGGGATAATTAAACCCGGTGATACTTTAACCCTTACTCATGGCATCCCGAGCGGGAAAACAGTAGTTTGGGTTAGCAGCAATCCTGCCGTTGCCACCGTGGCAGAGGGTGTGGTGACGGGTATGGCCAAAGGTACCGCCGTTATCGCCGTAAAAGCCGGTGACGATAGTTACAGCGGTGTTTGCCGGATTACGGTCGCCGATTCTGCTGCGGATCCCGTTGCTGCGGTAATAGAAATGATTGAGGCATTGCCTGCTTCCGACAACATCACCCTGGCTGACAAAGTCAGTGTGGAAGCAGCCCGCACAGCCTATAACGCTCTTACAGAAGCGCAGCAAGGAATGGTTGTCAACCTGGCCAAGCTGACCGAGTCGGAAACAAGAATTGCTCAGCTTATGGAAGATGAAACCGACTGTGATCTGAACAGTGACGGCAGCGTGGATGTGCTGGACATGATTCTGGTGGGCCAGCATATTGGCGAGAGCGGTACCCCCGGTTGGTGCAGCTTTGATATTAACCAGGACGGCCAGGTGAATTTATTGGACATGGTCCTGGCCGGCCAGAATTTTACGATATAAAGTGTTCGCTGTGCAACCCCCGCATATTCTGCGGGGTTGTTGTTCTTTAGTGAAATTTACCAAAACTATTGTCAAATTCTGATTATTGTGATATTTTAGACAAAATAACTGTGTGTTTTTTGTTCAGGCCGCTTTGTATTAGCAGGGCTTAGCTGTTGCATCTTAGCCTCTTCGGGTTCTCTTTTAACTGATTATATGATATAATATGAATTAGGAATAATTATGAGTGGGGTATAATTTATGCAAAAATATGAAACTTTTGAAAGAAATGCGTTGGATGAGTTTATTAAGCTGGCTCAAAAGACAAATAAGATTAATTCCGAGTTGTATGATAGATATCATGTAAAGAGAGGGCTTCGGGATCTGGACGGTAGAGGTGTGCTTGTTGGCTTGACTGAAATCGGTGAAGTACATGCCTATATCGTTGACGAAGACGATATGATACCGGTTCCGGGAAGATTATTGTACAGAGGTATTGATATAAATGATATTGTGGAAGGTTTTCTCAGAGAAGATCGCTATGGCTTCGAAGAAACTGCCTATTTATTGCTTTTTGGTAATTTGCCCGGCAAAAAAGAACTCAATAATTTTGAACAATTAATGTGTTCATTTCGTAAGCTGCCTGAAAACTTTGTTCGGGATATGATTCTGAAAGCTCCCAGCAGAGATATCATGAATGCTTTGGCCAGAGGTGTTTTGGCTTTGTACAGTTTTGATGAAGAGGCGGACAATACCTCAATTGAAAATGTATTTAAACAGTGTATTAAGCTCATTTCATGTTTGCCCACACTGGCGGTATATGCCTATCAGGCTTTATCCCACTATCATTCGGATAAGAGCCTTTATATACACCCGCCAAGACTGGATTTAAGCACTGCTGAGAATATCTTGCATATGATTAGACCGGACAGTAAATTTACAAAACTTGAGGCCAAGCTTCTTGATCTCGCACTGGTGCTTCATGCCGAGCATGGTGGTGGAAACAATTCTACTTTCGCAACTCATCTCGTAACATCCTCGGGGACAGACACATATTCTACCATAGCTGCGGCACTGGGATCACTGAAGGGGCCAAGGCATGGGGGAGCAAATATTAAAGTTGTTCAAATGTTTGAAGATATGAAACGAAATGTGAATGATTGGTATGATGAAGACGAAATTGAAAACTACCTGATAAAAGTTTTAAATAAGCAAGCCTTTGATAAATCAGGACTGATTTATGGTATAGGACATGCTGTTTACTCGATATCAGATCCCAGGGCTGTCATATTAAAGGAACATGTTGCTCAATTGGCGGAGGAAACCGGACTGGAAGATGAATATAGTCTTTATATGAAAGTTGAGAAGCTCGCACCAAAAGTAATTGGTGAATCACGAAAAATATATAAAGGTGTCAGTACAAATATTGATTTTTATTCAGGTTTTGTATATAGGATGCTTAATATACCACCTGAAATGTATACTCCAATCTTTGCTATTTCCAGAATAACCGGATGGAGTGCGCACCGCATAGAGGAGATTGTTAATGCCGGTAAAATTATAAGACCTGCATATAAATGCGTGGCAAGAAGACGGGAGTATATTGATTTATTAATGCGCTAATATCTTTTCAGGAATTGTAAAATTCATATGATCGTGAACGCCCGGGAATTAGTCCTGGGCGTTTTTTAGGTAGGCAAGTAATTTCACTAAAGGAATTTATTCCGTCATGGCGAACTTTAAAAATTATTATAGGGAATATCGGGTGGTGATTGATATGCGTACAGGAATGGCGAATCTGCCTCTGCACCCGGGAAAATGCCCATCCTGGTTATTTTCTCATATGAAGGAACTGGGCTCAGCCATAATCCGGGCAGTAGTGGAGGACTATGGTTCAAGAGAGGTTTTGGTGCGCCTGTCAGACCCTTTCTGGTTCCAGGCAATGGGCTGTGTTTTAGGTTTTGACTGGCATTCATCCGGGTTGACCACTACTGTTTGCGGTGCTTTAAAAGAAGGGTTGAAGCCTTACCAGGGAGAACTGGGTCTTTTTTTAGCCGGGGGTAAGGGAAATACTTCCCGCAAAACGCCACAGGAGATACTCACAGCCGGGGAGAAGTATGCTCTTTCCAATAACCTGCAGTCCCTGGTTTATGCCAGTAAAATGGCAGCTAAGGTTGACAGTGCTGCTTTGCAGGACGGGTACCAGCTGTATCATCACTTTTTTGTCTTTAATTCAGCCGGCAACTGGGCTGTTGTTCAGCAGGGTATGAACGAGCTCAACTGTTATGCCAGGCGCTATCACTGGCTGGGTGAGGGGCTATCCGATTTTGTCTGCGACCCCCATTCAGGTATTTCCTGTGAACAAAAAGGCCATGTTCTGAATATGGTGGCGGCTGAAAGTGGGGAGGCCCGTGCTGCTTCTGCCCAATTAGCCCGGGAAAAGCCGGAGTTGGTTCTCAAGGTGTTGAAAAAAATGCGGCAAAAACCGGTACCTCCAGGCCGGCCGGTGCAGTTAGCCTTTGATTTTGACAGTGTTGCTGACCCGGTTCAAGGGGAACCGGATTCAATGCTTACGCTGGATTTACCGGCTGAACACCATATCCCAAATTCAGGACGGATGAATAGCATACTCTATAAAGTTTATGAGCGCCAGCCTGAGGATTTTGAGACTTTACTGTCTATGCCGGGAGTGGGGCCTGCCTCTGTTCGGGCGTTGGCCATGGTGGCTGAGCTGGTACACGGGGTAAAGTTAAGTTTCCGGGATCCGGTCAGGTATTCCTTTGCTCACGGGGGCAAGGACGGGATACCCTTCCCGGTAGACAGGGGGATCTATCGCCATACCATCAATGTTCTGGAGGGGGCATTAAAGCGGGCTAAACTTGGCCATTCAGATAAGTTGAAGGCCTTTAAAAGGCTGGCCCTTTTGCAGAAAGACGTTTAAAAGACGTAAACTTTGATATACTGGAATCAGAGAATTATTTATATGAGAGGCTTTCACGGTTTTTGCCGGCAGATTAAACTATAAACAGTCAATTTGCTTTACGCCAGTTGGATAGCGCGGTATTGAGGAAGAGGGGAAAATTGTGTGTGCTCTTGTCAGATCAGAATTACCTTTTAAATACCGGGGCAAAGCAGATTTTCCGGCCAGGCTGGCCGGCTGGATCGGCGATGTGTTCTATGATGTTTTGCCGGAACATGGCTATGAAATACGTGAAGAACAAATTTTCACGGCTTACCAGCTGGCAGATGCTGTGTGTAAACAAAAGGTTCATTTTGCTGAAGCAGGGCTTGGTACGGGAAAAACCTTTGCGTATTTGCTTTGCGCGCTTCCCTACGCCCGTTTTACAGGAAAACCTGTTGTGATAGCCTGCGCTTCCACAGCTTTACAGGGACAGCTGGCCGGGCCTAAAGGGGATATAGAGATACTGTCCAACCTTCTTTCTTTAGACATCAATGCACGCATGGCCAAGGACCCGCGCCAGTATATCTGCGACGAAAAAGTCAACCAGAACTCTTTTACTGCTCTCACAAGTGAAAACTTCAAGAAAATTTTTCACTGGGCGGAACAGACCAAACTGGGTGAGCGCTCTGAGATGCCGCATGTGCCCGATAAGGTATGGAAACAGGTAGCCTGGGATGAGACCATGAACTGTGAGTCCTGCACTTGCAGGGGTTATTGCAAGCTCGTCAGAGCCAGGGAACATTACCGATCGGCCCGTGATTTGATAATATGTGACCACGCTGTCTTCTTTGACGATCTCTGGAGCAGAGAGGAAAGAATGGCTGACGGTAAGCTGCCTTTGCTGCCTGAATACTCAGCAGTGATCTTTGATGAAGGCCATAAAATAATTCCGCCGGCAGCCATGAAAGCAGGTCACCGGATTGTTGAGGAAGACATTGTAAGCATGCTCTCCTGTCTTGAAAGCATTCAGGGGGCCAGAACTGCTCTACTCTCGATTGTCGTTGCCATGAGTAAGGCCGCCTCAGATTTCTTTAAAAAGCTGCGCGGCTCAACAATCAGGGATGAGACAGCAGACCGGCTTGCTGTGCAGGCGGATGATCAACTGCTGGAAGCTGCACTTAAATTACGGTGTGCTCTGGATGTGCTGCTCTCCGAGTTGCAAAATGAAACAGGACTGCACCTTCATTCCCTTCCATCGAATCAGCTTCAGTCATTTGAGACCATAGTTGAGAGAGCGGCAGAGGCTCTGAACAGGTTTCTCCGCAAGGGAGGAGAAGATGCAATTGTCTGGGTTGACCGGGCGGACGGAAGTTTTTGCGTCGTTCCCAGGCATCTAAGCGAGTTGCTCAATAAGCACCTCTTTACCAGGAAACTTCCCGTGGTCTTTTCTTCCGCAACCTTGAGCAGTGGTAAAGAATTTGGCTATTTTGCCCGTACCCTGGGAGTAGATGATTATTCCAGTTCGTCAATAGAAAGCTCTTTTAACTTTGAACAACAGGTGCTTATCTACTTACCGAAACATTTGCCTGTTGAAGATGAAATCAGGTTTATCCCGGCCCTGCAGCAACTGGTGCAATTATTACGGCTTTCCGGAGGTCGGGCTCTGGTGCTGGTTAACTCTATGTCCGAAGTCAGGAAAATTAGGAGAGGCCTTAAAGAGTTTTCACTGCCCTTTGAATTCTTGTGGGAGGATAGGGGAGAACGTGGCTACCTGGCACAAAGATTTCGTGAAGAGGTTTCATCCGTGCTTGTTGGTACCGGGTTTTGGGAAGGGATTGATGTTCCCGGTCCGGCACTGTCTCTTCTTGTTATCTGGCAATTACCTTTTCCAAAACCGGATCCGCTAATCGAAGCCCGGTGCCAGGAGGTAAAGAAAAAGGGGCTAGACCCGTTGATCTCAGTAGATTATCCTGAAATGGGTCTTAAATTGAAACAGGGTTGCGGCAGGTTGATCCGAACCAAAGATGACAGGGGTGCTATTGCCATCATGGAACCTGTCAGGGGGGTGCCGTGGGAGCCATTTGTTACAGCTGCTTTGCCTCAGGGAGCCAGAGTGATTGAAAATATTGATGCTCTAGTTCAAATTTTTCAATAAACACGTCCCGTTTTTTTGGAAGCTTATTGTTATATAAGAAGGACAGGGTTAGCTCTAATCAACCCTGCCCTTGTAAAAAGGTTTCATTTTTTATTGGCATCATGGCAGAAATGAAAAAATTAATTTATTAAAGAAGTATTAATGATTTTTTTCATCTTTCTGAATTGCCAGTTTGTATAAGCATTCTTCATCTTTTTTCTTTTCATCCATTTTGCAGCCCCAGTAATCATAACCGGCAACGAAAAGGCGGTAATTACACCAGCTGCAAAAGGTATGGGCAATTTGCGCTTGGTTCATATCCTTAGCTTTTGTCATTTTCCACTTCTCCTTTAGATTATATTTTAAAAATGCATAACTAAGCTTATATCTTCTACCTTCCTCTGTGAATTCCTGCTCATGGACGGATAAAAATATCCCCAAAAATAAACCCGTATCAAATAATGATACAGGTTGAAGTTTAACTATTATATCTATCCATTTTTCTTTTTGTATTCTGCCAGTCCGCTATTTTATCGTCCGCCAGAAGCTCTATGCTCATCTCTTTGACTATAGCCATTTTGCTGATAATTTTTCTTTCTACCTCAGCGACTATGTCATCGGCCTGATCAACTTCCAGTGAAGGTTTGGTTTCTGCCGTCATGTTAATCAGCAGGGAATTAGCTCCTATATACATGGTTTTTATTTCTTTTATGTCTATGATTCCGGGAACTTGCATGGCAATATCCCCGATACACTTAACTATATTGGGATGAGCTGCCCTTCCTACAATCATAGCTCTGTTTTCATAGGCCAGCATAATAGCCAAGCTGCCTAATACAATTCCTATTATCATTGAAGCAATTCCATCATATACAAGGTTGCCGGTCGTATCACTTATAAAAACGGCAAGGAGTGCTATAGTTAAACCGGTTAATGCGGCCAGGTCTTCCCAAAAAATAAATTTAACAGCCGGATTGGCAACATTGTTAATATTTCGGAAAGCAGTCGAGAATATTCTTACACCCTTTGCCTGTGCACCAACATCTTTTAATACTGCTCGCATAGCCTCGCGCAGGGAAAAGGATTCAAAAATAACAGATAGAAAAAGAGTAAAAAACATCAGCCTGGCAGCAGCTATTTCGTGCGGGCTGACTATTTGGTGATAGCCTCCGGTTATTGAGCCCATACTTGTGACTCCGAACATGAATACAGAAGCTATAAAGGACCAGAAATAGACTTCTTTGCCATAGCCGAAGGGGTGCTGCTGGTCTGGCGGGCGGGAAGCCAGTTTCATTCCTATCAATAGAAAAATGCTGTTGACCAGGTCTGACAGTGAGTGCAGCGCTTCTGAAAACATTGCTGCACTATTGCCAATCCAAGCTGCCACGGCTTTAGTCAAAAAAATTGATGTATTGGCCAAAAGAGCTATCCATATAGCACGGGATCCATGTGATGTCAAATTGCAGCACATCCTTATTTCGAAAAATAACAGCAGTGTAAGTTAAAAGCTATAGATAAAGCTAGTTTTATATTATTTTTTCAAAATATAGCTGTTAACAATTACTAAAGCGCTGTCTTTTTTATTTTTATGCCATATCATTATTTTGGCCGGATTTGAGTTGTTATTGGGTCGTTATTAAGATTAATAGTTTTTTTATGGCATTATTATATGCTGACTAATTGACGTGGCAAATTGATGGAATGTTTCGGCTAAAAAATACAAGCCCTGCATAGCAGGGCTTGTATTAATGAAATTTGTTCAGGAGTGCTCTTTGGAAAGGTTAATTAGTCCTTTTTGCCAATTCTGGGATCAATACCAGAACCTTGCGGTATTTGGCATTCAGGCGTATAGCAGGTGATGTTGAGAAAAGTGCATTTTTGCTGACAGGAAGGACATTTTTCCGGCAGCTTGTCTGGCTCAGACTCAAAAGTATAACCACAATTATCACATTTCCAATTCATTTGCATAGCCTCCTTTAAAATAATTATATACTAGCAATCATTGTAATTATATCATGAATTTTTATCTGTGTAGTGAAAACTTTGAAAATAAAAAATTTTTTTATTTATTGTCTAGTTCTCGATCTATATAAAGTTCAATTTTCTACCAAAGTAGTTCAACTAAAAATCAGGCTAATAATATTTCTATAAAGTTACATTAAAAATAGACAAATGATTGTTATTACTGTAATAACTGTCTCGTATGATAAGTATTAAAAAGTGCAAAATTATTTACATAAACTTTTACGGGAGGGGAATATGTGGAGCAAGATAATCAAAGCCAGTATATGAAACAATGGTCAAATAAGAGTGATTTGGAACAGTCTTTGCTGGTCGGGCTAAATGGAGCGCCTGAACTTAAAATTGATGAGAAAAGACAATACCTGGGTGAGTATAGGGAGCGGGTATTAAAGTTATTGACCAAGCATCAGGTTGAGGAACCGGGTCTTTACCCGGAAATAAAACAGTTACTGCAGGACAGCAGGGCGGATAAATTGATCATCAGCGGGGATGTTTCCGACAGTGCTGAGAATAAGTACCGGAAGCTGGCGGAGCAAGTTGGAAAAAGGCATTCCGTTATTCATGATCCGGAGTTTAAAGGTAATGCCGGTTTGATTGTGGTAAGCAACAACGCGGTGGATGAGGAGAACATATCTATTCAAGATAGGAAAGAAAAATTTAAGCAACTGGGATTGTCAGCAAAATTAGCTGATTGTGCAGGGAAAAAATTATGTGAGAATTGTCTGCATAAAATATTAAGTGCGGCACCGGAAGAAGAAATAAACTATCAAAAGCTCACCTTTTGGGATCGTTTCTGGGGGGAAGCATGTCCCGCCTGTGTGAATAATTAATGTCAGGGCATTTTTTGATTATTAAACTAAACTTAAAAAAATTTATCTTTGACTGGAACAAATTCATTATTGATAGCGTCATATAAATAAAACCATATTCAGGTTGCAATCCCTCATGATAAGGTTCTTAGGGATTGTTCCTTTGAAAAAGGCAGGTGAGCGGGAAAACATAATGCAATTTATATCTAATCCCTGGTCTGGTAATGAAGAACTTTGAGTTTGAAAGGAAGGTTTTGATGAACTTTTCTGAAGGTGAAAAAAAAATATTATATGCAGTGATTATTTTGGCAGTATCTTTGGTGCTTTGTTCTTTTATCATAGCAGGTGGTATTAAAGACTTTTCCGGCGACAAGAATACTGTTACTGTAACTGGTTCAGCTAAAAAATTAATTCGATCGGATTTGGTATTATGGCGAGGAAACTTTTCAGAACAGTCTGCCCAATTGCCTGAAGCATACAGTAAACTCAAGGAAAGTTTAAATAAAGTGGTCGGTTATCTGAAAACAAACGGTATTGAGGAAAAAGATATTATTATAAGTGCTATTCAGACCTTCCCCTTATATCAGATGAACCCTAACGGGATGCAATCAAACCTGGTAGAGGGTTACCGGTTGATGCAGTATATTGAAATAAAATCTAATAATGTTGAAAAAATTACAGAACTTTCTCGTTCTTCTACAGAACTGATTAATCAGGGAGTTCATTTTGAGTCCCAGCAACCCCAGTATTTTTATACCAAGCTTAATGAATTAAAGGTCAGCATGCTGGCGGAAGCAGCCAAGGATGCAAAAAACAGAGCCGAATCACTGGCCGATAATTCCGGCAGTAGGATAGGTATACTGCGCTCCGCCAAAATGGGAGTATTTCAAATTACCCAGCCCAATTCAACTGATGTATCCGATATGGGTATAAATGATACGTCTTCCTTGGAGAAGGAAATAACCGCGGTGGTAAATGTTGAGTTCAGTATAAAATAGATTGAATGTGATGGAAAAGCACCTGGAAAAATATTCAGGTGCTTTTCTGTGCGCGCCCGGAAGTTATGCTTATGATGGATCTGTGGCTGCCCGAAAGCTGTTTAAGGCGATTTTCCTGTTAATAAAATTGCTCAATCGGGAGGAATATCTTCTTTAAAAGAAGAATTACAGAATGATTCAGACCCGGGACAAGAAAGTCTCTTTAAGCAGCTTTCGGGCAGCCATAGCACTTGTGATCAATGGAAATAAAAAATTTAAGCTTTAGCAATATATTGCTAAAGCTTAAAAGCTAAGGAAAAGAAGTGAATATCTTGAGCAAAAACAATTATCATAAGGCGAGTATCACCTTAGCAGTCGTAACTGTTGGTTTTTTAATCAGCTTCCCTTTCCGCTCAAGCTTTGCCGGAGGATTATTGGAAAGCCTTTTCGGTGCTGCTATGATTGGTGGGTTAGCGGACTGGTTTGCTGTTTCGGCGCTGTTTCGCAAGCCTTTAGGTATACCCTGGCGAACGGAAATAATCCCTAAAAACCGTGATAAAATTTTCAATACTTTAATTGATATGGCTGAGAACGAACTGCTGACCAGGGATAACATTAAAAAGAGATTGGCCGGCTACAATATTTCAGATCTGTTAATAAGATATATTACAGAATATGGGGGAAATAAAAATATTAAAGTCATCCTAAACAGAATTATAAGGGATATTTGGGTTAATATTAATCCAGAGGATACCGGTAAATATTTAGAAGATTTATTGAAAGAAAATGCCTTAAAAATAAAATTGTCCCCCTTGCTGCTGGAGGTTGTGGAATGGTCCCTGAAAAACGGCTATGATGAAAAAGTTATTGATTACTTTCTTGACGAGTTAATCAGAATTTGCGGTCACCGCCAAATGAAAATCATGATTTTAAACCTTTATTGCAATTTCAGAAAACTATACGAGCAAGGTTTGTTGAGAAGAAAAGTAGCTAACGAAATAATATTAAGTTTTATACTGCGTCTGCCTCCGGAGATTATTGCTGACTACCTTCAAGCGGAACTGCTTAAATTTCTCAAAGAGATAAAAGAACCTGCTTCATTTTGGCGCGATAAAATTAAAGTCAGAATTCAGGCTATACTTTTAAATCTTAAGCAGGATACAAGAATAATTAATAAACTGGAAGCCTGGAAAATAAACCAGATTGAGCAAAACTTGCATATACAAAATGCTGTGGTTGCTTTTATACGGGCTTTGCGGGAGGAAGCGGCGGCAGCGCAGGATAAAACCTGGCAATTATACAGTTGGACAGACGGATACATAGATAGATTAATTAAAAACTTTAAAAAAGATTATGTAAAGCAGGACAGGCTCAATGAGGTTGTTAAGTCAGCTCTGAATAACTGGATTGATCGCCAGCACAAACAAATAGGAATAATTATCAAGGAAAGCTTGAACCGCTTTTCAGGATATTTACTGGTAGAATTTATAGAAAACAGGGTGGGTAATGATTTGCAGATGATACGCATTAACGGGTCTGTAGTTGGTGGTTTAACGGGCGTATTAATATTTTTATTAACCTTTTGGATGACATAGGACGTGAAAATTAATGGTGTATAATAAATTTGCTAACCGGATCCTGGCACTTTCTTTTGCTATATTCCTTGCGGCGACTTTTTTGAAGTATTATTTAGGTAATTTGTTTATTGTAAATCTTATATTTTTTGTGATGCAAGCAGCGCTGGTAGGTGGTATTGCGGACTGGTTTGCCGTTACCGCTTTATTTAGAAAACCGCTCGGTTTTCCCTGGCATACTGCTATTATACCTTCCAACCGGGAAAAGCTTATTGACTCTCTGGCAGGTATGATTGAAGAGGAGTTATTGAGCACTGCTTCTATTAAAAATCGATTGAATAGGCTGCATTTGGTCAACATGTTTATTGATTGGGCGGAGAAGCAGGGTTCTCCATACTTTATAGAAATAGCGGCTAAATTTATACAAAAAATTTTCGACAAGATCGACATTGCCAAAACAGCTCAGTATATTGAAAGTATGATTAAAGAAAATGCCGATAGGCTGGATATAGGACCATTGTTGAAAAGGCTGGGCACATGGTTGACGGAAAAGGGGGAAGATGAGAAATGGCTGAATCTTATACTTGATGAAATGATTTTGATTGCTGAGAAACCCGGTACCAGAGATAGAATTCGTGAGATTATGGAAGAAATAAAAGATAGGAGAACTCAATCATTATTGAGCAGAGCTTTAGGGAAGATAGCTGAAATTACCAACACGATAAATCTTGATGATGCGGCAGAAGCCTTGCAATTTGAATTACTGGAAGTGCTGCGGGACTTAAAGAATGAGGGACATCCTTTGCGACTCAGGCTGAAGACAATATTTTCCGAGCTTCCGTCTAAATTTGACCGTAATCCTTCCTGGTCTAAAACCCTAAATATTTGGAAAAAAACAATTATAGAACGTGTGGATTTGGGTTCCATACTGGAAGTACTGATAAATTCAGCGATAAAAAAGGTAAACCAGCCTTTATATGGAACAGAAGATGGTTTAGCGGGAAATAAGCAGAAGCCAATTGATAGTGAGATTTCTTCATTTGTCAACTGGCTGATCGGACAAGTTAATATATTCTGGCAGCGATTAAAACAGGATTCTAAAAATAAAGACCGGCTTAATAAATATTTTAAGAAAATAATATTCCAAATTATTGAATCGGAGCATAAATTGATTGGTAATATAGTCAGAGAAACGCTTAGTTCTTTGACCAATGAAGACCTGAACAGGTTTGTTGAGGATAAGGCAGGAAATGATTTGCAATGGATTAGAGTCAACGGTTCATTAGTCGGTGCCTTAGTCGGTCTCCTGATTTTTTTGTTTTTAAATTTGTTTTATGATCCGGTAGTAGTACCGGTTATAAAATCCTGGTTAATGTAGAACGTGACAGTTAACGGTTATAATGGAATAATTTAATACTTATAAAAAGATAATAAGGGAGCATAATAGGATCAACGGGTTCACATTGATTAAAACCGAGGTCGTTGCAATGACAAAGAAATTTGTAGCAACAGCCGGCCGCAGGTAATATTGACTGGTAAAGTCAGTTAGCCGGAGGGCAAATCGGTAATTTTCGCACGATTATTATATGGTCGTAAATGATACTTACCGGTTAGGATAAGATTGTTATGAGTTTCGAATAAAACTTTTTTGAGTTTTTGAGGTTTATAACAGTCGAGAGATTGTTGTGAGCTTCTAAGATATTCATAACAGTCAAGCAAAGGTTACTGTGTGTTCTGCAATGGTTCAGATTAGTCGGAAGATTTTTCTGAGTTGTGTAGGGATGCATAGCAGCCGGCGATAAAATCATTTGTGAACCCTTAAAAAGGAACCTTTCTCTTGCCAGGGAAAGGTTCCTTATTTTGAGTTGGATGCCTTATTGAGGCTTAAACCCCATGTGCATAGCTGCAACACCAAGGGTATAAGGTTTTACTATGACATTGATCAGCCCTGCTTGTCTGAACATATCGGCCAGCTCTTTTCTGCCCGGAAAATCCCTGGCTGATTCCTGCAGCCAGGAATACTGGCTATAGCTTTTAGCAATCATTTTACCTAAAAGTGGCATAACATGGCGGAAATAAGCATAATAAAACTGGCGAAAGATCGGGATCTCCGGCTGAGATGTTTCCAGGCAGACCACCTTTCCGCCCGGCCTGGCTACCCGTCGCATTTCCTGCAGCGTTTTCAGATAATCAGGCACATTTCGTAAGCCGAAGCCTATGGTTACATAATCAAAAGAGTTATCCTCAAAAGGCAGATCCATAGCGTTTCCGTGAACCAGCTTAATTTGTTTCAATCCTCTTTCAGCTATTTTGTCTTGACCTATCTTGAGCATGTTTTTACTAAAATCCAGGCCATATACAGTTCCTGTGGAGCCTACTGCAAGAGCCAGGGCAATCGCCCAATCCGCCGTACCACAGCATACATCCAGAGCTGACGAACCTTTTTTAACTTCCATCTTCTTCATCGTATCTTTTCGCCAGGCAATATGGCGCTGAAAACTGATCACGGAGTTCATAAAGTCATATTTTTCGGATATTGTTTCGAAAACATCATGAACGCGTTCTTCTTTGGACTTTGCCATAGCTTAACCTCTTTCAGAAGTGAATTTTAGTCCGGTGACAATGATAGTAAGCTTGTCTCCAAACAATATTATACAATAACCAGAGGTATTGCAATACAATTTATCATGTTGAGATTTCTATTTTTAAGCTTGTACGAATATTTAATATAATATTTTCCGATAAAAATGCTAATATTCTCAGATATTTTATTATTTTGTTAATATGTGTATTGCTCTTCTTTTCTACATATTTTAAAATGTATGTAGGAGTTGATCAAGGTGGATAAATTACTGACAGTAAACCAGGTGGCAAAGTTATTAAATGTTTGGCCGGAAACCGTCAGAAGATGGGATAATACCGGTCAGTTAACTTCCGTAAGAACCCCTGGTGGTCACAGGCGTTATAGGGAGTCACAGGTTCTGGCACTTTTAGGTACCCCCGAAACTATCGGTGCACAGCTGCGCTGTGCTGTTTACGCCAGGGTTGCCAATCAGGAATATGCTGATAACGGGAGTTTGCAGCGACAGAAAGAGAGATTAATTACTTATGCGGTTGAAAAGGATTACCGTGTGGCAGCTGTATATACGGAAATAAGCTCGGGTCTGAAAGAGAACAGGGAAGAACTTGCTAAATTGCTAAAGCAGGCCATAAAAGGGGAAGTTGACATTGTATTAACTGAAAATAAAGATCGGTTGGCCGGTTTGGGGTACAATTATTTACGGGAGTTTTTATTATCATATAAGGTGAAGATAGAGTTTATTGAATTGAATGAAAAGTCTGAAAACCAGGATGAATTACTGGAGGATTTAATATATATAATTACTTCTTTTTCTTCGAGGATATATGGAAAGCGTGGTAATAGGGTAGCCAAAAAAATAACTGATATTATTAAGGAAGAAATCTTATTGGTAAAGTAATACCTGCGGGAAGGCCGGAATCTTCCTTGGATTCAGAAGACTCCGGAGTTTGCAGACTAATCACTTTTTTCTTTAGCCCCGTTAAATTTAAAATTGGCCAGAATTGACAGGTTTGTTACCAGAGGCGCGCTGTCACTGTAAGCCTTTATATTGACCTTTGCTTCACGTTTAGGCTGTAATACATATTTTTCCTGGTACCGGCAGTGAGTGCAGACAATAATCTTACCGCCCTTGCCTTCTCTGATTTCCATCCTTCTCTTTTTACACTGGGGGCAGGGCCTGTTGCTGGTTTCTTTTTCTACCTGCCTGTGTCCGCAGCTACGGTCAGGACAGACCAGGTTGCTGCCTCTTTTAGTTTTTACTGAAAGCAGAAACTTTCTACATTTGGGACACTTGTTGCCGGTAACATTATCCGGTTTAAAAGTGCTGGAACTGTTCAATACGGTAGTTACAATTTTCTCTGCGTGCTCTCTGATGCCTGAAATGAACTTTGTGCGTTTGGATTTACCCATAGCTATATCATGCAGCTGCTGCTCCCATTTAGCAGTTAAGTCTGCCTGCTTTAGCTCAGGCGGTACGAGTTCTACTAATTGAATGCCTTTGGCTGTGGGGATTAACTCTTTTCCACGCCGTTCGACATAATTAGAGGAGATAATCTTTTCTATTATTTCCGCCCTTGTCGCGGGGGTGCCCAGTCCACTTTCCTTCACAGATTCTTTCAGTATCTCGTCCTCAATAAATTTACCCGGGTGTTCCATAGCCGAAAGTAAGCTGGCTTCTGTATAGCGGGCCGGCGGTTTGGTTTGTCCTTTAACAGACTTGCAGGACAGTACCTTTACTTTGTCACCTTTTTTAAGCGGCGGCAAATTCTGTTCCGGAGTGTCGTCATAGCCTGTGTCTTTCTCCCTTGATTCATTATTATAAACAGCCTTCCAGCCTGGATTGGTAACTACCTTACCTGATGCATGAAAATGTTCACCTGCTATGAGCACTATAACAGTTGTTTGCTTATAGCTGTAGGCCGGGTAGAATACAGCTATGAAACGCCGTACTATTAAATCATAGATATTTTTTTCCTCGGCAGTCAATGCCGCCAGGTTGGCTCTTTCTGTGGTAGGTATAATTGCGTGGTGGTCGGTAACCTTGCTGTTATCCACCAGTCTTTTGTTTATCGGCAAGGGTTTTGCGGTCAATGGCTTAACCAGTTCTGCGAAATAACCGCCCGATACGGCTTTCAATCTGGGCATCAGTGTTGGTACCATATCAGAGGTTAAATAGCGCGAGTCGGTTCTGGGATAAGTTACTAACTTATGTCTTTCATACAGCATTTGCAGGCCTGCAAGAGTTTTCTGTGCTGTGTAGCCGAACTTTTTATTGGCATCCCTTTGCAGTTCGGTCAAGTCATAAGCCAGAGGAGGTTGCTCACTTTTTTCCTGAGTTATAAGATCGATTACTTCTCCGGACTTTTCTTTTACCTTATTAACAATTGTTTCTGCTTGCAGGCAATCAGAAAATCGGTTATGTTTTCCTGACTTATCTCGCCATTCAGCCTGGAATTTGCCCAAATTAGCCTTGACTGTCCAGAAATCAGTCGGCACAAACCTTTTTATCTCTTTTTCCCGGCTAACCAGCATGGCCAGAGTGGGGGTCTGTACCCGTCCGGCAGACAGCTGGGCATTGTACTTAACAGTAAGGGCCCGGGTTACATTGAGTCCGATTAACCAGTCAGCCTCGGCCCGGCAGATTGCTGAATCATACAGGTTATTATACTCAGTACCTGGTCTTAACCTGGTAAAGCCTTCTCTGATAGCTTCGTCAGTCAGCGAAGATATCCATAGGCGTTTAAAAGGTTTTTGGCAGCGGGCCTGTTTCATGATCCATCTGGCCACAAGTTCTCCCTCCCGCCCGGCGTCGGTGGCAATAATCAATTCCCGGACATCCGGACGTTTCATCAATTTGCTTACTATATGAAACTGTGGACCTGTTTTCTTGATTACCACGGTTTTCATTTCAGCAGGCAGCATGGGCAGGTCTTCTGTTCGCCAGGTCTTGTATTTCTCGTCATAATCCTCCGGTTCTGCCAGAGTTACCAGGTGCCCCAGAGCCCAGGTGACAATATATTTGTTGCCCTCAAGGTATCCTTTACCCTTTATAGTACAGTTCAGTATCCTGGCAATTTCCCTGGCGACACTAGGTTTTTCCGCTAAGACTAGTGATTTCATCAGTGCCTCCTCAATAGGTTCCGATTTCTTTTATTTCTTTATCTTGCCTTGATTTTTTTGAATTATAAAATATATTGTAAAAGTGATAGAGATTAATGTCTGGTTTATGCCTGGCTATAACTTTAAAATAGACGAAAGTTGTTTTACCGAGTTTTCAAAATCATTTAAAGCATCTTGGATGGGCTGTGGTGTTGACATATCCACACCTGCCTCTTGCAGCAAGTTTATTGGGTGTTTAGAACCTCCGGATTTAAGAAAATTCTTATAGCCTGTTAAAAATGACCGGTTTTTATTCAAGATGCCGGCTGCTATGCTTATAGCCGCTGAAATACCTGTTGCATACTGGTAGACATAAAAGGGGGAGTAAAAATGAGGTATTCGCAGCCATTCACAGGTTAATTCCGTATCAATGACAAAATTCTCTCCATAATACAGTTTATATAAGTCTTTATAGACGGTTTGCAGTGTCTCCGGGGTTAGAGGCTGATTTTTTTCCACGGTTTCGTGAACCTGCTTTTCAAAATCCGCAAAAAATGTCTGGCGATAAAGGGTCGAGCGGATGCTGTCCAGATGCATGCTCAACAAGTTGGCTTTTTCCTGCTCAGAGGTTGATTTCTTTAATAAAAAGTTTAAGAGCAGAGTCTCGTTTACGGTTGAGGCCACTTCGGCCGTAAAAATTACATAATGTGAATTTATGTAAGGCTGGTTTTCATTGCTGAAATAACTGTGCATTACATGGCCTAACTCATGGGCCAGGGTGAAAATATCCTCTACAGTACCGGAGAAGTTTAACAGGGAGAAAGGGTGAGTGCCGTAAATTCCCATAGCGTAAGCACCTGATCTCTTGCCTTTAGCCGGGTAGACATCGATCCATCGCTCGGAAAAAGCCCGCTTCAGTATTCCTACATAATCCTCTCCCAGAACAGCCAGTGCCTCCAGCACAATATCTCTGGCCTCTTCAAAAGTGTAGGTTTTATTCATATCTTTGACCACCGGGACAAACAGGTCGTAAAAATGAATTTCCGGCAGACCAAGGATTTTTTGACGCAAAGCTATATAGCGCTGCAGCTTGTCGACATTGCTGCGCACGGTGCTGATTAAGTTATCGTAAACTCCCGGCGGTATGAAGTTGCTGGAAAGGGCCATATCCAGTGATGAGCTGAAGTTTCTGATACCGGCAGTGAATATGCTGTTTTTAACTGCTCCATAATAAGTGGAGGTAATGGAATTTTTGTGTGAGGCGTAAGTATTGAGCAGTCCCTTAAAATAATTCTCACGCAAAACCCTGTCTTGAGAAGTCATGCACTTGAGATAATTAGCCTCGCCGGCGGTAAACTTTTGCCCGTCGGAACCTGCCACTTCGGGAAAATCTAAATCATTGACAGCTATATCGTCAAATATTTTTTTAAAGGAGCGGCCCAGAGAGTTCATTTTAGTCAAAATTTGTTCAATATCCGGTGAGAGGACATGTTTTTTCAGAGCAAATAGTTTTTCAAATTTAAAAGAGTATATTTCCAGTTCCGGCAGCTGTTTTTTATAAGATAGGAAGCTTTCTTCATTTAATTGGAGCAGTTCCGGTTCAACAAAAGACAATTGTGCGTCTATTCCCGAAGACAAAGCATCAATTCTCTCATAGCGTGTTTTGGCTGTGTTGTCACCCATGGAAGTGTCAAAAGCCAACCTGGCGTAACTATAAGCCTGCTCCAGTTTGATGGATAACCGGTCAATATCGGCCAGAGCGGCATACAGGTTTTCTGCCGAAACGGTTAGATTGCCCTGCATAGAGGTGACTTTGGAGGTTAGCTCCTGTATTTGCTTTAAGGCATCTTCCCAGGCTGTGTCAGAGGGGAAGATAGCGGTTAAGTCCCAGGAGTATTTGTCTGCTGTTGCGTTTATCATAGCTTCTCCTTTCAAAACTGTGGTATCTTACAATATTATCTGTTTTATGTTTAAATTATGCAATGTTTTTTTTATACTTAAGGAAATTTAAGACGACTTTCTTGAACAGAATTCTTTTCTAATATTATTAAAAATTCAAGAAAAAACTAAAACTATATTATTGACAGGGGAATTTAATTGATGTATATTAAGGTCAAAGATGGTCAGAGATTGATTCCGGCAAGTCAAACTGTTAACAAAAAATAATTAATATAATCTAAGGGGGTTTGTATTATGGCTAAAACTGTAGGTATTGACTTGGGTACTACTAATTCAGTTGTTGCGGTTATGGAAGGCGGTAAGCCGGCAGTCATTGTAAATGCGGAAGGAGCCCGTACTACACCCTCGGTGGTGGCATATAAAGAGGACGGGGAAAGGTTGGTAGGGCAGGTTGCCAGACGGCAGTCTGTATTGAACCCGGAGAATACTTTATATTCTGTAAAACGTTTTATCGGTCGCCGTTTTTCTGAAGTGGCCGAGGAAAGACAATTGCTGCCTTATAAAACAGTTGCAGGGGCCAATGATACAGTAAAATTTGATATTCGCGGTAAATTGTACTCTCCTGAAGAAGTATCCGCTATGGTTTTACGCAAACTGGCAGATGATGCCGCCAAGTATTTGGGTGAAAAAGTAACTGATGCTGTTATCACTGTACCTGCATATTTTAATGATGCCCAGCGCCAGGCTACCAAAGATGCGGGCAAGATTGCCGGTTTAAATGTATTGCGGATTATTAACGAGCCTACTGCCGCGGCCCTGGCTTATGGCCTGGATAAAAAAACAAACCAGACTATCCTGGTCTTTGACCTGGGTGGCGGTACTTTTGACGTATCCATACTGGACGTGGGTGATGGTGTGTTTGAGGTTAAAGCTACCAACGGTGATACTCACCTGGGTGGCGATAATTTTGACAAAGTGCTGGTAGACTGGATGGCAGAAGAGTTTAAAAAGGATAACGGGATCGATTTGAGAAAAGATAAGCAGGCTTTGCAGCGTTTGAGCGAGGCGGCGGAGAAGGCCAAAATGGAGCTTTCCACTACTATGGAAACTCAGATTAACCTGCCTTTTATTACGGCTGATGCTTCCGGTCCCAGACACTTGGATATGAAATTAACCAGAGCTAAATTTGATGATATTACCCACCATCTGGTTGAACGCTGCCGCGGCCCGGTAATGGCAGCACTGTCTGATGCCAAACTGACGGAAAAAGACATTGATGAAGTAATTCTGGTAGGTGGTTCTACCCGTATCCCGGCTGTGCAGAAAATGGTGCGCCAGTTGACAGGTGGCAAAGAACCGCATCAGGGGGTAAACCCGGATGAAGTAGTGGCAGTGGGAGCGGCTATTCAGGGCGGTGTATTGGCCGGTGAGGTAAAAGATGTACTGCTTTTGGATGTAACTCCTCTGTCCCTGGGAGTGGAAACTCTGGGCGGGGTTATGTCAAGAATTGTAGAGCGAAATACTACTATCCCGGTTAGACGCAGCCAGGTATTCAGCACGGCGGAAGACAATCAACCGGCAGTTGATATTCATGTACTGCAGGGTGAGAGAGAAATGGCCCGTGACAACCGCTCGCTCGGCCAGTTCAAGCTTGACGGAATTCCTATGGCTCCCAGGGGGATACCGCAAATTGAGGTAACCTTTGATATTGATGCTAACGGTATTTTGAAAGTCAGCGCTAAAGATAACGGAACCGGAAAAGAGCAAACAATAACCATCAGCGGTTCCACCAGCTTGGATCAGTCGGAAATTGACCGTATGGTGAGAGAAGCCGAGGCCAACTCAGTTGAAGATAAAAAACGCAAGCAGGAAGTAGAAGCGCGCAATGAGGCAGATACTTTGGCCTACCAGGCAGACAGACAGCTGAAAGATTTGGGAGATAAAGTTCCGGTACACGAGAAAGCACGTATAGAAGAATTGCTGAGCGATTTAAAGACTGCACTGAAAGAAAATGCACCGGTTGACCGTATTAGAGCCCTGCAGAGTGATTTGCAGCAGGCTGTCTATGCCTTATCACAAGCAGCTTATCAACAGCAGGGTGAAGCAGGTGGCTGCAGCGGCGGCAACTGCGGTGGCGGGCACCGGAATGACAGCGGTGTGGTGGATGCGGAATTTGAAGAAAAATAATATTGAGGCAATATAATCGCTTTAGGTAATATGGGAGTAAGGCATATTTCAACAGCTTCTTAATGAGGCTGCATCAAGGTAGTTTAAGATGAAAATACGGTCTGGCACTGGGATAAAGGTAATCTATCTTTGCCTCTTTGCCGGGCCGCAAACTAAAATAAATTATTTTTTATAATATATTGGAAATATGAATGTGAATTACATAATATAAATTTTACTCTCAAGTAATACAATGAGAGGAGGGCTTAAATGAAAAGAAGTCCGGAAAAACCGTTAGAATTGCAAGCAGCGGAATTGCAGCATGAATTGGAAGAAGAAAAAAACCGCCATTTGCGAACACTGGCGGATTTTGATAACTACCGAAAAAGAATGGAAAGGGAAAGGGATAGCATATCCTTAAGCGGCAAAAAACAGGTTATAAAAGACCTCCTGCCTGCCTTGGATAACCTGGAAAGGGCTATGGGACAAGTACAGGAGGATTCTGTCAAGCAGGGTTTAGTGATGGTTCGCCAGCAGTTTTTCGATATACTCAAGCAGCACGGGTTGGAGTTGATCGAATGTAAGGGCCAAATCTTTAACCCGGCTGAGCATGAGGGAGTCGGCTTTATAGAAGATGAGCATTGCCCGCCCGGGCATGTTGCAGAAGAATTGCTCAGCGGTTACCGTTTAGGACAGGAATTGCTTCGTCCGGCTGCGGTCCGTGTAGCGAAAGGCAGGTGAATAGGCAATGAGTGTTGCTTTTCAAGATTATTATGAAACTTTAGGCGTAAAAAGGGATGCTGCTGATAAAGAAATAAAATCAGCCTATCGCAAGCTGGCCCGCAAATGGCACCCGGATTTAAACAGCGGCAAAGAAAAAGAAGCGGCTGAAGAGAAGTTTAAGCAGATTAATGAAGCGTACGAAGTCTTAAGTGACCCGGAAAAGCGCAGCAAATACGACATGTTGGGAGCTAATTGGCGCAGCGGGCAGGATTTCAGACCTCCGCCGGATATGGACGGTTTTCATTTTTATACCAATGCAAATGGTGGCGAGGGGGGCTTTAGCGACTTTTTTGAAATGCTTTTCGGAGGCGGTGGTTCCCCGTTCGGTCGAGGTGCCAGAGCAACCAGGCGTGGCCCGACGCGCGGTCAGGATGTGGAGAGTGAGATTGAACTGTCACTGGAGGATGCCTACAGAGGCGGGGAAAAATCCTTACAGCTGGCACAGCGGGAAGCCTGTCCGACCTGCGGCGGCACCGGTTATGCCCAGGATACTTTTTGCAATCGCTGCGGCGGCACGGGTGTTAAGTCCGGCACTAAAACTCTGGCCGTAAAAATACCGCCGGGCATGCAGGACGGCAGCCGCATTCGTTTAAAAGGCCAGGGCAGTGAAGGTATACAGGGCGGGCCCAGGGGTGACCTGTATCTCAAAGTGAAACTGGCGGAGCATCCCTTGTTTAAACTGGTAGGTAATGATCTGGAAACTGAGATTACTGTTCGGCCGGAACAGGCTGTATTGGGTGACAAAGTAAGTGTTCCCACTTTGGACGGTCAGGTAACCATGAAGATTCCGGCCTCAGCCAGGTCAGGCATGAGATTGCGGCTGCGGGGCAAAGGCTGGCCTGTTAAAGAGGGCCGGGGTGACCAGTATGTGAGGATTAAAATAGATATACCGGGGCGACTTTCTGAGGAAGAAGAGGCACTCTACCGGCAATTAGCCGCGTTAAGGAAAGGGGTGTAATGCGGTGACAAAATATTACTTGCAAGTTTACTATCACACCCCATCAACCAGTGAGGAAGAAGTCTGGGTTGATGTGAACACTTTGGGTTTGCATCCCGATACCGCACAACAGCTGGCTGACCTGGGTATTATAGAAATCAGGCAAGGGTATATCTCCGCACGCCAGGTAAAAAGGCTGCAAAAATTACTGCGGCTGCGCAGCAATTTAGGGGTTAACCTGCCGGGAGCGGCAATAATTTTAAATTTACTGGAACAAGTGGAAAGACTACAGGAAGAAGTTGAACAGTTAAAAAGGAGGTGAAGACCCGGACGGTATTTAGCTGCCGGGGATATTATGGATATGAACCGTTTTACTAAAAAATCCGCTGAGGCATTGTCCGCAGCTCAACAATTTACGGCTTCCAGGCATCACCAGGAAATAACCGGTAAGCACTTGTTAGCCGTTTTGCTAACCCAGGAAGAAGGAATGATTCCCCGAATCCTGGAACATGCCGGAGTAAGCACCGATCTTTTGTCTACTAAAATAGAAGAAAATTTAAAAAAAATCCCCGTGATCAGGGGTTATGACGGAACGC
Source organism: Desulfofarcimen acetoxidans DSM 771 (assembly GCF_000024205.1). NCBI lineage: Bacteria > Bacillati > Bacillota > Clostridia > Eubacteriales > Peptococcaceae > Desulfofarcimen > Desulfofarcimen acetoxidans. Next base: position 2,172,970 of record NC_013216.1, read on the forward strand.
TGCACATGGGCACGGGCTTGGCCCGTGCCATAGCCAGGGCTGAAAAAGAAGCCAGGGATATGAAAGACGATTATGTAAGTGTGGAGCACCTGCTGTTAGGCCTGTTGTATGAAGGAGAACAGGATACGAAAGAGGTGCTCAGGCAGGTAGGCCTGACACTTGACGCGCTGTTAAAATCCCTGCGCGAAGTGAGGGGCAACCAGCGTGTAACCAGCGATAGCCCTGAGGACACCTATGAAGCGCTGGAACGCTATGGTCGCGATATTACCAAACTGGCCCGTGAAGGCAAACTAGATCCGGTTATCGGAAGGGATAACGAAATAAGACGCCTTATGGAAATTCTATCTCGCCGCACCAAGAACAACCCTGTGCTCATCGGTGAACCGGGAGTCGGTAAAACCGCCATTGCAGAGGGCCTGGCCCGGCGTATTGTAACCGGTGACATTCCAGAGGGGTTAAAGGATAAGATACTTATAGAATTGGATATGGGTGCTTTAGTGGCCGGTGCCAAGTACCGGGGCGAGTTTGAAGAACGTCTTAAGGCCGTGCTAAAAGAAGTTCAGAACTCGCAGGGCAGAATCATCATGTTCATAGATGAACTGCATACAGTAGTCGGAGCGGGAGCGGCTGAAGGGGCAATGGACGCAGGCAACCTGTTAAAGCCCATGCTGGCCCGCGGAGAGCTGCGTACTATCGGATCCACTACGCTGGACGAATACAGAAAACATATAGAAAAAGATGCCGCTTTGGAAAGGCGTTTCCAACCGGTTATAGTTAACCCTCCTTCTATTGAAGATACTATTTCTATTTTAAGGGGTTTAAAAGAACGCTATGAAATACACCATGGTGTGCGTATAAAGGACAGCGCGCTGGTTGAGGCGGCAGTGCTCTCGGATCGCTACATTTCAGACCGTTTCCTGCCGGATAAAGCAATTGACTTAATGGACGAGGCAGCGGCCAAATTGCGTACTGAAATCGACAGTATGCCTACCGACCTGGATAAAATCACCCGCCGCATCATGCAGCTGGAGGTTGAAGAAGCAGCTCTGAGCAAAGAAAAAGATCAGGTTTCACAGGAGCGATTGGAAAAACTAAAAGAGCAGCTGGCCAACCTGCACAGCGAGTCTGACTCCATGAAAGCCCAATGGCAGGTAGAAAAGCAGGGTATTTCCCGCCTGCAGCAGATTAAAAAGGAAATAGAAGAAACTAAACAGGAAATAGAAAGAGCAGAGCGGGAATATGACTTAAACCGCCTGGCAGAGCTGAAATACGGACGTTTAAATGAGCTGGAGCGCCGGCTTAAATCAGAAGAGGAACTGTTGTCAGGAAAACAAAAATACGGCATGCTTCTGAAAGAAGAAGTGGATGAAGAAGATATAGCCAGTGTTGTCAGCCGGTGGACCGGTATTCCGGTCAGTAAGCTGATGGAAGGGGAAAAAGAAAAGCTGATTCACCTGGATGAAGAACTGCATAAAAGAGTTATCGGTCAGGACGAGGCTGTGCGCGCGGTGGCAGACGCAGTGCTGAGGGCCAGAGCGGGCATTAAAGATCCCAACCGTCCTATCGGCAGCTTCATTTTCCTGGGACCTACCGGTGTGGGCAAAACAGAACTGGCCAGGTCTCTGGCACAGGCTCTCTTTGATGATGAGAAAAATATTATCAGGCTGGATATGTCCGAGTATATGGAAAAGCACACTGTTTCACGCTTGATAGGCGCTCCTCCCGGCTATGTCGGCTATGATGAAGGCGGTCAACTGACTGAAGCAATACGCCGCAAACCCTACTCGGTAATCCTGTTGGATGAAATAGAAAAGGCACACCACGATGTTTTTAATGTTTTGCTTCAGTTGCTGGATGACGGTCGCCTGACTGACGGTCAGGGAAGAACCGTTAATTTTCAAAACTCCGTGGTGATCATGACCTCCAACCTGGGTAGTCAGGAAATCCTCAACCACCAGGATCAAGGCGGCGACTATGAGCAGATGAAATCCGGAGTACTGGGCATTTTACGCCAGCATTTTCGCCCGGAGTTTCTCAACCGGGTTGATGAAGTTGTGGTCTTCCACGCCCTCAACCAGCCTCAGGTGAGAAAAATTGCCGCGATATTATTGGAGAAACTGGCTGAGCGTATTAATGCAGGCAGCGGTATCAAATTGGAATGGAGCGATGATGCTTTAAATTACCTTGCCAATAAGGGTTATGAGCCGGTTTACGGGGCAAGACCCTTAAAGCGCTTAATTCAGCAGGAAGTGGAGACTCCGTTCAGCCGTATGCTGGTAAAAGGAGAGATTGTACCCAATCAAATTGTACTGTTAACGATTAAAGAAGGAGAACTGAATTTTAAGATTAAGTCTTAAAGTACTGTTTCTTAAATCATAAATAAAGTTAAGTATGATAAAAATGGCATATCCCCTATAAATATCAAAAAAAGAATCCTAAGTGTACATCAAAGTACATCTTGGATTCTTTTTTTATCACCGGAGATTATTGTCCACTCATTAAAAAATCATACCCGCAAAGTTGAATATTATTTGTATTCAGAAACTCCCTGGTGCTGCTCTGGCAGAGGATGTTCAATTCCTTCCGCCGTCCGTCAATGTAACTGCTGTTTTCAGCAAGTGTCTGATCTACTGTACCTGGATGGCACATAAGTTCCATAATACCAACAGCCTGGTTTTGGGCACTGCTGATAAATTGCCGGAAAGATTCCGGAGATACCGCTTCACCAAACCATTCTCCGCAAAAATAGTCAGGTGTGGGTATATTTATAGATTGAAAAAGGTTTTTCATCTCCTGGTTGATGCTGCGTGCCGGTAATCTATATTTTATTGCTGTTTCAATAAACGCTTCCAAGACAAGCGGGTGAGAGTGGATATGATGGTGCGTGTCCAAGTGCGTGATTCTTATGCCCATGTCTTTGACCTTCATTATTTGTGCTTCAAACTCATTGAGAACTTCTTTCTTGTCTATACCCTCGTTATAAATATCTGTCGGATTTTTAAAATTACCGGTGCTGTCTACCAGGGAGGCAACCTTTTCCAGACCGGCAACCGGTTGCCCGTGGGTAATACAAAGGTGTATGCCGGCAGCCCGCAAAGTGCTATTTTTTAACAGGCACAGAGCGTGCTCTGTGCCTTCCTGGTTAACCATCAGTGTAGTGCTTCGGACAATACCCTCTTCAATAGCCTTTACAATACCTTCATTAACACCCCTGCTGTAACCAAAATCATCAGCGTTAACGATCAGCTTCATAGGTTCACCGTCTTTCAATAACTTTATATTAAATTGCCGCTGTTAAAATAAAATTCTCACAGACCGGCTTGGCTCTACCAAATATTAAGACTAAGTGTTAAACTATAAAAAATAGACCCCAAGGAGGTTTTTTTAATGGCCTTAACCTTTTATTGTTATTCTAAATGAAGCACCTGTAAAAAAGCCAAGGCTTGGCTAAACGGTAAAGGTATTACATACCAGGAAAAGGATATTGTGGCATCTCCGCCCCAAGCGGAAGAGATTAAAGACCTGGTTGCGCTAAGCGGTAAAGAATTAAAGAAACTGCTCAATACCAGCGGCAAATCCTACCGTGAGCTGGGCAAAGAAGCAGTGGCAGCTATGACGGAAGAGCAGTTGCTGCAGGCTATGCAGGCAGACGGAAAACTAATTAAAAGACCTCTTCTTTCTGATGGCCAAAGATTGCTGATCGGGTTTAACGAAGCTAAATATGAGGAATTTTTAAAAACCATAGTATAAAGAATCAGTTCTTTTTAAATTGATGGAGGCTCAAACAGGCAAGGCCATAAATTATTTAAACAGGTGGTTTAATAAGTGAAATTAAAGGGCCTTGGCTATTTGAGCAGAGAATTTATTGCATTTACCATATTACGACCTAACTGGCGGCAATCTGACATAGTCAGTTCATCCTCTGACACGCTCCTGCGCCAGACAGTTTTTCCGTCTTTGATATCGGCAAAAAGTGTGCCATTTACACCGCCTGACATAATGGGCGCTGACTGGTTGCGGGAGTCTACAACATAAAGGCCCTGGACGGTAAGAAAGTGCTCCATGATGCGGAGAGCTGCTTCCTGGCCACCGTTGCGCAGGCCCGCTATAGTTACGGCTGCCCCGACCTTGCCGGCCAGCATATTTTTGCACATATGCAGCCAACGGGTGCGATCCATAAAGTTTTTCATAAGAGCGGTAACGTTAGCCCAGTAAACAGGTGATCCCAATACGATACCATCTGCCTGAAGCAATTTTTCACCGACAAGCGTGTTGTCGTCATCGGTAATAGAACATTGGGGTTTACCGAGGCACTTATTGCAGGAGACACAGAATTTAATATTATAATCAGTTAGTTCCAGTAATTCTGTTTCTGCACCGAGAGCTGCGGCTTCATCCAGTACAGCATGAAGCATAATAGCAGTATTCTTCCCTTTGCGGTGACTTCCGTTAATGCCGATAATTTTCATATTCCTTCTCTCCTTTTATAATAAATGCTTAATAATAGTTATAAAATTGACTTTCAGGGAATCTCAGCTTTAGATACAGGCTGTTTGAGATTACAGTGTTTTATTTGTATTTTTTTGTTCCTGTCGAGTTATAATTTATATCATAATGCTGCAGGTGTCAATTAAATTGCTGCTTAAAAATAATGCTGGTGAAAGCTTGTCTGTCTATTGACAGCTGAGGTTTATGCTGGTAAAATAACTACTAATATTTTAATAGCTAAACTAAAATGATGATGACAGGGAATAGTAGGTGACTAGTGCCGGGTTCAGAGATCTGCCGTTTGGTGTGAGGCAGACGAAGGCCAGCGCTGAACTCTCCTTGGAGTAGCCGACCAAAAGTAAAGGGGTGTACTTTGCGAGTAGGCTCGGACGGGGCTTCTACCGTTAAAAGGAAGGGGATATCGGATATTAATCCCGTATCTTACGAGGAGGACGGCTTCATGTCGTCAATTTGAGTGGTATCGCGAAGCTAACCCTTCGTCTCAAGAATGAGACGAAGGGTTTTTATATTTTTGTTGCATAAAGGGGGTGGTGCTCATGGAAGCAGACCTTAGCGGTCTTTGTAGATTACCGGAAAATTATATAATTTTAGAGGAGGAATTAAATAATGCGCAAGTTATTTGTTTTCGACACCACCTTAAGAGACGGTGAACAATCACTGGGGATTACCTTAAACGTTGATGAAAAATTAGAGATTGCCAGGCAGCTGGTGCGGTTAAAAGTAGATGTGATTGAGGCAGGGTTTCCTAACTCTTCTCCGGGAGATTTTATTTCAGTGCAGGCTATAGCCAGGGAAGTGAAAGGTGTTGTGATTTGCGGCCTGACCCGTGCTGTTAAGAGTGATATTGACAGATGTGCCGAAGCCCTGCGCTCTGCTGAATACCCGAGGATTCACACAGGTATCGGAGTATCCTCCGTACACATGGAGAAGAAATTGGGTTTTACACCGGAACAGGTAGTTGAAACAGCGGCAGCCGCAGTTAAACATGCCAAAAAATACGTGGCAGATGTAGAGTTTTTTGCGGAAGATGCTACCCGCGGAGACAGGGATTTTTTGGTTCAAGTCTTGGAGCAGGTGATTAAAGCAGGTGCAACTGTGGTTAATATACCTGACACCTTGGGTTATGCTACCCCTCAGGAGTATAGCCGGTTAATCTCCTATGTCATGAACCATGTGAAAAACATTGAAAATGTAGTGGTCAGCGTGCACTGTCATAATGACCTGGGTATGGCCACGGCAAATTCCCTGGCCGGTATAGAGGCAGGAGCAAACCAGGTTGAGGTTACAGTCAACGGAATTGGCGAGCGGGCCGGCAATACTTCTCTGGAAGAGGTGGTCATGGCAATCCATACAAGGCGCGATCATTACGGTATTAGAACAGATATAAATACCCAAGAAATATGGCCTGCCAGCAGGCTGGTAGCAAGAACTGCCGGTGTACCGGTGCCGGCTCATAAGCCTATTGTCGGCGAAAATGCTTTTATGCATGCTTCCGGTATTCACCAGGATGGCTTTTTAAAAGACAGGCAAACTTATGAAATAATTGACCCTTCAACAGTCGGCGCTTCCGCAAGTAAAATAAGTTTAACTGCCAGATCCGGGCGGCATGCCTTAAAACATATGCTGGAGACACTGGGTTACAGGATGGATCGTGAGGCGCTGGATAAGGTATACCACAGCTTCTTGCAAATAGCTGATATAAAGAAGGAAGTTATGGCTCAGGATCTGCACAGCATAATGCAGATGACTGTTTAAAAACTGAGTTAATAAGCATTTTTCACAGGTTATAAACGGGGTGAGAAAATGTTTAAGTGGAATGCAGGGGATTACAGCAGAAGCTCATCCGAACAAGAAAAATGGGCAACGGAATTAATTGCAAAACTTAAATTAAGGGGCGATGAAAGGATTTTGGATATTGGCTGCGGTGACGGTAAAGTCACAGCGGCCATAGCCCGACTACTCACAGAGGGCTCCGTCCTGGGCATAGACAGTTCTCCGGAAATGATTTTTTTCGCCTGTCAGACAAGAGGGTGTGATACAAATAAGAATCTCTCATTTCTGAAGATAGATGCCAGAGAGCTGGACTTTCAGCCTGAATTTGATGTTGTATTTTCTAATGCAGCTCTTCACTGGACAACGGAGCATTTGAAGGTTTTGCAAGGAATCAAAAAGTGTTTGCGGCCATTTGGAAAAGTATTGCTGCAAATGGGAGGCAGGGGTAATACTGAGGCCATGCTGACAGTTGTTTCAACAATTATGGGCAAGTCAAAATGGAGCGAGTATTTTACCAATTTCTCATTTAAATACGGTTTTTATGGCCCCGAAGAATATCTGGCCTGGCTGGAAATGGCCGGTCTTAATGCAATTAGAGTAGAGCTGATTCCCAAGGATATGGTACACGGGGGGGAAGAGGGTTTGGCGGCCTGGTTCAGGACTACCTGGCTTCCTTATATTCAGGCAGTACCGCAGCACTTGCAGGAAGAGTTTATATATGAAGCGGTAAAGACATATATAGGTAAATATCCGCTAGATACACAGGGCCGGGCTCATGTGCAAATGATGCGGCTGGAAGTTGAGGCGCAGAATATTCAATAGTATTTGAAGTAGTAAATTAACAGGGAAAGCTAATTTAGCTTTCCCTTTGTATATGCGTATTTATTGCGTGTCAGCCAGTTTTTTTAGAGCAATCCCTTGTTTTTATAGGTTGAAATTTTTGTGCAGCTTTTTATGAGTAAACCTCTTAACGCGATTGGCGTATTCCTCCACTGTCTGGCCGCTGCCAGCCAACAAGTATTTATATATTAATAAGCCTTCCAAGCCTACAGGTCCCCTTGCATGTATTTTATTGGTGCTGATGCCGACCTCAGCCCCCAGGCCGTAACGAAAACCGTCACTGAAACGTGTTGAACAGTTCCAGAAAACACTTCCTGAATCTACCAGGCTCATAAATGCAGCCACAGCATTTTTGTTTTCGGTAATGATTGCATCGGTATGTCCCGAACCATAGGTGTTGATGTGCTCAACTGCTTCGTCCAGCTGCTCCACTATTCTAATAGATAGCTTATAGTCCAAGTACTCAGTCTTCCAGTCTTCCTCTGAGGCGGGAGTTATATCAATGACGGACAGAGTCTTTGAGCAACCGACAAGTTCTACATGTTTTTCCTCCAATGCTTCTTTGACCAGAGGCAGGAATTGCGGGGCTATTTCCTTATCAACGAGCAGAGTTTCGGTTGTATTGCAGGCTGCCGCATACTGGGTTTTGGAATCAACAACCACCTTGACAGCCAGATCTAAATCGGCATTTTTATGCACGTAGCAGTGACAGATACCGTCAGCATGGCCCAGCACAGCTATTCTGGAGTTGTCCATAATGTATCTGACAAAATCGTTAGACCCGCGGGGAATAATAAGATCTATATATTGATCTAGCTTAAGCATATCGTTGACATCAGTCCTGGTTTCCAGTAACTGCAACCAACCTGGCGGAAGACCGGCTTTTTCCGCTGCTTCTACTATAATCTCAGCTAGAGTTTTGTTGGTTTCTCTGGCTTCGCTGCCACCTTTTAGCAGCACACTGTTACCGCTTTTTAAACATAAAGTGGAAATCTGCACCAGGGCATCCGGGCGTGATTCGAAAATAACACCTATTACGCCAATTGGGCAGCTGACCTTGTAGAGTTCCAGGCCTCCGTCCATTTCAGTGGAGTCTAAAGTTTGGCCGACAGGATCGGGTAAATTGATCAGGCTTTGTATCCCCTCAATCACGTCCTGAATTTTGCTTTCATCAAATCTTAGTCTTTTTAGAAGAGGTAATGCCAGGCCTTCTTTTTCACTTCTTTCCAGATCGGCTTTATTGGCCACAATTATTTTGTCCTTACAATTGCCCAGGTTTATTGCTATTTCTTGAAGGGCCTTGTTCTTTAATTCAGTTTCCGCTGCAGCCAACTTAATGGAAGCTTTTTTTGCGGCAGCCGCTATCTCTTTAATTCTCATTTTTTCAACTCCTAAAATAATAACTGTTATGTTCAAAGCTATCAGAGGGTTGTTGATTTGTCAATAATATTATGGTACAGATACTATCGAAGAAAAAGCTAAAAGAAGAATTATTGAGCAATTCTGTCTACAGCAGCCTAAAAAGTTTTGAAGAAATTTATATACGACCTCGGATTTTATGGAGGTTGTTTCGTATTTATCTAATAGAAAACTATAAAGGAGGTTGATTGGCAAGACTGTTTGTTATCGAATTATTCATTATGGAGGGGGAAAATATGTTTAAGAGAGGTTTGACCTTATTTTTAGCCATGTCAGTTTTATTATTGAGTACTTCCACAGCAGCGATGGCGAAAAATAATGGTAAAAGTAATGGCAACAATAAATTTAATAATGTAGTTAATTATAGTTTTAATGTAACAAAGCAAAATGCAAATAAAATTAAATTTAAGGACGTAGTTAATCACTGGGCAATACCCCAGATCAGTGCGATGAATATGCAGGGTATAATCAGTGGTTATCCGGATGCAAATTTCCAGCCTGAAAAATCGGTAACCAAATACGAAGCATTAACGATGATTTGTAGGGCCCTGGGCATGAATCAAGATTATAGCGCTGATAACAAATGGTCCGGTGTTCCTGATTGGGCACGGGAGAGTATTGATTTTGCCGTGGAAAAAAATATTATTTCCGAAAAGGAAGCTAAAAATTTTGCCGGCAACACTCCGGCCAAAAGGTATGAAGTCGCAATATGGGTAGCACGGGCCGCCAATCTTGATTCCTACAATAATATTAACTTTGTTGACATGAATGATATTCCTGTTTATGCCAGATCATACATAGGCTCTATGTACAGATGCGGCTACATGGTAGGTTATCCGGGAAATATGTTTCAACCCAACAAGCCTATTAAGAGGGCGGAAATAGCTGTCATATTGTTTAATCTTTTGTCGGATTATAATCAAACCTCCCACTACAAAGTAGTAAAGGGGACAATTACCGATATAGACGATGACAGTGTTACTATCAATAATAAAACCTATGAGATAACTGATGATACAGAAATTTATCTAAATAAAGAAAGCGCCGACTGGGATGATATTTCAGAAGGAGATAAAGCAGTTATTTATTTAAGCAGCAGTTCTGAAATTAATTATCTTTACGCTTATGATGACGATGAAGATACAGACGAAGATGAGTTAACAGTAGAAAGTTATACTCCGGCTAAGAACAAGCAAAATGTTGACAGAGATATTGAGCAATTGGTTGTAAAGTTTAACCAGGATATTGAAGCTGAAGAAGATTATGAAGCCGTATTAGACGCTATTGCCATTACAGCAACTGATGACAATGAAAATGTTGATGTAACACGCAGTATTGATGTGGAATCTGTAGAAATTAAAAATGATACTCTCTACATTAACTTAGAAGACGCATTTGATTATGATGAAAATTGCTCAGTGACTATTGACAGTGGAGTCATTCAGGCAGAGGATTCCAATGATACTAATGATAAAATTGCCTGGTCCTTTGATATAGAAAGTGAAGATGAATTGAAAGTTGAAAGCTTAAGCCCTGCTGACGGTGCTGACAATGTGGATCAAGATACCGACGAGTTAGTGGTAAGATTCAATAATGATATTGAAGCAAAAAACAGTTTAAGTGATATACGTCATGCTATTACTGTCAGTGACAATATTGATGTCGAATCTGTAGAAATAGATGATAATGAACTTATTATAAAACTGGATGATGAACTTGATTATAATGAGGATTATACTGTTACTATTAATAGCGGTGTAATTGAAGCTGAATATTCCAGTTATACTAATGACGAGATTAAGTGGTCCTTCACCACAGAAGATGACTAATAATAAGCAGTTAGTTTGTTTATCGGGCAACCGGTAAGATAAGGAGGAGCAAGACCGGATGAAAAACGGGTTGATTACATTAGCAGTATTTATATGCCTGGTATTCAGCCTAAGTGGCGGTGTTTCGGCAGCAACAATTACTGATGTCAAAGGACACTGGGCAGAAGCTTCTATTAATAAATGGATATCTGCCGGTTATGTATCAGGTTACCCGGAGGGCTTGTTTAAACCGAATCAAAAAATAAGCAGAGCGGAATTCGTTACTCTGGTCAATAAGGCCTTTAAAAAGCAAAATCCGAACAGCCAGTGCAAGTTTTCTGATGTAAAGCAAACAGACTGGTTCTACCCAGGTGTGCTTGCCGGTGTTGCCGGTGGTTATATATCCGGCTATGAGGGAGGCACGTTTAAACCCGGCAAATTTATTAGTCGCCAGGAGGCTGCGGTTATAATTACAAGACTTCTTCAACTTAACAACGGCAGCAATATGAATTTTAAGGATGCGAACAGCATTCCCGGTTGGTCGGCAAGCGGAATTAAGGCTGTGGTTGCCAATAACATAATGAAAGGCTATTCCGACGGCACCTTCAAAGCCGCACAGTCAATCACCAGGGCAGAGGCGGTAACAGCTCTGGACAGAGCATATGTTTCTTTCATGGCCTTTCAAGGAGTCAAAGGGTCAGTTAAAATGAACAATTGTCCTGTGGAAGGTGCTCTGGTTAAGCTCTTTGCACGGAATAATCCCAGTGTGCTGAAAGATGTTAGTACAACCGACAGTAATGGCATGTATAAGATAGCAGCCCAGCCCGGTTCGTACAATCTTGAGGTTAATAAGGACGGCAGCTTAGGCTATGCCTATAATATCAGTATAGGCAAGGGTATTGCGACTTTACAGGATTTTTCACTGGTTAAGGTTTCTATAAATTAATTTACAGTTAAAAATTAACCCATTTTGCGCAGCAATAATATTGTTGCGCATTTTTGTTGCCCAGGAAATGGTATTAAAGTTTGAATCTCTGCAGTTCTTTATACATTTGTGCAGCATAATCATTCATTTCCGCAGCTGAACATGAGATGTGCTCTATCGCAGCAGTTTGTTCCTCCGTAGTAGCTGCCACATTTTGTACGGCATCCGCTACCTGAGTTGAAGCCTGAGCTATTTCTTGAGCCTTTTGGCTAAGATTTTGAATATAACCGGTTATGGCCACCAGTGATTGACTTACCTCTCGGATTACCCTGTCTCCCCGGGTTACCTCTTCCTTACTGACTTCCATATTCTTTACAGCTTGGTTTGATTGCGCCTGTACGGCAGTGATGATTTGTCTGGTTTCACTGGCTGATTTGGCAGAACCCTCGGCAAGTTTTCTAACTTCATCGGCAACCACAGCAAAACCTTTGCCGGCTTCACCAGCCCGTGCCGCCTCTATGGCAGCGTTAAGGGCCAAGAGGTTAGTTTGTTCGGCAATATTGTTAATAGTATCCACAAACTGTCCGATATTCCCTATAGCTTGATTCAGTGAATTCAAGGAATCAGACACGTGACCTACTGAACATTCAATATCATGCATGCTTGATACTATTCTCTCTATATTTTCTTGTCCTTGTTGGGCCTGGCGGCTGGCTTCTTCAGCCTGGCCAGACACCTCTTTAATATTTTGTGCCATGGAGTCTACGGTTGCTGAGATCTCACTGACAGTGGAGGCATTTTCTACAGTAGCAGAAGAAGTTTGAGCTGCCTGGGAGGCCAGTGTGTTAGCCGTATCAGTTGCTTTATTACATATAACAGTGGTTTGGCCGGTTATATCTTTTAGGTTATGAGTAATTTTATTAAAAGCTTGAGCCAGTTTACCGAATTCATCTTTTGAATTATATGTGATTTCTTGTGAAAAATCGCCATTTGATATGATTTCCGAAAACTCTATGAAATGTTGTATAGGCTTGACAAAAATTCTCCTTAACAGGTAGTTTGAAAGCAAAATACTCAATACTAAACCGATAATACCGAAAAGTATAATTTCAAAAGTTAATTTTTTGAGTGTCTGGTCATAGAGATTGTTAGGAACGCCTACATAAAGCATTCCAATAACTTTGCCCTGACTGTCAGTTATTGGTTCATACGCGGTTTGATTCCATTCGCCAACCACCTGTGCTTTGCCCGTATAGGTTTGTCCCCGTGTAATAACTGTTTGTATTACCTCAGCAGCAGCCCGCGTTCCGATAGCCCGCTTTCCGTCAGCAGATTTAACATTAGTGGATACCCGCCTGTCGCCTTGAAAAATTGTGGCAGTGTCACCGGTAATTGAACCGATTTTATCGACTATTTCATAGTTGTCATTGATTTTAACATCACCCTTGTAGAGCATCCCCTCGCGTACAGACCATTGACCGGGATAGGTCTGCTCGATGAGATTTCTACTCATACCTAAATCCGATTTTAATTTTATTTGAGAAGATTCAATTAACCTGGAGTGAATTGAGTTTATTGAGAAGATACCCACAACAGCTAGGAGAAGAATTAAGAAAAAGGTGTTAAGCAGAGAGAGTTTGAGACGTATTGACATGCGATAATTACCTCCTTGTCGTTATGATTCCTACCGGATTTTAAGGGTCTATAAATATTTAGTATTAAATATAACGCTGCACCGTTAAGTAAATAGAATATGCGCATTAATTTAATCTAAATATGTGTTAGCAAACCTTTTCCAACATGTATTATTCATTAGATAAATCATATAAACATGTTGATTTTAACAATATTTCTGTTTTAAATTTAAAAATCCTGCAAATATATGGACTTGAGAAAATAATTTAATCCAAAGCAATTATTTATTGACAGGTAAATAAATACCAGGTATATTGATCATGGCAATATTAACATTGTGAATATAACTATAATGAATGGAGGTGCTTGACTTAAAAGGTCAGGATGTCATTCTAGGAGACTGTTTCAAAAATCAATCTCCCTAATATAATGTATAGATATTGCAAAGCAGGCTTTAACCTAATTAATAAGATCCAAAGAAAGTCCCCAAAAATACGAGTAAATATGGTATAATTAAAATAAATAACCATATGCGGGGGTATTTAGCCATGATGGGTAAACTAACAAATCAAATTAACTTTTCTGATACAGATGAATGGTATAAACGAATACCCCAAAATTCATTTTGGCATAAAGTGCGTCAATGGGCAGAAGAAAATCTGTCAGATGATGACTTTGCCCATCTATATTCCAGTAATAGGGGACGCCCGTCATTACCCCCGGTGTTTATGCTGAAATCCATACTGATACAGCTTGAAAAACAATACTCCGATCGTGTTATGGAAGAATCAGCAATGTTCGATGACCGCGTAAAATATGCACTTTGCCTTAGCCGTACCCCCCAGATAAAACTTGACCATGCCACATTATGCAGATATCGCAAAATATTCTTAGAAGACGAGCAGGGAAAGAAAATATTAAAGAAAACAATAGAAAATGCAGCAGAAGCAGGGCTATTCGAAGAAGCTAATAAAGATGCTGTCGACTCATTTATGATTCATGGAGCGGCAGCCCGTCAAAGTACCTTTACCATGATCCGGAAAGCCACAGCCCGGGTATTACGCCAGGCTGACGTTGAGGGCTTTATTGAAGATATAAGACAAAAACTCAATCGTGATGATTACCTTAACAATAAAAAACCCACTATAGACTGGGATAACATAGAAGCTCGCAATAAATTACTCACAGAAATGGTCCTTGACGCCAGAACAATAGCCTTATGGGCAAAAGAGAACAAAGCCAAAATCAGTGAAGAACTAAACCAATGCATAGAACTTTTGCAAATAGTAGCAGAGCAGGACATTGAAGAAAAAGATGGAAATATAGCCATCCGTCAGGGTGTAGCTAAAGACAGAATCATATCAGTAGAAGATCCGCAAATGCGTCATGGACGCAAAACAACGAGCAGTAAAACAGATGGTTACAAGGGACACATCATGTCCGGCGGTATAGAAAACAAGATAATAACAGCTGCAGAAATAACTGCTGCTAACGTTCCGGACAGTGAACCTGTACCTGACTTAATCAAGCAGCGTCAAGAAAATACAGGAAGTAAACCTGATTCCCTTAGCGGTGATACCGCATATGGTGGTGCTGAAACCAGAAAACACATTAAAAAAGAAAAAATCAAACTAATCGCCAAAGTACCTCCGTCAACCAATGTAAATGGATGTTTTAATAAAGACAAATTCATCATTGATCTGGATAACAAATTTATAGAATGCCCTGCCGGAGTTCGACTTGAAATAGATAAGGAACTGGGAGAAAAGGAAATATGCTGTAAATTCCCAAAAGAACAGTGTCAAAATTGCGATCTAAGAAATCAATGCACCAAAAGTAAAGATGGCAGAACAGTAAGAATACATCCGCATGAAGCATTATTGCAAAAGGCACGTAAACAACAACAAACAGCAGAGTTTAAAGAGGAGTATCGTTTCCGTAGTCGGATTGAGAGAATAATTTATTGTGTTACTAAAAATGGAGCCCGAAAGGGTAAATATAATGGACTTGAAAAAAATAGATTTAAGTTGCAACTCCATACGGCTTTACATAATATCAAAACAATACTTTCTTTAGCTAAAAAAAATCCTGCGATAGTTGTATAGGGATAAGTGTGTCTATTCGTTAGGAATTATATGGAAAATGGTGTTGTGTATGCTTCATTATGCTGTTTAATTAAATTGTTTGATGCTCTTTTGATAGAAACAATCACCAAATACTGTGGTTTTATCTATTAATTCCAGTTGTGTAGTTGAAATTATTAAGGTAAATCAAAAAAAGAGTATTTTTGAAACGGTCTCCTAGGTGTGCTGCTGGAAAAACCAATGTCCGGCTACGATATAAAACAATATATAGAAATCCATTTCCCATTTTTTTTTGTTGCCTCCTATGGGACAATATATCCTACATTAAACAAAATGGAGAAAGAGGGATACATAACTAAGCAATTGCAAATCCAGGAAGGCAAGCCAAATAAAAATGTTTACTCTATTACTGAAAAAGGAAAAGAAGCATTCCGTGCTTATCTGGATAGTCCTGTGGAGCCTTTATCCATACGTTTTGATTTTATTATGCGCATGCACTTTGGACATCACGCCGAAATGGATAAAATTATCTTATGGATAGAAGAGGAAATCCGGCGAACCAAGCTTGCCATTGCTCATATTGAAGAAGTTAACCGGTTGGAAGAAAAGCGGATGACACCAACCAAGAAAATTTGCTATCGTGTAGGCATCAATCATTATACAAATTATTTAGCAACCATGGAGGAAGCCTTGCAGGAGTTAAAAGCCAGCTTAATTGATTAGTTGGCAACTTGCTAAACATAATTTTTCTCAAAAGCTGAGGTGATACATATGGGCAGGTATATAAAACAAATAGCTGCAGCGGTAATTGTTATACTGCTGGTAACTATAATTGCATCTGCCTGCAACAAAAACAAATCTACAACAAAAGATTCAGCCGTTACGGAAAAAACCGTGGAAATAATGAAATTGGCCACGACAAAGCAGCAAATCAACAGTGAATTGTCCGGCAACCTTATGCCCTTAGAAGAGGTAACCGCCTCTTTTGAAACAGGCGGACGGATTACCTCTCTGCCTCTAAAAGAAGGTGAATATGTTCAGGCCGGCAGTGTGATAGCCCAAATTGACGATGAGGATTATATGCTTCAAGTAGAAAATGCTAAAGCCGCGTCAAGCCAGGCCAGAGCCGGTTTGGAGCAGGTGGAAAACGGTGCGACTGAACATGAAAAAATACAAGCTCAGGCCATGCTGGATAAAGCCAGGACCAGTTATGACAAAGCCAAGGCAGATTACGACCGGGCCAACTCATTGCACCAGGCCAGTGCAATTTCACAGAGTGATTACGAGAAAGCTCAAACCGTTATGATTGCAGCGCAAAAAGATCTGGAAAACGCTGAGCAAGCTCATGCAACTGTTATCGAAGGCCCGCGCAGTGAAATAAAGGCGCAAACCCGCGCTGCTTACCAGCAATCAGTGGTCGGACAGGAAAAAGCCAGTCTTTTGCTGGAAAAAACCCGTCTTAAAGCGCCTATCAGCGGTACAATTATCAGCAAGCTCAGTACTCTGGGACAGCTGATCAGCGCCGGAACCCCTGTCTATAAAATAGGCGCAATCGATAAACTTAAAGTAGTATTGCCTGTTTCTGATCGTGAAATTTCACAGTGGCAGGTAGGAAAACTTGTAACACTTAATCTTTATGGACAGAAACGCGAAGGTACGGTTAAATATATATATCCGGCTACCGAACAGAACACGGGAACAATCGGTACAGAAGTGTGGGTGGAAAACCCCGATCATAACTGGTTTGCCGGGCAGGTAGTAAAAGCAACCAGTACGCTGAAAGAAAAAGAAGCTGTCTGGGCCCCCATTGACGCTGTGGTCAGTGCCGGTACCGGCAAACCCTATGTTTTCCTTTATCAAAATAAGAAAGCGGTTAAAAGAACTGTAACTGTTGGCGAGTTAGTTAACGATCATTTAGAGATTACTTCCGGTGTTAAGGCAGGAGACGTAATTATAGCGAGCGGGGCAGATCGTTTGTTTGACGGAGATCCTGTTACCCCCTTAGGAGGGGAGTAGTTTGCTGGAGAGCCTGATCAGGAAAAGGAAGATAACTATTCTTTTCTTTGTAATGATTACTTCATTGGGTTTTATTAGTTTTTTTCAACTGGCCAAGCAGGAATCACCTGATATTATAGTCAAAACCGCTTTAGTTACCACTGTCTATCCCGGCGCTCGTCCAGAGAAGGTTGAACAAACGGTAACCCGTAAAATTGAAGAACAGATCAAAGAAATGGAAGACCTGAAATCTATAACATCAACTTCCAGCCTGGGTGTTTCCCAGATTATTATTCAAGCCAAAGATGACGTAAAGGATCCTAAAGCGATTTGGGATGAACTGAGAAAAAAGGTCAAGGATGCAGAAAAAGATCTGCCGGAGGACGCCAAGCAGCCGATTATTAATGATAATTTAAACAGAACCTTTGTCCAAACCATAAACCTGACAGCACCTGACAGGGAGCATCTTTACTCCATGAGGGAAATGATAAAAAACTGGAAGGATCAGCTGCGCACTCTGCCTAATGTATCTAATGTCACTGTTACCGGCCTGCCGGAGGAAGAGGTCAGGGTGATTGTGGACAGTCAGAAATTGCAGAACTACGGTCTTTCCTGGCCAACTGTTTTAAACGCTGTAAAGATGTATAATGATAAAAACCCATTGGGTACTGTTGAAGGTGAAAAACGCACTTATGAGTTAACTCTAAATGAAGTAAAGAATGTTGATGAGTTTAAAAATGTACTGGTATCCCGCACTTCCGGCAATATTCCTGTTTATTTAAAGGATGTTGCCAGAGTGGATTTGACTACCAAAAGAGTTGCTGAATATGTATTCCAAAACGGCAAACCTGCCATCAGTGTCAGCATCAGTGCTGAGACGGGCAGTGATGTGCCTTCCCTGCAGAAAAGTATCAGCAAAATGATGAGCAGGCTGGTTAAGGGTATACCTTCCTGGTCAACAGCGGAAGTTATCTTCACACAAAATGACCGGGTAGACGAGCTATTTTCAGATTTAGCCAGGGAGACTTTTTTCGCTGTTATATCTGTTATCTTTGTTTGCACACTGGGTCTTAACTTAACCACTTCATTTGTGGTTATGATGGCTATCCCTATATCCATAGCACTGGGAATCATTCCCTTGAACGCACTGGGTATATCTTTAAATCAGATATCCATTGTAGCACTGGTTATAGTGCTGGGCATTCTTGTGGATGATGCCGTTGTAGTCAACGATAATATTGAACGGCGCTTGAGTGTTTTGCGCGAATCACCCGAGGATGCTGCTATCAAGGGCAGTAAAGAGGTTTCTGTGTCCATCCTGACAGCCACATTGTCCACTATTTGCGCCTTTGGCCCGCTGGCTTTTTTACAGGGTGATGTAGGTTCCTTTATCAGGCCGATTCCTGTAATTATCAGCCTGACCATGTTGGCTTCCATGGCCATGTCACTGACTATCATTCCTATTTTTCGCCAGTGGCATGAGACTAAAAGAATTAAGACCGGCTTACTCTCTGATAAGGCTAATTCTGAGGCAGCCGATTTAGCCGCCGAATACAGGAAACCGGCCGGTTTGCTTGGCAAGCAGCTGCAGAGCGTAACTTCTTTTTATGCCGGGAAATTAATGCCCAGGATGTTAAAAAAACCGTTAAAAACAGGTATGATCGGTGTGCTTATAGGCACGTTAGCTTACGGTTTGATTCCTTTCACGCCGGTGCAGCTTTTCCCCAATGCCAATCGCGCGGAGATGTTAATCAATGTTCGTTTGCCTGTTGGCAGCAGCATTAATAACACGGCGAATCTAGTACAAGATTTAAGCCTCTGGTTAAAAGGACAAGCAACTGTAAAAATGGTCAGCGCTTATGCCGGTGTTATGGCCCCCAAAATGTTTGGCGGCGATACCGGAAGCGGCAGTGGTGATAATATTGCCCAGCTTGTAGTCACACTGGATAAGAATAAATTGAGTACAGAAGACGCTGTTAAGAAGTGGGAAAAAGAACTGCAAAATCGCTACCCCAACGCCAGTGTAATACCTAAAGAGTTGCAAGCCGGTCCACCGGTGGGCAACCCGGTGGCAGTACGAATTTACGGGGATGATTTGGAGAAACTGCGCAACCTTTCGAAACAGATGCAGGATGTAACTAAGAGTGTTCGAGGAACCACGGATATCCAGGATTCTTTTGGTATAGATCGCTATGCTGTAAGCTTTGATCTGAATAAGGAAAACATGGATGCAAAAATGGTTAACCCAAATGATATCTCCCGGACTATACGTTTAGTCAGTGAGGGTATCTCCAACAGCCAGTTTGACAACGGCAGGGATTTGATAGATATTACTTTATTTAGTGATACTCAGGGAGTAGATTCACTGGCTGCTATTCAGCGCCTGACAGTGCCCAACGCACTGGGGGAACAAGTTCCATTATACCAGCTGGCTGAAATTCATCCTTCCTTTTCAATGCCGTCTATAAGCCACCGAAACCTGTCTCGTGTGGTGACAGTGACAGCTGACGTGAAAGGCCGCACCGCCACAGATGTCATAAAAGAGCTTACCCCGCTTTTAAATAAGGTTAAGCTGCCGGAAGGCTATCAGTATGAGATTGCCGGAGAGACTTCGGAGCAATCGGATATATTTATTGATATGGGCAAGCTCTCCGTAATTGTATTTTTCTTAATCATAATCTTAATTACTTTACAGTTTTATTCTTTATCCATACCGTTTTTGGTCATGAGTACCATATTCCTGGCTTTTGCCGGAAGCTTAATCGGTTTATTTATTACCAGAACTCCGCTCGGCTTCATGACCATGATGGGTGTAATAAGTTTGACAGGAATTGTAGTACGTAACGGTATCATACTGGTGGAATTTATTGAAAATGCCAGGCATGAAGGAATGGAACTGGTGGAAGCCGTTATTTCCGCCGGTGAATCCCGCTTGCGTCCGATTCTTTTAACTTCCGCTACTGCTATAGCCGGTTTAATGCCGCTGGCTGTTGCAGGTGATGTGCTTTTCAGACCGCTGGCTGTAACAATAATGTCAGGATTATTTTTTTCCACCATGCTTACGCTGATTATTGTGCCTTCTTTTTATACCGTTCTTGCTCAAATCAAAATAAGAAGAGCACAGAAAGCTTTAGTCTGACATTTTTCCGACACAAAAAAGTGTTAAAATATAGTGATAAGAAATTGGTTTTAAAAAATTTAAAAGCCCCGGTTATAGCCGGGGTTTTTGGTGTTAAATATTAGCGTCAGGGGGTAGCTATGCAGACACTGATGGTAGTGGAGGATGAGACTCCAATAGCTCTTGTACTCAGGGCATATCTGGAAAAGGCCGGCTTTAGTACATACATAGCTGCAGATGGGGAGGAAGCCCTGCTTAAGTTTTCAGAAATCAATCCTTCATTGCTGCTGCTGGATTTAATGTTGCCGGGACAGGACGGGCTAAGTGTGTTGGAGAAGATTCGCAAAACCAGTACCTGTCCGGTTATTGTAATTACTGCCAGGGGGGCTGTTAAAGATCGCCTGCAGGGCTTTCACTTGGGAGCTGATGATTACATCGCAAAACCCTTTGACCCTGATGAAGTGGTGGCCCGGGTGAAAGCCGTGCTGCGAAGGCCGGCGCGAATTGTAGAGGCCGATCTGGTCCAATTCGGCCATTTGACTGTAGACTTTACATCTTGCAATGCGGTGTTAAAAGGGAGAAATATCAGCTTAGCCAGAAGGGACTGGGACTTGTTGTCCTTTCTGGTGCGCCATCCCAACCAGGTTTTCAGCCGAACCCAGCTTCTGGATTATGTCTGGGGTATTGATTATGACGGGGGAGATCGCGCTGTAGACGTGGCGGTTAAAAGGTTGCGGCAGGCATTGAAGGATTGGCCGTCGTCTGAAGGGGAGATAGCTACCGTGAGAGGAACGGGGTATATGTTAAGTGTTAAACAGAAGTAGCAAGAAAGATATAAAAACCGTACCCTTATTAACCTATTGGACACGCTTTTATTTTCTGGTGCTGATGTCCTGCCTGTTGCTGCTGGCTGTCATTGCCGTTATCTGGATCAGGCTGACTGTCTATGATAATCGTTACCAGATTTTAGAAGTAAGGGCTGAAAAGCTGGCTGAAATTTATGAAGATACTGCCGGACAAAACTTGTTGCCCAGAAATATGAACCGCACAAGAGAAATACGTTCGGAACTGTTCCTGGTGCAGATAGTGGATCGCGCCGGAAATATTCAAACCATCAGGAAAGATAAAGCCAGCAACAAAAATGCGGCAGCGATAAACAATCTGTCTAAACTGAATGGTCAAATATTGGCCGGGCAAAAGATTCGTGAGCAATTTAAAATTGGCAATCTCACCTGGCTGCGAGTAGGTGTGCCTTTATATCAAAAAGGAATAATCACCGGTGCTTTATATATAAGTATTCCGGCGAGCGGTTTGCTGGCAGATTTACACTTTATGCATATTTCCATATTTTTAATTATTGCTATTATCGTGCTGGCGGGCTGGCTGGTATTGTATTTTCTATCTCGAAAGCTTACCCGTCCTCTGCTGGCAATTGCCGGGGCTGCGCAGGCAATTGCCTCCGGTCATTATGAACCTCGTCTGCCTCAAAATCTGAAGGAGCGTGAACTGCAGCAGCTTGTGACGTCTTTTAGTGATATGGCCTTTCAATTAAAGCAGCTGGAGCGCATGAGAGCGGATCTCCTGGCAGGTGTATCACATGAACTGCGTACGCCTGTTACCTCTATCCGGGGGATGATTCAGGCGGTGCATGGTAAAGTTGTGACTGGACCGGAAGCAGACGAGTTTTTGTATATTTCGTTAAATGAATCAATTAGATTGCAGCAAATGGTTGAGGATTTACTGGATTTTTCTACATTTGAAGCAGGTGCGGAACCTATTGAAAAAGAATACTTTAATTTATTAGGCTTATTAGATGAAGTTATATGCCAGGTCAGTATTTTAGCAGGTTATGAGCAGATTAGCTTTGACAGGAAAGGTTTGGACCAGGAAGTATGGATGACAGGTGACAGGGGCCGCCTGCGGCAGGTTTTTCTGAATTTATTTAGCAACAGCCAGAAAGCTTCTGCTACAGTAATTAAAATCGTGCTGCGGGTAGGTGAGGACAACATCGAGATAGATGTCGAGGACAACGGAAAAGGGATTGAAGAAGCAGACAGGGAGTATATATTCGAAAGGTTTTACCGTGGACAAGGTAAAAAAATGAAGCCACGGGGGTTGGGATTGGGTTTAACGGTCAGCAGGATGTTGTCACGGGCCCACGGAGGGGATCTGTTTTTATTGAGAACCTCGTCGGAGGGCAGTGTCTTTTGTTTAACTCTGCCACTATAGATACATTATCGATTTAAGCAACACATAATCTTTAGCGTCCAATTATAAAGGAGTAATAAAGGTGCATATTACGGAACTATCCATTAAGAGGCCGGCTATGATGACTATGGTCATCATGTTTTTTGTAGTGCTGGGGCTATATACATATGGGCGTATCGGTACTGAATTATTTCCTGCCATCAACACTCCCTATGTCACTGTATCAGTATCATATCCAGGAGCCGGGGCGGAAGAAATCGAGACACAGATTATTAAGCCAATTGAAGAAAACCTGGCATCTCTGAGCCAGTTAAAGCATATAAACTCAATGGCATCTGTTGGGCGGGCCAACGTTTCTCTTGAGTTTGATTTAACTGCTGACGCGGATGAGGCAGCTATTGATGTTCAAAAGAAAGTTGACGCTATTAGCGGGCGATTTCCTGACGGTGCCGGTGACCCGGTAGTTATTAAAAGAGATATGAATGATCAGCCGATTATGACCCTCTCGTTAAGCAGCAAGAGACCCCAGTATGAAATTTATGACTTGGCTAACGACATTGTTAAAGAGAGATTGCAGCGTTTAACAGGTGTGACGGAAGTTGCTATAAGCGGCGGACAGCAAAGAGAGATACAAATCAATATTGATAAGACGAGATTGGAAGGTTATGGACTGACATTAAACCAGGTAATCAGCCGTCTTGAAGAGGAAAACCTGGATGATCCCAGCGGTCGTATAGATCGCCCGGAAGCGGAATATAATCTAAGGGTTTTGGGGCAGTTTCGCAGCATTAATGATATAGCTGCTATCCATATACCTACTTCCTCCGGTTACCCTGTACCGTTAAAAGATATAGCTACCGTAACGGAAGGTTACCAGGAAGTACGGGCATTCAGCCGATTAAACGGAACAGATGCAGTTTCTATACAAATATATAAACAAAGTGATGCCAGTGTTGTGGCAGTAGGCAAGACCGTTAAAAATGAACTCGATGTCATAAAAAAAGAGCTGCCTACAGACAGCGAGTTAATTATATCTAACGATTCTTCCGATTATGTACAGAGATCACTTAATGGTACATGGTCTAATATATTGGAAGGTATTATCACTACCGGATTGGCTTTGTTTATTTTCTTGCGCCAGTGGCGATCTACCTTAATAGTTATGCTGGCTATACCTACATCTCTGATTGCTACAGTAATGATGATGTATTTCAGTGGTTTTACCTTCAATATGATGTCGCTGATGGGTTTGGCACTTTGTATCGGTATTTTGGTTGACGACTCTATAGTGGTGCTGGAGAATATACACAGGCATGTACAAATGGGCAAGTCGCCTTATGAAGCTGCAATAGAAGGCAGGCGGGAAATTGGTATGGCAGCTATAGCTATTACCATGTCGGATATTGTAGTTTTTATGCCTATAGCCCTTATGAACGGTATGGTCGGACAGTTTTTTCGCCAGTTTGGCATGACAGTGGTTTTTGCTACCTTGTTTTCCCTTTTCATATCTTTTACTTTGACCCCTATGCTGGCTTCTCGCCTGTATAAACAGAAGTTGAATCCTGAGAGCGGAGAAGGACAAGAACATTCATCACCGGAGGTTCTGCAGAAAAAAAGGCAGTCCATCTTTGCTTTTATTTGGAAACACACGATACCTCTGGGACGTAAAGTTAAACAAGCATATCTAAAGCAACTGGATTGGTCTTTTAATAACAGGAAAAAGGTATTAGCCTTTTCAGTGCTGGCTTTTTTGCTGAGCTTGACTGTTATACCGTTAAAACTGGTGGGCATGGAATTTGCGCCCAAAACTGACCAGGGTCAAATATCGGTTTCCCTGGAAATGCCCATAGGTACCCCAATAGGTAAAACAGATGCTGCTGTTAGAAAACTGGAAGCATACTTGAGTAAAGTGCCGGAATTGCAGTTTTATCAAACTTCAGTTGGCGGTGGCGGCGGCAGGGGAGCATCTACCGGTTCTAATACAGGGCGAATAAGTTTGCAGTTGTATCCTAAAACTGAGCGGGAACGCTCAGTCTGGGAAGTGGCTGACGGCATCAGAAAGTGGAGCAAATCTTTTAAAGAAGGCAGAGTTTTCGTAACTGAATCTGACTCAATGGGTGGCGGCGGAGGCGGTTCTGCGGTGCAGATTGTAGTTTCCGGAAAAGACCCGGAAAAGCTGCTTCAACTTGTTGACCAGGTAAAGGGTGTGGTTGCGAGTACGCCCGGTGCGGCTGATCCAAACACCAACTGGAGACTGGGACAGCCTGAGATACAGGTGCGGGTTGATCACCTGCGCACTGCTTATTACGATCTTTCGGTCAATGATGTGGCGCGTACAGTTCGAGCCTCGATTAACGGTGAGACTGCCGGTGTTTATCACGACGGTGACCGGGATGTAGATATAGTGGTACGGCTGGACGGGGCCAGCAAACAGGATGTCGGTTCTCTGAAAGATATAAAAATTGCCTCAGGCAATACTCCTGTATCGCTGGGACAGGTGGCAGATATTGATTTTGGCAGCGGGCCCAGGGATATACGCCGTGTTGACAGGCAGAGAGCTATTAATGTTACCTGTAACGTCAGGGATCGGGTATTAAGTGATTTTATGCAGGAAGTTAAGGTAAAACTGGCTGAAATAAAATTGCAGCCCGGTTTTTCTATAACTTATTCGGGCCAGGACCAGAACATGAATGACAGTTTCAAAGAACTGGCGGCAGCTCTCCTGTTATCTATTCTCCTGGTTTACATGGTACTGGTTATGCTATACGAGTCCTTCACCACGCCCTTTATCAGGATGCTTTCACTTCCTCTGGGTATTATGGGAGCACTGGTTGCACTGGCCATTTTCCGCTATAATTTAAACCTGTTCACGATTATTGGTGTAATTATGCTGGATGGCCTGGTAGCTAAAAACGGTACTCTGCTGATTGACTATACTCATACCATGATGGCGCAAGGTAAAACACTGAGAGAGGCCCTGGTCGAGGCAGCTACCACCAGGCTAAGGCCGATTATTATGACTACTATAACCATGGTTTTCGGCATGCTGCCTACAGCATTGTCTTTAACCGAGGGCGCGGAAAACCGCAGTGGGATGGCAGTGGTGCTAATCGGAGGACTTTTGAGCTCAACGGTATTTACACTATTTGTTATTCCGGTGGTATATACTATTATTGATGATTGGAAGCACAACTGGCATGAACGGAGAAGGAATAGGCTGATTAAGAAGGGTTTGGTTGTGGATAGTTCGGTGATTTGAGACTGAAGTGCAAGCGGACGGGCTTAGGGCCCGTCCTTTTTTTGCGAAATTCATAAAAAAGTTTTGAGACCGATATATAATTTACTCTCAAGTAAGTGCTGAGTATTGTCGTCGATCCCCGGTAGTGTAAATTTTCCGGCAGATCGACGACATTGTTTTGTGGCCTTTAGGTACTAACATATCTAACTTTTGATGAATAATGCTAAGTAAAATACTTGTTTTAACTGTTTATTTGATGTAGACTTAAAAGTAGATATTCTAAGGTTTTAGTGGGTTTTTAGCCTACCTATAAGGAATTGAAATTATTTTCAGGAAACGGCACAAGAAATCACCTCACCTAAGTTTTTAGCCTACCTATAAGGAATTGAAATACTGAACGGCGATATCGTTGGCAGCACTAGCGCCAGTTTTTAGCCTACCTATAAGGAATTGAAATGCAGCTTCCGCTACTTCATCCGGCTCTGCATCTCTTGTTTTTAGCCTACCTATAAGGAATTGAAATTTGCCAATAATCTCAATATCGCCATCTTGCTGAGCCCGTTTTTAGCCTACCTATAAGGAATTGAAATAAAGAAGTGTTGTCACGCTTTCTTAGTTCATCATATGTTTTTAGCCTACCTATAAGGAATTGAAATTTAGCTTTCATGCTATGGCCATTATATTTGCCAATAGGTTTTTAGCCTACCTATAAGGAATTGAAATTTTGGCGTAGTTACTGGTAGTCTTAAAAATGTAAATGGTTTTTAGCCTACCTATAAGGAATTGAAATGATCGTATATTATTTAAATCTGCCGAGGTTAAAATTGGTTTTTAGCCTACCTATAAGGAATTGAAATTTGGTGCACTAAAATGCCACGCGGCAATGTTTCTTGTTTTTAGCCTACCTATAAGGAATTGAAATTTTTAAGGAGGTTAATTAAAAGTTTATGATCGTTTTTAGCCTACCTATAAGGAATTGAAATCGCTGGCTACTGAGGAAGCGGGAGCGAAAGTAAGGGTTTTTAGCCTACCTATAAGGAATTGAAATTATATCAGGTGTTTTTACTAATTTATTTGTAGCAAGTTTTTAGCCTACCTATAAGGAATTGAAATCGGGTTCATTCACGAAATATATGGCCGAGCTTGGGCGGTTTTTAGCCTACCTATAAGGAATTGAAATAACCTAACCGGTTGTGAACTGGCCAAAACTATTCCTAGTTTTTAGCCTACCTATAAGGAATTGAAATCGCAAGGGTGGCTTTATCGGTCTTTCAAGCACCGCAGGTTTTTAGCCTACCTATAAGGAATTGAAATTTGAGCTTCCGGCGTGTGCGTTCGATTTTTATGATTGTTTTTAGCCTACCTATAAGGAATTGAAATTCACATTTGAGCCTAACGGCATTCCGGCAATTAAGGTTTTTAGCCTACCTATAAGGAATTGAAATTAGACTTAATAATTCCTTTTCTTGACTTTTCGCTTAGTTTTTAGCCTACCTATAAGGAATTGAAATATTGGTCGGGGCTTTTTTTTATTTTCTAATAAAAAACGTTTTTAGCCTACCTATAAGGAATTGAAATCAGAGTTGGAAATTGAGGGAATGATAGAAGAAATTGAGTTTTTAGCCTACCTATAAGGAATTGAAATTCTATAAATGAAACAATACAAAAAGTTTCTAATGATAGTTTTTAGCCTACCTATAAGGAATTGAAATTCTATAAATGAAACAATACAAAAAGTTTCTAATGATAGTTTTTAGCCTACCTATAAGGAATTGAAATTTTAAATAATCAACATGCCCAACTTCATGTAATAAGTTTTTAGCCTACCTATAAGGAATTGAAATTATTAAATATACTTTATTTAAGTTAGAACAAAAAGTGTTTTTAGCCTACCTATAAGGAATTGAAATATATCTAAAAAGGTTAAAAAAGAAATTAAATGTATTGTTTTTAGCCTACCTATAAGGAATTGAAATTACTAAAACGTGCTTCCCATCTTTTTATAATATTCAAGTTTTTAGCCTACCTATAAGGAATTGAAATTAGATATAAACTTATAAACTTATAAATTTAAAAGGAGTTTTTAGCCTACCTATAAGGAATTGAAATATCTTCTTCTGAACAATGAATTTTTGATTGTGAAGCGTTTTTAGCCTACCTATAAGGAATTGAAATTTTAAAACTTTAGCCACCAACCCCGGATCAAAAACAGTTTTTAGCCTACCTATAAGGAATTGAAATCTGGACATTGCTCGTCGTTACGAAAGGTTAAACAAAGGTTTTTAGCCTACCTATAAGGAATTGAAATTTTCATAGGTGGAACAATGGCTGTAAAAGTTAAAATCGTTTTTAGCCTACCTATAAGGAATTGAAATATAATGACTATTGGAAGGACAAGATAGACCATCTAGGTTTTTAGCCTACCTATAAGGAATTGAAATACGGGATAAGCTACACAGATGCTCAGTCTATGGATAGTTTTTAGCCTACCTATAAGGAATTGAAATTTACTGATCGCACATCTTTGTCATCTGTGTAATCAGGGTTTTTAGCCTACCTATAAGGAATTGAAATCATTATGAAAATGTTTTTCTGTCATTTCCTTTCCTCTAGTTTTTAGCCTACCTATAAGGAATTGAAATAAAATAAAATAGGCTGGAAGTTAATCCAGCTCAAACGTTTTTAGCCTACCTATAAGGAATTGAAATTCTTCTCCCGGAGTTGCATCCAACGGCATTTCTAAGTTTTTAGCCTACCTATAAGGAATTGAAATCCGGAGAGAATTGACCGGACTATAACAGTTAAACTGGTTTTTAGCCTACCTATAAGGAATTGAAATGAAGACTGTTTGGCCAGGATTACGGGCTGCAACTCTACGTTTTTAGCCTACCTATAAGGAATTGAAATTCTACGGTCTTTGCAGGTGTCCCGGTGGTAGCACTGGTTTTTAGCCTACCTATAAGGAATTGAAATTTTCATTTTCACTGTATTCTCTGATATAATCTGCAAGTTTTTAGCCTACCTATAAGGAATTGAAATATGCCTGAAAGTTTTGTCAATCAGGGCACAAGTAGGTTTTTAGCCTACCTATAAGGAATTGAAATCCGACCTAAAGAATGGTGTAGTGGAACTTGTTATTGGGTTTTTAGCCTACCTATAAGGAATTGAAATAACCCTCAGACTTGTAGCAAATGCGACCGTACCTTTCGGTTTTTAGCCTACCTATAAGGAATTGAAATGGCTAATTGGCAGAATGGTTGTGCGGCCAGTAATAGTTTTTAGCCTACCTATAAGGAATTGAAATCATCATACGGTAAATATGTTTCCGAAATTAAGTGTGTTTTTAGCCTACCTATAAGGAATTGAAATCCTACGACATATATTCTCACCTTCTGCCCGGGCAGGTTTTTAGCCTACCTATAAGGAATTGAAATCTTAGGGATGGTTCTTCAGGAACAATATTATTAACAGTTTTTAGCCTACCTATAAGGAATTGAAATTTGTTTTTTTACCATCAGACATAATAATGCTTTCGTCGTTTTTAGCCTACCTATAAGGAATTGAAATTTATGTTCAGCGTAGCAGCTATTGTATTGCCGATTAGTTTTTAGCCTACCTATAAGGAATTGAAATTCTTCCCGAGGAACTTGTACAGAGCACACCAAAATACCGTTTTTAGCCTACCTATAAGGAATTGAAATTTTATCTCTTCGACTATCTTGTAAGCGTGAACTCCTGTTTTTAGCCTACCTATAAGGAATTGAAATCGGCTGCTTAAGGTGGACCCCTTGGTCAAGACAAATTTTTTTATGATTTAAGATACCAAGGGAACCCCCTCTCTTTTCCTTGATGTTTTATTATTGATATGATGTTTTACTTCTTATCGCCGTGGTTGTGGTCAGTGTGGTCAACGCGAAAGCGTTGTCCAAGTCCTGTGGTCAACCTGGTAGGGTTGTCCACAGGACGTCACTGTCCACAGTCGGTCTTTCGAATTAATCAATTAATTAGTAATATATTTCAAACGGTGTCTTGTAATCCAGCGACTGATGAGGCCTTTCGTTGTTGTAGAAATCTATATACCGTCTGATCCCCCGTCGTGCCTCTCTGGGGCTCATGTAATCGTTCAGGTAGACTTCTTCATATTTAATTGAACGCCAGAGCCGCTCTGTAAAGATATTATCTATAGCTCTGCCTTTTCCGTCCATACTGATCAGAACACCTGCGTTTTGCAGAAGTTGTGTGTATTGCGGACTCGTAAAATGACTACCTTGATCGCTGTTCCAAATTAGGGGCATTTTTTTATCCAACGCCCGCTTAACTGCTACTAGAACAAATGGTATCTCCAACACCTGGTCAAGTTCCCAGCTTATAATGAAGCGGGAGAACCAGTCAAGTATGGCTACCAAGTACATCCACCCCTCTTTAAGGCGAATATATGTAATATCAATACCCCATATGTGGTTGGGGTGGTTGGCTGTTACACCCCGTAATAGATACGGATAAACACGGTGCTCTGTGTTCCGTTTACTTAAGTTGGGACCTGGGCAAATACCCGCTAATCCCATATCCCGCATATAATGCTGAACCCTCTTTCGATTTACGGGTATGTTCTCTCTGCATAATTGAGCTGTAATACGTCGAGAACCGTAATACGGATGCCGTGTATATATTTCGTCAATGCGATGCCTAATGGCGATTTCTTCTGCGGAAGGAGGTGCTGGCTTGTAATAGATCCTTGTCCGGTTTATTCCCAGCAAGTCAGCCTGTGCAGTCAAGGATATTTCTTTATTGTCTGGTTCTACCAGTGCCAGACGCTCTTCTTTAGTCAGATTTAATGCCAGATTTTTTTTTCAACCACGTCAATTGCGTGGTTAAACGACCAATTTCGGCGTATAGCTCGTTAACCTTCTTCTCCTCAGCTGCCTTTGCTGCTCTGGCTGCCCTGTGCTCATCAGAAAAAAGGGTTGGCAATTTGTCTATTGCCATTGTCTTCCATTTTTTAAGCTGAGTTGGGTGAACTCCCGACTCCGAAGCAATTTGAGCAATTGTTTTTTCTTCCTTCAGAAGCTCAAGAACAATTTGAGCTTTGAAGGTGTCTGTGTATGTTTTTCTCATGTCTTAATTGTATCTTAAATTCGACCTTTTTGTTGTCCGATTTCCTGGGTCCATTATAGCTGATTTAAAAGTTTCTAGTACTTTATTTTGTTTTTAGCCTACCTATAAGGAATTGAAATAAAACATGCAAGTTAACATACATAAGGAAATAAATGTTTTTAGCCTACCTATAAGGAATTGAAATCTTGACAGAACACTGCGGATTGACCAGATCCACAATTGGTTTTTAGCCTACCTATAAGGAATTGAAATAGTTTTTCGGCAACCGGCACCGAAAGGTAGCTAACAGTTTTTAGCCTACCTATAAGGAATTGAAATTTTTTTCACAATATTACACCACGGAAAGGTGGTGAAGTTTTTAGCCTACCTATAAGGAATTGAAATACAGCTTCCATTAGTGCGTTTTGGCTAAGGGCATGATTTTTCGGCAATGCTCTATATGGAGCCAAAAACGGATGAATGGGGCAAATATGCTGATATAAGGGTCATTAGAAATGCTGAAACAAACGAAGTGGAAAGCATTGTCATAATGTCTGAGACAGAAGCAAATCAGGCAATTTTAAAGAATATTGGCCCGGAACGCTAAATTTGAAAGGTACATACACTTTATGAATAAACGAATATCATGTTTTATCAGTTTGACACTAATACTTATTTTGCTTTTATGTGGTTGTATGCATAAGGAAAGTACAGACAAAGACGAGGGTTTATCGCACATCTATTCAGAAAACACATACGGATATTACTTTGACTTTTACACTGCTGACAGCAAAGACAAAGATAGGAACGGTACTATTACACTAAATGCGTATGATGATGATATGTTCTTTGAAGTTGAAAACTCTGGAACCGAACGCGAATTATCGTTACAAATTTTTGTGGATTATAAGCAAGTGCCGATTATTTTGGATGATGTGGAATATGACACCTTTATTATTCAGGCAGATGAAAACTTCTCTGAAGCCTATCAATTCAAACTTGCTACGCCCGTTGACACCAGTATAAACCACACTTTACTCGCAATTTTAACAGCTGGGAGCAACATTTATACAAGCCTCGCAGATTTTAAAATGTCAAACCATTATTCCATTGCCCTTGACCATGTACTTGTATTTGCCCCCAATAATTCTTTATATCAAGCAAATACATCCGTTGAAGAAACCCAGGTAGTGACAGAATACCAATCATCAGGGCTATTTCTCAATAGCGACATTAATGGGCGCGGACGTAAACTCACCAGAGAAATTACGGTAAATGCAGGAGAAGAATTTCAATTACAGTATCAGACTGGCGGCTATGAGGACTGTGAAGAAGTCGCCATTATAATCACCATGGGATTAGAGCAAGTACAAATCAATAATCAGGACTTCATTCTATGCAAGGTAGAAAATGGCGAATTGGTGAGTGGAATTGCCACGCTAAAGGCCCCCGAAGAGGCAGGACTATATGAAATTATGGGATGGGTCGTTAAAAACCCGTTTGACGCTGATAAAAGCGAATACCTCCCATTGGATGCCATGCATAGGTTTACGTTGAACGTAGAGTAATGAGACTTCGGGCCAATTTAGCCCGAAGTAGTCCTTTAAGGAAAGAGTGAATAGTAGATGAAAATGGAGTGGATATTATGTCCTGTCTGCAAAAAACAAAACTCGTATTAGGATACGCGGAGACACAATTCTTGAAAACTTCCCGCTATTCTGCCCGAAGTGCAAACAGGAGACACTGATCAACGTACGACAACTGAATATGTCAGTTATCAAAGAGCCAGACGCTAAGGCGCAGAGCCGATAACTTGTGAAATAAGAATGTTCACAGTTATCGGCTATTTCTTTATGATGACTATATTGTACTACACGATTGCTGACATCATGCAATGAACAAAACCGTTTCTTTGACGGCAATTTAGCACAATGTTCGCTCAACGGCGGTTTTGAAATCAAACATCAAAGCCGCCGTGTTTCATAAAAAGAAAATTGTCGGGGACGTTATAAGTGCGTCCTTTTTCACCTCATGAGCAAAACTGAAATTGCCCGTGCCGAGGGTGTGAGTGAAAAGAATGTGCGTCAATCCATAAACCGTGCGCTTCGCGGCATGGAAATATTTTTAAAAAACCGTCTATGATACGGATTGATTTTGCTAAAAATCTCATGGTTGAGAAGTGAAGCCTTTTGGTATCGTCCCAACATGTGTTCTGAATCTTATCAAAGGATTTTCTGCAATTGCCGAAAATTTTCTCTTGAAAGGGTTGACATACATTTAAGGCAAATGTAGAATACCATTGTAGGCAATTGTCTTAAAAGGAGTTGATATTATGGGGACACTGAAGAAACTGCCGGACACGGAGTTTGACATTATGAAAGTGGTGTGGGCAAATGAACCGCCTATCACAACTAATATCATTATGCAGCAGCTTGGAAATGAAAGAGAATGGAAAGCGCAGACGGTCATTTCCCTTATGTTGCGGCTGGTGGAACGCGGCTTCATCCGAACTGAAAAAAACGGGAAAGAGCGTACCTATTTCCCGCTTATCAGCAAGGAGGACTACCTGAAATTTGAAACGGGCGACTTTATGGAGCGTTTTCATGGGAACTCTTTTGCCAGCTTGGTTGCCACGCTGTATAACGGAAATAAGATAAAGGACAGCGACCTTGACCAACTGGCAAAGTGGCTGAAAGAAAAGGGGGAGTGATATGCAAAATTTTTCAACTACCCTGCTTCAATGCTCTGTTTCTATGTCACTGGTAACGCTTGTGTACGCGGCCATACTACCCCTTTTGTCAAAACGGTATGCCGCGAAGTGGCGGTATATGGTTTGGCTGGTGATTGCGTCAGGCTGGATATTCCCCTTTCGCCCCCGAATTGACCTGTCGTTTCTCCCAGCACAAATGACGGATATACCTTTATCGCCTGTGCAGCCAATTATCAATGCCATACCGACTATGACCGATACGGAGATATAGTGAACGCCCCGAAAACAATCCCCTTATGGTGGGTGCTTGCGGCGATTTGGATTTTAGGTGTTGTATGCGTTGTAGTGTATCATGTTCTGCGGCATGGCCGTTTTATCAAGATGGTACGCCGATGGAGTGAGCCTGTAACCGATTTAGAGAGCTTGGGGATTTTAGATAGCTTAAAGTCGGAAATGGGAATTAAGGCACAGGTAGGGTTAAGCATGTGCCAGAGCATTACAAGCCCCATGCTCGTTGGATTTTTCCGGCCTGCCATTTTTACTGCCGCCTGTCAAAATTGCTGATGATGAATTATCCCTGATTCTAAAGCATGAGCTAATTCATTTGAAGCGGTATGACCTTTGGTACAAGGCTCTGTTTTTGACGGCAACCGTGCTTCATTGGTTTAATCAGGTGGTTTACCTTATGGCAAAATCGGCGGCGGTACAATGTGAAATCTCCTGTGACGCGCTGGTTTTACAGGGCGCGGATTTTCAGCAGCGCAAGCAGTATGGTGAAACCATTATTGGCGTTGTCAGGAACGGGGCGAAGCTCCGAACAGCATTATCAACTAATTTTTATGGAGGTAAAAAAGGTATGAAAACTCGAATTTCTTCAATCATGGACACTAAACGAAAGAAGGCTGGTGTTGCAGTTTTTTGTGTGGTACTGGTAGGTATTATAATGAGCGGGGCTACGTTAGCCGCAGCCGCAAATGACGGTCAAAATATGACGAATTATAATGTGAATTACAATGGAGCTACGGAAAACTTAACAACAGACTTTTCGCAGTACAAGGAGTATAGTCTTATTTATGATAAGACTACGAATAAACTCACTTACCAGGGCAAACTGGTTCGGTATTTTGAAGATTTTTATCCTTTGGAGGAGGGTAATCAAGCAGGCATTGACTTTTTTGATAAAGATGGGATTGTTGATGTTCATGCGGTGCGGGATTTGGCTCCCATTAAAAATTCTGACGGTTCTATAAATCCAGCCGGAAAGCTGGTTGGACTGGAACAAAGCAGCCAAGAGGATTTTGATGCAAGAGATATCAGCCGTTTCCTTCCGTCAGCAGCACAGGAATTATCACAGGGAACGCAGGGGAGCACCTTGCCAGACGCTTATAGCGCTGCTTATAGCTCGGGTATGACGACACCGGATGAACTCGCAAAAGTGTACTCCGTTTATGAACCGTATGGTCTAACTTATGATAAAAAGCAAAATCGTCTTTACTATAACGGAAAGCTCGTCCGGGAATTCATCGACATTTTGTCGTCAAACGGCGAAGCTTTGGAAAGCGGAAAATTCAAAGGGTCTATGCGCCAGTTTAATAGCCCCGATGGAAAAGGAGAAGTGGATATAAAGTCTGTGCGTGACTATACCAAGCTTAATGCAGATGGACAAGGCGAACTCACTGGAATTGAAGTTATAAAATAGGCTATTGTATTGAATCTTATATTAGTAACGAATAGAGCCGTTGTTTCGGCGGCTGGATAGCCATGCGCTATAAAAAGTAGTAGACGCGAAGCGGCGGTTTTGAAATAAAATCAAAGCCGCCGTTTTCTCCGCTTAAAGACTAATAATGTAGGATAACTATGAACTGCTGGAATCATTGTTGCATCTCCCTTAAAAACAAATATCTTCTCGTTTTTCTTGGGCCCTAATAATGTAAAAAATAATAATCATTGCTAATGTTGCCTAAACACTCTGACTTGCTAATTGTTCTATAATTAGGTCTTCCATGCTAACAACATTCCTTTTAACTAATTATTTAGAGTAATTAATTAGTTTTATTTTTAGCGTATAAAATGCTTTTCTTTTAATTTTGTTTACAGCTTGTCTAGTAATATTTAAGATATTAGCTATTTCTGTATCCGAATACTGTAATATATTAAGAAGCACGATCTTTCTTTGCTGAATTGTTAAATATTTTAAAGCACTCTTTATCTTGCTGAGATTACTTGATTATGATAGTATTATTTAAATTAAATACTATAGTGTGCTTTATACAATATTTATAAATTAATAGATAAATTAGAAAAGGATTTTAGTGGTGAAAAAAATATTAGTAATAAGCGTTTTATCACTGTGTCTTATTTTTGCGACTAAAGTATATGGATCTAATGATGTGATAAAACTTAAGCTCAATGGTGAGACTGTTTCACCAGATGTTCCCCCTCAAATTATCAATGGGAGAGTCATGGTACCTCTAAGGTGGGTAGCTCAAGCAATGAATGCAAAAGTTAGTTGGAATCAAAATGATAATTCCGTATCTATAGATAACCTGGGTGTTGTTGCTAATACTCCGGATAATAAAGTCAAACTTTATCCATTTTCAGAAGAAAACGGTTACTACAAAGGTTTTATTATGGACATTGATGGCAAAAGAAAATATTTTGATTGGTATAATATGGCCAATCCTTCATTTCTCCCCAAAATTTATTATGATGATCTTAATAATGATGGTAACAAAGAAATAATCGTAATTTTAATTACCGGCGAAGGAACCGGGGTATTAACCCAACAGATGAATATAATAAACCCTGAAAATTTCGAGGAAATAGGGGTAGAAAATCCTTTGAATGTTATTAAAGAAAGGGTAAAAACACAAATCTTAAAAGGGACAACTGAAAGTACTGTTAAATTAAATATAGACAATAAAGAAGAAGAAATTAAAATAAGCAATGACCCTAATGAAACATTGTTAGATAATATTATATTTAATGAATTTTATTTTTATTTAATAGAAGAAAATAAGTTAGTAGTATATATAAATCCAATAATTTCTTATCAAAGAGCAGGTATAGGCATAGGCCAAATTAAAATAAGTTATAATTTTGATGGTAAAGCATTTAAAGCACAAACTATTACATATAATTCAAATTATTATTATCCCGACCCATTATGGTAGGTCGCAACTCTTATCGTTTTCCTTTTTTGTTCATACAAATACCCCCTATGATAGATAATAGCCTCTCGGCATTTACAAAGTTAGATGGTGCAAAGCTTTGCTTGAACCATCTATATAGAAGTGATTAATAAAGTAATGGTAATTTTTACTCCTATCCTGTAAAATAGAATCAAGTGTGGGGAGGGGTATTATTACCATGAGGAAATTGCATTTAAACAATCCACAAAATTTAACCATTGAGGATTTGAATAAGATAAAAAGAGAAACACCATATAAACTAAGATGCAGAGTTCAAGCTGTTATTCTTGTCATGAAAGGGAGACAAGCAAAGCAGATTGCCGAATATCTTGATATAAGTGAACAAACCATAAGAAAATACGTTGCTTACTTTAATGAAGGTGGAGTTAAAAAACTGCTTCATGTATCAAAAAAGCCGGGAAGACCGCCAAGGCTAACCAATGAACAAAAAGAAGAGGTCAAAGAGGTACTGAAACAATCACCATCAGAGGTTGGTTTTAGTACCCATACTACTTGGAATTGTAAAACCCTCGCTGCTTACATTTATGATACATACGGCGTTAAATATACATCAGATGGTGTTTGGCGCATGCTTCTTAAGATGGATTTTCGTTATAATCGTCCCACTTATGTATTAGCCAAAGCTGATCCGGAAAAACAAAAAGCTTTTCAAGATGAGCTGGAAGAGTTAAAAAAATCTCACTGAATGTGAAATACTCCTATATGTGGATGCATCTCACATTAGGGATTATCAAGGTTTACAACGAGCATGGTTCCCAAAAGGTGAGCAAAAAAAGATTAAGACCTATGGACACCATGCAAAAGTTACATTATACGGTGCTTTAAACTACTATACGGGTAAAGTTTTTTGTGTAAATTATGACAAAATCAATGCAGAAAAATTCAAAGATTTTCTTAAAAAATTGGTATCACATTTTTTAAAAGATGACATTTCTAGAATTTACATTGTTCTTGATAATGCAAGAGTTCATCATGCAAAATTACTTAAAGACTTTTTAGACGAGCATAAGGATCATCTGTTTTTGAAATTTCTTCCACCCTACTCACCCAATCTGAATTGCATAGAAGAATTATGGAAATGGTTAAAAAATACAGCTATTTATAATCGCTTTCATAAAAATGCTTCAGAAATTCAAAAATCTGTTGACTCGTTTTTAGAGGAAATCAAATGCTGTTCGGAAGATGTGAAAAAGAGACTTTGCGTTTAATTTATAACGATATTTATTATTTCGGTTCTATATATATTAAATTCCTCCTACTTTTTATAGGGGGATTTTCATTTTAACAAGTATCCAACTGGAAATTAGCAGCGAATATATTGTAATCAAATTTGCCAAAAACACTTGACATTTTTAAAACGCCCCCATAATTGCGACGGAAGGTGTTTTTTACCTTTACTACAAGTTCTGGGGTGCTTTGCTTTGAAACCTGTTATTACTTCGCATGAAACTTATCAAGAATTTGTCATCGAACAACTACGGCAACACTACACCGGAGGGTTGCTCGTTCTTGTGCATAAGGATTGGCCCCTTATCTCAAAACTCTGGATTACGGACCTGACTAAAGTAGCAACATTACTTCAAGATTGCTACAGTGTCAGGGGACCTGTTCCCCGTGATCCTGCCGCCATGCTCTGTTCATTTCTGCTTTTTTTGCTAACCAAACCGGAAATCGGTATTACTGCATGGGTGGATGAAATGTACCGTGTTCCCCTTTATGCCATTCTCAGCGGTTTTGAACCAGGTGATGTTCCCGGCGTTGGCACGTTCTATGATTTCTTTGCTCTACTGTGGACTGCATCTGAAAAAAACTTAAAGCCTTGTAAGCAGAAACGCAAACGCAAACCTGAGAAGGGAAAGAAGGGTGAAAAAGCTCCAACTACTACACTTGGTCGAATTAAGCGCTTAGCCAACTGGATGCTGCTTCATTTGAACACTCAAAAAACTTTACCAACGGATAGTTTATTTAAATTCTTTCAATCTCAATTTCTTGCAGTATCAGCAAGACTTATCTAATTCCGAGAGTCCATACAAGATATGATATCTATATAAAAGGGAGAGAATGTTTGCACCACAATACCCCGTAAATTATGCTTGAAGCATGTAAATTGGTGTATGTGCTCACCCATAAGAGCAATATGGGGGCAACATTAGGATGTCCTCGTGGGGGTTGCGGTGCAGTTTGAAACGCGTAGTCTGAGCTGACACAATGCCTACGTCCTACGACACAACCGTTCTTTTCATTTTTTTTATTATCGTATCCTTTTGAAACTTCTAGGGCTATGAAACATTTTCATTGACGTGTGTGGGCGTAGATCATGCGGGTTTGAAATGTTAGTTTCCTGTTCGTGCCTTTCTGCGGAAGGGCAGGTTTTTAGCATATCTATGAGGGTTTGAAATGCGTAAATAGCACTGACATCTCCACCGATCGTTGTTGTTTTTAGCCTACCTATGAGAGATTAAAATATAACTGTACAACATACGGCAGCACTACTTTGTCACCGGCAAGCTTCTAAGTTACGTCAAAAACTGTGCTCTGTGCAAAACCAATGAAAACTTTAAGATGCTGCAGGCCGGTGTTTCCCAGCAGATCATCTGGATAGCTGCTCAAAGTTTCAAAAGCTTTCTCGGATTGAAAAGGTTAGCGACTAAGGGACGGTACCCGGCAGAGAAAGTCCGCATCCCACGCTACCTGAAAAAAGACGGCTACTTTCAACTGGTACTGTCAACCAACGCAATAACCATAAATGCCGGGTACCTTCAGTTGCCGTTAAAATGTATTCGAAAAAGACCACCCGGAGGCCAAGGACATCCGGTTTCCGTTTCCTGAGCGATTAGATAAAACCAGTGTTCGGGAGGTACGCATCAATCCGGCCCATAAGGCCCACTTCTTTGAAGTGGAGTTCTACCATGACAAGCCAGTAATGCTGCCTTCCCTGGATAACAACCGCATCCTGGGTATAGATCTGGGTGTAGATAACCTGACTGCCTGTGCATCCACCACCGGGCATGTCTTATTAATTGACGGTAAGCATCTTAAGGCCACCAACCAGTGGTATAACAAAGAAAGAGCCAGGCTGCAGTCGATTAAAGACCTGCACAACATTAAGCGTGAAACCCATAAGCTGGCTGCCCTTGCCGTATCCCGGGAAAATTTTATCACCGACTACTTGCGGAAAACTGCCAAACATATTGTAGAATTCAGTATCTCCCTGGAGATTGGTACCGTGGCAGTTGGTGTAAATAAGGAACAAAAGCAGGGAGTCAACATTGGCCACGTTAACAACCGGAACTTTGTACAAATCCCCCTCTGGAAGTTCCGGCGTATTCTGAAAAACCTCTGCGATAAGTACGGTATCACCTATATTGAGGTAGAGGAGAGCTACACCAGTAAAGCTAGCTTCCTTGATAAGGATTTTTTGCCGGAGTACGATCCCGCGAATAAAAATGAATATACCTTCAGCGGTAGACGGATTAAGCGGGGGTTGTATCGAACAAAAAACGGTTGTGCTATTCATGCCGATATCAACGGTGCAGCGAATATCATCCGCAAGTACCGGTTGGATGGGGATTTTTCCGTCCTGGATAAGGGTATATTTTTAAATCCCTACCGGGTGCAGGTTCTAAATACACCCCGTAAGAAACCACCGGTAGTCCAGAAAAAGAAAAGTAAGGCAGCGGCGTAAGCGACTGCTTAGAGGTGATTGTACTGCCCTCGGGGTTCGACCCCGGAATCGTCTGGTTTTAGCCATGGGGAGAATGTCAAAAAAATAATAAGTTATATTTAAAACTTTCAAAATATCTATTGCTCTTCGTTTCTATAAGATGTAAAATAAAAAACAAGTCATAGAAACGAAGGAGGATATTTCTGTGGTTAATATTACCAACGCGGAAATGGAAATTATGCGCATCGTATGGGACAGCGGCGAAAGATTGACCACCAAGGACATAATGGAAAAGCTGCCCGGCAAAAAAACAACCACCATCTTGACCCTAGCCGGCCGGTTGATTGACAAAGGGGTGTTGAAATCGGTTAAGCTTGGCCGTTCTCATGCGCATGAGTACTGGGCGGAAATCAGCGAAGAAGACTATCAGAAATTGCAGACGCGGAATTTTATCCGGTCGATTTACAACGGTTCGGCCAAAAGTCTGATCAGCACTCTGTTTCAAGATGAAAACTTAACGGAAGAGGACATTGCAGAGCTTAGGGCTTTTATCGAAAAGCAGGTGAAATGCGATGATTAAAATGCTGTTCATGTCTTCTCTGACCGGCAGTGTCGTCAGCCTTTTTCTCATCCTGTTTAAAACCGGGCTAGCGGGAGTTTACGAATTAGCATGTCATTATGAACAAATGAACAAAAATTCCTTTCTAAAAAACTAGCGGAGCCCTTGATTTTAAAAGACTTTTTTGTGATTAAAAAGTAGCGCCGATGAGGAAAAAGTGTATTACCCTACCGTATAAGTCATATTCACATTTTTTAATGGCTTATTCAGTCGCTAAATGCCTATTTTTAAAGACTTTTTTGTTGTGTGCAGGAATTTTATACATATGTGTCGAAGTTATGTACTACCCTACCATAATAAAGGGAGGTTTCCATGGCTTCGATCATTAAAAAGAAGAAAAAAAATCAATTTTATTACTATCTGGTAGAGTCTGCCCGAGTTAACGGTAAGCCAAGAATTGTTCGGCAAAAATATCTTGGGCGTGCTGAGGATATTGCTAAGGCTCTTGAAGGTAAATCTGATTTGGAAAATCCCAAGTACAGTATTGTTTTAGAGTTTGGCACTGTGTGCGCTTTGTATGATATTGCCAAGCAGCTTGGTGTTGTTGAAATAATTGATAAGTATGCTCACAAACGGGAACAAGGGCTAAGTGTCGGAGAATATATGCTGCTGGCTGCTATAAACAGGGTCGTTAAACCTGTTAGCAAGTTCCAAATTGGTGAATGGTATGATAAAACAATGCTTTATAGGATCTTGCCAGCCCCAAAACAGTCATTATCAAGCCAAAGATTCTGGGATAATATGAGTTTATTATCTGACTCAGCTATTGAGAGTTTTGAAAATGAATTTACTAAACTTATCGTTAATAACCCTGGTTTGGCGACATATATTGCCAAACCCTGTAATGCTAAGGCCTAAAGGGTATCCAGCTTATATAAAGTGTAGTCCCAACACTTTTTTAAAAAAGTCCACTTAAGGCTTGATTATATAAGGTTTTTGTGTATAATTATTGTAGTCCCAACAACAAGGGAGGACTACAATGTTTCTAAAAAAATCCACTTTCAAACGAAACGATAAAATATACTGTCATTATAAAATAGTAGAATCCTATCGTGAAGACGGAAAAGTTAAACACCGCATTTTATTTAACGTCGGCACATTGTCCGATGAGCAGGCCGAACGTTTACGAATTACTCTAAATGCTCACAAAAATCCGGATATTATTGTTTCAAAAACGGAACAAATTGTCGCGACCAAGCATGCTGCATATCTTGATGTAGCAGTATTAAACCATTTATGGCACGAGTAGCATTTTCATCAATTCTTTTCAAAAGATCAGTGGATAGAAGCACTTGTAATTAACCGATGTATCGACCCAAAAGCAAAAATTAATATCAAGGATTGGATGGAGAAAACGGTTATTCCTGCCTATCTGGGTATCGATGATCCTACTAAACTTGATAAATTTGAAGTTTATCGTGCTCTTGACAGATTGTATACGTTAGAAGGTGAACTACAAACCTTCCTTTTCCATCAGATTAAAAACCGATGGCCGCATACAGAGAATGCGTTTTTCTATGACATCACCTCGTCTTACTTGACGGGCAGTCGTTGTGTAATCGCCAAACTTGGTTACTCTAGGGATCACCGGCCCGATTGCGAACAAATAGTAATTGCGCTAATGATTACTCCTGAGGGATATCCTTTTTACTGGCGTGTTATGCCGGGAAACACCCAGGACATAACAACGATTAAACCTTTGATTGAGGATGTTACAGCTCGATTTGCACTGAAAAACTGTACTATGATATTTGATCGTGGTATGGTATCTACAGACAACATTGTTGCGTTGGAAAGCGAAAAATGGACGTATGTTTCTGCAATGGATCGTGATGAAATTAAAAAAGCAGATTTTTTCAATACAGCAATACCAGAATCAGCTACTCCAGATAATTATGAGCAAATCATGGTAATGCAAGAGTTTATCCCCTTTGACGAAAACGCTTTTTTATACTATCGCGAGTTTATAATTGATGATAGACGTTATATCGTGACCTTTGACGTGGCTCGTTTTTTTGATGAACATCACGCACAATTAAATAATATTACCTATTTTGTTCAATTGCTAACCGATAAAAATCAGTCACTCCGGGAAGCTAAAAAGAAACGTTGTAAAAGTTTGCTTGAACGGGAAGTTGCCGCTATGCTGAAGCGCAAACATTTAAAAAATGGGTATCCGTCAATATTGAACCATTTGATTATGAAGTTATCAATAAACGGGGTAACTCACGAACAGTTCAATCTTTTCAACTGTCGTACACGATTAATACCCTGGATTCCCGGTAACACATAACGATATAGCCTTAAAACCCTTGATTTAACTGCATCGTCGCCTCGTTAGGTATTTGCACACATAACGAGTCCTTCAACAACTTAATATTTGCTAAAAGCCTTGTAAATGAACCGGTTAAGCGATTCCTCGTTATGTATATGCGGGAATCCAGGTAATACCGTGGCACAAAAAAATGAGCAAAGAATTCATGGTATTACATGCTTTATAACCAATTTGGATGTTACAACACATACAGCAATTGATATTATTCAATGGTATCGTCGTAAAAACAAAGTTGAAGAAGCATTCCATGAAATTAAAGATCATCTTGATTTAAGACCAATTTACCTTACACGGGAACGCAGAGTTATGTCACATGTAATAATTTGTGTATTAGCGTACTTCATTTTCAATGATATAGAGTACCAATTAAAGGAAAATGAGCCAGCTTATTCTACTGAAGAGGTTATTGGTATCTTAAGGGAATGCCTGGTTAACCGTATTGCCATTCAACAAACAAATCGTTCTTGGTTGAGTATTACGCAACCTTCAGCTCAAATAGAGGAGATTCTATATGCGTTAAAATGTGAGGTTGTTATTGATAAAAAGTGTGTCGAACCAGTTCTAAAAGCAGCGGAGTGTTGGTTGTAGGGACAACACTCTAAAACTTATAGGGCTCAAGCCCTTGTCATATCTGCATTTGGCAAATTATGTCGCCAAACTTGGGTAATAACAAAATAAATTTATAGTTATACTGGAATATCTTATTTAATAATCAACATATCGTTTTCATCAAAATGCCAATTTTCCCAATACGCAACTTCCCAGTAATAGCCATCAGGGTCTGAAAAATACCCGCTATATCCTCCCCAGAAAACACGTCGAGGTGATTTCTCAACTATTCCTCCGGCTTCTTCAGCTTTTTTTATAATTTCATCAACCTCTTCAATTGATTTAGCGTTATAAGCAAGAGTAATACCTGAAAATCCTCGTCCATTAGGCGGTTCTTCTTCGTTTATATCTTTAGCCAACCCTTCTAATGGATATAAAGCTAATTTCGTTCCTGAATTATTGAAAAAAACAATAGCCGGACTATCCTCATTAACTGATGTCTGAAATCCCAAACCATCCCTATAAAATCTAAGAGATTTATCAATATCTCTGACACCTAAAGTAATGATGTTTATTCTATTTATATTAACTCCCCCTTGTTTTATATTTCCTAA
The DNA here is from genome assembly GCF_000024205.1 of Desulfofarcimen acetoxidans DSM 771. Taxonomy (NCBI): domain Bacteria; kingdom Bacillati; phylum Bacillota; class Clostridia; order Eubacteriales; family Peptococcaceae; genus Desulfofarcimen; species Desulfofarcimen acetoxidans. The sequence continues at coordinate 2,217,319 of NC_013216.1, forward strand.
TAATTTTTCAACGAGTTTATAAAAATTCCTTCATTTTTCCAAACTATCTTCATTAGTTCTAATCTACCCCAAATCCCATCCCTAAACCTACTGATTCATGTTTTACAGTTCTTTCTATCCTTTTTCGTCCTGGGTTTATACGGTTGATTATGCTGAGTTCTAAATCCAAAATCTGTGGTAATACGTTTAAGTGATTTGATTGAAATATTTTAGCATTATTATAATAAAAACGTTCCGGAATACGTATTTTAAAATGGCTTTAAACAGCGCATCTCCCATACAAGGCCAGTTTTCATTAAAATAAAATTCAGATTAAATAATACCAAAGGTATAACTGTCAATTACTGCTATCAGTCTTAAACGCCGTTTTTTATTTTTAACGGGAGCAAGTATACTCGGCCCATCCCAAATATCACAAATCCAACTCATTGCTGAGTATTGTCGTCGATCCCCGGTAGTGTAATTTTTCCGGCAGATAGACGATATTGTTTTGTGGCCTTTAGACACTAATATATCTAACTTTTAATGATAATGCTAAGTATAATACTTGTTTTAACTGTTTATTTGATGTAGACTTAAAAGTAGATATTCTAAGGTTTTAGTGGGGTTTTTAGCCTACCTATGAGGGATTGAAATATTCGTCAAAGCGTGAACCGTCGGCCATTGTACCTTGTTTTTAGCCTACCTATGAGGGATTGAAATTTTCTTTTATGCTCATTGTATCATAATGATCATTGATAGTTTTTAGCCTACCTATGAGGGATTGAAATCTAATTTCTCAGGATTCGCTTTCGGTGTAATCATCACGTTTTTAGCCTACCTATGAGGGATTGAAATACTAATTTTGAATAAAGTTTTAATTTAAACTACTTTAGTTTTTAGCCTACCTATGAGGGATTGAAATATAGTGATATTAAGAGGTTGCGGGAGAAAAATTATAAAGGTTTTTAGCCTACCTATGAGGGATTGAAATAAAAATTTCCGATTAACTTTAAGACTAATGTAAAAAGTTTTTAGCCTACCTATGAGGGATTGAAATGGTGGATTTTCTTTTCAGATAGAAGGGCTAATAATAGTTTTTAGCCTACCTATGAGGGATTGAAATCTGGTTTTCCCGGGCGAACGGTGGCTTCTATTTTTGGTTTTTAGCCTACCTATGAGGGATTGAAATTCTTGCTAACTTGCATCCACTGATTGCCAGTAATCGTTTTTAGCCTACCTATGAGGGATTGAAATATTTTTCCATCCTACTCTCATCCAAGAGAGTAGGAGGTTTTTAGCCTACCTATGAGGGATTGAAATACTGAATTAAGTAAGAGTGTTTTTAATTTAGGCAGAGTTTTTAGCCTACCTATGAGGGATTGAAATACCAGATGCGGCAGCACTACTATCAGGGACGGATAAGGTTTTTAGCCTACCTATGAGGGATTGAAATTAAGCAAGTTTGTTCAACTCCTGCCGGAAGAAGTGCAGTTTTTAGCCTACCTATGAGGGATTGAAATCCCCGGACTATGTAGCAGATATTATCCTTCTTGTGGGTTTTTAGCCTACCTATGAGGGATTGAAATCCTTTAACATGCAATTCAAAGATTTGCCTTGCGTAGTTTTTAGCCTACCTATGAGGGATTGAAATGTCTGACTGGTATTCAACGAAGCCATAACCGGGTACGTTTTTAGCCTACCTATGAGGGATTGAAATCCTGATCCATACAGCTACACATCCTCCCTAATATTGAAGTTTTTAGCCTACCTATGAGGGATTGAAATTCCCCTTTGTCACCACTCTTATAAATGCCAAGTATACGTTTTTAGCCTACCTATAAGGGATTGGTGTGAAAATTAATTGGCTGTGGAATACCTACATGCTTAGGTAAACGGTAGAGGTTCTGTCGACACGGAGATAAGATCAGGTAACTTTAAAAGGTTAAGTGTTTGGTTGACGAGGAAAAAAGGTTTCGGGGTTAAAGAAAGCAATAGCAAAGCAAGGCCATCCTTCGAGGAAATAACGGGCAACCAAACATAGAAGATAAGAAAGGGAGAGAATGGTTGCGCCACAATACCCCGTAAATTATGCTTGAAGCATGTAAATTGGTGTTCCTTTTTTTATTATCGTATCCTTTTGAAACTTCTAGAGCTATGAAACATTTTCATTGACGTGTGGGCAAGATCATGCGGGTTTGTCTTAAAATCCCGTATTTTTTTATACCTACAAAAAATACTAAAACGCCTATAAAATCAAGGATATTATGATTTTATTTGTTTGCTATGATTCTTTTCTTGAAGCTTCTTCTGAACCTTATTCCATAAATCGTCTTCAATAATAACTAATTCATCAATTCTTGTTTCAGAAATTATCCATTTATCTTTGGGTAAATGAATTAATTTGCCGTTTTTTTGTGTAGTCTTTCCCCATGCCGGAAAACCGTTGTAAATAGGGTTCTCCAAAATTCTTAATACCTTATTTTGCCTCCAGCGTCCTTTGGTAGAATCTTTATAACAAAGGCCATATTTATCCGATAAGACCCTTGTAATAGTGGTTATACTGCAATCATCTGCAAATAACTGAAATATTTCTCTGACTATATTAACTAATTCAGGGTTAATCTCGGCTTTTCCATCTAAACGTTTACGATAACCGAAAGTTACACGTCCTCCAAGCAATTGACCTTTAATTGCAGCCATTGCCATTCTATCTACAGTAACTTTTGATAAATCTTTTTTTTCTTGTTCAACTTTAGCTTCCATTAATGACATAACAAATTCAGTCAAATTGCCGTCTACAACAGTATATACCGATATTCCTTTGCTTGAACATTCAGAAACAAACATAAAGACATCCTTTATGTTTAATGATATAATATCTTTGTTATAGATAAAAATCGTATCGAAGGAATATTTAACCTCTTTTTGAATTATCGGTAATATTTCATTCACAGGAATTAATCCTGATTTAAAACAATAACCAACAATATTTACTCCAGGTTTTGAAGTTAAAGCATTTAATAGCTGTACTTGTATCATTTCTGTTCCCTGTTGACCTTCTTCTATTCGAACAAAGACCACAGCTTTCAATATTCTCACCACCTAATTCCTTGTATAAGCGGTATATCCGTATTATAGGTATTCCCGATTATTCAATTCTGTATACAATAAAGATATTTTTTATCTGAGATAGCTGGTTTTATTGGGTTTATAACTGTCATTTTTTTGTTTCTCCTCACTTATTCCATATTGTAAGAGCGGTAATAACATTATTTAGTCCCTCAAAAGCAGGTATGGATCTTTGCGATAACCCATGTCTTTGTAAATGATCCGACCAGAGGATATGGAGTCCTAGCAGAATGGATGTTAAAAGATGCCGAACTAATTCCGGACAGTGAAAAAGAGGGCGGTTTAAAGGCAAGTTAAGAAGAAGTTTTATACGTCTGGTTGTAAATAAAAAGAAATATTACCATTATTTAAATTTTATTTGTAATTAAGCAGGAGTTTGTAGGCTAGCCGTCGAATAATTTTGGATATAAATACCTTATATAAAAAATCTGGGGGTGTATAGTGATTATGATGAGAAAGGCCATAAAGCTTCTAATAGCAGATGATAATAGGGAATTTTGTGAACTAATGAAAGATTTTTTTAGTAAACAAGATGACCTGGAAATTTGCGGAATTGCGTACAATGGTTTAGAAGCAATTGATATCATTAAAGAACATAAACCAGATATTGCAATTTTGGATATTATCATGCCTCATTTAGATGGCATAGGCGTATTAGAAAAACTAGCTTCCGGTATTGTATCCAAGCGACCAAAAGTAATCATGCTCACTGCTTTTGGACAGGAGTCTGTTACACAAAGAGCAGTTGAATTGGGAGCAGATTATTATGTGCTTAAACCTTTTGATTTTTCCGTGCTGGCTACCAGAGTGAGGCAGTTATCCGATGGTATTACTGTAAATCAATATATTTCTGTGTCCAAGCCTAAAAATCTTGATGTAGCAGTAACCAATATTATTCATGAAATGGGAGTACCTGCTCATATTAAAGGATATCATTACCTTCGCGATGCAATTTTAATGGTAATTAATGAGGTTAACCTGCTGGGTGCGGTAACTAAAGAACTCTATCCAATGATTGCTGAAAAATACCATACTACTCCAAGCAGGGTTGAAAGAGCTATCCGCCATGCCATAGAGCTGGCTTGGGATCGTGGGAATGTAGAAATGATGACCAAATATTTCGGGTATACCATTAATCTGGACAGAGGTAAACCGACTAATTCAGAATTCATAGCTATGGTAGCGGATAAGTTGAGAATTGAAGCTAAAGTGAGTTGATAAAGACAAAAAACACCTACAGTATAGTTGCCCTAGACTGTAGGTGTTTTTATTTTATGGGGCAAAAATTTGGTCAGTATTTATCAATGAAATAATATTAGGAAGTTTGAGTAACTACTGTATAATTACACAAATTATCTTGACTCCTATTATTGAATTGATGTAGAATGATTAAATGAAATAATATCGGGGGCTGCCTAAATGTATTATAAAGGTATAGCTAGGATTGATAAAAGAACTAAAAATTTAGTTAAACGCCTAATATCATCCGATATTGCTATAATTGATCACAAAGATCTTGACGAAGTGGCTGCCCAATCTCTTTTGGAAACAAAGGTACGTATTGTAGTTAATGCCTCACACTCATTAAGTGAGGATTATCCTAATCCAGGTCCGCTTGTCCTGGTAGGTTCCGGCGTGCATTTAATTGATAATGCAGGTAAAGAAATCATGTCAGCCATTTCTGAAGGACAGGAAATTGAAATTGTTGAGAACCGGATATTGCTAAACGGGGAGCTAATTGCTGAGGGTAAGTTATTAAGTATAGATTATATAAAAGAAAAAATGTTAGAAACACAAAAACATATTAACAGAGTGTTGTCAAAGTTTGTACAAAACACACTTGAATATGCGCAAAATGAAGTAGGTATGATTCTTGGTGAAGTTGAAGTACCTGAGACCAGAACGGTTTTTAAAAATAAGCATACACTGATTGTTGTTAGAGGGAAAAACTATAAAGAAGATTTAAATGCCATAACATCTTATATTAATGAAGTTAAGCCTGTTCTGGTAGCGGTTGACGGCGGGGCAGATGCTTTAATGGAATTTGGTTATCAACCTGATGTAATTATTGGTGATATGGATAGTATCAGTGACAAAATGCTGCGATGCGGGGCTGAATTAATAGTACATGCCTACCCTAACGGCAAGGCGCCCGGTTTAGAGAGATTAAATGAATTGGGTTTGTCTGCCTTGGTTTTTCCTGCTCCTGGAACCAGTGAAGATATAGCCATGCTTTTAGCTTATGAAAAAGGTACTGATTTAATAGTAGCGGTAGGAACACATTCCAACATGTATGATTTTTTAGAAAAAGGACGAAAAGGAATGTCCAGCACATTTCTTGTTAGATTAAAGGTCGGTTCTGTATTAGTTGATGCCAAAGGTGTCAGCCAGCTTTATAAAAGTAATATTAAGGTTCGCTATTTAGCGCAGATTATTCTGGCTGCACTGCTGCCATTTACTATTGTTCTGGTAATTTCTCCTACCACAAGAGAATTACTGCGTTTATTATATATTCAGTTCCGGCTAATATTGGGGATATAACAGGGGGAGAACCCAAGTGATTATAGATTTCAAATATCATATTGCTTCTCTGGTAGCGGTTTTTTTAGCTCTGGGAATCGGTATTTTAATAGGCAGTACAATGTTAGGCAGCAATAGCATAGTGGAAACCCAAAAACAGTTAACAAACAATTTGAACCAGCAGATGCAGGTGCTCAGGGAACAGAATAAAGCGGTTGAAATGAGATCTAATAACCTGGAAACCAACAATCATATATTGAATGAGTTTGGAGAAAATGTCCTGCCTGTTTTGGTGGAAAATCGTCTGTTGGGTCAAAAAATAGCCATTATACAAACCAACAACCTTGCCTTGCCTAACAATCTTAAAACAGTGTTGCAGACTGCCGGGGCTAAAATAAATTCTGTGACTAATATTATGGATGATTTTGATATTTCTGATGATAAACTATTACCTGATACTTTAAATATAACACCGGATGAAGATCGCCATAATATCGTACAATCGCTCAGTCAGGCGGTGGCACAAGGCATATTGCTTGGGCAAAATACTGATGTAATTAACAGCTTAGTAGAAAAAGGATTTATAAAAATTGAGGGAACATACGGTTTACCGGTTAATGCTGTGATAATCATCGGTGGCAGTAAGGATAATCAGACGGTTAAACTAGCTGATATAGATTTTCCTATCATTAAATATTTTTCTGACAGTAATATCAATATTTATGGTGTGGAAGAATCAGATATTGTATACTCTTATATGAAGGATTATCAAAAAAAGAATATTACAACTGTAGATAATATAAATACTATACCGGGACAGCTTGCCCTGGTGCTGGCTATGCAGGGTCGCCCTGGTAATTACGGGATAAAAGAAACTGCTAAAAGCTTATTACCCCCCTTAGGAGTTGCCGAAAATGCAGCTAAATAAAAAAGTTTCTGTTTTAATACCTGCTTATAACGAGGATAGGTTTATAACTGCAACTCTGCAGGCTGTCAAGTCTATACCGGAAGTAGACAAAATAGTAGTTGTGGATGACGGCTCTCAGGATATGACCGTAGAACTTGCGCGTGCTGAAGGAGTAACTTTAATAGTTTCTGAACAAAATGCCGGTAAAGGCGGGGCGCTTAATTTAGGGGCTGAGTTGGTTAAAAATGATGATATTATTGTTTTGCTGGATGCTGATTTAGGCCTAACGGCGGCAGAAGCCAGAAAACTGGTTTTGCCGGTATTGGCTAACCAGGCTGACATGACAATTGCTCAATTTCCCCGAATAAAGCATAAGGGAGGCTTCGGGCTGGTCAAGGGGCTTGCTCACAAAGGTATTAAATATTTTACTCGTTTAGAGATGCAGTCCCCTCTATCCGGGCAGCGGGCAATGACTAAAGATGTATTCAACAAGATATTACCCTTTGCTTCGGGTTATGGTGTGGAGGTGGCTCTAACTATAAATGTGGCCCGTATGGGCTACAAGGTCATGGAGGTGCCTGTACAAATGACACATGATTTGACAGGCAGAAATTGGAAAGGTTTTGTACATAGAGGCAAACAATTTAAAGACGTTTTAAAAGAACTGTTCTTTTTGTATTTTAAGAAGATAAGTAATTAATTTACAATTGTCTTGAGGTGTTTTGTAATGGCACATCTATTAGAAACAAAATGCCTTTTTTTGTTCCTAAATTTTTTGATCGGTTATATCATTACACTGGTTTTAATAAAACCTATAATTAATATGATTTCAACTGCCAACTTTGTACGTCCCAATTTTCGTGGTGAGAATATTCCTGTAGGTGTGGGAATTATTTTTTTAATCAGCTCATCTTTTGTCATTACTCTTAATCTTCTTTTTTTAAACATAGTACCTCATAATTTAACATTTCTAACTGCCGAAGAGGGATTCAGGTATGTAATTTTTCTAGCCGGTATAGCTTCTATAACCTGTCTGGGCTTAATTGATGATAACTGGGGTTCCCGTGATACAACGGGACTGAAAGGTCATTTGCTTTCCTTGTTTAGAGGCAAAATCACAACAGGCGGCTTAAAAGCTATGGGAGGAGGCTTTATCTCCCTGATTATAAGTTTGTTGCCGGGACAAAATGATCATATAATATTAAACACGCTTATACTGGGTTTATCTATAAATGCTATAAATCTTTTGGATTTGCGTCCTGGCAGAGCGGGCAAAGGTTTTTTATTGGGTGCTCTGCTGCTGGCTGCTTACGGGCAGGCAAGAACTGATATGCTGTTTGTATATATTTTTTTGGGTTTAATTCTGGCCTATTTGCCATATGATTTAAAGGCTAAAGTTATGATGGGTGACAGTGGTTCCAATGCACTGGGGATAACTTTGGGTCTAACTGCCGTTTGGCTGTTGTCCTGGCAATTGAAAATTTACTTGCTGACAGGTCTTATTGTATTGCATTTGTTAACTGAGAAGTATTCTTTAACTAAAATCATTGAGAAGAATATAGTGTTAAATTATTTAGATCGCCTGGGGCGTAATTAAGGAAGGTGATATTTTTGGTTAACAGAGATCGTTTGATTAACGAGTTTTTGCAAATGGTGCAAATCGATAGCTTATCAGGCCGGGAAAGACAAATCGCTGACTATTTGAAGGATAAATTAATTTCCCTGGGATTAAGTGTGACAGAGGATGCAGCCGGGGAAAAAGCCGGCGGCAATGCCGGCAATATAATTGCTAAAATCCCGGCCAACAACAGCAGTGCCCCTGTTATTATGCTTTGTTCTCACATGGATACTGTCGAACCAGGTATAGGAGTAAAGCCTGTTATTAAAGATAATTTCATCTGCTCCCAGAGTGATACCGTCTTAGGTTCGGATGATAAGGCCGGTATTGCTGCTATTTTAGAAGCAATCAGGCAGGTTAAAGAGAACGATGTTCCTCACGGGGGTATTGAAGTCGTCTTTACTATTTGGGAGGAAGGCGGGCTTTTTGGTGCCAAGTATTTGGATTACAGTCTGCTGGAGGCAAAAATAGGGTATGTGCTGGACAGCGACGGGACTCCCGGCACCATTATTACCAGGGCACCCTCTCAGGATAAGATTTATGCTGAAATCCACGGGCGTGCAGCGCATGCAGGTATAAACCCGGAAGATGGTATTAATGCTATACTGGTGGCGGCTAATGCTATAGCCGGGCTTAATTTGGGCCGGATTGACGAAGAGACTACCTGTAATATAGGTGTGATTTGCGGTGGTAAAGCAACTAACATTGTTCCTGATTTAGTGAAAATTGAAGGAGAAACCAGAAGTCTTGATGTCTCAAAAAGACAGGCGCAAAATAAGGTTATTTGCCGTGCTATAGAGCAGGCGGCTGAAAGATTTGATACAAAAGCGGACATTAACGTAGAGCCTGAGTATACCAGCTTTAATCTGTCTGAAGATAGCCTGTCAGTAAAGATTGCGATAAAAGCCGCACAAAACCTGGGTTTAACCCCGCGCTTGGAAAAAACAGGCGGCGGCAGTGATGCCAATGTATTTAATAATATGGGTATTGAGACAGCTAATCTTGGTATTGGAATGCGTAAAGTACATACTAAAGAAGAATATATAGCAATTGAAGATCTGATTAACAATGCCAGGTATGTAGTGGAAATAATCAAAACAGCCGGTGAATTAAGTTTATAATTTTTATTTTTTGAGGTGTTGATACTGTGATCAGAATCAGGCAGGGTATTGTAGTTGAGGTATTATCCTCAAGACCAGGTTATACCGAGGTTTTTACAGAAATATCCGGTGTCAGGCAGAAAGCTGTTAACTATGATTTTTTGACAGGTACCGTAAAAAAAGGCGACCGGGTAATTTTAAATACTACTGCCGTGCATAAAAATTTGGGTACCGGGGGTACCCATTTTATTATGGCCAATATCGATAATTCGGAAATAAATGCCCGGTTGCCAGGACATATAATGAAAATGCGCTATGCACCGGCACAGGTGAAAGTACTGGCGGTCGAGGAAGCTGAAAGTCCTCATGCAGAAATAATCAATAACACAAAATCTCTGGAACAAACGCCTGTAATAGTAGGAACGCTGCACAGCATGCTCCCGGTTGCGGCAAGTGTCTGCTGCCATGAAACGGGAGGAAATGCAAATATTGTTTTCATTATGACTGACGGTGCTGCCCTGCCCATGCCTTTAAGTCAAACCGTACATGAATTAAAACAAAAAAATATTTTGTCAGCTACTGTTACCTATGGTCATGCTTTTGGCGGTGATTATGAAGCTGTAAATATATATACAGCTCTCTTGGCGGCCAAGGCTGTGGCGAGAGCCGATATTATTATTGTCGCCATGGGCCCGGGGATTGTCGGAACCGGTTCTGAATTTGGTTTCACCGGTGTTGAGCAAGGTGAAATTATCAATGCTGTTAATATTCTGGGCGGCAGTCCTATAGCCATACCCAGAATTAGTTTTGCTGATGCCAGGGAAAGACATAGGGGTATAAGTCATCATACTTGTACCTCACTAGGCAAAATAGCTTTAACCCCCTGTCTGGTGGCTCTTCCTGATTTGGAGCAGCGTTTAAACGACATGCTGGAGAAACAATTACTTCTCTCCGGCATCAGGAAAAAACATGTAATAAAATACTATAACAGCTCGCACACCGGAGAGGTCTTGCAAAAATACGGGCTAAGAGTAAAAACCATGGGCCGGGGCTTTAGTGAAGATCCAGCTTTCTTTATGGCCTGCGGTGCTGCCGCAATGGCGGCAGTTGAAACATGCAAAAAGGGCTAATGCAAATTGAAATTGATTAATTCTTTTACTGTTAAATGTTTTTTCATTTGCTCAGCCAGAAAGAACTTCAAGTCCTTTATTTTGCCGGTAAAATATATGCGATTTTTGAATACATATAAGCTGCTCATAGCAGTCCCTCCAATACGTTAATGGTTTTATTTATATTATTTAAAGAATCTGTTCATAAATATATTAATTAGTTTGGGAAATATGACTTTGGAAGAAGGTGTATTATTTTTGGCAGGCGGGGTTTTCTACACAGTTAATGCCAGCGGTGCTGTAGAAGGTGCTCGCATGGGCAATGTAGTTGTCATAGTTGATGTTATTGATATGTCTACGACAGCCGAAGCGGCAATTGATGCCGGGGCCATTGCAGTATTTGGCGCCAGTCCCGATAACGCCAAACCCCCTGTTGCTGTGAATCCTGCAAAGGTTGCTATAGCTGCCGGTAAACTGGCTAATCTCAAGAATACGGGTATTATAATTGTCGCTGAACCGAGAGTTGCTTCGGAGCAGGAAAGAATATCCCGCTTGCAGGGTGTTATGCGCGGTTTAGAAGATACAGGAGCGGAAATAAGAGCAGTTTTACCGAATCTCGGAGCGGAAACTGTTAAGCTTTTTGATTTCACAGGATGTGTGTTAATTGCGGCTACCAGTACGGGAGGTGTAGCTTTTGACGCGGCCTTTTCTGCCGGTGCGCCCGCTGTTCTTACTGCTACGGTGGCCCGTACGATACAAAAAAAGGGTGCTGTCCCGGCTAGGGCCGGCGCAGTACGCGCTGTTCAAATAGCCAAAGAACTGAATACAGGTATAACTGTAGTAGCCGCCAGCGCTAATTCTTTGGAGGATATTTTGGCAGCCGAATATATAGTACGTGCAATTTTAGATAATGACTTTAGAGGTTAAAAAAGGATGCTGCCGGAGTGTAGGCTATCCCAGTTATAAATAAAACCGCTGTCTTCTCTGATACCTCTCTTCATAACAATGGTATATTTAGCAGGCAACTGCATAGTATTTACCATATGGACGAGTTTGACAGAGGGGGTAGCGCTCTGTGTATAGAGCTCCAAAAACTTCATATGATTCATTTTTTAAAATGAATATACCGTTTTATGGTATAGTTTTTCTTGTTTTATGTTTGGGAATAACACTGGGAAGTATTGCTGCCTGTAATATGCAGGGAGAGCAATCAGCGACCATACAACAATTACTGGAATATTTTATTAAACAGGTCGGTACTATAAACTTCAGCAGCATTGACTTGATAAAATTATCTTTTTTTAATGATTTACTACTTATAGTAGTAATTTATTTTTTGGGGTTAACGGTAATAGGTATGCCCATCATGCTGGCACTAATATTTTGCCGGGGTTTTATACTGGGCTTTACGGTTAGTTTTTTGCTCAAAGAAAAGGCGTATCACGGCATAATACTTGCTTTTTGCTCTATATTACCGCAAAATTTACTATACCTGCCGGCGCTGGTGGCAGCGGGCGCAACTTCCTTATCTTTTGCGATACTTTTATTAAAAAGGAATTTTGGGACCGGCATTAAATTATGGCCTGTATTTCTAAGTTATAACGGCTTAATGCTGACAATTCTGACTTTGGCTTTGGGCTCGAGTTTGATTGAAGCCTATGTTACACCTTTTTTGACCAAGTTTGCTGTGAGAATGATAACTTAAGGCAATAGAGTAAAATATAATAAATATTAGCAAAGTTATCTTGAAATAAGCAAATATAGAGAAGGGTAAGGTGTAGGGCTTGATTATTGTATTAATATCCAGGCTTAAGCGAAAACTCTTACTTGGATTAAGATTATTATTATTCCTGGCTATTTTGGTTATTCTAACCGGCCATTTTTGGAAATTATTGCAATCCACCCATATATACGGCAAGTGGTTTAATGAGGATCAACCAAATGGCAATCCTATGCGGGTGGAACAGACCGAATCACAAAGGGAAACCGGTTTTATTGATAACATGGTGGAAGTATTTAAGGGTTATTATAAAAGCAAATAACGCTAAATTTATGCAGGAAAAAATATTTTGGGGTCGAAGTAAAACATTTATAATTTCACAGGTTCATTTTGGTGAGAGAGGCAATACCGGCTATATCAATTTTGTAACCAATATCTCGCCTGACTGTGACTGCACTAACTGGACAGACGCGCCCATTGTCCGCGATATCGGTGCAGTCGCCTGGAAGGTAAGGTTGATGTTAAAGATAAGTTCAGGGCGCTTTGGCCCAGCATTGATTGGTCACATCAGCTAAGATATGATGAGGAAATAGGTTTAGGCAGCAGAAAATACGATTTAGTAGAAATAAAATAGAACAGGCGGCCTGGTAACTACACATAAAGTTAATGTGTAGTTTATATTTTTAGAGGAATTCCACCGGTTCATGTGGAAGTAATATTTTCCATAAACTTATGTAAAGTTAGAACCGGGGGGGACGTTTAATGCAAATCATGCTGGACAATTTTATATACTATTTGGCGGTGGAAAGAGGTCTGGCTGAAAATACTCTTTCAGCATATAGAATGGATTTGCAAAATTTTTTGTCCTTTTGCCAGGATAAGCAGATTAAATCCTGGAGTGATGCCGGTAAAAACACGATCTTAATGTATATGATGTTTTTAAAACAGCAGGCTATGTCACCGGCAACTATCTCCAGAAGATTGGCAGCCTTAAAATCATTTTTTCGTTTTCTTACCAGTGAGCAGGTAGTGGAGTTCAGTCCAACAGAAAGTATGGAGTCGCCCAAATTAAGTCAAAAATTACCTAATGTTTTGAGTACCTCAGAAGTGGAATTATTATTAATGCAGCCTAAAATCTCTCAACCAGCCGGCATTCGCGATAAAGCAATGCTGGAACTGCTCTATGCCACTGGTATCAGGGTTTCTGAATTAGTGGATTTAAATTTAGAGGATGTCAGTATAGCAGAACAATTTATTCGCTGTTATGGAAAAGGCTCCAAAGAAAGGATAGTACCGCTGGGCAGTCTATCTGCTTCCTTTGTCGAAGAATATTTGCAAAAAGGCAGAGTAAAACTAATCAAAAAAGCGCAGACAACAAATGCACTTTTTTTAAACCATCATGGACAGAGGTTAACCAGGCAAGGTTTTTGGAAAATTATAAAAAAATACGGTCGCCAGGGGAAAATAGATAAGCCTATAACACCTCATACACTGAGGCATTCTTTTGCAACTCATTTATTAGAGAACGGTGCTGATTTGCGTTCAGTTCAAGAGATGCTGGGCCATGCGGATATATCTACAACTCAAATTTATACACACTTGACTAAAACCAGATTAAAAGAAGTCTATAAAAACTCTCACCCCAGGGCTTGAGTATAATCTATCCAGCTTATCCAGTAATATATCAGGAGGTTATTTATTTTGCACAGAAGAGTATTATTAATAGTATTAGACAGTGTAGGTATTGGTGAATTGTCTGATGCCGGGCTTTATGGTGATAACGGGAGCAATACACTGGCTAATATTGCGCAGGCTGTCAATGGGCTGAATCTTCCTAACTTAGCTGCCATGGGTTTGGGTAATATTGCTGATATTCAGGGCGTTCTGCCCGCAGCGTTACCTTCTGGCGCTTACGGTAAAATGGCTGAAAAATCAAAAGGCAAAGATACCACCACGGGACACTGGGAATTAGCAGGGTTAATTCTGGAAAAAGCTTTTCCTGTTTACCCGCAAGGTTTTCCGCCTGAAATTATCAATGAATTTGAGCGACTTATTGGTCGCCCTGTTCTGGGTAATAAAGTTGCTTCCGGTACAGAAATTATTGAAGAGTTGGGCGAAGAGCACATGAAGACCGGTTACCCTATTGTTTACACTTCAGCGGACAGCGTGTTTCAAATAGCTGCGCATGAAGAGACAATCAGGCTTGATGAATTGTATCGGATGTGTAAAACTGCCAGAAACTTGTTGACTGGCGAGCATGCTGTAGGAAGGGTTATAGCCAGACCATTTATTGGCCAGCCGGGTAGTTTTGAACGAACAGCCAACAGGCATGATTATTCGCTCAAGCCTCCCAGGAAGACTATTTTGAACTTACTGAATGAAAAGGGAATAATTGTTACCGGAGTTGGCAAGATTCATGATATATTTGCCGGCGAGGGTATCAACCGGTCAATACATATTGAAGGAAATATGGACGGAGTGGATAAGATTATTGACTTGCTGGGTGAAGATTCAAGCGGGTTGATTTTTGCCAATCTGGTAGATTTTGATTCAAAATACGGTCACCGCAATGATCCTAAAGGCTATGCAGCTGCTCTGGAGGCTTTTGACAGCCGGCTGCCGGAAATTACTTCAAGAATGCGTAAAAGTGATATTTTGATTATCACAGCTGATCATGGTTGTGATCCTACTACAAAAGGTACTGATCATACCAGAGAATTTATTCCCCTGCTGGTATTTGGACAGGATATTAAATCGGTCAATCTGGGGGTAAGAGCTTGCTTTAGCGATATGGCAGCAACTTTAGGGGAATTATGGGATATTAAATATCCTGAAGGAAAGAGCTTCTGGCAAGAGTTAAGGAAAGAAGGAGCACAGTCAGATGAGAATGTATGATATTATTCTGAAAAAAAGACGCGGCCTGGTATTGACAGCAGAAGAGATTAATTTCTTCATTGAGCAGTACAGCAGGGATAAAATACCGGATTACCAGGCTGCAGCACTGCTTATGGCAATATTTTTTCGTGGTTTGGATGCTGAGGAAACAGCAGCCTTAACTCTGGCAATGGCTAATTCAGGTGACCGGGCGGATCTGTCTTCTATACCGGGACTGAAGGTAGATAAACACAGCACCGGAGGGGTAGGAGACAAAACTACATTGGTCTTAATTCCAATGGTTGCCGCTGCAGGAGTTCCTGTAGCCAAAATGTCGGGGAGAGGCCTGGGACATACGGGTGGGACAATTGATAAATTAGAGTCAATATCAGGATTTCGGGTTAATCTTGATCCAGAGGAATTTATTTCTCAGGTCAATAACATTAAAGCCGCGGTAGTAGCTCAAACCGGGCAGCTTGCCCCGGCGGATAAGAAACTTTATGCTCTGAGGGATGTTACAGCAACAGTAGACAGTATCCCTCTAATAGCTTCCAGTGTAATGAGTAAGAAAATTGCCGCCGGAGCGGATGCTATTGTGCTGGATGTAAAAACCGGTTGCGGAGCTTTTATGAGAGAAACAGAAGATGCTTTTAAACTGGCACGCACTATGGTATCCATAGGAAAGAGGGTAAACCTGCCTACAGTGGCCTTGATAACGGATATGGATCAACCTTTAGGTAATGCAGTAGGTAATGCCTTGGAGGTCAAAGAGGCTATATTAACCTTGCAGGGCAAGGGACCGTCTGACCTGGAGGAACTTTGTCTGGCTCTGGGCAGCCAAATGCTTCTGGCGGCTAAGAAGGTTAAAACAGATAAAGAGGGGCGGCAATTGCTGTTAGAGCTATTGAAAAACGGTAAAGCGCTGCAAAAATTTAAAGACATTATATCTGCCCAGGGTGGACAGGTTGAGGTTTTTGATAACCCGGAACTTTTATCAAAGGCAGACTTAATAAAAAGTGTCAAAGCATCCAGTGATGGCTATATTTTAGGAATTCACGCAGAAATGATTGGCAATGCGGCTATGCTCTCCGGGGCAGGCAGAGAAACAAAAGATGCTGAAGTGGATCTCAGGGCGGGAATAGTTCTTCATAAAAAAATTGGTGATAAAATATCTGCCGGGGATACCCTGGCGGTTTTGTATACAAATAGACCTGAGAAGGAAGCGGAAATAATTAGAATTATTCAAGAGGCATTTATTTCAGGTTCACAAAAACCTTTTCTGCCTCCATTAATACATGGAATTGTAAAACCGGGGGATGTGTGATTTTTTGTACATATACTCTCTAACCCATCCACAAAATTACATGAAAAACATATTTGCATAAATATATAGGCTGCAATAAGAGTTTTCTTGCTCGATATTGGTTTTATGTAATACTTTTACAATTGCATGGCACGCTGAAAAAGTATACCATCTGTTTGGTATACTTTTTCAATTTTAAAAGAGTATAAAAAACTTCACAAGGTTAATTTGTAACTGCACAATGATTATACCCTTAAAGTTCAGTATCATATTATGGCATATCTAAACAAAAGATATTTTTTCAGAAGGCTTGTTTTAATTAAAAGAAATTGCTCTATTCTTTTTTATCAATTGGTGACTAATTTACATATTATGCTATTGAACAATTTAGGGGGTTATGTTTTGACTAATAAATTATTGAATCAACATATACATGAAATGCCTCTTTGCCATAAACCAAATTTTCTTGTTATTTTAGTAGATCAACAGCGTTATGCTGTCAGCTATGAGAACGAAGAAATAAAGGTATGGAGAAAGACTCGTTTAAAAGCCCAAGAATTTTTAAAAAGCCGGGGATTTGAATTCAAGAATCATTATGCCGGAAGTGCCGCCTGTTGTCCCAGTCGTGCCACCCTTTATACCGGGCAATACCCCTCTCTTCATGGTGTCAGCCAAACAGACGGAGCTGCTAAGGGAGCATATGATCCAGACATGTTCTGGCTTAATCCCAATACAGTACCAACTATGGGAGATTATTTTAGGACAGCAGGTTACCAAACCTACTGGAAGGGGAAATGGCATGCCTCTGCCGCAGATATTCTAGTTCCCGGCACCCATAAGCCATTTCTCTCTTATAATCAGGGAAATGGTGTACCTATTCCGGATAATGAAAAGCTATATATTAATGCAAATGTACTTGCAAGTTTTGGATTTAACGGTTGGATAGGGCCCGAGCCCCATGGTGTTAACCCGAGGAATACGGGTTCTTCTGCGGCTGCCGGATTAAGCGGAAGAGATGTGGTGTATAGTCAGGATACAGTAGAACTGATTAGAGTATTAGAAAAAGAATACAACGAATCAGACGAGTGCCGGCCAAGGCCATGGCTTATAATGTGCTCCTTTGTAAATCCCCATGATATAGCCTTGTTTGGGGCTATTAGCGGGTCATTGCCGCAATTTAATTTTAAAGTTAATCTCTCTGTTCCCTACATTTCACCCGCACCTACGGCATCAGAGTCCTTATTAACTAAACCAAGTGCCCAATCCAGCTATAGAAGAATTTATGCTTATGCCTTTCAGCCGCTGCTGGATACTTTGTTCTATCGCCAGCTCTATTATAGTCTGGAAATGGAAGCAGATACCCAAATATGCAGGGTTATTAATGCCCTCAGGGAAACATCCTTTTATAATAATACTATTATAATCTTCACTTCCGATCATGGGGAGCTTCTTGGAGCCCATGGTCTATTTCAAAAATGGTATCAGGCTTATGAAGAATCAATCCATGTACCATTAATAATTCATAACCCAACTCTTTTTGACAAACCTGAATCTACAGATATGCTGACCAGTCATGTAGATATTCTGCCCACAATGTTAGGAATAAGCGGGCTGGATACAGGGGCAATTCATAAAGTTTTAGCTAACAGCCATACGGAGGTTCATTCTCTTGTTGGCAGAAATCTTTCGCCATTGCTGAAGAGTAAGACAGATTTTATAGAAGCCGGTGAGGCAATTTACTTTATGACCGATGATAACATTACTAAAGGTCTTAACCAGATAAGTTTTGCGGGTGTACCTTATCATTCTGTAGCTCAGCCTAATTCTATAGAGACAGTAATTGCGGCTCTTCCTACCGGCAGGGGCGGAACAAAGCAAATATGGAAGTACTCACGTTACTTTGATAACCCTCATTTTTGGAACATTTCCGGCAGAAGAGATCAGTTTGTTTATAATGGACCAGTGAGAAGAAAATTCAATCCATGCAATTATAATGATACTCCCATTAGACCTCAAGCTGACCAATATGAAATATACAATATTACAACCGATCCTTTGGAAATACGAAATGTTTCTTATGAGTCATATAACAACCGATATTTTATGCAAATCAGGGAAATACTCAATGAACTTTTAGAAGAACAACGTAAAAAGAAAAGGTTGTACCCTGTTAGCGGAAATGTGCATGGTAAAACCCCCAATTACTAAAATATCGGGGAATGTGGTATTATTATCTGAACGATACTATTAGACCAGCGTTTGACTTATTCTTCAGGTAAGCAGTTTTGCTGGTACTATATAAATTGTCTTATTCAAGGAGCAATGATATTGAAACAAGAAAAGTTATACAATGTGATGGACAAATTGTCCAGCCTAGAATATGATTATGCTAAACTAAGAATAGTGGTGGATAAACAACAAGCTTTATCTGATAAGCTCTTGATCACGCAGGAAGGGAGTATTTTTCGTGGAACGTGTTTTAATTAAGACTACTCAACTAAAAAAATGGTATGGGTCTATTCCTGTTGTCAAAGGCTTAAATTTAGAGGTCAAGAGCGGAGAAATATTCGGCTTTTTAGGACCAAACGGTGCCGGTAAAACAACCACTATTAAAATGTTAACCGGACTGCTGGAGCCTAGTGAAGGAGAGGCATTCATATGTGGATATGACATTAGGAAACAGTCAATGCAAGCTAAGTCATTGATGGCCTATGTACCCGACCAGCCTAAATTATACAGCAAGCTTTCTGCACGGGAATTTTTACATCTTATTTCCTCTCTTTACAGAGTGCCTAAGGATATCACAAAAGAAAGAACAGAACAGCTTTTGGATATGTTTGGACTTAAAGACCGGGCGGATGAGTTATTGGAGGGTTATTCCCATGGTATGCGGCAGAAGGTAGTGTTGGCATCGGCAATTATTCACCAGCCCAGGGTTATTCTTCTGGATGAGCCTACTGTAGGTCTTGATCCTGCCAGCGCCCGTCTTTTGAAAGACATACTACAGAATATGGCCCAGCAGGGGGTGGCAGTTTTTATTTCCACTCATATTCTGGAGATCGCTGAAAGAATGTGTCACCGTGTCGCTATTCTCAAGGACGGTCTGCTGATTGCTCAGGGCAGCCCTAAGGAACTGCGACAGAAGGTTGGGCACGGTGGAGAAAGCTTGGAAGATATCTTCCTGGAACTTACTGGTGGTCACGAAAATGTTGAATTAATAAAAAGTCTGGAGGAGGGATAAAGCTAGTGAAAATAGTATTGCCTCCACCTCTGACGGACCCACCGCCGGGACAATCTTTTGCACAAGATTTTAAGCTGTTGCTGAAAAACCAGATGCTAGTTACATGGAATAAAATGCTACATAGACCAGTGGCTGCTTTAATCGGAATAGTTGTACTATTGCTTATGTTGTTTGCTATACTAACTTCCTTAGGATCTTTTGCCTATGGAGCTTTGAAAACGATGCCTCCTCAAATTGCTCAAGGGTTTCTCTCTCTGTTATTTATGGTTGGCTTAGGCGCTCAGATTTTTTTTGGCATTACTGCAGCTTTTGCTGCCCTGTATATGTCCGATGATTTAGAGCTTCTTTTTATGTTGCCGGTTTCTTTCAAGGCCGTTTTTGCTGTAAAGTCCCTATCGGTTCTCAACAGTAACTTATTGATAGCTATTTTGTTAGTATTTCTACCGGGGTTTTTCTACGGGCTGCTCTTTCAAGCAGGAGCATTATTTTATATCTTAGTTATCTTAGTGAGCATCGGGTTATGGGTAATAGGTACAGCCGTAGCGGAACTAATTAACCTTGTGGTGATGCGCATTGTACCGCCACATAGGAGTAAGGAAGCTATTGGCTTTATTGGGGTTTTTGCAGGCGTTCTGGTTGTATTTGTTTTTCAAATTCCTAATTTGCTATTAAGAGGCCAGGGAGAGTTAGACATAGTCAATTGGCTGGCAGGCCAAAAACAGGTGCTTGACATCATGAACTTTTTTCCCTGGGGATGGGGTTCACTCGCTTTACTTGAGGGGATTTCAGGGAATTTCCTCTCCGGGTTGGGGTGGAGCCTGCTCATACTTTTTGTTGGTACGCTTCTTTTTTTGATAGCTTTTGTTCTTGTCGAACGGGGATTCCGCCGAGGTTTTATTTCTCTCAGCCAAGGAGAAGGCGGAGGGCGTCGTAAGATACAGACTGCCTTAGGGAATTTGAAAAAAAGTCACCGGCAGAAAAATATTTCTTATTTGCTTAATACAGAAGTTGCATATACAGCATCTTGCTGGTTGGGAATGTGGGCAGTGGCTAAGAAAGATTTGCTTTCTATGAAGCGTGACACACGGGAATGGTTTGGCTTTATGCTTCCTTTGATTTTCATGACTTTTTTTGTGGGAAAATTCTTCTTTCTTCCCGGAGGATCCAGTTACTTCTCCCTTATAGCAGTTCTAATTATGTACACCATTATGTTCAGCGGCAATATGGCTTTGCAATCTTTTGGCAGGGAGGGGGAATCTGATTGGCTATTAAATAGTGTTCCTCTTGCCGGGTGGCCAGTTGTATGGGGAAAATTATTGGCTTCTGTTCTTCCTACTTTGTTGTTGATGGAAGCTTTGCTGGTTGGTACTGGTTTTGCCATAGGTGTTTCCACTGACTTAATCATAATGCTTGTGCTGGCAGCAGTGCTGCTTAGCCTGGGTTCCAGTGCAATTGGCCTCTTTTATTCCATTAATAACAGCCGTTATAATCCGGACAATCCACAACAGCGTATTTCTCCCGGAGCTTCTATATTAATGTATTTTTTCAACTTATTTTTTGTACTTTTATTAGCCTTAGGTTTAAGCTATTTGTTCCTGCCTAAAGAGCTTGTTTTAATTGTTAAGAACTTCCCGCCCATGACATTCGAAGGGAGATTTTTGTCAGGTATAATTTATGGACTTTATCTCCTGAGCTGCCCCCTGCTGTGGCCGGCAGCTTTAAGGATTCCACTGGGAATAATTGTGGTTTGCGGAATATGGTCATTAATATTTTTCGGATTTATTGCTGCCACGGTGCGGCAAAGCCGGAAGGGCTTTCGTGTCGAAATCGTCACAAGTGGCAAGAAAAAATCCGGCAAAAAACGGTTGTATGGTAAATAAGACCTCCCACTTTTATGGACAAATTGCAATTGCGATTGGAATGGATCGATAACCAAAACGTAGTGTCCGGCAGTTCTAAGATGAAAAGAGGAGGTTCATAGAAAAAATGAGGGAGTTTGCCAAAAACAAATCTTGGGTTATTCTTATGGGAGTTTTGTTTTTGCTGATGGTGCTGGGTACTGAGCTAAAGCAGGCTAAATCTGCGAAAGAAAGCAATTCTCCTAATTCATCAATTTATAATGCTGAAATATTGTATAAATATAAAACCCCATATGTGGGGGATAACAGTAAAGTGGTACACCTTATTGACAGCTTACCCTATGCTAATTTGCGTAAGAATGTTTTATTGCAAACTCAAGTTGTTCCCTACGGGGTAACAGTCGATTACGACTTCAGCTCTGCTCATAAGGAACCGCAGCAAATGGAAACATACTTTCAGAATAACGCTATTATCCTGTTTGCCTTGATTGAAAATATCGATGAGGTAACCTTTATAACTCGGGGAATTGGTAAATACCCTAAATATCATTATATAAGATCGGAACTTCAAAAGAACTTTGCTCAGGATATTCGCAGCTACTCCAATGATATTCCGGCACTGGAGGCATTACTCGAAGAATTACCAAAACCTGCACCAATTAATCCGGCCCATAGTATTGATATTGCCATAAGTCGTGCTATTATAGCTCAAGGCAGAGGTTATAAGTCTGGAAGGTAGCTACCGAAGGACACATTATTTTGGACACAGAGGAAAACAACGGCATCGTCAAAGTATATACAATCGCTAGTTTCGGTTGGTTTGAATTCGAAAACGGTATATTAACCAAAACTAGCGGAAGCGGCGCAATTCCAACGGTTATCACCTTTGCCAGGAATGAGAAAGGTGAATATTCCTTAATAAAATACCAGGAACCAGAGGACGGTGCTTATTACACAACTTCTCTCAATAAAATGTTTCCACTAAAATTAAGGCCCCAATTGCTTGCCGCCCAAAATGCATATGACGACCTGGCCAGGCAGCAGGAAATCCAGGCAGCAGAGTATCTAAAAAGCATAGATAGGGACGCCAAGGTGAGCGAAGCCTATGTTGAAAAAAAGCTGGCAGATATTGATGTGCAGGCCTCAAATAAAATTTTTGCTGAACTAACTAAATATGATAGTTTTCTTAATAGTTGTCCCTATTGGTTGGGTACCAGAGAACAAATTGAAGATGGTGTTCGATATATCTACGAGACCTCCCAAAGTAAAACAAGCGATGGCCATGACAGGATTACCTTTAGAAAATTAAAAGAAGGTAAAACAATAGTCAAAGAACGAAAATATAAAATTATCGGTAACGAGCCAGTTGCCGAATGATTTGAATTTGGCCTATTTCTTGGGATTAGATGAAATAGGTAGTTGTATAGAATGCCAGGATGAGAATGTGAGTATAAGTAAAAAGGCGGAAGAAAGGAGGTGGGAGAAGAATTCTTCATTGCTTTTCACATTTGGTAAGATAGTTTGTGTTTTTCAGGAACTGTTGGAAAAATTACTAATAGAGGGGGTAAGCGATTGATGACAAATCAAAGCAAACTTGAGTCATATGAGACCATGCTGCTAATCCGGCGATTTGAAGAGAAGCTCACAGAACTTTGTAAAATGGAAAGAAAGATTCCTGGGATGATGATCCTTTGCACCGGTCAGGAGGCGGTGGCGGCCGGTGTATGCGGAGCTCTGGAAAAAGATGACGTAATCATTAGCAACCACCGCAGCCACGGTCACCTGATAGCTAAGGGTGCCGACACGAAAGAATTAATGGCGGAGATTTATGGTAAAAGAACCGGTTGCAATAAGGGTAAAAGCGGTACCCTGCACATGGCAGTACCCGAGGTAAATGCTCTTTGCACCACTACCGTGGTGGGAGGAGGTATTCCCATCGCCGTGGGGACAGCTTTTGCCCAGCAGTATAAAAAACAGGACCAAATAACGGTTTGCTTTTTTGGTAACGGTACAACTGATGAGGGCAGTTTTCATGAGGCTTTAAACATGGCCGCTCTGTGGAATTTGCCTGTGATCTTTGTCTGTGAGAATAATGTCTACGCCGGTGCGCAGCGGACTGAGCATATCACCAAGATCAAAGATATCGCTGTTCGGGCGATGGCCTACGACATGCCTGGTGAGATAGTGGACGGGAATGACGCAGTTGCTGTTTATGAAGCTATAAACAGTGCCAGAGCTCGTTGTCTGCTTGGGGAAGGTCCTATCCTGCTTGAATGCAAAACCTACCGCTGGCGTGGTCATGGTGAGGCTGATCATCAGGTTTACCAACCCAAGGATGAAATTGACGCTTGGATGGCTCGTTGCCCCATCAAGAAACTGCAGGGGGAACTGATGCAAGAAGGCTTGCTTTCAGAACAGGATATCGTAAGAATTGAGGCGAGGGTGGCCGAAACGGTGGAGAGTGCGGTTGACTTTGCTGAGAAAAGCCCCTGGCCGGATTTACAGGAAGCTCTTGAAGATGTTTACGTTTAAAACGGTGAGAAAGGAGATTAAACATGCAGCAGATTACCATGGGTCAAGCCGTTCAGCAGGCCCTTTTTGAAGAGATGCGCAGGGATCCTGATGTTTTTATAGCGGGTGAGGGTGTGGGCCAATCCATTCATGAGTCACCGATAATGCCCACTTATGGGCTTTTAAAGGAATTTGGGCCGAGTAGGGTGAAGGACACCCCGGTTTCCGAGGCTGCCATTGCCGGTCTGGCGGTAGGCTCTTCAGTTATGGGTTTGCGGCCGGTTGTGGAAATTATGTTTAATCCGTTTATTACCATTGCCTCTGACCAGATCGTCAACCATGCCGCTAAATTACGATACCTTTCCGGTGGCAAAAGTACTTTTCCTATGGTAGTGCGGGTTAAGACCGGTGCCGGGTTTGGCGCTGGTTGCCAACACTCCCATAACCTTGAGGCGTGGGTAGCCCATTGCCCCGGGTTAAAGGTTGTCATGCCCGGCACCCCGGCGGATGCCAAAGGGCTTTTGAAGTCAGCCATTCGAGATGATAACCCTGTTATATTTATAGAGGACATGATGCTTTATTTTGCTCCCGGGCAGGTACCGAAAGAGGACTACAGCATTCCCATTGGTGTAGCTGATATTAAGAAGCAGGGTAAGGATGTTACGGTGGTAACCTGGTCCAAGATGCTGGGCGTGGCCTTCAAAGCAGCTACGGAATTGAGTAAAGAAGGAATTGAGATTGAAATCGTAGACCTGAGGACACTGGCTCCTCTGGATAAGGAAACGATTCTTCAGTCGGTGCGTAAAACGGGGCGTCTGGTGATATTGCACGAGGCTACCCGCACCGGCGGTTTTGGTGGAGAAATTGCCGCACTGGTGGCAGAAGAGGCTTTCGGAGATCTGAAAGCACCGATAAAGAGGGTGGCGGCTCCGGATATACCTGTTCCCTTTAGCCCCCCTCTGGAACAGTTTTATATTCCAAATGAAGGCCAACTCATACAGGCTGTCAAAACGCTAACAAGTCTTTAAATGCTTTTGTCGATTATATCATGCAAAATAAAAGAGAGAAGGCCTAGGCCTTCTCTCTTAAGCAACCATCCTTACAGTTTTAACATTCCGTTTAATATTTTATTTTGCCTTTTAATAAATAAATTATCAATGGAACTAGCTACTAGAAAGGTCACCTCACATTCAACTATTAGAACAGAAAAGAAGCAAAACTATACTACACTGATTGAAACTTACCTTGGGCATACAAATGAAACATTAATAACACTAATTAACCTTCAATAACATTCAATTCATAATCGAGTTTCTACACCTAACTAAAGAAAGCTTTAAAAAACATCTTTTCATCAAAACTTGTTTAATAGAAAAAACACTACCCAAAACGACTGGCTAACACTAATTGCAACTAAAACCGAAAGACTACTTTCCGACTTCATGCAAGAACTGATTTCCAAATCACTGTAAGGATGGTGCTTATATAGATAATAGCATATTAGATTTAAAAATGCAATAGAAAAATACGATAAACTTTGTAATTATTCAGAAGTTATGAGCCGGAAGTTAGAATAAGAAACCGGCGAATACTGTTAATTATTGCTTCAGTACTATACGAATAAGTTTTTCGCCTTGTTGCATAATACAACTACAGAACTGATTACTATAAGCCTTTAGAAATCTCAATAATCTTTCGGTAAACCATAAGGCAGATATATATGCACAAAATAAGGAGGAAATAAAATGCGTCTTAGGGTATTTGCAACGGCACTACTTTTCGTTATTATATCAGCAATTTGTATAGTATCTAAACCCGGAACAATACAGGCCAAACCGGCAGTCCAGAATAATGAAGCAGGCTTGGAAACAACGGCTGAAGCTGCGATACTGATGGAAGCCAATACGGGAAAAATCCTTTGGTCCAAACAACCGGATAAGGAACTGCCCATGGCTAGTGTGACTAAAATCATGACCATGCTTTTAGCTGTAGAAGCGGTGGACGCGGGCAAGGTGAAATTAACCGATAAAATAACTACTAGCGAGAATGCCTGGAATATGGGAGGCTCACAAATTTATCTGGAGCCTGGTGAGGAACTAAGTATGGAAGAAATGCTTATTTCCATAGCGGTAGGTTCTGCAAATGACGCCTGTGTAGCTGTGGCCGAACACCTGGGTGGTTCGGAGGAAGCTTTTGTTGGTATGATGAATAAGAAGGCCAAAGAATTGGGATTAGCTCACACAAATTTTGCCAACACCAACGGTCTTCCGGTAGAAAATCACTATACTTCCGCTCATGATATGGCAATGATTATAAAGGAAGCTTTAAGGCACCCGCTTTTTGTCAAAGTTTCTTCAATCTATCGCTATGACTTAAGGGGCGGTGACTTTGTTTTATGGAATACCAACAAGCTTTTAAAGTGGTACGAAGGAACCGTTGCCGGTAAAACGGGCTGGACAAATGAAGCCAAATATTGCCTGGCTTCCGCAGTAGAACGAAAGGGACTGAGGCTAATAGCTGTAGTACTGGGAACTGCAGAACCTAAAAGTCATTTCCGGGAATCAATGAAACTATATAATTATGGCTTTGCCCGTTACCAGGCAGTGAACCTTGAGAACCAGGGTATTAAAGTGAAAACCGTAAATGTTGGAAAAGGAACAGACAGGGTAGTTGATATAGTAACGGCGGAAAAGGTTAGTCTGGTTGTCCCAAAAGGGCAGGATAAGGGTTATGAAAAGAAAATAATGGCCCCTGATTTAATTAACGCACCGGTTCAAAAGGGCGATAAGGTGGGTAAATACATAGTTGCAAAAGACGGGAAAGAAGTGCTGCAGGTGGATTTAATTGCTAATAAATCAATACCCAGAGCTTCATTGCTGCAGCAAATCTACCGGGTAGCTGAAGATGTGTATACATTAAATTAAAATAAGGGTCGGAATATTCTCAAAAAATCACCATTTTTATACTACACAGTAAAATAAAAACAACCCGTATCATTTTCTGGTGCTGCGGGTTTTTTTTTGACTTGCAGCAATCCTAATGAAATCCTGGCAGTAAAATTCTTTATTTCGACAATAGTTTTACAGAAGAAAAGCAGGATAACT
This sequence comes from Desulfofarcimen acetoxidans DSM 771, assembly GCF_000024205.1. Classification (NCBI taxonomy): domain Bacteria; kingdom Bacillati; phylum Bacillota; class Clostridia; order Eubacteriales; family Peptococcaceae; genus Desulfofarcimen; species Desulfofarcimen acetoxidans. The sequence goes on from NC_013216.1 coordinate 2,244,296, forward strand.
TTTCTATTTGTAGAATAACTAGGAATATGGAAGGAGGATGCAGCTTTGTTTATAGACTTAGAGGTAAAAAATAACTCACTGGTTGTCAGATTAAATGGTGAACTGGATTTAAGAACTATCAATTATCTAAGAGAAACATTAGAAGAAGCTCTTGATAAAAGTAATGTAAAACATATGATATTGAACATGTATTTTGTAACATTTATAGACAGCTCGGCTCTGGGTGTTATTTTGGGCCGGTATAAAAGAGTTACGCAAAACGGTGGAAAGGTGGCTCTGGTAGGTATTCGACCTATGATTAAACGCATTCTGGATCTTTCCGGTTTACTAAGCATAATGTACGAGTTTCCTTCTGAGCAAGAAGCCCTGGAGAAAATCGGTTAGGAGGTTGTATTGTGCTATTAAAAAATCAGGTAACTATAAGTTTTTTGAGTATCTCTGAAAATGTGGCTTTTGCCAGGGTAACAACAGCAGCTTTTGCCAGTCAATTAGAATTTACTATTAATGATCTCGAGGAAATTAAAGTAGCGGTATCCGAGGCTGTTGCCAATGCAATAGTTCATGGTTATAACAATGCAGAAGATAAAATGATAACTATAGAAGTTAAATTATATGGCAATAAATTAGAAATAGCGGTAATTGATGAGGGAACCGGAATTCCAGATATTAAACAGGCACTTCAACCGTCTTTTTCTACTGATCCGGAAAGAATGGGGTTGGGTTTTGTATTTATGCAATCATTTATGGATAAACTAAAAATTAATTCTGTTCCAGGGAAAGGTACAAAAGTAATTATGATTAAAAATTGTAATAGTAGTATAAAAATGGCGCAATAGGTGAGAGTTGAAATAGAGTGGGGAATTATATGAGCACCAAACTATTAGAAATGAATCTACCCAGATTTCCTTTGTTAAAAGACGAAGAAATGCGACAGCTGCTGGCTAAAGCTAAGTTAGGTGACGCGGTGGCAAGGGAAAGACTGGTAAACTGCAATTTAAAACTGGTTTTTAATTTAGTCAAACGATTTAATAACCGTGGCTATGAGCTGGAGGATTTGTTTCAAATCGGCAGCATAGGGCTAATGAAGGCAATTGATAAGTTTGACTTGAATTATGATGTTAAATTTTCCACCTATGCCGTACCCATGATCGTTGGTGAGATTAGGCGTTTTTTACGTGATGACAATCCCGTGAAAGTTAGTCGTTCAGTTAAAGAAATTGCATATAAAGTTCAGCAAACAAAGGAAAGGTTAATAGGAAAATTAGGCCGGGAACCGTCAATAGGCGAAGTAGCTGAGGAGATTGGACTGTCCAAGGAAGAAGTTGTTATTGCCTTAGAAGCAGCTCAATCACCGACCTCAATTTATGAAACATTACATCAAGACGACGGTGATCCCATCTATCTACTGGATCAATTAAGCAGTAAAGAAGGCAATGATTTATTCTGGCTGGATCAAATCGAGGTTAAAGAACTGCTGAATAATCTGCATGAAAGAGATAGGCAGATTCTAATATGGCGATTTTTTGAAGATAAGACTCAATCTGATATCGCACGCAGGTTGGGACTTTCTCAGGTACAAGTTTCACGTTTAGAGCGACAGGCTTTAAATAAACTAAAAGAAGTAATGGCTGAAAATATAAAGTAATTGCTTTAAATGCCGGAGCGTTTTCTCTTTATGCATAAATAAGCCAATATAAGCCATAATAATTTTATGGCTTATATTAATTAAGGGGGTATTGTTTATGCATGTTAAAGTTACTGAAATTGTTGGGGAATCTCCGGACAGTTGGAAAGATGCAGTTGAATCAGCTATTGCAGGAGCAAGTAAATCATTGCCAAATATTTCCGCAGTGGAAATTGTTAATTTCACAGCCAATGTATCGCATGGTAAACTAACAGGCTATAAAGCCGATTGTAAAATCTGTTATAAGGATTAGTTTGCCGGGTTTATTGAAAGTGAGAGCGTCGGATTTCGTGATTTCAACTGATATTTAATATCTTGGAGAATACCGTCAGGTATTCTCTTTTTGTTGTTATACAATGTCCATAACATAAAACAAAGCTTTATGGGCAAGATATCTAAGGGTTATTTTTTACCCGAGGGGTAGATAAAATGAATACGAAAAAAAAAGTAATATTGGTTACAGATGGAGATGAAGCTGCCCGCCAGGCTATAGAAGTAGCCTCACAAAATGTGGGTGCGGAAACTTTAACAATTTCCGCGGGATGTCCTACCTTATGGTCCGGCAGCGAACTGGTAAGTCTCATTAAACAATCAAAGCATGAACCGGTGGTTGTTATGTTTGATGATAAGGGTGCTGCTGGAACCGGCAAAGGTGAAGAGGCTCTGGCCTACGTAGCCAATCACAAAGATATTGAGGTCTTAGGCGCTCTGGCTGTCGCATCTAACACCTATGCGCCTGGTATACGCGTAGAATCATCCATCACTAAAGATGGGCAGTTTATTCCCGGTCCGGTTAATAAATTTGGTAAAAAAATGCCCCGTTACATTAAAAATATACACGGTGATACCTTAGATATTCTTAAATATCTAAATATCCCTATTATCATTGGCATAGGTGATGTAGGAAAAATGGACGGTGCTGATGATTATCGCACCGGAGCAAAAATAACCACCAGGGCTTTTAAAGAAATTTTAGACAGGAGTGGTTTTCATGGCCCAGGCAGCTGAGAAACCAAGAAGAAAAGTTGGAGCTAAGCTGCAAGATAATATGGATTATTTGAAAGAGCACCTGGCGCTGGATGCAAACTTTGATTTGGTAACCAGGGAAATAACCATAGCCGGTAGAGATGCGGTCATTATTTTTGAAAATGCATTTTGTAATGCTGATTTGTTGATCAAAGTTTTAATTCCGCTCTTAGAAGTAAAAAGAGAGGATCTTGCGGTTGACCCGCTTAGAAAGCTGTTTCGGCAAAAAATAGGCCATATTGATGTTAATGTTGCTCAGGAGCTGGAGGAGGTAGTAGATACTGTTTTATCAGGACCTACTGCTCTTTTGGTGGATGGTGTAGACAATGCCTTTCTATTGGATCTCCGGCATTATCCTGTACGCAGCCCCGCAGAGCCTGATTTGGAAAAGGTTGTGCGAGGTTCCCGTGACGGTTTTGTTGAAACGCTGATGTTTAATGCAGCCTTGATTAGAAGGCGCATTCGCGATCCCAAATTACGGTTTGAATACATGCAGGCCGGTTTGCGTTCAAAGACAGACATGGCTATATGTTATATTGAGGATGTAGCGAACCAGGAGAATGTACAGAAAATCAAAGACAGTGTTGCCGACATTAAAATAGACGGCTTACCAATGTCGGAAAAAGCAGTGGAAGAATTAATTACGCCGGGTTCCTACTGGAATCCCTTTCCCAAAGTGCGTTATACAGAACGCCCGGATGTGGCTGTGGCCCACTTGCTTGATGGACATATTCTCTTGCTGGTGGATAACTCACCAAGTGTGATTATTACCCCGGCAACTTATTTTCATCACCTGCAGCATGCGGAAGAATACCGGCAAAATCCTACAGTAGGGATATATTTGCGCTGGGTTAGATATATAGGCGTAGCGATTTCTTTATTTTTGCTGCCCTTATACTTTTTGGCTTGCATACATCCGGATATATTGCCGGCTTCTCTAAAATTTATAGGTCCTAAAAAAGTCGGCTCCGTGCCCTTGTTTTTACAATTTATATTTGCTGAATTAGCTATTGATTTTGTCCGGCTGGCTACCATACATACTCCTGCCGCGCTGGCTACCTCAACCGGTATTATAGCTGCTTTGCTTATTGGAGATCTGGCCACAACTATAGGTCTGTTTTCTCCCGAAGTAGTTTTGTACACGGCAATCTCTGCTATAGGAACATTTTTAACGCCGAGTTATGAGCTAAGTGTGGCCAATAGACTCGTCAGACTGTTTTTATTAGTAATGGTAGGTATTTTAGGTCTGCCCGGCTTTATTATTGGAGTTGTGTTGACTTTTGTACTGCTGTTGACCACCAAGTCCTTCGGTGTCCCTTATTTATGGCCTTTAATTCCTCTGGATATGAGATCTTTAAGCTCTGTATTAATCAGAACACCGGTTCCCATGATAAACTTTCGTCCTAAAATACTCAAGACAAAGGATCCCGATAGACAACCTGTTATACCGCAGCCGGCCCGTAAGCCGGGAAAGAAGAATTAGCTTTGCAAGCAATTTTTTGTAATGCTTAGTATCAGACCTGCCGGTAAAAAGACGGCAGGTCTGATTGTTTAGTTCAAGTCTTAAACTGGCTTTCCCAGTGTATAGATTAAAAAAAGGATTAGTAACAGTACAGGCTGGTGTACCAGATATATAAGTAAAGAATGTTGGCCCAGAAAGCAAAATAAGTTTTTTTGGGGGGGTGAAAACTTAAATAAGCTGTGCTTTTCTCTATAGAACAGCTTGTTGATAGCAATACCGTATAAAAAAGGACCAAACCAGGGAATAAGAGGGTAGTAATCAATTGAAGAAAACTGCGGGCCAGGTAGACCAACAGGGCAAAACCAGCTATTACCTATTGTTAAATCCGAAATATAAACTTTGGATATTATTATAATGCTGCCTATTACAAACAGCGGGCAGGGATCAAGTCTGTTTACCAGGGGACTAAGCAGCATGCTCAGTCCGAGGAACTGCAGAATACCAAATATTATGTTGGAACCTGGCACAAATACTGCCGTCAGAAGGTAGATCAACATACCCAAGCTTATGAGTAAAGTTCCGCGCTTTAAATTATTTTTACTAAAAGAACAGCTTACCCCTGCAACTACGATAAATAGTGATGCAGCAATTTTGCCTGTATAATATATAATACCGGTTTGTATGTTAATTGGAAAGTTATAAAATACAGCCAGATCATAAAGCAGATGAAAAATAATCATCAAAATTATGGCAATACCCCTGATAAAATCAATTTCCCAAATGCGGTTGTAACTGTTATTTAAACTCATAGCCTATAATACCTCTCTACCCCTAAATCAATGATATTCTCATAATACCAATACCAATTATAACATAAATTAGATATATCAAATTCCCTCTAAGTTTACTAAAGAAAATTACTTGATTTATTTATTTTTTCTGCTAAAATTCTATTTTAGTACCAATATACTGCTTTAAAGCAGTTAACTTTTATTCTTTAGGTGGTGTTTTATGTTAATTATCGACAGGTTTGAGGAGGATCAGGCAGTGATTGAGTTCGGTGACAGGCTTTTTGTCATACCAAAACTTTTCTTTCCTTTGGATGCTAAGGAGGGCGATGTTATTAAGCTTAAGATAACCGTGGACAGGGAGGCTACAAGCAGTAGGGCAAAAATAATAAAAGGCTTATCAGAGGAGTTATTTGATAGCTAACGTCATTAAAGTTTTAATGGAGGTAGTCAATTGAACAAACGAAAGATATTTTGGCCGGTTTTACTGGTTTTACTGATTATTATCAGCGCAGGCTGCAGCAGATCAAGTAACAATTTAAGAAATACAGATACAGAGAAAGCAGTGTTACAGCCGGATTTAGGCAAGCAGGTAAAAGTGCACTTTATTGATGTTGGACAGGCAGATTCCATATTGCTGCAAATACCTGGCGGCCAAAATATTTTAGTGGATGCCGGTAACAATGAAGATGGCCCTCTTGTTGTAGAATACTTAAGAGAACAGGGAGTTCAAAAAATAGACTATTTGGTAGCGACACACCCGCACGAAGATCACATTGGCGGCATGGATAATGTTATTAAAAATTTTGAAATTGGCAAGGTATTTATGCCGAATATTCAAACAACAACGAAAACCTTTGAAGATGTCCTTTTAGCTCTGAAAGCGAAAGATTTGAAGATAACTACCGCTAAAGCAGGAGTAAGTGTTTTAGAACAGGATAATTTAAAAATGAATTTTGTTGCTCCAAATAAAAATAATTATGAAGACTTGAACAATTGGTCCGCTGTAATGCGAGTTCAATATGGAGATACAGCATTTTTATTAACCGGTGATGCTGAGCAGCTTTCTGAGAAGGAAATGCTTGCCGCCGGAGCTAATCTTAAAGCGGATGTATTAAAAATAGGCCATCACGGAAGCAACAGTTCTACCGGTAAAAAGTTTCTAAACGCAGTAGCTCCTGAGTATGCAGTAATATCTGTAGGTAAGGACAATGATTACGGGCACCCGCACAAAGAGACACTGGCCAGATTAACTAAAGCGGGAATTAAAATATATCGCACTGACCAAAGCGGAACTATTGTTTTTACTTCTGATGGGAAGAATATATCAGTTAATTGATTGTACGAATTAAAACCAAGAAATAAGGCCAGCTATACTTTAATGCAGCATAAAAGTGTTCTGGCCTATACAGGCATTATTTGCAACAGGCAGCCTTAATACTATTTACTTTGGGATAAATGTAGGTTAAAGTATAATCAAAAATTATTTCTAGGAAGGTACTATATGAATCCTCTTACATTTGAGCGAACAAAAGATATTATTAAAACTCCTTACGATTATACTAAATATGAAATAATGCAGCCGGTCAACCTATCAAATAAAACCTTAAGCTTATTGGATCGTATAGAAAATGAATTATTTCACCGAGTTATATTCGTTACTCCGGTAAAGCTTAAGGAAATTAGAAAATGGAATGTTTCTTTAAAGTTTAACAGATCCAATGATGCTTATTTTTTTCTGAATAATCTGGCTGATTTGAATGAGATTGCTATTGCCAGGGAATGTATGCGCATGCTTTTGCAGGCGGAAGGTTTCTGGCGCGGATACCTGAAGCCGGAAAGCCAATTGGTTGAGGACTTCTTGAATGAACTTTTAACCGGAATAGCAGTTGACCGGAGATTGCACAGCACAGGTATTGATCTTGCTGATTATTTGGTGGAAACGCAAGAACTAAATGCTAAAGCCTACTCTTTTCCATATGCTGTTTTAATCATGTTAAACAGGGATGAAAGAGTTTTAGCTTTTCGTACTCTGCAGCATTATCTCAGGGACAGGCTAAACGGTATTATACCTCCCAGTAAAAATTTCAAAAAAATTTTGCTCAATGAATTGCATGCAGTAGTTGAATACGCTAATCAAATTGAAAGGGTATTATTGGAATATGATCTGGCAGATCCGGACGGCTACCGACAGGCATTTACCGCTCTTATCCAGGCATTCTGGCCGGAAGCTACAGTCGAGTGGCGTAATGAGGTGGCAGACAAAATTAGTGATTAAATAATCTGTATGATAGAACACCTGAGAGGATACTTCTCTCGGGTGTTTTTTGTACTCCGGAAAATTATATTTATATTGGATTTGTGGATAAGTTAAGGTTAGTGCTGCTCGAAAATCGCCTAAGCGACTTTCTTGAATATTATTTGAATATTTGGCATAAATAACTTTTTAAATGTTCATAATATATTACTGTGGGAGCTAAGGATGGAGTGATGATAATAATAAATGTAAAAGTTGGTATACCCAGAGCCTTGTTGTATTACTATTTGTACCCGTTATGGAAAGTATTTTTTAACGAGCTTGGCGTAGAAGTTGTTTTATCGCCTCCCACTAACAAGAAGATAATAGGAGCAGGCTTAAAAATTGCTGTCGATGATACCTGCCTGCCAGTTAAGGTGGCTTTAGGTCATGTGCAGGAGCTGGTGGACAAAGTAGATTATTTATTTGTTCCCAGGTTAGTCAGTATTTCACCGCGTGAGTATGTTTGCCCAAAGTTTCTGGGTCTACCTGATATAACCAGGTATTGCATGAAAAAACTCCCTTCTATGATTGCAGTCAATTTTGATAATTACAAAAAAGAGAAAGATATATACAAGGCATATGATCAAATTGGCCGTTATTTTACCAACAACCCTTTGCGCATTAGAATGGCCTACTGGAAAGCCTGTCAGGCTCAAAAAAGATTCTGGTTTTTAATGGAACAGGGCTGCACACCCGAAAAAGCCTTTCCTTTTTGTATGGAAAAAAATTTGACTGTGGCAACGGAACCGGAACCACCTGCTGAACAAAAAGATTATAAAGTAGCAGTTATTGGTCATCCCTATAATATTTATGATAGTTTTATAAGTATGAATATTATGGATAGACTAAAGGCTATGGGAATTGAAACGGTTACCGCAGACAATATTTCTGAGCAGGCAATCCGTCAGGAAGCTTCGCGCCTGCCCAAAAAATTATTTTGGACACTCGGGCTTAGAATGATCGGTGCAGCTTATAAATATTTGGATAGTGACATTGATGGTTTAATACATATTTCTGCTTTTGGCTGTGGTCCTGATTCTATGAGCGGAGATTTAATAGATAGGCAGGCTCGCCGTGTAGGCAAGATACCTTTTTTAAACCTGACTCTTGATGAACACACAGGCGAGGCAGGAGTAGTAACCAGATTGGAAGCTTTTACAGATATGGTCAAGTGGAGGAGGGCATTAGCTTGAAAGTGACCTTTCCGCATATGGGTTATATGTGGGTTTGCCTGAAAGCCATGCTGGAGTACTTGGATGTTGAGGTGGTGGTACCTCCTCCTACCAGCAAAAAAACCCTGACTCTGGGTACCAAACATGCTTCAGAATTTGCCTGCCTGCCATTGAAATTAAATCTGGGCAATTTTATAGAGGCTTATGAGTTGGGGGCCGAGGCTATTTTGATGGCGGGTGGCTGTGGCCCCTGCCGGTTTGGTTATTATGCATATGTGCAAAAAGAGATATTGAATGATTTGCAATATAACTATAACTTAATAGTTTTGGAGCCACCGGAAAAACATATCTCGGAGTTTCTCATCAAAGTTAAACAATTAACCGGCAGTAAATCCTGGTATCAGGTAATTAAGGCTATCCGTTTTGGCTATCTTAAAGCAAAAGCTGTTGACGAGATGGAAAAAATCTCTCTAAAGAGCCGGCCACGTGAACTAAATACCGGCAGCACTGACCTGGCCTTCAAGCTGGCTCTGGCGGAAATTGACCGGGCAGGTACAACAGATGATTTGGCTGTGGCTTTGGTCAAGGCGAGAGAAATCATGTCCTCTGTAATACTGGATAATCACCGTTCCGTTATCAAGATAGGTCTGGTTGGTGAAATATATACTTTGTTGGATCCTTTTAGCAATCAGAATATAGAAAAACATCTGGGCAAAATGGGTGTAGAAGTAGATCGGTCTATTTATTTAAGCGAGTGGGTTAATGATCACCTGTTCATGGGTTTAGTAAAAAATGTACGCAGCAGAGAGGAAGCCTGCAGGGCTTCCCGTCCATACCTGAATCATTTTGTTGGAGGACATGGGGAAGAAACTATAGGCAATACAGTTTTGTATGCTAAAAATGGTTATGACGGGGTAATTCAGCTGCTGCCCTTTACTTGTATGCCGGAAATTGTAGCCCAGAGCATACTCCCCGGAGTTTGCACAGATCATAATATTTCAGTTATGAGTCTGATTTTAGATGAGCAATCCGGTGAAGCAGGTATAATCACCAGGTTGGAAGCCTTCGTGGATTTATTGAACAGAAAAAAAGAGCAAAGGGAGGCTGTAACAGCTTGAAAAGTTATATGGGTATTGATGTCGGCTCTGTGAGTATAAATATAGTCTTAATTGATGAACATTGTCAGGTTAGGGATGCTGTTTATTTGAGAACTCAGGGACAACCTATTAAAACACTGCAAAAAGGACTCAAAGAGATGGCCTCACGCTTACCCGGCAGTACACAGATAAAAGGAGTAGGTACTACTGGCAGCGGGCGTCATCTAGCCGGTGTAATTTTGGGGGCGGATGCGATAAAGAATGAAATTACCACTCATGCAGTGGCAGCATCACATCTGGTTCCGGGAGTACAAACAATTCTGGAAATAGGCGGTCAGGATTCTAAGATAATTTTATTGCGAAACAATGTAGTCAGCGATTTCGCGATGAATACTGTATGTGCGGCCGGTACGGGTTCTTTCCTGGACCAGCAGGCGGGCAGGCTAAACATAAAAATTGAAGACTTTGGCCCTATTGCCTTAAAAGCCAGCACACCGGTTCGTATTGCGGGGCGCTGTGCGGTATTTGCGGAGTCAGACATGATCCACAAACAGCAAATAGGTTGTGATATATCTGACATATTGGCTGGTTTGTGCGAAGCGCTGGTTAGAAATTATTTAAATAATCTGGGCAAAGGTAAAGAGATTTTAGCCCCGGTTGTTTTTCAAGGTGGAGTAGCGGCAAATTTAGGCATGATCAAAGCTTTTGAGCAAGCACTGAACTTGCCTGTGCAAATACCCCCTCATTACAATGTCATGGGTGCTGTAGGCGCGGCTTTACTGGCCAGAGAAGCCGTTAAAAAATCTTTGTCAAGCAGATTTAAGGGTTTTAATGTGGTTGATATTAATTACCGGGCGGGAGGTTTTGAGTGCTCCGGCTGTGCAAACTGCTGTGAGGTTATTGAAATTCGAAAAAATGAGGAAATAATCGCGCGCTGGGGAGACCGCTGCGGCAAGTGGAGTACTGCTTTAAATAATGATTTGAATACAGAAGAAAAAATAAGTTAAAAAGTCGGCTCCTTGCAAAGGGCCGATTCTTTTTTGACATATATTCATAAAAGCTATTGACAAAAACAGTGAGGTAGAGCATAATTAAGCATATATAATACCCCGGCAGGGTATAGTTCAGGCGGAAAGGTTATAGATATGGAAAACAGTAAAAAAGATATGTTAAACAGGCTAAAAAGAATTGAGGGACAGGTACGGGGTATTCATAAAATGATTGAAGAGGATCGCTATTGTGTGGATATTATGCTGCAAATCAGCGCAACCAGAGCAGCATTGCAAAAGGTCGCACTGTCACTCTTAGGAAATCACACCCGTGGTTGTGTGGCCGATGCCTTTAAAAAAGAACGGGGTGAGGAGGCAATTAAGGAGCTTGTACAGGTATTGGACAAATTTATGAATTAAAAGGTTGTGATAAGAATGATTGGTGAAAACTCTATGAGAGCGCAAAGTTTGCCTGCTGAAAACCTTGTATTCAAGATTTCCGGCATGTCCTGTGCAGCCTGTGCTCGCAGGATTGAAAAAGCTTTGTCAGGTATAGAAGGGATTGCTGAGGCGGGAGTGAACTTGGCTGCAGAGACAGCTTCGGTAAAATACGACCCAAATTCGGTTACTGTTGAACAAATGATGGATAGAATAAAAAAATTGGGTTTTGAAGTAGTCACAGAAAAAATTGATATAAACATCTCAGGTATGAGTTGTGCGGCCTGTGCCGGTAGAATAGAGGGAAAACTAAACAAGACAGGCGGTGTTATAAAAGCCACGGTTAACCTGGCTACTGAAAAAGCTTTTATAGAGTATAACGCTGCCCAGGTTAATTTAGCTGATATTAAACAAGTAATCAATAATCTAGGTTTTAAAGTCGTCCATGAGGATAGCGGTCTTCCTGTAGATACTGAAAAGAACAGGCGCCAATCGGAAATAAACAGACAGAAAAAGTTATTTGCTTTTTCTGCTGTGTTATCATTTCCACTGTTTTTGTTTATGCTGGCTATGGTGACTAAATCGCATCACTTTTTCCCGGCTATTATCATGAATCCTTATTTTCAGTTTGCTTTGGCTACACCGGTACAGTTCGGGCCAGGTTACTTTTTTTACAGGGATGCTTATCTAACCTTAAAGAGTAAGGGAGCCAATATGTCTGTACTGGTAGCACTTGGTACCTCTGCCGCTTATTTTTACAGTGTGGCTGTTACCTTTTTCGGCAGCCGTCTGGGACTTAATGAGGTCTATTATGAAGCGGGTGCTCTGGTAATTACTCTGGTATTGCTCGGTAAAATGCTTGAATCCATAGCCAAAGGTAAGACCTCGGAGGCTATCAAGAAATTAATGGGCCTGCAGCCTAAGACGGCCCGGATTATTAAAAACGGCCAAGAAGTCGAAATTCAGGTCGATGAAGTTAGAGTAGGTGATCTGGTGGTAGTTCGTCCCGGTGAAAAAATTCCGGTTGACGGAATTGTTCGGGAGGGGATCTCCAGTATAGACGAATCGATGCTCACCGGTGAGAGTATGCCTGTTGATAAAAAAACCGGTGACCAGGTGGTTGCAGCTACTATAAATAAACTGGGCACCTTTAAATTTGAAGCGATCAAGGTTGGCAGAGACACTGCTCTGGCTCAAATAATTAAAATTGTCGAATCAGCACAGGGTTCCAAAGCTCCTATACAGAGAATGGCCGACATTATTTCCGGTTATTTCGTTCCGGCGGTGGTTGCTATGGCTCTGTTAACTTTTGCCTCTTGGTATTTAATTGGGACACCCGGTGATTTTACCAGGGCGCTGGTTAACTTTACAGCCGTATTGGTAATAGCCTGTCCCTGCGCGCTTGGCCTGGCAACTCCCACATCAATCATGGTGGGTACAGGAAAAGGGGCGGAAAACGGTATTTTAATTAGAGGCGGCGAACATTTAGAACGTGTGCATAAGCTAAATACGCTGGTTTTGGACAAGACCGGCACTATAACTAAAGGCAAACCGGAATTGACTGATATAATTTCCTTGTATGAATACCAGGGTCAAGAAAATACCTTGCTTACCATGGCAGCCGGTGCTGAAAAGGGTTCGGAACACCCTCTGGCCCGTGCGGTAATCAATGCTGCGTTAGAGAGAAACCTTGCCATTAAGGAACCTGAAATTTTTCAAGCCGTTCCGGGGCATGGTGTAGAGGCTCATATAGAAGGTCAAAAGGTGCTTCTGGGAACTAAAAAACTAATGTTGGAGCACGGAGTAAATGTTAATAAAATTACCAGTGATATAGAACGACTGGAGAGTCAAGGTAAAACTGTCGTTATTCTGAGCATAGATGAGCAACCGGCTGGTCTGCTGGCTATTGCTGATACTGTAAAAGAAGAATCACAGGCTGCTATTGCAGCACTGCAGGCTATGGGCTTGGAAGTTTGGATGATTACCGGGGATAACCAGCGAACAGCTCATACTATTGGTCAACAAGTAGGAATAAGTAATATTCTGGCTGAGGTTTTGCCGGAGGAGAAAGCCAGCGAAATTAAAAAACTCCAGTCTCAGGGCAGGATTGTCGGCATGGTGGGTGACGGTATTAACGATGCTCCGGCGCTGGTTGTGGCCGATGTTGGCTTTGCTATAGGTACAGGCACGGATGTAGCTATGGAGGCAGCTGATATAACCTTGATGAGAGGGGACTTGTGGGGCCTGGTTAACAGTATAAAATTAAGCCGGGCAACCATTATTAATATCAAACAAAACCTGTTCTGGGCGCTCATATATAATACTATAGGCATACCCGTGGCAGCATTGGGATTTTTAAACCCTGTGCTTGCCGGTGCAGCTATGGCCTTCAGTTCTGTATCAGTGGTTTCCAACGCTCTGCGTCTAAAGAATTTCAAGTTTAACCATTAGATTTTAACTGTACTTGAAGCTAAACAGGTTTTAATTTTGCATATATCGAATAATCATGTAGAAATACCTTCTGGAGTTGAAAAACACTATGAAGCAGGAACGAGGAAAAGTGTTAGAATTTAAGCCTAGACAAGATAAGAAATTAAAGGATGTTGAATACCAGGACCCGGCCAAAAGGGAGCTTCATCAAAAGCGTGAAAGAGAAAAAAAATTAAAGGAAAAACAGAGTAAGATATTCAGGAATATTGGACTGTTTATCTTGATTTGTTTTATATTTTATTTAATTAAAGTTACTTTTTAAGATTCCTTTGATTTGAAGGAATCTTTTCTATACTCCAGGAAATTATGCTTATGATGGATTTATGGATAAGTTAAGTTGATACTGCATAATTTTCAACGAGTACAAGTGCCTGTGGCTGCTCGAAAGTCACTTAAAGCGACTTTCTTGTTATAAAATTAATTAGCAACAGTACTATATTTGCCTGGCCGGTACATGGTAAGATAGTACATGATAATAATTGCTTTTTTAATAATCGGAGGTGTAGGTATGAGTTGCAAGAACGATTCTAATTCAGGCAACAGCATAACAGTGGCTGGCAAGCAGGTGGAAATTAAGGAATTGGTAAAAGCCTCTTCACTTGAGGAAGCCAACAATATGCTGAAGAAAGGTTATATATTTGTATCAGTTTATTGGAATACTTTAAAATCATCTGAGGAATATATTTTCGGTAGGCTGGATGTTGGAGATAAACCGCAGAGACGAGTAGGCTTTCTGCAGGATTAATAAATATTGAGCTAAGGGTGAAGAGCATGTCTGAAAGGATGGGTGTTTTGTTTGATGTAAAGAACGGCAAAGTCAGAGTTATCAGGCGCTCAGGTCTGCCGTTTGTAGTTAAGGGAAAGGATTGACAGCATGATAAACTGCTTTCCCAGGGTTGGGGATATTACGATATAGAAGAGGATGCAACCAAAGAGTTAGTAAAAAGAGACGGCGCCTGGTATATTCCTGAAAAATAAAGCCGGTTTTGTATGTCTGGCTCATTTGCTACATAAAATAATTAAAACATATGATGAAGGTGGATTAATGGTTGCCAAGAAAACTAATGATGTGAAAGAAAAGATGCTTGATACTTTGTTGCTCTACGGGCCTATAGACATTATCCAGCTATGCGCCAGAATCAACAGCACACCTGACCTTATAATCGGTGCATTACAATCCATACTGTTTCATAAAGATTTAATTATGACCAGATCAGAGGTCAATAACCGTATTACTACTTGGGTAGCCCACAAGAGAACACAGAGAAAAAAATTGCTTAAAATTGCTGATTTGGCGGACTGGACGGATAAGAAAACCTTTTTAAATTTAAAGAAGCTGAGAAAACAGCTTACTGACGGTAATTTTGGGGATATAGAAATTTTACCGGACAGAAAGCAAGCAGCCGTAAAGAAAGCAGCAGGGAAGAATTTTAGTACAGCCAACAAGCTGAAAGCAAAGTCTGTTCCTGCTCCGATGATTGTTTATAAAATGCTGCCCGAGCAGGTTGTGCCGCAGCCTTATATAGGCAATGATTTGACAGTTGCCGAGGAGCAAATTGATGAGATTTTCGGTTTGGATACCGCTATCTCAAATCATGACAGTCCTTTTAAACTTGATAAATTTCAGAGAGTCGCTATTAATGCGGTGCTGGCTGGAAACCTGGTGCTGGTATCGGCGCCTACCGGCACTGGTAAAACATTAATTGCTGAAAAGCTGGCGGAACAACTTTTAGAGAACAATTTGAGGATGATCTATACCTCGCCTCTTAAGGCTTTGTCCAATCAAAAATACCGGGATTTTAAAGAAATGTTTGGGCCCGACAGAGTTGGTTTAGTAACCGGAGATGTTTCAATTAACGGTTCAGCCTTGCTTTTGGTTATGACGACTGAAATATTTCGCAATAAATGCTTTGGAGAGCCTGAGGAACTTGCAGGTGTAGGATATGTAGTATTTGATGAAATCCATTATTTAGATGATCTGGCCAGAGGCACTGCCTGGGAAGAAAGCATTATTTTTGCTCCTCAGCAGGTAAAAATACTGGGGTTGTCAGCTACTGTTCCTAATATAGCTGAACTGGCCGGCTGGATTGCCAGTGTCCGTAAGACACAGGTAATTGTGGTAGAAGAAAAGATAAGGATAGTGCCGCTGGAAATGAGGTGGCTTACTGCTGAGGGTAAGGCTGTAGATATGGAAGAGGCGGAAAAAGCGATTGAAGATTACATAGTGGCAAAGGAAAATCTTAAAGAGCAAAGGTTTGCTCAAGAGGACAGACCTGA
Organism: Desulfofarcimen acetoxidans DSM 771; assembly: GCF_000024205.1. Classification (NCBI taxonomy): domain Bacteria; kingdom Bacillati; phylum Bacillota; class Clostridia; order Eubacteriales; family Peptococcaceae; genus Desulfofarcimen; species Desulfofarcimen acetoxidans. Next base: position 2,260,018 of record NC_013216.1, read on the forward strand.
TTACCAGAAAAAATATGACTGGAGGCGTGGTCTGCATAGATGAGGTATGAAGATAATTCTGTTTATAACAGCATTACCGAAACAGTCAAGGACCGTTTGCCGGCACTTTTTTTCGTTTTTAGCCGGGGAAAAACAGAACTTATTGCCGAAGAGTTAAGCCATGATTGGGATTTTTTAAAACCCGCTGAAAAGAAAACAGTACAGCAAATAGTTGCTGATTTCGAAAAACAAAACCCAACTGCTTTTGAACGTAAAAACAGAAGACTTTTAAAAAGACTGCTTAGCCGTGGTATCGGCTATCATCATGCCGGGCTGTCGCCGGTCTTGAAAAATCTAGTAGAGACGCTTTATGAGCGAAGGCTTATTTATGCCTTGTGCTGTACTGAGACCTTTGCTGCCGGGGTTAACTTTCCGGCTTGCAGTACCATCTTTGATTCCTGCCGGAAGTGGGACGGCAAAACCTTCCGGGGGCTTTTAAACCGTGAATTTTTTCAAATGGCAGGCAGGGCGGGCCGCCGTGGATTTGATGAAAAGGGTTATGTTTTTGTTCGTATTGATGAGCAGTACCCGGAGCAAACAACTTTCTTTGATGAAGATGAAGTGGAATCAGTTAACAGTCATTTAACCATATCGCCAAATACTGCGTTAAACCTTTTGCAGTGGAAAACAGATGCGGAAATTGAGCATTTTTTAACCAATAATTTTGCGGTTTACCAGGGTAAAAAGGAAGAAAGAGCTGTTAATATTGATATTGAAGCCATTACTGCTGAGATAGAAAATTTGGAACAGCATTTTTGCGAAGAAAGAGATACTCGTACCTGTGCGCTTTATCGCAAAAAACTAAAGAAGGAACTGTATAAGCATTACCGGAGACGCAAAAATAACCCGGATTACCAGTCAAAAATAGATGAGATCAAAGAAATCCTGGACTTACCGGCCAGAGATTGCGCCCATTCATTATGTTTTTCAGCAAAGAGAAACCTGGGTAAACTTGTTTCAGAAAGAAAGCGCTTAAACCGGCAGCGTGAAAAGCTGGCCGGGCAGCATGAAAATTACTTTGATAAGTTCTCCAGTGTTTGCAGTTTGCTGGAGCAGTTGGGCTATATTGAAGGACGCATTCTGCTGCCAAGGGGGATTTTTGCTTCAAAGATACATATCCAAGAGATACTGGTTACTGAACTGATCTTCTCAGGAATTATGTCGGATGCCACACCGGCAGAGATTGCTGCTATTATAGTTGGTATAGATTATGAGGCCAACAGAAGAGATAAGATGATTCCCAATGTGGTAGACCTGTCGAAAGTTGAAGAATTGCATAGAGAACTGCAAAAAAGCAACGTACCGTTGCACTTTTGCAGTTGGTCGCCTATACCTGGTCCTCTCGCGTATTTATGGCATGAAGGTAAAAGCTTTGGAAGCTTGCTGGAAATGACGGAAATGCAGGAAGGAGATATCTTTTCCATGCTGAGAAGAGAGATTGATTTATTAAGACAGATAGAATCAGCATTAAAGGATGACCCGGCCTTGCAAGCCAAAATACGCGGAGTCAGATTAAGCTTGGACAGGGATGAAGTTTCTGTTTCGTTTTAGAGGTGCGCTGTATTGATCTATTATGTTTACATTTTACAATGCCGGGATGGTTCTCTCTATACGGGTATAACTGATAACCCGGAAAGAAGATTTAACCAGCACAGGCAGGGCAGCGGCAGTAAGTATGTACGCAGCAGATTGCCGGTTAAACCTGTATATATTTTAACATGCTCAAACAAATCACAGGCTTTAAAGATGGAGATTTATATAAAGAAACTTTCCAGGCAAAAAAAAGTGGAATTAATCGAAAATAAATTTTTCTTGCCCAAAGAGGTATAAAAATTATATTGCGCAACTTTTTACTATACTATAAAATTAGTGTTGATATTAAGCGCCAGAGAGGAGTAAAGTTGAGATGAGTGCCACTAAGATACTGTTATCGGAAAAAGAAATGCCTACCCGCTGGTATAATATACAGGCGGACATGCCCAATTTACCAAAACCACCTTTGAACCCGGTTACCAAACAACCGGTTGGTCCGGAAGATTTATCTGCAATCTTTCCCATGGAACTGATTAAACAGGAGGTAACCCGGGAACGGTGGATAGATATTCCTGAAGAGGTTCAGGAAATATATCACCTGTGGAGACCTTCACCTGTTATGAGGGCAAAGCAACTGGAAAAAGCCCTTGATACACCGGCAAAAATATATTTTAAGTACGAGGGTGTCAGCCCGGCCGGAAGCCATAAACTAAACACCGCTGTTCCTCAGGCATACTTTAATATGAAAGAGGGCATTATGCGTCTGGCTACTGAAACCGGTGCAGGACAATGGGGAGTTGCACTTTCCCAGGCCTGCAACTTTTTTGGCATGAAATGTTTGGTATATATGGTAAAGGTAAGCTACCACCAAAAACCCTACAGGCGTTCTATGATGCAGATTTTTGGTTCCAATGTAGTAGCCAGTCCCAGTGAATTAACTGAGGCAGGCAGAAAAATATTAGCAGATAACCCGGAATCGCCGGGCAGTCTCGGTATTGCTATCAGCGAGGCTGTGGAAGACGCGGCCAAAAGAGATGATACGAATTATGCTCTGGGCAGTGTGCTTAATCATGTGCTTTTGCACCAAACAGTTATAGGTTTGGAGGCTAAAGAACAGCTGGCTAAAGATGACGTTTATCCTGACATAGTTATTGCCTGCTGCGGCGGCGGGAGTAATTTCGGCGGCATGGCATTTCCTTTTGTCTATGACAAGCTGACCAAGGGTACCAATGTTCGCCTGATTGCAGCAGAGCCCAGCGCTTGTCCGACTCTTACAAGGGGACATTTCGGCTATGATTATGGTGATGTGGCAGGTTTAACCCCGCTGCTATGGATGTATACTTTGGGTACCGACTTTATGCCGCCCGGCATTCATTCAGGCGGTTTAAGATACCACGGTGATTCGCCGTTGGTAAGTCAATTACTGCATGACGGTATTATTGAGGCCAAGTCCTTTAACCAGACTTCTGTATTTAACGCAGCTGTTTTGTTTGCCAAGTGTATGGGTATAGTACCGGCTCCCGAATCTTCTCATGCTATTCAATGTGCTATTGAAGAAGCTTTAGCTGCAAAAGAAGCAGGGGAAGCTAAAACCATAATATTTAATTTAAGTGGTCATGGTTTCCTTGATTTACCCTCGTATGACAGTTTTATGGCCGGAAAGCTTATTGATTATCCGTTGCCTGAAGAGGAATTAAAGCAATCTTTAGCCAGATTGCCGCAGATTTAATATATATTAATTTCCGTGAACTGAAATTTGCGGTCTTTTTATGGAAAGACCGCTTTTCTCTGATTACTCTAAAAAATAATATTTATGAATACAAATTCATGTTAGCCAGAAACGAACTAGTTTCTCATTATTGTAAAATAAAGTGGACTTTTTGTAAAAGGTCTAATAGTATGTAAGGTATTAAATGATAAAAAACCGGCTGACTTTTTTAACAGGAGGAGGCTATTATTTTTATGAAGTTACATGGTACCATGCGTATAAATGAAAGCGGCCATTTAACTATCGGCAATTGTGATACGGTAGATCTGGTTCGTGAATACAGTACTCCGCTTTATGTTCTGGATGAGAAGTATTTTCGCAGTAATTGCCGGGAGTATTACCGTGCCTTTAGTGATAGATTTAACTCCGACGTAATTTATGCCAGCAAAACTTTGCTCAACACCGCTGTTTGCCGCATGATTGAAGAAGAGGGCTTATGTTTGGACATAGTTTCCGGAGGTGAACTATATACTGCTTTAAAAGCGGGTTTTCCTGCTTCCAGAATGTATTTTCACGGTAATAATAAAACAACGGATGAACTGAAACTGGCATTAGAAGCCGGAGTAGGCCGTTATATTGTAGATAATCTTTATGAATTGGAATTGTTGAATAATATGGCCGGCAAAGCTAATATTACAGCAGATATTCTGTTGCGCATCACACCGGGAGTTGAGGCTCATACCCATGAATACATTAAGACCGGACAAATTGATTCCAAGTTTGGCCTGGCTATAGAAACAGGTCAAGCCATGGAGGGTACTAAAAAAGCTTTGAATTTAGCTAATGTCCGGTTGCATGGTTTTCACTGTCATATAGGTTCGCAGATTTTTGAACTGGAGTCCTTTGCCCATGCAGCAAATATAATGATGTCATTTATTAATAACGTGCGTACAGAAACCGCTTTTACCGCTGCTGAATTGGATTTGGGCGGTGGCCTGGGGATTTATTACTTTGAAGGTGATGAACCCAAACCGGTAAAAGAACTGGCAGATATAATCATCAATGAAGTGCGCAAGCAAGCTGATGAATATTGTTTGCCTGTGCCTAAGATTATGGTTGAGCCTGGTCGTTCTATCAGCGGGCCGGCGGGGATAACTTTATATACTGTCGGATCAGTAAAAGATATTCCCGGTATTCGCAAATATGTTGCTGTGGACGGAGGTATGAATGATAACCCCCGCCCGGCTTTGTATCAGTCCCGATATGAGGCGGCCCTGGCTAATAAAATGAATGAGAAAGAAACTGAGCTTGTATCAATTGCCGGCAAATGCTGTGAATCAGGAGATATGCTGATTAAGGATACTAAGCTACCCCCGGCGGAACCGGGTGATGTCCTTGTTGTCACCAGTACCGGTGCCTATAATTATGCTATGTCCATGAACTATAACCGGATTACCAGACCGGCTATGATTCTCGTAAATGAAGGTGCTGCTGAGGTTATTGTCCAGAGGGAAACATTTGAAGATTTAATCCGTAATGATTTGATTCCCAAACACCTGCAAAAAAAAGAGGCTGTTAACATAGCTAAGGCTGAATAAGAATATTAGGAATATAAAGAGGATGACTCAAAGGTCTTTAAAAAGTCTTGAGACATCCTCCTTTTTAATGGGACTAATAACCGAATAAGTCTCTTCCGACACCAGGGTTGCAGGTCCTCTTTTTCTTGGTATTAACATTATCTATATGTTATAATAAACTAATGTTATAAATGAAGGAGTCAGGTTATGGAGATTATAACCAGTCATATTAACACCGACATGGATGCGTTGGCCTCTATGGTTGCAGCACAAAAATTATATCCTTATGCCAAAATGGTTTTCCCTGGGAAACTATCAAAGACAGTGGAAGAATTTATGTCTTTACATAAAGATACTATAAACATTCGAACTGTAAAACAGATCGATTTAAAGAAAACTAAAAAGCTAATCATAGTGGATACAAAAAATCCCCGGCGGATTGGCAAAATAGCTGACATTCTTTCCAACCCGGAGTTGGAAGTACATATTTATGATCATCACCCCTGGGCTGACGGAGATGTAAGGGGAAAAATAGAAATAGTTGAGCCGATAGGAGCTACGGCTACTTTGTTGGTAGAACAAATTAAAGGAAAAGATATACCTTTAAGCTCTGTAGAAGCTACGGTGTTGGCGTTGGGAATATACAGCGACACCGGTTCACTGATTTTTAATACAACAACTCCCAGAGATGCTGCGGCAGTCGCTTTTTTGCTGGGACAGGGAGCAAATCTCTCTGTTATAGCTGATTTTTTGGGAAGACCATTAACGGACGAGCAAAAATCTCTTCTTAAAACTCTATTGGTTTCTGCCGAGCATCACTTAATCAGCGGTGCAAAAATACTCATAGCCAAAGGTACGGTTGATGATTTTGTGGAGGGCTTGGCTCTGCTCACTCACCAGTTAGCAGAAATTGAAAAATTAGATGCTGTATTTACTGTGGTAATGATGGAAGACCGTACTCATATCGTAGCCCGAAGTTCCATACCCGGTATAAATACCAATGAAATTCTTTCAGGCTTCGGAGGCGGTGGGCATGCGGCGGCGGCTTCAGCCACTGTAAAAACCCAGAATATCGAAGAAGTAATCAACACTTTGCTAAAATATATTCGCGGTAAGGTTCACCCGCCCATGAAAGTGTCAAACATCATGTCTTCCCCGGTAAAAACTGTGCCCCCTGAAATGACCATAACTGAAGTAAATGCTTTAATGCTGCGTTACGGCCACACAGGTATGCCTGTTGTGCAGGGTGATAATATGGTCGGTGTTATATCCAAGCGTGACGTTGAAAAAGCTGTTCACCACGGCTTGGGACACGCGCCGGTAAAGGGTTATATGACCAGAAATGTTTTAACCGTAGACCCGGAAATGTCCGTGTCGGAAGTGCAAAAAATTATGATAGAAAATGATATCGGCAGACTGCCTGTTACCAGGGACGGCATGCCCGTAGGAATTGTATCAAGGACAGACATACTTCGCACTATGCACGAAGGTTTTCAGGCCAGTCACTGGACAATATATTCTCAAAAAGATAAATCGAAGTATGTTTATCAAAATTTGCGTGAGGCTTTGAAAAGAAAACTTGCTCCAATTGCCTGGAACCTGTTGCAGGAAGCAGGTAAAACCGCAGCCGAGATGGGTTATAATGTTTATACTGCGGGCGGTATAGTTAGAGATGCCTTACTGGGTGTGGAGTCTTTAGATGTGGATCTGGTTGTAGAGGGCAACGGCATCCTGTTAGCCAGAGCGCTGAGTGAAAAGAGCGGGGCTTTCTTGAGAGTGCACGAAAAGTTTGGTACGGCAGAGATTTGTTTTCCCAACGGCCTGCAAATTGATGTAGCCACTGCCAGGGTAGAGTTTTATGAATATCCGGCAGCATTGCCCGAAGTGGAATCATCTTCCTTAAAACAGGATCTATATAGGAGAGATTTTACTATAAATGCCATGGCGGTAATTCTGGGTGAGGAAAGATTCGGCGACTTAATAGATCCCTTTGACGGTCGGGATGATCTGTATAAAGGTTTGGTGCGTGTTCTGCATAATCTGAGTTTTGTAGAAGATCCTACCAGAATATTGCGGGCGCTTCGATTTGAGCAGCGCTATCATATGAGAATTGAGCAGCAGACCCTTTCGCTGTTGAGAAGGGCTGTTAAAGACGGCATGCTGGAAAGAGTCTCTGTAGAGAGGCTATGGGAAGAATTAAAACATATCATGGCGGAAAACAATCCTGTTAAGATACTGCAGCGGCTGGCAGAAGTTGAAGCATGGCAGTATATTTTTCCGGGAATAGAATACTGGGATATACAGCCGGTTCTTTCCAATTTGCCGGAAGCCATAGCTTTGCTTAAAGAGCACGGTCAGCCGGAGCCTGAACCCTGGCTGCCTTACTGGTTGTCCATATTGCACAGATCACAGCCAGCAATGGCTGAGAACCTTTGTCAACGCTATAACTTGAGCAAAAGACAAAGCGTCATGACTAGGCAAATAGTGGAGATGTTGCCCGATATAGTTAAATTGCTGCAAAATAAAAAAATAAAGCTCAGTGAAGCTGCTGATATATTACTATCGGTACCCGTTGAGGCTTATGCGCTGCTATTAAGCCTCTTGCCGGGGGATTATCAGGAGCACTTTCTAAATTTATTAGAAGCAATGCAGACTAATAAACCCTGTATCGGTGGAGAGGAAATAAAAAAATTGGGTTACCGTCCCGGACCTATTTATAAACAAGTTCTGGATGCTCTCCGGCGTGCTCGCCTGGATGGGCAAATAAATAGTACTGAGGATGAAATTGTTTTTGTAAAAGAGTTTTTGCGAGAATGTAAAGACTTTAAGAAGGGGGTTTAATATGCACTTTCCGTCTTTGCTGGAAATAGCGTTAATGCTTCCGGCCATAGTACTGGGCTTTACTTTCCACGAATTGGCTCACGGCTGGATGGCTTACAGGCTGGGTGATAATACGGCGCTAAATGCAGGCAGGCTAACGGTTAATCCTTTGGCCCACGTTGATCCTATAGGGCTTTTACTGCTTTTTATAGCAGGATTTGGTTGGGCTAAACCGGTACCTGTCAATCCCTATAATCTCCATGTGGATGCAGGTAAAGGGATGATGTTGATTTCTCTGGCCGGGCCTGCCGCTAACATGATAATTGCCGTGATCGCGGCTGTCCTGTTGGGGGTAATTCACTGGCAGAATCCCTATATGACCGCTATCTTAGAAATTATGATCAGAATCAACGTTGTGCTGGCTATATTTAATCTACTGCCCATCCCGCCTTTAGACGGGTCAAAAATTTTAGCCGGCATTATACCCTATAAACAGCAATGGCTGCATAATTTAGAAACTTACGGTATGATAATATTAATGGTATTAGTATTTTTTACTAATATCATAGGAAATATATTAAATTTTATAATAACCCCGATTGTAAACTTTTTAATTGTTAATATTTCCAGTAAACTGGCTGCTATTTTTTAGCCTACTATTTAATAAAAGGAGACATTATAATGCGTGTACTTTCAGGAATTCAACCCTCAGGTTCTCTGCATTTGGGCAACTATTTCGGTATGATGAAAAGAATGATTGATTATCAGGAGAATCATGAACTATTTTGTTTTTTAGTAAATTACCATGCTCTGACAACTGTTTTTGACAGTGAGCTTTTACGCCGGCAGACCTTTGAGGCTGTCTGCGATTTTCTTGCCCTAGGCCTTGATCCTGAAAAATCCGTCTTTTGGGTGCAATCTGATGTACCCGAGGTTACCGAATTGACCTGGATTTTATCAAACGTAACAGGTATGGGATTATTGGAGCGGTGCCATGCCTTTAAAGATAAAACTGCCAAAGGTATACCAGCCAATCACGGATTATTTGCCTATCCCGTGCTGATGGCTGCTGATATTCTGCTTTTTGGCGGTGAAAAGGTTCCGGTTGGCAAGGATCAAAAACAGCATTTAGAAGTAGCTAAAGACATTGCTCTTCGGTTTAATAATGCCTATGGAGAAACTTTTGTTGTACCGGAACCTGATATTGAGGAAGATTTTGCTGTAGTTCCGGGGACAGATGGTCAAAAAATGTCAAAATCTTACGGAAACAATATTGAAATATTTGCAGATGAAAAAACACTTAAAAAGAAGATTATGGGGATTATGACCGATTCCACTCCGGTTGATCAGCCCAAACCTGTTGAGGGTAATATACTTTTTGATCTTTACAGCTTATTTTTAGATGATAAAGACAAAGAGAAGCTGAAAGAAAGATTCATAACTCCCGGTCTTAAATACGGTGATTTAAAGAAAGAAATACTGGCTGTAATCTGGGAATACTTTGCTCCCTACAGGCAGGAACGGGAAAAAATTGTCAGGGATAAGGCATATGTATTGAAAACTATGCAAAAAGGTGCAAACAAAGCCAGGCAAGCGGCAGCTGTGTATTTAGAAAAAGCTAAACACAATGTGGGATTGGATTATCGTAGTCTTCTCTAGAAAAAATCTGAACCGAAATTTAATCACAATTGTTTACAAAAAAATAAAAGAAACCCGTGTCACTGTAATGGTGTTACGGGTTTTTTATTGCATAAAATTTATATCCATGTGCATTTATTTTCCTTTGCAGGGTTAAAATATACTTAATAAAAACGTATATTTTGATGCAAAAATAAGACATCATCAAGGGAGGATAACTTTACATTGAGCAAAAATAAGGTGATTTATATTCTATGCTTGGTTATTGCGATAACTCTAAGCGGTTGCAAAACAACTCAAAAGCCATTAGACACAGATCCACCGTCTTCACCTAAAACACTGGTGCCCGAGGTATCTACTGTTGCTTTCGATAGTATTGACATAAGGAATACTCCCACTCCGGTGCAGGATGTAGCGAAAGATATGTCCGGCAAGGAAATGGCGGTTTGGCTTAAAGTAAATAATACTGCTTACGTTCTGGTTAACCAAAGTAAAAACACATCAGCCAATCGGGTGGAAATATCCGAAATTCTACGCAAAATACCCATAGAAAATTACATTTGGTATCAGGTAACATTAAATTATAAGTCTGCCAACGGTCAAGAAACTGCTTTTATCAATGAGCCTCTGGCAGCCAAATTTACTCTTCCGGCTGATTATACGATCAGCGGAGTAGGTTTTGATTTTGAAAAAATAAAGAATATACAGACTAAACCAAGAGCACAGGAACCTTTATCACCTCATACCAGTGAGGAAAACCGGAATACTGTCTCAGGACCGGTGACGTTGGAAATCAGTAACCCGTTGCCTGACGCGGAGGTTACCGCCCCTTTTAGAATAACCGGCAGGCTAAAAAACGTAACCACCCAGAACAAAGAACAACTCATTGTCAGGTTGCGTGATGATGCCGGAAAGGTAATAGTGGAAAAACCCGTATCCTCTGACCAGTACCGTACCGGCAATAATTTTGAAGAAACACTTTCTTACCCGGCACTGACAACTCCGGAGAAGGGTAGTGTGGAAGCACTTTTATTTGACCGTGAAACGGGCGCTGAAAAAAATGTAGTAAAAATACCTGTGACTTTAAAGTGACAGAACAAAGAAAGGGAATATGGTGAAAATACTTGCAATCTTATTTATTTGTTTTATCATTATCTCGGTCTTGATTTTGATCTTGTTATTTCTACCGCTTAAAATCAGACTGAAATTTTTACGTGAGAAAAATAACGACTTCTTGTCAATTAGAATATCTTTTTTTCACGGCTTGTTAAAATATAAACTGGACATACCAAAGATAAACTTGCTTTTATTCCAGTCGGCATTGAAACTGGAAGCGGAGACAGTGGGAGATAATTTGGCGGGCAATGATGTTCATAAGAAATACTCTTTAGGCTACTTGTATAAAAAATTTTTCAACTGGTATCCGGAAATAAAAGACTATATGGAAGCAGGTAAATATCTGCTAAAAAAAGTTGTCCCCCGTGACATAAAATGGAGGACGGAATTTGGCTTTTCAGATGCCGCGTTAACGGGAATATCGGCAGGGATTTTATGGGCTGTAAAAAGTTCACTGCTTTCCGTCTTGTATAGAATTTTTGCTCCAACAACCAGGCTGCCGGAGATCAAAATAATACCAAGATTCAATGAAAAAACCCTGCAAATAAACCTGGATTGCATATTTGATGTAAAAATTGGTTACATTATGATTACTGCTTTAATAATTCTTAAGATTTATTTTCAGCATTTGTTATATAAGAATGTTTGTTATTTAAGGGGGGTATTTGGTGGCAGAACAACAGCACCCAATTGAAGGTTTAATGAAAACTGCCATGGAAAGCATTAAAGAAATGGTAGATGTGAACACTATTGTCGGCGATCCTGTTGAAACACCCGACGGCAATGTAATTATTCCAATCTCCCGTGTTGCCTGTGGCTTTGCGGCAGGTGGGGGGGAGTTTGAAGCCGGAGGAAACGGTGAAAATGAACAAAGTATTCCTGGGTTCGGGGGTGGCAGCGGGGCAGGTGTGTCAGTTCAACCGGTTGGTTTTTTGGTCGTAGGACAAGGTCAAGTGAGACTTTTGCCTGTCGATGGAAACGCTTTATATGACAGGATTATTGATATGGCGCCGCAAATTATTAATCAAATTCAAACTATGCTGGAGCGTCTGAAAGGAAATAAACAGCAAAACCAACAAACTGTTTCGGCACAACCTCAAAGCATGCCGCCTGTACAATAAAATTTCAGTAAAAAGCAATCTTCGACCTATCGATTGGTTGCTTTTTTTATTTCTCACAATTCACTTTCCTTTTCAACTGTTCTAATTGAGTAACTATCTACATAAAATAAACTGATGGAGGGACAACTATGGTTAATATTATTTGGTTGGCTATGGTTATATTAGGAATCCTGGTGGCCGGGTACAACGGCAACATTGAAGTGGTTACTAAAGCAGCCTTTGAAGGAGCACAAACCGGTGTAAAAACCTCTCTCAATTTAATAGCTATTATTACCTTTTGGCTGGGTATAATGAAACTGGCTGAAGCAGCCGGTTTGGTGCAGGCACTGGCGTATCTTGTGCGCCCGTTAACCAGATTTTTATTTCCCAGTATACCGCCCGATCACCCGGCTATGGGTGCTATAGTCATGAATTTAAGTGCCAACATTCTTGGACTGGGCAATGCAGCTACTCCTATGGGGTTGATAGCCATGCAGGAACTGCAAAAATTAAATCAACGCCGGCCGGATTCTGCGTCAGATGCAATGTGCACTTTTTTGGCCTTGAATACATCCTGTATCACACTTATCCCGACTACTATCATAGGTATACGTTTATTATATAACTCGGCCAATCCTACCGAGATTGTTGGAACAACAATTTTTGCTACAGCCTGTGGTATGACACTGGCTATAGCCGTGGATAGGGTTTTGAGGTTTATCTATAATCAGCAAGGGAGATAAAAAAAACAGAAACTTAGCTGAAATAAAGCAGTTGAGTAAAGAGGTGAGAACTTGTATACAATAATATCCGAGCTCTCCCGCTGGGCTATACCGGTAGTGCTGCTGCTGATTCCTCTTATAGCCTTTTTACGTGGTGTCAAAGTCTTTGAAACATTCGTTGAGGGGGCTGAGCAGGGTTTTCATACAGCCATAAAAACTATTCCTTTTTTGGTAGCCATGTTGGTAGCCATAAGTATTTTCAGAGCTTCCGGCGCTATGGAGTTATTAACCGGTTTTTTATCTCCGGTTTTGGATAAGGTGGGAATCCCTTCAGAAATATTGCCTCATGCCGTGATGAGGCCTCTGTCAGGCGGGGCTGCACTGGGCATAGCTACGGATATTATTAAAAATCACGGACCGGACAGCTTCATTGGTCGTCTGGTATCTACTATGCAGGGCAGTAGTGATACTACCTTTTTTGTATTAACACTTTATTTTGGTTCAGTAGGCATTAAAAAATACCGTTATGCGATAATTTCCGGTTTGGTTGCTGATTTTACTACTTTAGCAGCCTCAATAATTATCTGCAAAATCATGTTTTAAAACGTCCTGAGTGGAAACAACTTAATGAGTATTATTTGTCTTAAAAAATCGCGTTAACTTATTGTAAAGTTGACACGGTTTTTTGTTTGTCTTGATAGTTTTCATTTTGGGGGCTATATATGGTACAATGGCAAAAAAGATTTAAGGGGTTTTACTGATGAATAAGTCTCGGACAGGCAATGTACAAAAGGAAAGACTTCAGAAAGTTATGGCACGGGCAGGCATTGCTTCCCGTCGCAAGTGTGAGGAGTTAATTGCGGAAGGTGTTGTTAAAGTTAACGGGCGACTGGTTAAGGAACAGGGGATTAAGGTTGATCCGCAAAAGGATAGAATAATGGTGCAAGGAAAAATAATTAACCGTTTGGAAGATAAGATATATCTTCTTATGTATAAGCCACGAGGCTATGTGACTACCCTGCACGACCCGGAAGGAAGAAAGACTATTGTCGATTTACTCAAAAATATAAAGGAACGTGTTTTTCCCGTGGGACGGCTTGATTATGACAGTGAGGGACTTCTCCTGGTAACCAATGACGGAGAACTGGCCAATGCGCTGACACACCCCAGACATGAAGTTAAGAAAACTTACCTGGTCACTGTAGCCGGCATACCCTTGCCAAAATCATTGGAGCAGATGTCGAAAGGTTTGGAATTGGAAGATGGTATGACTGCTCCCACCCAGGTTGCGCTGGTTGAATTATTAGAAGACAGAAGTCTATTGGAAATAACCGTGCATGAGGGGAAAAACCGGCTTGTGCGCCGTATGTGTGAGAAAATTGGTCACCCGGTACTCAGACTGAAAAGAATTAAATTAGGCACACTTAGTATTAAAGGAGTAAAACCGGGTCAATATCGTTTATTAAATACTAAAGAAATTCGTGAATTAAAAAAGTCAGCAGGTTTGATAGTACAAGCACGAACGACAAAATATAAACCCAAGCATATAAATTAGCTTTGGAATGCATGGAGCCAGTTTAGATGATGCGCAGGCAGCCTTTGAGAACCAATCAGGAAGTTTCGATATTTGTACTAATTGCGGAGGAAATGACATTCAGTGGTAAAATAAAGAAGGATTTTTTTGTCTAGAGGAGAATTACAAAAAGATAACTTCGTGCCACGAACATCCCGCAGTAATATGTAGGGGGAATAAATTTGAACGAATTTCCGGAACCAATTAGCAATACTACAGGTAAGATAATGGCCAAAATACGTTTAGACTTCCGAGGAGCAGGGAAACCCATAAAATTTTCCTTCAATAAAAAATCAATAGTCCGGCTGGCTGAAGAAAACAGGGAACAGCAGGCAGCTATTTTTAGAAATATTCCAATGCAAGGGGTAAATATAGAGGATATTAATATGGGCATTGATACCTATGCTGTATATGATGACATATTAAATACCGAAGTGGCCTATGCGCCTTTAGAGTTGTTAGTAGCAGCTGATTCACTAAAGGACATTTTCAGATTCATCACTCGGGATGATTTTAGAAAAATCGAAATTATCGATCCTCCAAGACTTATGTTCACAAGTTATGAAGTTGAGAACTTGCTCTACAAATTTCATGAAGAAATGATCAAATATAAAATAGTGCTGGAAAGAAAGATAAATCGCTAAATGGCATGAGAAATATAGGGGAGGCTAAATTTATGAATGAGGGGAATATGTTGCATGGCAGTAAGTATGTGGCTCGTGTGGCAATTCAAATGTCTTTAAGTGACAGCAGAGAGCAAGAAAAAGAATATAAAGCCAAATTTTCGCGACTAGGTATTAAAACTGCAGCGGTTGATTATGGCGGGGAGTTTATCTCCTCAGTTAATAAAATTATTGAGCGTTCTGTTGTGGCAGCTAAGAGAGAAGGTGTTATCAGAGAGATACACGCTGAGGAAGGAGCTGTTGCCGGCGCAACCAGGGAAGCCTTATCACAGGTAATGCCTAAAGCTATAGGCCTTAATGTAGGTGGTAAAATTGGTATTGCCCGCTTTGAAGACCATGTAACGGTAGCTTTATTTTTCGGTGTGGGTATGCTTCATTTGGATGAAGTAGCTATTGGCTTGGGACACAGGGCTGTCTCTTCATGAGATCTGTAAAGTCTGCATTTTCGCATAAGGTAAGGAGGTGCGTGCCTTGCCTCCCTTTAAACTGGTGAGTCGGGAGCATCAAAGGGAAGATACTGTTATTGATCTGGGTAGTTGCACCATAGGCGGCGAGCAGCTCTTAATCATAGCCGGGCCCTGTGCTGTAGAGAGCAAAGAACAGGTAATGACTACTGCGGAGGGCCTTAAAAATATTGGTGTGCAGGTTATGCGCGGGGGTGCCTATAAACCAAGGACATCACCATACTCTTTTCATGGCCTTAGAGAAGAAGGTTTAAAGATTCTGGCCGAGGCTGCCCAGATCTATGATTTGATGGTTATAACAGAAGTAGTAGATGTTCGTGATCTGGATTTAGTAAGTCATTACAGCCATATAATCCAAATTGGCAGCAGAAATATGCAAAATT
The DNA here is from genome assembly GCF_000024205.1 of Desulfofarcimen acetoxidans DSM 771. Taxonomy (NCBI): domain Bacteria; kingdom Bacillati; phylum Bacillota; class Clostridia; order Eubacteriales; family Peptococcaceae; genus Desulfofarcimen; species Desulfofarcimen acetoxidans. Next base: position 2,275,374 of record NC_013216.1, read on the forward strand.
TCACTCTATTGTCCGAGGTCGGTCTTTCCAACAAACCTGTTTTACTAAAAAGAGGCTTTGCAGCCACTATTGAAGAATGGCTTTTGGCTGCCGAATATGTTATATCTGCCGGGAACAAACAAGTAATTCTTTGTGAAAGAGGCATCCGAACTTTTGAAACCTACACCAGGAATACTCTGGATATCAGCGCTGTTTCGGCCTTGAAAACACTTTCTCACTTACCTGTTATAGTGGATCCCAGCCATGCTACAGGCCGTAAAGAGATGGTTCCCTCAGTGTCAAAGGCTTCCATAGCCGCAGGCGCGGACGGTTTGATGATCGAAGTGCACCCAAAACCGGAGGAGGCCTTGTGTGACGGTTTTCAGTCACTGAATATTGAAGAAATGTCTTTTTTAAAATTAGAATTAGAAAAGGTTGCTCTCGCGGTAAATCGTAAAATTCTATAATATAGCTAAATTTTGGTGGTAAGTGCATCATATTTAATCTCTGGTATAATAATAAGCCTGGGGTAATCTTTTTATGCTCCGGGCTTTTTTATTGGATTTGGAAAAAGGAAATTTCGTAGAGATGTCGAAACTACTTTAGTATTATTGTTATTGTTCCCGTTAGGAGTGGGCTTTTTGATAGATAACATGAGCATTGCTATAGACGGGCCTGCCGGTGCGGGTAAGAGTACCGTAGCCAGGCTGCTGGCAGAAAAATTAGGTTTGCTTTACATAGATACCGGGGCCATGTATCGTACCTTAACCTTATCTGTACTGAGAGAGCAGCTAGACTTGTCCGATGAGGACAGGATAACAAAATTGGCAGGAGCGTTAAATATTAAGCTTTCCAATCAACCTCTGGATAATAAAGTTTTTTTAAACGGTGAGGATGTTACTGAGGCTATTAGACAGCCTGAAGTTTCCCGTAATGTAGCTTTAATTGCCAGGATGCCCGCAGTTCGTCAAATTATGGTTAATATACAGCAATCCCTGGCTGAAAAGGGTAAAGTGGTGATGGAGGGACGGGATATTGGCAATAAGGTTTTACCCGGTGCCACATATAAATTTTTTCTAACCGCTTCGCCCGAGGAGAGGGCTAAGCGCAGGTACAGAGAATTAATAGAAAAAGGTTACGAGGTTAGTTTAAATGACTTAGTGCGGGATATAACAGAACGAGATAATACTGACAGAACCAGGTTGACTGACCCGCTCATTCCGGCTCCTGACGCCATAATTATTGACAGCACAAATATGAGTCTGGTAGAGGTAACTAATAATATTATAAAACTTATTGCTGCCGGCAATAACGGGGGTACCTCTGAATGATTTATCAAACCAGTAAATTTCTCTGTACTGCTGTTTTAAAAATTTTACGCCGCTGGCAAATACAAGGTTTAGGTAATTTACCCGCTAAAGGAGGCTTTCTGATAGTATCCAATCATACAAGTTATTGGGACCCTCTCGCCGTTGGTTGCGCTATCAAGCCTAGAATATACTACATGGCCAAAGCTGAGTTGTTTAAGATACCGGTATTTAGAGAATTGATCACGTCTTTTGGAGCTTTTCCGGTACACAGGGAAAAAGCCGATCGTCAAGCTATTCGTATGGCCTTAAAATTGCTTAAAGAAGGCAAGGTGGTGGGAATTTTTCCCGAGGGGACAAGAAGTCATTCCGGAGAATTATTGCAGCCGCATTTAGGTGCGGCTATGCTGGCCTTAAAATCCCAGGTACCGGTCGTGCCGGTAGCGGTTTTAGACTCCAAGGGTATATTTCGCAGGCTTAAACTTAATATAGGCAAGCCATTTTATATAGGAAACCGGCAATCAGATCAAACGCCAAAAGAAATTATTGAGGCCGGAACTGAACAAATCATGTCTGAAATTTCTCATTTAATGCAATTAAAATAATATTTTAATGGTGATAGTTTGGTATGAAGATTATTGTTGCGGATAAAGCAGGTTTTTGTTTTGGAGTAAAAAGAGCTATAGATATGGCCAATGATGTGGTGCGTAAACGGGACGGACCTATTTACTCGCTGGGTCCGCTGATTCATAACCCGCAGGTTGTTGATAAATTGGCGCAAGAAGGCATCATAGCTATTGATGATTTAAAAGAAATACATGCAGGTACCGTAATTATTCGTTCTCACGGAGTGGGACCGGAAATTCTATCAGAGGTCTATGAAAGAGGTTTAAATCTTATTAATGCAACCTGTCCTTTTGTAAGCCGAGCCCAACAAATTGCCAGAGATCTTTATACAGAAGGCAGGCAAGTGATAGTTGTAGGAGACAAGGATCATCCTGAGGTTCAAGGTATAGTGGGTTGGGCTAACGGTCAAGCCCTGGTAGTTCAGAATTCTCTGGAAGCTGAGGCACTGGGGGCAATATCCAATGCAGGTGTCCTGGCACAAACGACTCAACCACTGGTAAATTTTCAGCAAGTGGTAGATGTCTTAAAACAAAAAACTGAGCAGCTTAAAGAATGCAATACCATTTGTCATGCTACCGGTGAAAGGCAGCAAGCGGCACTTGAACTGGCACGCAATGTGGATGTAATGGTAGTAGTGGGTGGAGCAAACAGCGCCAATACAGGGAAACTAGCTAATTTGTGCCGCTCTACCGGAACACCGGCTTACCAAATTGAAACTGCCGGAGAGTTACGTGTCGGGTGGTTTGCCTGTGTTGAAAAAGTTGGGCTTACAGCAGGTGCATCAACACCTGACTGGATTATAGAGGAGGTTAAAAAACGCATGAATGAATTAGGCGAAATGAATGGTATAGAAGAAAGTAAAGAGCAACTGGAAGAAATAAACTCTGCTGAAGAGGGTATGCAGGATTCAGTAGAAGTTAAAGCGCTGCACAATGGAGATATAGTAAAAGGGGTTGTAGTGCAAATAGGCCAGGACGAGGTTCTGGTAGATGTTGGGTCAAAGTCGGAAGGTTTTATATCTGCTAAGGAATTATCAAGCTTTAACATTAATTCCCCGGATGAAGTGGTCAAGATTGGGGATGAAATAGATGTATTTGTTATAAGTGCGGAGGATAACGAAGGTAGGATAAAATTATCAAAAACCAGAGCAGATGCCGAAAATGCATGGGCTAAATTGGAGAGCCTATTGGAAAGCAGTGAAAAGATAGAAGGAACAGTGAGAGAGGTTGTTAAAGGAGGTTTGCTGGTAGATGTAGGAGTAAGGGCCTTTTTGCCTGCTTCATTGGTAGATAAGGGTTATGTGGAAGACCTCTCTAAATATGTAGGGGAAAATATAACTGCTCAGGTGATTGAGATTAACCGGATCAGGAGAAAAGTTGTACTTTCCAGAAAGGCTATCTTAGAAGAGGAATATGCTAATCGCAAGGAAGAGCTGCTGAATTCCTTACAGGAGGGCCAAACAGTAAGTGGTATAGTTAGAAGAATTACTAATTTCGGCGCTTTTGTTGATATCGGAGGTGTTGACGGTCTTTTACACATATCTGAAATGGCCTGGTACAGGGTTACTCATCCTTCAGAAATTGTTCAGGTAGGTGATGAAGTAACTGTTATGGTATTAAAGATTGACCGCAATGCAGATAAGATTTCACTGGGATTGAAACAAGTTTTAGCCAATCCCTGGGAAAATGTTGATTCCAAGTACCCTGTGGGAGCGATTGTAGCGGCAAAAGTTGTTCGTTTAGCACCCTTTGGCGCCTTTGTTCAATTAGAACCAGGTGTAGAAGGTTTGGTACACATTTCCCACTTGGCAGATCATCATGTTGAAAAACCTGAGGATGTTGTGAGTGAGGGTGAAGAAGTTAATGTGAAGGTTTTAAGCGTTGACACACAGGAAAAGCGTATTCGTCTCTCCATTAAAGAAGTGACCAAGAAAGTTAAAGAAGAAAAACCGGTACAAAACTATGAAAGCAATAGCCAAGGTTCAGGAGAAATCACTATTGGTGAAATTTTAGGAGCCAGTCTAAAAAAATAACCTTTAAATTAAACCTAATATTTTGTTCTGTAGAGCGGCGTTTCAGCCGCTTTTTTTTATTCCAGAAAATTATGCTTATGATGGATCTGCGGGCACCACAGAGAACCTGAAAAGCAGGATGCAACTTTCTGGTTTGTTGTATAATCTCAGTGTTTGTGGATACGATAATGACTGCATATTTTAAAATATTAAGAGGGAGGTAAACTAATGACAAGGTTTCCAATTGGCATTACAGCCCTGTTTATTGTATCCATTTTAATATATCTGGGACTTGCGCAAAGAGTGTTGGACCGGATGAGATTATCTGATAAAGAAGCACTGGCACTTATTGCAGCAATTATTATAGGCAGTTTTATTAGTATTCCTATACCAATTGGGCGTTTTGCCACATCTGTCAATCTGGGTGGAGCAGTGGTTCCGGTAGGGCTGGCTCTATACCTTTTAAGTAAGGCCGGTACAGCTAAAGAATGGCTGAGAGCATTGGTTGCCACAGCTATTACAGCATTTGCAGTTTATTACCTGGCGGCGTTAATTAATTCCGGCATCAGTGAACCGGCGGGGAAATACGCTTTTATGGATGCCATATATCTCTATCCTCTGGTAGGAGGTCTGGTTGCTTATTTGGCCGGACGCTCGCGGCGTTCCGCTTTTATTTCAGCAACCCTCGGAGTACTGGTTGTCGATATAATTCATTATTTCTGGTTAGTATCAGCCGGGGCACCGGCCGGTACACCTGTAAATATCGGCGGAGCGGGAGCTTTTGACGCCATTGTTTTATCCGGTGTGTTTGCGGTACTTTTAGCGGAAATTATCGGTGAGTTTAGGGAAAGACTGCAGGGAGGACCAAAAGTTAAAGGCAGATCAGATGAGTTGCTGGCGGGTTTAAGAAAACCCGGTGTTGAGCAGGATAAATTTACTGCTAAAAAGGAAATCAACCGTCCGGACCAGGGTGAGGAGGTTTCGAAGGATGAATAAAATCTTTAAAATTAGCGTTCTAAGTCTGGCGTTGTTAGGTATAGCTCTTTTGTCATTTTCGGTAATTTCTCCAAACAAGAGCATTCCGACCTGGAATATAAGCTCTGTTTTCAGTAAAGATTATCCCGATCATTTGACGGATAAAGCAATGGTTATTCTGGATCAGAATAACCAGGAAATAAGCAGGGCTGCCCGCAATGTGTCCACAGGAGATGAGATTTACAAGCCGGACGGTAAAAGTTATAAAGTGGTGCGGGTGGAAGGTGAAAAAGCCTATGCCAAGTATTTGGGCCGCGATAAAGAATTAGTGGCCTGGCAAGAATTTTTTAATAATTATGAGGTACCTGTAACCTCTAAGACAGAAAAGGATAATGTGGGAATTTATCACACCCATACCGATGAATCTTATGTACCGACAGACGGGAAGGCCGCTATCCCTTTTAAGGGAGGCATTTACCAGGTTGGCAGCGCTTTGGTGAACAGTCTGAAATCAAACGATACCAATGTTATATGGGATAAAACACCTCATGATCCTCATGACAATAACGCTTATATACGTTCGAGAAGAACAGCCACCAATCTAATGAAAAACAATCCTGTGGCTATATTTGATGTACACAGGGACGGCATACCGGACCCTGACTATTATAAAAAACAGGTTAGCGGACAAACTGTGGCCCAACTGCGCCTGGTTATCGGCAGACAAAATCCTAAAGTAAGTTCTAATACAGATTTTGCAAAAAGGTTAATGGCCTATGCCAATAAAGTACATCCAAATATTGTTAAGGAAATTTATATGGGCAAAGGCAATTACAATCAAGATCTCATGTCAACAGCCTTATTAGTGGAGGCAGGTACACATACCAACAGTAAAGTCGAAGCTGAAAAAGGAATTTCCATGCTTGCGGATGCCGTACCTGTGGTTTTAGGAGTCAATAAACCCGCCAAGCCGGAACCTACAGGCGCAACCGGAAGCTGGAAAGCGCTGGGCTGGATTTTAGCCATTACCATCCTTGGTGCCGGAGCATTTTTGATTATCGGTTCCGGCAGCCTTAAAAATGCCGGTACCAGGTTGCGTAAATTTGGCGGCAATGAAATGGCCAATTATTTTGGGCCGCCATATATGCTGAAAAAACCTGTACATAAAAAAATAGTGACGGAAGATAAAAAAGAACTGACAAAAGATAAAGATAAGACAGACGCACTTGATCTTGAAGTGCTGAAAAACGCTCATGATGATATAAGCAAAGACTGACAGGCAGAAAAATGAAAATAATATATCATTGTTTCGGAGGAGCTCACTCATCCGTTACTGCTGCGGCTATTCACCTTGGACAACTGCCTGAGGATACTATACCAAATGGCAGTGAATTTACAAAATTGGCATTCTATGATGTACAAAAAAGAATTACCCACGGCAATTTATACTTGTCAGGTATTGACAGCGGCAATAATCAAATATATATCCTTGGCAGGCGTGGCAAGTCACAAGCAGTAAGTAATCTGGCTGAAGATTTAATGCGAGCCTTAGGTGCTGATAAAGAGAATATTATGCTGGTTAATGCGGCAAAGCATGTAAACCTAACTATGAGAATCGGAGGGTTGCTTTCAAGGCATCTCGGTATGGTAAAGTGGGGAAGACCTATAGTTATTTGGGGTACTCAAAAAGCCTATCCTTACCTGGCCGATTTGGTAAAAAATGTTAGACTAAAGGTGGCCTCCGATTCATGCAAACAATAATATATTACAGCTGCAATTATTCGCCTTTGGCGCTGGTTATGGCTGCCCGAAAAACCGGTCTGCTCCATGATGAAAGAGGTCTGTATGTTTCTGATTTGAAGCAAATTGTACTTCTTAATTCAAAAGGAACCAGGGACCGGTTAATTTTTGTAGGTTTAGACAAGGATAATAATAGAATTTATGCTTTAAGCGGATGTGGGCCAAGAGAATTAATATTAAGGTTTATAAACAGCTTTATCAGTTTATGTGGTAAAAATGGTAATAATTTTACTATAACCGATTGCTCCAACAGTATAAATCCAATACTTTCCCTCAGTTGGTATTTTTTCCAAAAAAATATCTTCGGGTTCTTCGGAGAAATTGTCTGCCACTTGATTAACAAAAGTTATATCGGTGCTTCTGCAGCAATTAAAAAGTCATAATAAAACACATAAATTATATGGCGATTTCCTGTAATCCTGCTCTTTTATCTTGACTAAGCTTGGTAATTATTAGATAATTAAAGCTAATGTTATTTTGAGAGGAGGACCCTTATGGGTCAGCGGGGTTTACAAATTGTCCAAGTACTGCCTGGCAGTATTGCTGAAGAGGTTGGACTGGAGCCGGGAGACATGGTATTAAGTATTAATGATATGCCAGTACCAGATATTATTGAGTATCGCTACTTGATTGCTGATGAGGAATTATACCTGCATATAATTAAGCAGAATCAAGAAGACTGGGTTCTGGAAATAGAAAAAGATTATGAAGATGATCTGGGGTTGGATTTTGGAGATAATGCTTTTGGATCAACTAAGCGCTGTCAGAATAAATGTATTTTTTGTTTTGTGGATCAAATGCCACCGGAGATGAGAAAAACACTCTATATTAAGGATGATGATTACAGGTTGTCTTTTTGGCAGGGTAATTTTATTACCTTGACCAATTTAAAGCCGGAGGATATGGAAAGAATCGTTGCACAAAAGCTCAGCCCTCTTTATGTATCGGTTCATTCAACTGACCCGGAATTGCGGCAAAGGATTTTGGGCAATCCCAGGGCAGGTAAAATAATGGAGCAATTAACCTTTTTGGCTGCCGGGGGGATTGAAGTACATGCACAAATAGTGCTGTGTCCGGAAATCAATGACGGAACATATCTAAAAAATACTGTAAAGGATCTCGCAGCTTTATGGCCTCAAATCAGCTCAATAGCTGTTGTTCCCGTCGGTTTGACCAGGTATTGCCGGAATTCTTTAGTGAGATCTTATACGCCTAACGAGGCCAGGCAGGTTATTTCCTTTATATCCGAAATACAAAATAAATTTCTTAAGCAGTATAATAATCCGCTTGTTTTTGCCTCAGATGAGTTTTATCTTCTGGCAGGATTGCCAATACCGGTTGCTGCTAATTATGCAGGTTTCCCTCAAATTGAGAACGGGATTGGGTTGACCAGGTTATTTTTGGATAAGTGGTTAGAATTAGTTCCTTCCCTGCCAACTGGCTTGCAGAAAACAAGACGTGTTACCCTGATTTCAGGGGTTCTGGCCTCATCTATTCTGGCTCAGGTTGTTGACAGGCTAAATATGATAGACAATCTGGAAGTTTGTTTGCGCGTGGTGGTTAATAAGTTTTTCGGTGAGCAAGTTACTGTGGCAGGACTTTTAACCGCAAGTGATTTAGAGGCCGCTCTGGCGGGAGATGATTTGGGAGATTTGCTCATTTTGCCCTCAGTTATGTTAAAAGCAGGTGAGCAAATCTTTCTGGATGATATTAGTCTTGCCAAACTGGCAGGAAGACTGAAAATACCCATTGCAGCAGTTGACGGGCCTGCTGATATGATTAGAGTAATATTACAAAGCCCCGAAAAGCTACCTTAGGAGGAACTATAAGTGTCAAAACCGATTGTTGCTATAGTTGGGCGCCCTAATGTCGGGAAATCCACACTATTTAACCGTATTGTAGGAGCCCGTGTTGCTATTGTTGAGGGTCAACCGGGAATTACCAGAGACAGGCTTTACCAGGAAGCTGAGTGGTCGGGACGCAGCTTTATGCTGGTGGATACGGGAGGTATAGACTTTCAAGAAAATGATGAAATAGTCAGTAATGTGCGTCACCAGGCCAGGTTGGCTATTGAGGAAGCGGATTTAGTACTTTTCGTGGTTGATGCAAGAAGCGGTTTATTGGGCTCCGATGAAGAAGTTGCCAATATTTTACGCCGTACAGATACACCTGTTTTACTGGTTGCCAATAAAGTTGAAAATTTTTCCCTGGAGGATAATCCGCAGTTTTTAGAATTTTATAGCCTGGGATTGGGAGAGCCTATACCTGTTTCTGCTGCCGAAGGTAAGAATACCGGAGATTTGTTAGATCAAGTAATTACTCTGCTGCCACTGGAAATTAAGGATGATTATGATCCTGATGTAATTAAAATTGCAGTAATTGGACGGCCTAATGTGGGTAAATCTTCGCTGGTTAACTCCATATTGGGGCAAGAGAGGGTTATCGTCAGCAATGTACCCGGTACCACCAGGGATGCCATAGATACTCCCTTTGAGCGGGATGATAAACATTATGTATTAATTGATACTGCAGGTATTCGCCGAAAAAGCCGGATATACATATCCACTGAAAAATATAGCGTTTTAAGATCCTTAAAAGCTATTGATCGCTCGGATGTTGCTTTGATTGTTCTGGATGCGGAAGAAGGGGTAACTGACCAGGATAAGCGAATTGCCGGTTATGCACATGAAAAGGGCAAAGCCAGCATTATAATTATAAATAAATGGGATTTGATTGAGAAAGATGATCATACCATGTCCATTTTCACCAGAAAGATTAGAGAGGAAATGGGCTTTATCACCTATGCTCCGGTTTTGTTTATTTCAGCTTTGACCAGGCAGCGGGTGCATCGGGTTCTGGAACTGGTTGACTATGTCAGTGAACAACATTCTCTGCGCATAGCAACGGCCAATCTTAACACACTAATCAGAGAGGCCTTGCTGCACAATGCACCGCCCGCACCAAAAGGAAAACGCCTGAAAATATATTATGCAACCCAGAAAAGTGTTAAACCGCCCACTTATATACTCTTTGTTAATGATCCGGAATTAATGCATTTTTCCTATCTACGTTATCTGGAAAATCAGCTGCGTTTGGCTTACGGTTTGGAAGGCACTCCCATAATATTTAAACTGCGCAGAAGAAGTGACGAGGAGGGATAGGAAGAATGAATATGCTTATGGCTATTATCATTAGCTATTTGATTGGTTCCATCCCCTTTGGCTATCTGGTGACCCGTATCTGGAAAGGTATAGATATAAGAGATTTGGGCAGCGGCAACATAGGCGCAACCAATGTCTGGCGAAATCTGGGTCCGGCGGCAGGGTTGCTTGCTTTAGCCGGAGATATTGGTAAAGGTGTGCTAGCCGTGATTCTGGCCAAGTCTCTGGGCAATGAAACAACTGTTTTACTGGCTTCACTGGCCGTACTGGCTGGTCACAGTTATCCTGTCTTCTTAAATTTTAAAGGAGGCAAAATGGTTGCTACCGGTCTGGGTGTACTGCTGGCTACCAACTCCACTACGCCTATTGTTGCCTTGGTGGCATTTCTAATATGGCTGCTGTTTGTTGGCGTAAGCCGTTATGTTTCTCTGGGTTCGATTGCCGCAGCCGTATCTGTATCTATAACCATGCTGGTATTAAAAGAACCCTGGCAGGTGCTTGTTTTTGGGTTTACAGCCTCCGTATTGGCTATATATAAGCACAGCTCCAACATTAAACGACTGTTAAACGGAACTGAAAATAAAATAGTATTTAAAAATAAAAAGTGAGGGGGAGGAATAAACATTAACTATGGGTAACAAAATTGCAATACTGGGGGCTGGGAGCTGGGCTACAGCTCTGGCTGCTCTGTTGAGTAAAAAAGGCTATCCGGTGATGATGTGGGCAAGAAGTCAGGAACAAGTTACACAAATTAATAATTTTCAAGAAAATACCCGCTATTTACCAGGAGTGTTTTTACCTCCCCAATTAATGGCTTCAACAAATTTAGAGGAAGTAGTGTCTGACTGTAAAACAGTTATTTTCGGGACTCCTTCCCATGCTTTTAGAAAGATTTTGCAAGAGGTGTTGCCATATGTTCATAAAGAAGCCGTTTTTGTTAATACGGCCAAAGGTATTGAGGAAGATAGTTTATACCGTATGTCAGAGGTATTTATGCAGGAGGCAGGCACTCAAAGCTTGTCCCGTTATGCGGCGATTTCCGGTCCCAGTCACGCAGAAGAGGTGGGACAGAATTTGCCCACTACAGTTGTAGTTGCCGCAAAAGAAAAGATTGTGGCAGAACAGGTTCAGGACATCTTTATGACTGATATGTTTCGGGTTTATACAAACCCCGATTTGCTGGGAGTAGAACTTGGTGGAGCCTTGAAAAACATCATTGCTTTAGGAACCGGCATTTCAGATGGCCTTGGTTTTGGCGACAACACAAAAGCAGCTTTAATGACCAGGGGGTTGGCTGAAATAACCAGGTTAGGTATTGCTATGGGTGCTAATCCTTTAACCTTTGCCGGTCTGGCCGGAGTAGGCGATCTGATAGTTACCTGCACCAGTGTGCACAGCCGTAACAGGCGGGCAGGTATAGAAATAGGACGAGGCAAATCCTTGCAAGAAACCTTGAGTGGGATAAATATGGTTGTTGAGGGTGTTCGTACTACGGCCGGCGCACATGGTTTGGCGCAAAGATATGATGTAAAAATGCCTATTACGGAACTGACTTACGAAGTATTGTTTAAAGGCTTAGCTCCTCTGACAGCTGTCAATAAACTTATGACCAGGCTCAAGACACATGAAGTTGAAGAAGTTGCTTTAGCAGCTGTAAACTGGACGAAATGAAAACAGGAACTTACTTCTTAAAGAAGTAAGTTCTTTTTTTATTTTTTTAGTCATATCTTAGAGCAATAAAGGCATATATATATATTGTTAATATATGCCATATATAAAACGCTTTAATTGTTTTGCTTTGAGATTTAGGGAGGGATGCATTTAAATTATATGCTTAACATATTTATTATTATAGCCAGGGAGGGAGTGTGCTCATGGAAAAAATAGATATTTTCCGGGATATAGCAGAACGCACCGGAGGAGATATATACCTGGGCGTGGTTGGTGGCGTTCGAACCGGAAAATCAACCTTTATTAAGCGATTTATGGAAACAGTAGTAATACCGAAAATTGACAACCCATACGATCAGGAGAGGGCCAGAGACGAACTCCCGCAAAGCGGGGCAGGCAGAACAGTTATGACTACTGAACCCAAATTTATACCGAACGAAGCTGTGGAAATTGATATTACACCAAACCTGAACGTTAAAATACGTCTTGTGGACTGCGTGGGATACCGGGTAGAAGGAGCTTTGGGTTATGAAGAGGACGACGGTCCCAGAATGATTTCTACCCCGTGGTTTGACGAGGATATTCCTTTTCAGGAAGCAGCCGAAATTGGTACCAGAAAAGTGATATCTGAGCATTCAACTATTGGGATTGTGGTTACCACTGATGGCTCGATAACGGATATTCCCAGAGAGAACTACATGGAAGCAGAGGAAAGGGTGATTTCTGAATTAAAAGACCTTAACCGGCCTTTTATTATAATCTTAAACAGTATTAACCCTGACGAGCCGGAAACAAGTCAATTAGCCTATGAATTAATGGAAAAATATGATGTTCCTGCTCTGGCCTTAAACTGTGCTGAATTAAATCAGTCAGATATTTTAAAAATATTGGAAGAAGTGCTCTATGAGTTTCCTGTTAATGAGGTTAATGTTGCTCTGCCCAAATGGGTTGAGGAACTGGAAACCACTCACTGGTTACGGGAAAAGTTTGAAAGTGCTGTTGGCAATACTGTAAACAATGTCCGCCGTTTGAGAGATATAGATATGGCTCTGGAAGAATTGGCCGAGTTGGAATTTGTTCGGCTGGTTGAACTGGAGAATATGGATATGGGAACAGGATCAGCAACAATTAATATTGACGCTAAGAATGAGTTATTTTACCAAATATTATCTCAAGAAATCAATTTATCTGTTGAAGGTGAACACGATGTTTACAGGTTGATGAGGGATTTGAGTGCAGCAAAGAAAGAATATGATAAAGTTGCAGCTGCACTTCAAGAAGTTTATGAAACCGGTTACGGTGTGGTTATACCAACTATGGATGACATGAATATGGAAATGCCGGAGTTAATCCGTTCAGGAGGAAGAAGCGGTGTTAAATTAAAAGCCAGCGCTCCATCCATTCATATGATCAGGGCTGATATCAAAACGGAAATTACTCCGGTTTTCGGCACTGAAAAGCAATGTTCGGATTTACTCAGTTTCTTGTTTGAGGAATACAAAGAAAATCCGGAAAAGTTGTGGAGTACAGAAATATTTGGCAAGTCGGTACATGCTCTGGTGCGTGAGGGTATTCAGAATAAACTGCAGCGGATGCCGGAAAATGCTCAGGAAAAACTGAGAGAGACAGTTTCCAGGATCGTAAATGAGGGCAGCGGCGGCTTAATATGTATTATAATTTAACCGGTCAAATATGACCGGTATTTTTTATTCCAGGAAATTAAGCTTATAATGGATCAGTGGATAAGTTAAGCATAACTTTCAACGAGATTCCCATGCTGCGGCACAGCATTATGGAGAATGAAAATGATACTTCTGAGTTTATTTTCATGGTAGCACAAGTGCTTGTGGCTGCTCAAAAGTCTCTTAAGGCAACTTTTTTGTTGCTAAAAAAAGCAGATAATGATATAATGTCTATCGTACAAGGATATGTATCCATGTTGCATGGACACCAGAGGTGAAACTATGAACCCCAAAAAATTGAAGTTTTATCTGGTTCAGGAGGATATATTGCCGGAGGCGATTATAAAAACTGCACAAATCAAGGAACTGCTTTTAAGAGGAACAGTATCTACTGTAAATGAAGCTGCCGAAAAAGTAGGATTAAGCCGCAGCGCATTTTATAAATATAAAGATGGTATCTTTCCTTTTAACGATTGGAAACAGGGTAATATAGTTACTGTATCCTTGAATTTGGAACACCGATCCGGAATACTATCAAATATATTGAATACTATTGCGCAAAATAATGGAAATATTATAACTATCAATCAGAATATTCCTATTCATGGTATGGCCAATGTTACTATCTCCTTTGAAACAACATCCCTGTCAGGTGATATTGAACACTTATTGCGTAATATCAAAAATATGGATGGCGTTAAAAAGGCTGATATTGTAGCTCTGGAGGGTAAGGTTTTTGTTACTAATAATATGGGGGAATAAAATATGCAAAAAAGTCTAATCAAAGTTGCTTTGCTGGGTGCAGGTACAATTGGTGGTGGAGTATATAAGCTGCTTAATGCCAACAGTAAGATTATTGAACAAAGAATTGGCTCGCAAATCGTAGTGTCAAAGGTTCTGGAACGTAACGCCAGGCGTTGTCAGGAACTTGGTATGGCCAACAATTTGATTGCCAATTCTATTGATGAGATTATTGATGACCCGGAAATAGATATTGTTATAGAGTTAATGGGGGGCATAGATCCGGCCAGGGAATTTGTGATCAAAGCTTTAGAAAAAAAGAAGAGTGTGGTAACTGCCAATAAAGACATGGTGGCACTGCACGGTAAGGAATTGTTTGCTGCCGCTATTAAAAACAAGGTGGATTTACTGTTTGAAGCCAGTGTGGGCGGTGGTATACCTATCATTCGTCCTTTAAAACAATGTTTGGCTGCCAATCATATACAGGAAATAATGGGTATCATCAACGGCACCACTAACTATATGTTAGAGAAAATGAGTCAGGAAGGTCTGGATTTTGATCTTGTTTTAAAAGAAGCCCAATCCAAAGGCTATGCGGAAGCCAATCCCAGTTCAGATGTAGAGGGCTTTGACGCAGCCAGAAAAATTGCTATTTTAGCTTCTATTGCTTTCAATACCAGAGTTACTGTGAACGATGTTTATGTAGAAGGAATTTCTCGCATTACTGCAGAAGATATTGCTTATGCCCGTGAATTGCATTATGTCGTCAAGCTTCTGGGTATTGCCAAGGAAGCGCCGGAAGGTATTGAGGTAAGAGTACATCCGGTTTTTATTCCCGAGCAGCATCCTCTGGCATCTGTGGGAGATGTTTTTAATGCTATATTTGTAAAAGGCGATGCGGTTGGTGAAACCATGTTCTATGGCCGTGGTGCAGGAGAAATGCCTACCGCCAGCGCAGTTGCAGCCGATGTCATGGATGCTGCGCGCAACCTGAATAATAATGTACGGGGTCTTGTAGGTTGTACCTGTTTTGAGGATAAACCCATTAAGCCAATCGGGCTTACCATCAGCAAATATTATATACGTATGCAGGTTGCTGACCGACCGGGTGTTTTGGCTTCCATTGCTTACGAGTTTGGCCGCTATAATGTCAGCCTGGCTTCTGTACTGCAAAAGAATACCTTGGGAGATTCGGCCGAACTGGTGCTGGTAACTCACCGGGTCAAGGAGCAAAACCTAAGAGATTCACTGGATAAAATAAAGCTTCTGGACGCAATCGTTCATGAGGTTTCCAATGTAATCAGGGTTGAAGGTGAAGATGTAAAAGCTTAGAGACGTCACCAAAATATTAATAATGGACCCCGTTTGGAGGAACATAATATGATCCGTGTGAAGGTTCCTGCTACTGTGGCTAACCTTGGACCAGGTTTTGATTGCTTAGGTATGGCCCTGGAGTTTTATAATGCCGTAGAAATGTACGAAATTCCATCCGGGCTTTACATTGAGGTTCAAGGGGAAGGAACTGAATTAATCCCTAAAAATGAACAAAATATTGTCTATCAAGCCGCCAGGCGTGTTTTTCAAAAGGTAGGCTATACACCGGCCGGGCTCAAAATTAAACTGACCAATAATGTCCCCGTAGGCAAAGGGCTGGGCAGCAGCGCTTCGGCTATTGTAGGAGGTATTATTGCGGCCAATGTGATGTCAGGCAAGCAATTAAAGGAAAAAGATTTACTGTCTCTGGCTGCTGAAATAGAAGGACACCCGGATAATGTTGCTCCTGCTCTGCTTGGCGGAATTATTGTTTCTGTATCACTTGAAGGTGATATTAAATATATCAAAATAACACCTCCATCACAATTAAAATGTGTGGTAGCAGTACCTGATTTTTGTCTTTCCACTAAAACATCGCGGGAGGCTCTCCCGCAGCAGGTCAGCTTTAATGACGCTGTTTTTAACATAGGAAGGGTTGCCTTATTGGTAGCCAGCCTCCAGCAGGGAGAATTGGGCCTGCTCAGTGTGGCTATGGATGACCGTATGCACCAGTCATACCGCTCAGGTTTGATTCCAGGCATGAAAAAGGTAATGGCTGCTGCCAAACTGGCAGGTGCCAGGGGTGTTACATTGAGCGGGGCCGGGCCTACGTTAATTGCTTTTGCTGATAATAATATGGAACTGATTTCTAAGGTTATGAAGGATACTTTCCGGCAAAACGGCATTATGGCTAAAGTTTATATCCTTAATCCCAGTCCGGTAGGATCTATGACTTTGTGCTGTACTTAACGGGGAGTAAGCTGATGCAGGGGAGCTTCCCGATAGATACATCAGAAGACAAATATATTTTAGAGGATAAGAAGGTAGGGGAGTTTTAAAGATGCTGGTTGTACAAAAATACGGTGGCAGTTCTGTAGCTAATCCTGAGCGCATAAAAAGAGTTGCCGCCCGCATAGTTGAAACAAAACTGCAGGGCCATAATGTGGTTGTGGTAGTGTCTGCCATGGGGGACACTACGGACGATTTAATCGATTTAATGAAGCAGATTGCCGAGAATCCTTCAGAGAGAGAAATGGACATGCTGCTTTCTACAGGCGAACAAATATCCGTTGCTTTATTGGCCATGGCCATTGAGAGCCTGGGAGAAAAGGCTGTTTCTTTAACGGGTGCCCAGGTAGGTGTTGTTACAGATAATGTTCACACCAAAGCTAAAATTATTGATGTTCACACGGAAAGAATGAAGGCTGAGCTAAAGACAGGCAATATTGTTGTGGTGGCAGGTTTTCAGGGTATCAGCATGGATAACGACATCACCACACTGGGACGCGGTGGATCGGATACTTCAGCAGTGGCACTGGCGGCTGTACTGCGCGCCGGTCTTTGCGAGATATTTACTGATGTAGACGGTGTTTATACTGCAGATCCCAGAATAGTGCCGGAAGCGCGCAAACTAGATATTATTTCCTTTGATGAAATGCTGGAACTTTCTCACCTCGGGGCAGGAGTGCTGCACCCCAGGTCAGTGGAATTGGCCAAGAAATATAAGGTACCGCTTCATGTTCGTTCAAGTTTTAATAATCACCAGGGTACAGTGCTCAAGGAGGTTGAAGAAATGGAAGGCATAAATGTTGTCACCGGTGTGGCTCATGATTATAACGTGGCTATAGTGGGTATTTTTGATGTTCCCGATGAGCCGGGAATTGCCATGAAGATATTTAATGCTCTGTCTGATGCTAATATTAATGTAGATGTTATTGTTCAGAGCGCAATGCGCAATAATATTAATGATATAGCTTTTACCGTTACCAAAGATGAATTAATGAAAACACTTCAGGTAGTTAAAGACAGTCAGGAAAAAGTAGGCTATAAAGAATACAGCTGTGATGACAAGGTAGCCAAAGTTTCCATTGTCGGGGCCGGTATGGCCAGCTATTATGGGGTGGCCGCCAGGATGTTTGAAGCTCTGGCAGAAGAAAATATAAATATTGAAATGATAACTACCTCAGATATTAAAGTTTCCTGTATCATTAGTTCCGATGACACTGAAAAGGCTGTCAGGGCTTTACATAGAAAGTTTGAACTGGGAGCTGTATAACAGCAAGAATATACTGATACTAATCAAGAAGAAGTGGTCTTTTGCCGGCTGCTTCTTCTATACTTGTAAACCGGGGGCATTTTATGCGGAATAATTTCAGCGAAAAGTCAGCTAAACTAAAACAACTGATTGGCAACTACGGCAATGCCATGGTCGCATTCTCCGGTGGGACGGATAGCACACTTTTGCTCAAAATGGTCGCCGATACTCTGGGCGTGGATAAGGTGCTCGCGGTGACAACTGTTTCACCTCTATTACCCGCAGCGGAACTGATAGAGGCAAAAAACCTGGCCAAAAACATGGGAGTTGCACACCTAACCTTATCTACCGGGGAATTGAATAACCGTGATTTTATCGGTAATTCACGGGAAAGATGCTATTTATGTAAACAAATTAGGTACAGTAAGCTATTGGAGACTGCAGAAATTCGGGGCTATGATGTAATTTTGGACGGTACCAATGCGGAGGATGAACTGGACTTCAGGCCCGGTATACGTGCACTGGATGAGTTAGGTGTAAAAACACCTCTTAGGGAAGCCGGTCTATCAAAGGCTGAAATACGTATGCTGGCCAAAACCTTTGGTTTAAACAACTGGCAAAAACCTTCTGCAGCCTGTCTTGCCTCACGTATTCCTTACGGAATAACAATAACCGAGGAGAATCTATTAATAATTGAAAAAGCAGAAGCTTTTTTGAAAGGTCTCGGGTTAGGACAATTAAGGGTAAGACACCACGGAAATACTGCCAGGATAGAAGCAGAACCGGATGAATTTGCTCTTATAACGGCAGCAGCTAAACAAATAGCCGCTTTTTTCAAATCGCTGGGATATATTTATACTACACTTGATTTACAAGGTTTCCGCAGTGGCAGTTTAAATGAGAAAAATTAAATTTTAGCTAATAATGGAGTAAAGCTATGGATACGAGCAGTTTGAGAGAATTATTAGAAGATGTGAAAAACGGCCGAATTGTTCCCGAAGCGGCTGCCGAAAAAATTAAGCGATTGACTTTTCATGATCTTGGTTTTGCCAAGGTCGATATACACCGCAGCCTGCGGCAGGGTTTTCCGGAAGTTATTTATTGTGCCGGTAAAACCACAGAGCAAGTTGTGTCTATAATAAGTGTTTTGGCCGGCAATCACAAAAATATTCTGGCCACCCGGGCCAACCGATCAATATTTGAATCTGTTCGGACTGTGCTGCCCATGGCTTATTTTCATGAAATCCCTGGCCTAATAAGTATTCAAACCGAGAAGCCTGAACCGGTGGGCAGCATTCTGATTGTCTGTGCGGGCACATCGGACCTGCCTGTAGCGGAAGAGGCAGCCGTAACTGCCGAAATTATGGGCAATAGGGTAGAACGCTTGTATGATGCAGGGGTTGCCGGAATTCATAGATTATTGTTAAACGAGGACAAACTCAACTCTGCCAGGGTAATAATTGTAGTTGCCGGGATGGAGGGTGCTCTGGCCAGTGTAGTAGGAGGCTTAGTGGATAAACCTGTTATTGCAGTCCCTACCAGTGTAGGTTACGGAGCCAGTTTTCATGGTCTGGCCGCACTTTTAAGTATGTTAAACAGTTGTGCCAATGGTGTAACGGTAGTAAATATTGATAACGGTTTTGGAGCCGGTTATGCGGCTTCTTTAATAAATAAAATTAATGAGACTGCATAGTTTTAAGAAGGCTTCTTATAAAGTTTTTGGGGTAAACTAAAACATCTCGCGAATTAACCTTTCGACTTTTGTCCACTCACTTTATCGGGTGGACATTTTTTTGCTGTACAAAAATATATTTCCGAATTTTTATAACCTTTATTTTTCTATCTTGGTTGAATACTATGATTATAGTATATGACTATCCAACAGCACCTTTGGGGACAGTCATATACCGCAGCTTGGTGATTAATTGTTAAGAATTCTATTATAGTTGTTATTTTATCCTTTACCCAGCATTTTCCCCGCTACAAAAACCTCCTGTAAAATCTCCGGATAATTATTGACATCTCCCGGCAGATCTATTTTGGGATAACAGTGGGAGCCCAGGAGTTTAATTTCCAGCATACTGAAGAAATATTTGGCCACCTGCACAGCCCCGTCAAAAACGTCGGGAAAGTTGGTTCCGGCAGCGGACAGGTAGATGCCCCGCCTGGCCTTTCTTTTTTCTTCATTTTCTATTACATTGCGTTGCAAAAGAAATTTGGTTGCCCAGAATTGTTGAGCCCGGTCAATAAAATTTTTAGCTTGAGCACATATGCCCATGGAGAATATTGGTGCGGCTAATATAATACTTTCTGCTGACAGTACTTTATCATAAATTTGCATAACTTCGTCTTTTACTACGCAGCGACCGTTTTTGTTACACCCGCCGCAAGCACGGCAAGGAGAAAACTTATAATCCACCAGATAAATTAACTCAGTTTCTGCTCCTGCTTCAGCTGCTCCCTTGAGAGCCTGTTTAGCTAAAATAGCCGTGTTGCCGTTTTTTCTCGGGCTGCAGGCAACAGCCAAACATTTACGTTTATTCTCACTTATTAATTGGCCAACACTTGTATCTTCTGACAATATGATTACACACTCCTTTCTACTATGACAGAATGCATGTCTTATTAAATAGCTGCTTCTAAGCAGTTATTTAATAATAACGTGAACCTCCTCCGGGACGAGCCCGGAGGCTTCTACCCGTAAGATTTCTCATTTCATTGAGAACTGCCCTGGCAAAGCAAGGTCTTACACTCTCTCATGAGCTACAGCACTGTGTTACCACAGCCTTGGCCCGGTCCATGGGCATCTACTACTCATCGTAGATACGTTTAAGCAGTTTTTTTCAGTGCCAGCACCTTCAGCCGTGCATATTCGACCTTCTCAGGTAACTTACGGCCTTTGGTGAATTTACCGTTAACCGATTTATCCAGAATCCCGGAAGCACCGACCATATCCCGGTGCGGGCCGGCGAAACCGCACTTGCCGCATTTATAGGTGCGGCCTGTTTGCTTGGTATACTCTGCACAAGCCGGACAAGTACCCGAAGTACCGCGTTCATCCACTGGTATCAGCTTAATGCCATGACGCTTTAACTTATACTCCAGCATCCTGCGTAATTCACCGAAAGTCCATTGACTCATCCGCTGGTTGTGCTTTTTACCGCAGTCCTTCTTGCGCACGCCTTCTGGATTGCCTATATAGACGGTATTGACGTTACGCTCAAAGCACCATTTTGAAACAATAGCTGAAATGGTATGCATGACGTGCTCAATTCGGCGCTCAATATTGTTCAAAAACCGGTACTTTGCAGCTAAAAGCTTATTGCGCTGTTTTGAGCCTTTTTTAGTTTTAGAAATAGCTTTTTGCAACCTGCGCAGCACCTTATTCCTGAGCCGGCGCAGAGACCGCAGCAATCTGCCGCTCACTGCCAAAGATTTCTTACCGTCTGTGATAGCTACAGCATGTACCTCACCGGGGTCAATGGCTGCTGTAACGCCGCCCTGTACTTTTTTCAAGGCCGGTTTTTCTACCGTTACATGCAGCCAGTAAAGGTTACGGTGCCATACAAGTTGAACCAGCTTAATGACGGCTCCGGAGAGCCTTTTGGGTAAGTTAAGTATGAGTGATTCCCTGCCGCGTCCGTTGGAGAGAGTCAGCATCTTTCCTTCGTAAGTTATACCAAGTGGCTTCCAGGTTACGGTGAAAAAACGTTTTCTGCGATGGGGATAGCGCCAATCTGTAACCCCTTGTTCGCGCAGCTTCCCGGTGCGCTCACAGCACTCAAAGTAAGTTTCCACTATAGCCTGCGCCGACTGGGAATGAACACCGTATTTGCCTTTAACGAATGCTTTCATGGCACCTTCGTCGAGCCAGCAGTGATGTTTTATATAGATTGTACGGTGAACAGTGCAAGTTGTGTTCCATACTTTAGATGCCTCTCTTTGCAGGGTACAGGCCAGGGAAGTTTGCTCCGGGGTTAGATATACAGGAAATTTATTCACCAAAATGTTGATGCATTTTGACTTTGACTTCTTTGATTGGTTATTTTTACATTTGCTCACAATTTCACCTCCTTCCGGAATATTTCTGGGCTTCAATATATTTGCGAATGATCTCAGTGCTGACGTTTCCGGCAGTGCCTATATAGTAACCTCTGCTCCATTTAAGCCAGGGAAAAGCGACAAATATTCTGTTGGTGGTAATGCTCTTAAGTATCTATGATAGTTAATATTGTAGACGCAATGGTTTGTTTTTCTTTCCATAATTCAATTATACAGTAGAGGAAGTGTTTGTGTATATACTTGTCGCCCTACTGGGCGACCGCTCCTGAAAACCCACGGGACAAGCCCGTGGGTTTTCAGGAGCGATTTTCTATAAAAAATTTTTTAAAAGAACAGTTAGTCTCCTTAAACAGCAGATTGCAGACACAATAAATTAAAGCAATGAACTATAAAATACAAGCAACAAAACCGGGTAAAAAGTTGTTTAAATTCTTAATGTGCTGTATAATTAGAAAGTCCATATTCATTGAGGAGAATATTTCATGGAATTTGAGCAAGAAGCAACCGGTCATAAAAAATATCTCATTATAACCTTCGGCTGCCAAATGAATGAGCATGATTCGGAAATTTTAGCCGGGATATTGCATAATAAAGGTTACATAAAAACTGATAAACAGGAAGACGCCGATATAATCTTGTTAAATACTTGCTGTATCAGAGAAACTGCTGAGAGTAAGGTATATGGCATGCTCGGCAGGTTGCGCCGGCTAAAAAAATCAAACCCGGATTTGGTGCTGGGAGTTTGCGGTTGCATGACACAGCAGGCGGAAGCAGCTAAAAAGCTTCGCCAGCGTTTTCCTTATGTTGATTTAATATTCGGCACACATAACTCACACCTGTTATCCGATCTGTTGGACAAAGTAATGGAAAAACGAGAGCCTGTTCTGGATGTTTGGTCTGACGTCGCTCCGGTAACCGGGGAACTGCCCGTGCAAAGAGTATCCGGCATAAAAGCGCTGGTTAACATTACGTACGGCTGCAATAATTTTTGCACTTATTGTATTGTTCCTTATGTGCGAGGCAGGGAGCGCAGCAGGTCTCCGGAGGATATTCTTCAGGAAGTGGGCGGGCTGGTTATAGCTGGTTATAAAGAAGTTACACTGTTGGGACAGAATGTAAATTCTTATGGCAAGGATTTAAAAAATCCCTTAGACTTCGCGGATTTGTTGCTAATGCTTGAAGATACCGGAATTGAGAGAATAAGATATATGACCTCACATCCCAGGGATTTTTCTGATAAACTTATCCAGGTAATTGCCAAAAGCAAAAAAGTGTGCGAGCATTTTCACCTGCCTGTGCAAGCCGGCAGCAACAGGATATTAAGATTGATGAACAGGGGCTATACCAGAGAAAATTATCTGGAATTAGTAGACAAGATTCGTTGTGCTGTCCCGCAAGCCGGTATTACTACAGATATAATAGTGGGCTTTCCGGGGGAAACTGAGGCTGATTTTGCTGCGACCCTGGATTTGCTTGAGAAGGTTCGCTGTTACAGCGCCTATACTTTTGTGTATAATAAGAGATCCGGCACACCTGCTGCCAATATGCAGGAGCAGATAGAAGCAACGGTAAAAAAAGCTCGTATTCAAGAGTTAATAAAAATGCAAAATAAGATTAGCTTGGCTGATAATGAGGCTGAAGTTGGCAGAATACTGGATGTTTTGGTCGAGGGACCGGGCAAGACCGGCAATAATTTAACAGGCAGAACTAGAACCAACAAGCTGGTTGTATTTGCTGCTCAGGCAAACTTCTTAACCGGGCAAACAGTACCGGTAAAGATTATCAAAGGCAGGCTGTCACACCTGGATGGGTGTCCGGTTAATATAAAAAATGATTAGGGGGTAGAAGAATGTCAGCTATTTTGAATAAAGCCCGTGAATTAGGCAGGGAAATTGCTGAATCCGTTGAACTTTCAGCTATGAGAAATGCTCAGGATAATATGATGAGTGATCCTCTGGCGCAAAGTATCATCCAGGAGTTTGAAGAAAAACAGCAAGTATACCATATGCTTAGATCGCAGGGTCAGCAATTGACCGAAGAACAAAAGCAGGAAATAGAAGCTTTTGAAGAAAAAATGTTGAGTAATGATTTAATAGTGCAATATTTCAAGACACAGCAAGAATTTGAAAAAATTATTGAAGCGGTAAATAATATTATTTCTGAAGCTATTACCGGTGAAAGCCATGGTTGTGAGTGCGGTACCAGTTCTTGTTGTTCCAGCTGCGGTTCGGGTGGTCACGGTCACTGCTAATCAATAGTACAAGAAAATCGCTTTAAGCGACTTTCGATGCAGCCATAGGCACTTGTGCTCACCGGAAATTATTGCAGTTGCTGACTTTGCTTATGCAGCATAAATTTGTACTTCATTAAACAATGACTTATCCACAAATCATCATAAGCATAATCCCCTTGAGTACAAGGTAAAAACCCGGCGCTGCCGGGTTTTTTCTTTAGGTTTAAAATTTCATATGTTATAATGGTAAACGGGAGGGAGCAATGTGAATCATACACCGATGATCAAACAATACCTGCAGATTAAAGAGCGGCATACTGATGCTATTCTCTTTTTCCGGTTAGGCGATTTTTATGAGATGTTTTTTGAAGACGCCCACTGTGCCTCCCGTGAGCTGGATATAACCCTGACCGGTCGCGAAGGTGGCCGGGAAGAACGCATTCCCATGTGCGGTGTTCCCTATCACGCTGCGGAGGGCTACATAGCCCGCCTGGTGGAAAAAGGTTATAAAGTTGCCATATGTGAGCAGGTAGAAGACCCTAAGGCTGTGAAAGGCATTGTGCGCAGGGAGGTAGTCCGTGTAATCACGCCGGGCACTATATTGTCAGGCAGTTTTATAGAAGACAAAAGAAATAATTTTATTATCTCTGTCAGCCGGGAAAAAGAGCATTATGGACTGGCAGTTGTTGATCTGGGAACCGGTCTTTTTATGGTAACTGAATTTGCTATTGATGACACCGCTCTGGCGGAGGAAATATCTCGCCTGCAGCCCTCTGAAGCAGTTGTGGCGCGGGATAGCTTTAGTAAATCAGAATTAGGCATTATTTTCTCTGGAATCTTTAATATAACTATCAGCCAACAGCCACTTGATTTTTTCACCTTTACCCAGGCCTACAAGTCGCTGGTAGATAACATTGGAGAGGAAAAATTAACTGAAAACAAGCTGCTTGAGATGACTGCTGCCGTGTGTGCGGCAGGAGGTCTTTTAACATATCTTAAAGAAACGCAAAAAACAGCTTTGCAGCATTTGAATGCAATTACAGTATACAAACCCTCAAGGTTTATGGTTTTAGACGCCACTACCAGGAAAAATCTGGAGCTTACAAAATCGCTGAGAGAAGGTACTAAATGGGGTAGTTTGCTCTGGGTGCTCGATCGAACAGTAACGGCTATGGGCGGTAGATTGCTCAAAAACTGGCTGGAACAGCCTCTCTTATCTGCTGCTAAAATCAATCTAAGACTGGATGCTGTAGCTGAGCTGATAAAGGACGGCTTTATCAGGTATGATTTAAAAGAAATACTGTCTAAGCTCTACGATTTGGAGCGCTTGACCGGCAGGATCGCCTATGGTACAGCGGGGGCCCGTGATTTAAATGCCATAAAAGTCTCACTGGCAGTTCTGCCGCAAATCAAAGAGATACTTGCCAGAACCAGCTCCGTACTGTTAAGCAAGCTGAGTGAACAAATTGAGATACTGGACGAGCTTTATGATTTATTAGAAAGAGCTGTTATTGATAATCCTCCTGTTTCTGTACGTGAGGGAGGTATGATTAAGACCGGGTTTAATGAAAAAGTTGATTACCTGAGAAGTGCCGGTAAAGACGCAAAAAATTGGGTGGCGGAAATGGAAGCCCGAGAAAGAGAGCGTACAGGTATAAAGTCCCTTAAGGTAGGCTTTAACAAAGTCTTCGGCTACTATTTGGAAGTAACTAAAAGCAATATTCATCTGGTGCCGGAAGAGTATATCAGAAAACAGACTTTAGCCAATGCTGAAAGATATATTACGCCACAACTGAAAGAATATGAAAATATGATATTAGGGGCACGGGATAAGTTAAATGAACTGGAATACAGTATTTTTATCGATCTAAGAAATATTGTTGCTGATAAAATACCCGCCCTCCAGAAGTCCGCCCGGGCAGCTGCCAGGGCGGATGCGTTGATGGCACTGGCTGAAACTGCGGTGGAAGAAAGATATTTACGCCCGTCAATTAACTCTAACGGTTTAATCAAGATTAAAGAGGGACGCCACCCTGTGGTGGAACGTGTCCTAAAAACCGGAGAGTTTGTGCCAAATGATACGGATATTAATGAGCAGGACAGGCGCCTTGTTCTCTTGACCGGACCTAATATGGCAGGCAAAAGTACCTACATGAGACAGGTGGCCCTGATTGTTCTTTTAGCCCAGGTAGGCAGCTTTGTGCCGGCTGATTACGCTGAAATAGGCATTGTGGATAGGATTTTCACCAGGGTCGGGGCTGCTGATGATCTGGCCGGTGGGCAGAGCACCTTCATGGTGGAAATGAACGAGTGCAAAGTTATCGTAGAAAATGCTACGGCCCAAAGCCTGATCATCATGGATGAAGTAGGTCGCGGCACCAGTACTTATGACGGCATTAGTATTGCCAGGGCCTTAATTGAATATATCAACAGGGATCTGAAGGCCAAGACACTTTTTTCCACCCACTATCATGAGTTGACTGACCTGGATCAGTTGCATGGTGTAGTAAATCATACTGTCGCTGTGCAGGAAACCGGAGATGGAATCGTATTCCTGAGGAAGGTCATCCCAGGTAAAGCTGATCGCAGTTATGGCATACATGTGGCTAGGCTTGCCGGGATTCCCGAAAATATTTTGCTGAGGGCAGACGAGGTATTAAACAGCTTGGAAGCCTGTTCTCCAACCGGGCAGAGTCAGGCGGCAGCTTCTGTGGATTTAAGCGAGATATCAGCATTTGCGGAGCTGTCGGTTATAAAAGAAGAAAAAAAAGACGTCAGCTCTATAATGAGAGACAGTGAGGCTAACCGGCTTTCCTGCTCTCAAGAGCCAGTACCTTGGCTAAGGCCGAAAATGCTGGCGATTTTAGAGGAGCTGGAGGGTTTAGATATTTTAGCTATGAACCCCCTGCAAGCAATGAACAAACTCTTTGAATTGCAGGGGAAGCTAAAAGATTACTAATTGTTTCCGAGAGGTGCTTTATATGTTAATAGGTATAGATGTCGGTGGCACTTGTACCGATGCGGTGCTCTTGCATGAGGGAAGAGTTTTGGCCAAAGCAAAGATTCCTACTGCTGAGGATTTACTTGATTCCTTAATGAAGGCACTGGATCAGATAATGGCGGGAATTGAGCCAGATAAAATAGAGCGGGTTGTTTTCAGCACTACTAAAATAACTAATCTGATTGCCGAAAGAAAATATGACCCGGTAGCGGTGCTGCTATTGCCCGGGCCGGGGGTTAGTTGCTGGTTATACGATCTTCCTGCTGAAACGGTTATAGTAAATGGAGCAATAGACTACCGGGGAAGGGAAATTATAAAATTAGACCTGCAACAGGCAGTAAAAAAGCTGGATAAACTAGCGGAAAAAGGCTACCGCAAGCTGGCAATAGTGGGCAAGTTTTCTAATCGCAATAACAGTCATGAGAGTGAAATCGAAGTTGTTTTAAAGGATAAATATCCTGATTGGCAGGTTGTTTTAGGTCACCGGGCAGGAGGCAGGCTAAACTTTCCCCGTCGCGCGGTTAATACTTTCTATACTTGTGCTACCAGGGACAAGTACCGTGAGTTTATCAATTCAGTCAGCCAGGCTTTAAAAAACCGGGGAGTAAAGGCTAAAGCCTATATTTTAAAAGCCGACGGTGGTACCCTGTCACTGGAGGAATCGGAGAAAACACCTGTAGAAACTATTTTTTCCGGGCCTGCGGCCAGTACCCTGGGAGTTCAGGCTCTAATTCCCACCGGCAAAACAGCCATAGTAATGGACATTGGTGGAACTACCACTGATTTGGCCTTAATTTTGTCGGGTGAACCTTTGCTTTCGGCCAAAGGCGCAAAAGTAGAGCAATTGCTAACCCAGGTTCGCGGTTTAGCTGTCAAGTCTATTCCCGTGGGCGGAGATACAACTGTAGAAGCTGCCGGAGATAAGCTTACTCTTACCGGTAGAAGAGAGGGCGCACCCTACTGCCTGGGTGGACCGTCACCTACTCCTACTGATGCTTTGCTTGTATTGAATCTAATCAAGCTGGGTGACAGGGATTTAGCACTGGAAGCCATGAACAGGCTTGGCCTGAAGCTGACACCGGAACAAACAGCGGGCCTGGTAGTTGACGAAGTTGTAAAAACAATTACTGCAGAAATAAGAAAAATGTTCAGGGAATGGGAAGAAGAACCAGCCTACCGCATCTGGGAGATATTGCAGAAACAAGCAGTACGCCTCGATTTGGTGGCAGGGGTAGGGGGCGGAGCCGCCGGTCTGGTGGAGAGAGTTGCCGCGGAATTGAATTGCTTCAGTCTTCTCCCGCATCATGCGGAGGTAGCCAACGCCATAGGTGCGGCAGTTGCATGTCCTACAGTGTCCGCCAGTTTGCGGGCAGACACTGAACGACAGATATTTACTATAGATGAGGCAGGTTACCAGGGCAAGTTAAATAAACGCAACTTTAGCGAACAGGATGCCCTACAACTGGCCAGGGAATGGTTGGCCAGGCTGTCTGAAACGTCTTTGGCCGGGGAAACCCGTGTTGTGGAAATAACCCGCCAGGAAGTTTTTAATGTGGTACGGGGATGGCACACTGTAGGAAAAATTTATGATATAGTGGTGCAAACTAAGAGAGGTATTTTATCTCGGGTAGAACAGGAGGAAACGATATGACATCCAAAACCGGATTAATTTTTTTCCCGGCTTTTGACTGGGCTATTTCTCCCACTCACCCGGAAAGGGAAGAAAGACTCCTCTATACCAAGGATCAGCTGTTTGAAGAAGGTCTAATGGATTTACCGGAAATTGAGGAATTTGCTCCACGGCTGGC
This sequence comes from Desulfofarcimen acetoxidans DSM 771, assembly GCF_000024205.1. NCBI lineage: Bacteria > Bacillati > Bacillota > Clostridia > Eubacteriales > Peptococcaceae > Desulfofarcimen > Desulfofarcimen acetoxidans. The sequence goes on from NC_013216.1 coordinate 2,304,000, forward strand.
CTCTCATAAAGATATTGCCCGCACACATTTTTGCGTGCCAAAGGTGTCAGACCAGGTGCTGGAAGCTCACTTGATTGCCTCCGGTGCAGGTATACTGCTGGCTGAAAAGGTTTGGCAAAAGGAACTGAAAAACGCTTTTGCCCTGGTCAGGCCGCCAGGTCATCATTCCATGAGGGTTGTACACGGAAACCGCGGTTTTTGCAATATCAATAATGAAGCTATTGTGGTAGACTATTTGAGACATCATCACGGTCTTAAAAAAATAGCTATAGTTGATACAGACGTACACCATGGTGACGGCACACAGGAAATTTTTTATCATGATCCTGATGTCTTATGCATTTCTTTTCACCAGGATGGGCGAACCATTTACCCGGGAACCGGTTTTATCAATGAGCTGGGTGGACCTACAGCCTTTGCCCGAACATTAAATGTTCCTTTGCCGGTGGGTACTACTGACGAGGAATTGCATTATGTGCTGGATGAGTTTATCTTACCTGTTCTCAGGGACTTTCAGCCTGAGTTTATCATAAATTCGGCTGGCCAGGATAATCATTACACTGACCCTCTGGGCAGCATATGTATGACTGCCCAGGGTTACGCGCTGTTGAATGAAAAACTCAAACCTGATCTGGCGGTACTGGAAGGTGGCTATGCCATTGAGACGGCTTTGCCTTATGTAAATCTGGCCATAATTTTGGCCATGGCGGGACAGGATTATTCTTATGTTCGTGAGCCTCATGCATTAAATATAGAGCACAGCAAACAGCGTACAACTGAAATAAAAGCTACAGTAGCTAAGCTGCAGGAAATATGGCGGAACAGGGATCAAATCGATCTGGATAAAATTTTTGGCAAGAAACAATACTGGCAAAGAAAAAAATCGGTTTATTACGATACTGACGGCTTCAGCGAGAACCAAACAGAGGTAATCAAGCGCTGCGGTTATTGCTCCGGTTACTTAACCGTAGAATCAACGGCAGCCAGAGGTTCTCGAAAGAACAGCAAGGTCTTTTGTATATCGATTCCGATAACTGCTTGCCGGAGTTGCCAGGAAGAAGCCTATAAAAGCTATAGTGAAGCGCAGGGTAATAGTTACTATGACTATGTTTATATGCAGGATAAGGTAAGGGATGTATTTTTAATCTATAACAAGCAATCCAGGCAGGAATCCTCCTTGTAAGATTAACCGTGTCGGGGGTGAAATGTTGCCCAAAATCATTATATTAGATGAACTTACCGCCAATCAAATTGCCGCGGGTGAGGTTGTGGAAAGACCTGCCTCGGTGGTTAAAGAACTAGTGGAAAATTCCTTGGATGCAGGAGCCAGTGCTATTGAAATTAACATCTATGAGGGTGGTCTGAAAAGTATAACTGTAATTGACAACGGTTCCGGCATGTCTGAGGAAGATGCTGTTCTGGCTTTTTACCGTCATGCTACCAGTAAATTAGCCAGCGCAGAGGACCTGACCAATATAAATACAATGGGTTTCAGGGGAGAGGCTTTGCCCAGTATAGCTTCTATAGCCAGGGTTGAGTTAAAAACAAGAGCACAAGACAGTGTTTCCGGCATTAGACTTGAAATAAGCGGCGGTAAAACCCTGTCGGTCGGCAGTGCCGGTTGTCCGCCCGGTACGTCTGTAACTGTCAGTGACCTGTTTTATAATACCCCGGCCAGATTAAAACATATGCAAACAGCTTCAGCAGAAGCCGCCAGGATTAATGAACTGGTGAATCGCCTGGCTATGGCCAAACCGGAAGTCAGTTTTCGACTGCGTCATAACGGCAGGAATGTCTTTTACGCACCTGGCAGCGGCAGTCTATTAGATGCAGTGGCTGCAGTATACGGGATAAAAATTGCCCGTGAATTGATTCCACTGGAAGAAGAAAATGCTTTGCTGAAAATATACGGCTATACAAGCAGGCCCTCCGTGAACAGAGGAAACCGGAAGCAGCAAACCCTGTTTATAAACCATCGTTTGGTCAAGAGCAGTATCATTTTAAGAGCAATTGAAGAAGCCTACCGGACTATTTTGCCGCCTGGCAGGTACCCACTGACAATTTTGGCTTTAGCAATTAATCCGGGAAAGGTAGATGTAAATGTACATCCGGCCAAGCTTGAAGTAAGAGTTGAACAGGAAAATGAAATTGCCGAATTAATAAAGGAATCCATAAAAAGAGCTCTACAAGCTAATTCTCTTATACCCGAGCTAAAAATAACACCGGCTGTTAAACAAAAAACCTTAGTTGGTGAACCCTATCAAGAAAAGTTAAATTTTACTCCTGATAAAATTGCCGAAGCCAAGTTGAGAGATAATCCAACACAAGAGAATAATTCGCATTATAAAAGACCTGTTTTAGAAGAAAAGAAACTTGCATCCGAAGCAAAAGAAAATTTAGAGACTGGCAACCGGCTCGTACAAGTCAATAACCAAACCGGAAGAGCGGAGAGTAATAATATTCGTAATCCGGCAGCCGGGCAAGACCAGGCTCAAATAATCGTGAGGCAAAACACAACTGTTTCAGAAAAAGCGCCGGTAAACAAAAAGAATTCTTCTTTTCCTTCTCTGTGGCCACTGGCTCAATTGATGCCTACATACATTCTGGCCTCAGCTGATAAAGGCTTATTTATTATTGACCAGCATGCCGCTCACGAAAGGATTCTTTTCGAAAAGTATCAAAAACAATTCTCTGAAGGACAAGTTGTCAGCCAGATGCTGCTTATCCCGATAACTTTGGAACTGAACTTTCGGGAAGAAGAATTGATAATTAAACATATTATTTTATTAAAGGAAATAGGTTTTATCATAGAAGAATTCGGTAAGGGTACATTCTTACTGAGAGGTGTGCCAGGAAATGTTTCTCCCGGACAAGAGAAAGATCTTTTTTTCGATATACTTGATTTTTCAGAAGATTCCTTGACCGGCAGAGAAGTTCTGGTACAAAATATGGCCGCTGCCATGGCCTGTAAAGCTGCAGTCAAAGCCGGTGAGAAATTAACCCCATCGGCCATGCTGGCACTGCTGGAACAACTGGCGGAAACTGAAAGTCCTTATACCTGCCCGCATGGCAGGCCGACCTTGATACACTTGTCGTTGGAAGAACTGGCCGTAAAGTTTAAAAGATAATATACCGGAAGGTATTGATTTTGTGTTCTTAAATCATTGTGTGATCACAACCTCTCATAAAGGCGGCACCAACCAATTGCTGTTAGCCGAAAGATTCTGTAAAGAACTGGGTTATCCGCTGGTGCCCAGGGAAAAATTATCCTTGCCCGCCTTGATTGATAAGTATCAGGTTGCAGGGGTTATAGTAGCTGCTCCCGATAAAGTATTTTATTATACAGGGGAAGAAGAATTTTTTTTTCATCCCAATATGGCCGCAGTGCGTATAAAGGATATTAGATCTGGGAAAACTGACCAAATGGTCAAGGCTATGGATCTTAGGCCTGGAGATTCTGTGCTGGATTGTACACTGGGTTTCGGAGCTGATGCTATCGTATCTGCTTTTGTAACTGGCACCTCAGGCACTGTGCTTGGTTTGGAAGTATCTCCGGTTATTGCCGCTCTGGTACGTTATGGTATAAAAAATTACAATTTTAAAAGTAAATTGCTTTCTTCTACTATGAGAAATATTACAGTAATAAATGCCAGCCATTACGAATACTTATTGCAAACAGCGGCCAATAGCTTTGATATAGTATATTTTGATCCAATGTTCAGACAACCAAAGTATAAATCTTCAAATATGACACCTTTAAGAAAGTTAGCTGATTTATCTCCCTTGAATCGGGATGTTTTGGTAGAAGCTCTTAGAGTTGCCAGAAAAAGGGTTGTAGTCAAAGAAAGACGAGGCAGCTCTGAATTTGCCAGGCTTGGTATAGACAGAATAGAGGGAGGCAAATATGCTCCTGTAGTTTACGGAGTGAAGAATAAAGATAATGATTAATATATCTACTGGTCAAGGACCTGGTGGCAATAAAAACCCGATACCGTTAATTGTTATTGTCGGGCCTACCGCTGTTGGGAAAACTGAGTGCGGGGTATTGCTGGCTAAAACTATAAACGGTGAAATAGTCTCAGCTGATTCCATGCAGATTTATCGATATATGGATATAGGAACAGCTAAACCGACCATCGAAGAAATGTGTGGAATACCTCATTATATGCTGGATATTATTAATCCTGATGAAGAATATAGTGTGGCACTGTACCAGGAAGCAGCTGAAAATTATATAAGAGATATATTTAATAGAGGCAGCAGCCCGATTCTGGTAGGTGGAACAGGTTTGTATGTCCGTTCGATCACTGACCATTATAATTTCAGCCGTGCTGAAATAAATTGGGAATATAGGGCTAAGCTCAATCAGTCGGCAGATCTACGAGGAAATGAATATATACATAATCTCTTAAAAACTGTTGATCCATTGGCAGCAGAAAAAATACACTGTAATGACCGTAAACGTATAATTAGGGCATTGGAAGTTTTCGATCAGACAGGAAGGCCTATTTCCAGTTACCATGATAGGGACACATTTACTAAACCCAAATATAAATTGCACATTTTCGGTTTAATCATGGAGAGGTCTCAACTTTACAGGCGTATTGAAATACGTATAGATAAAATGATGGAACAGGGATTTTTGAAAGAGGTTCGAGGTTTGCTGGACAGGGGCTATTCTTCACAATTAACCTCTATGAAAAGTCTTGGTTATAAGGAACTTGGAGCTTATTTAAATGGCAATATGAGTCTTGAGGAAGCCGTGGAAATGCTAAAACGCAATACCAGGCGTTTCGCTAAGAGGCAGTTAACATGGTTTAAACGAGATAATAAAATTACATGGCTTGATATTAGCAGACAGCCGGCTATGGATGATATTGTTCAAGAAATTATTAAGATAGTTGCAGGAGTAAGCTGCTAAAGTGTCGAAAATAAAGTATAAAAGAAAATAATTCCAACGGAGGGACTCCTAATGACTAAGGCCCAAATTAATTTGCAAGACGCATTCCTCAATCAAGTAAGAAAAGAGAACATCCCGGTAATTATGTTTCTAATCAATGGTTTTCAATTAAAAGGGATGGTTAGGGGCTTTGATAACTTTACTGTTATCCTGGAAAGCGAAGGCAAACAGCTTATGGTTTATAAGCATGCTATTTCAACAATAAGTCCGCTTAGACCTGTTAATACTGCTTTTGCTGAGGGTAAAACCAACTAATAAAGTTTGCCTGATATTCAACAAAGTCTCTCTCAAAAGGAGAGGCTTTTTTGGTCAAATTATTGAACTCCGGGCGTATAATTTAATAACGCAGCTCGGAGAGGTGAACTGATTTTGAAAATAAACATATGGCGCAATCAGAATAATGAAAACAGTAAAAAAGAATTACCGATGACTAATAAAATCCATGTAATTAACCGTACAAGTAAATATAAAAACCAGGATTCATCTCAGAAAAATACTACTGCAGATGTACTGCGTGAACTAAATAGCCTAGTAGGTTTAAAATGTGTGAAAAAGTTGATTAATGAAGTGTATGCCTTTGTTGAAATTCAGAAAAGGAGACAAAAAGAACAGTTAGCTACGGAACCTTTATCACTGCATATGGTTTTTAAAGGTAATCCCGGTACAGGTAAGACAACGGTAGCACGCATTATAGGCAAACTTTTTAAAGAGCTGGGCGTATTGAGCAAAGGCCATTTAGTCGAGGTGGAAAGAGCAGATCTGGTTGGTGAATATATAGGGCATACCGCACAAAGAACAAAAGAGCAGATTAGGAAAGCTCTGGGGGGAATTTTATTTATAGATGAAGCTTACTCACTGGCGCGAGGCGGAGAAAAAGATTTTGGTAAAGAAACTATTGACACTCTGGTCAAAAGTATTGAAGATCAAAAGGATAAGATGATTTTAATTTTGGCCGGTTACAGGGAGGAGATGGAGTGGTTTACAGAAACCAATCCAGGCCTGCGATCTCGTATTCCTATCGTAATTAATTTTCCTGACTATAGTATTTCCGAACTCATGTCTATTGGTAACTTAATGTTGGAACAGCGGCAGTACCTATTCTCACCTGGTGCTACTGAAGAGATGAGAATAATATTAGAAAAAGAAGCAAAAACACATCGGCACAGCGGCAATGCCAGGTTGGTTCGCAATCTTGTGGAGCGCGCTATTCGGTGCCAGGCGGTAAGATTAGTTAAAATGCCTGATAAAGAGGTCGGAAGAAAAGAATTAATGTATATTAAAAGAGAAGATATAAAAATCGCAGAAAGCATCACTAAGGGGGCTAATAATTGTACATAGAGCTTGAGCAATTGGAAGAGCTGGCGCTGGAAGCAGAAAATGAGTTGTTGCCTGTGTACCGTGAATTGGATAAAACTTCGTGGATTAATCACAGCAAAGTTTTGGCTGCTTTTCAAGAAGAAAAGGTCAGCGATTTTCATTTAAAGAGTTCCTCAGGTTACGGTTATAACGATATGGGCCGGGAGATTTTAGAGAAGTTATATGCACGCATCTTTGGTGCTGAAGCAGCTTTAGTACGCAGTCAAATCGTCTCAGGTACTCATGCAATGGCCATTTGCCTATTTGGTATCCTGCGTCCTGGAGATGAGCTGGTTTCAGCAACCGGGACTCCTTATGATACACTTGAAGAAATTATAGGTATCAGGGGCAGCGGGGGCGGTTCTTTAAAAGAATTTGGCATCGCTTATCGCCAGGTTGAATTATTGCCGGATGGAAAACTGGATTATGAAAAATTGAAGGAAGCTGTTAGCTCACAAACTAAATGTATTATGCTGCAAAGGTCCAGAGGTTATTCGGAACGTCCTGCTTTAACGGTAGCACAAATAGGTGAATTATGCAGTTTTGTTAAGCAGAACTGGCCCTCCATAATTGTTTTTGTGGACAACTGCTACGGAGAGTTTGTAGAGACATTAGAACCTTGTGATGTAGGAGCTGATTTGGTTGCCGGTTCATTGATTAAAAATCCTGGTGGGGGGTTGGCTCCTACAGGTGGTTATATTGTGGGTCGCAGTGAGCTTGTTGAATTGGCCGCCAACCGTTGGACAGCCCCGGGCATCGGAGCTGAGGTCGGTCCTTCACCTGATTTTCAGCGACTATTATATCAAGGACTTTTTATTTCTCCCCATATTGTTAACGAATCACTTAAAGGAGCAGTGTTTACAGCCAAACTTTTTGAACGACTACGGTTTAGAGTTTTTCCTGCCGCTGAGGATTATAGGACAGATATTATTCAAGCCGTGGAACTAGGTTCGCCGGAAAAGGTAATTGCTTTTTGTCGGGGAATTCAAAAAGCTTCACCGGTAGATGCTCATGTTATTCCGGAACCGTGGGACATGCCTGGTTATGGTGATCAGGTAATTATGGCTGCCGGCACTTTTGTTCAGGGTGCTTCTTTAGAACTGACAGCTGACGCGCCGATTCGCCGGCCTTTCATAGTTTACCTGCAAGGAGGTTTATCCAGGCAATATGTAAAGTTGGGTGTGCTGTCCGCGGCCAAGTTTGTGCTTGGGTTAGGTTAATAAGTTAATAATATTTACGGATTACCCCAACAACCTTGCCCAGAATCTGAACCTCTTTCACGAGTATTGGCGATAATAGCTTATTTTCCGGTTGGAGGCGTATATATTCTTTTTCTTTAAAGAATCTTTTGACTGTTGCATTCTCTTCCAGTAAGGCAACAATAATGTCTCCGTTTTCAGCTGCAGGCTGTTGACGAACCAAAACCAAATCCCCTTCGAAAATACCGGCTTCGATCATGCTTTTGCCTTTAACTCTGAGCAGAAAAAAATTACCCGCACCTGTATAATCCAGAGGTAATTGCAAATTACCTTCCTGATTTTCAATGGCTAGGACAGGAGAACCGGCAGATACTTTTCCTATGATAGGTATATTTAGGATATTAAAATCTATACTCTCCTTTTCTGTCCTGTCCAGAACCTCAATAGCCCTGGGTTTTGTAGGATCCCGGCGAAGCAATCCTTTCATTTCCAGTTTTCTTAAGTAGCCGTGAACTGTTGAACTGGAGCTCAGACCAACAGCCACTCCGATTTCACGAACAGAAGGGGGATAACCTTTATGGCGGATTGTTTGCTTTATAACGTCTAAAATGGCTTCTTCTCTTTGGGTGGTAATAGGTTTGATCACACGACACCTGCCTTGGCATAGTATTATAATTTTTATTATAACATCTGTATTATAACATATTAAAATTTTTTTAAAAAACATTTGTTCGCAATTTATTACAGGAATTATTGAACTTCTTGTTGAATATTTGATATAAAAAATCAGAGGTGTCTTTCTATGATCAGAAATATTTCCGTTCAGGATGTAACAGCAAATGTAGCTGAGTTATGTATGGAGGCAAATTATCATCTGGGTAATGACGTGCGCTCAGCTTTGCAAAACGCCGTGGAAAAGGAAATTTCACCTGTGGGAAAAGGTATTCTGCAGCAACTTGTAACCAATGCTGACATTGCTTCCACAGAGGAAATGCCGATTTGCCAGGATACTGGTTTCACAGTGATCTTTCTTGAAATCGGGCAGGAGGTGCATTTATTCGGTGGCGACTTATATGAAGCTGTCGACGAGGGTATCAGGCAGGGTTATATGAAAGGCTATTTGAGGAAATCCATAGTCAATCATCCACTGGAGAGGGTGAATACAGGGGATAATACACCAGGTGTTATACATACTAAAATTGTTCCCGGCAACCAGTTAAAAATTACTGTCGTTCCAAAAGGTGGCGGCAGTGAAAATATGAGTGCTGTGAAAATGCTAAAGCCGTCAGAAGGAGTAAATGGGGTAAAGAAATTTATACTGGAGCAAGTAGCCACGGCTGGCCCTAATTCCTGTCCGCCTGTCATAGTAGGTGTGGGAATTGGGGGAACGCTTGAGAAGGTGGCTCTTTTAGCCAAGGAAGCGCTTTTAAGACCTGTTGGAGAAAAGAACAGTATAGGAGATATAGCAAAATTAGAGGAAGAACTTCTTATTGATATTAATAAACTGGGTATAGGGCCACAGGGCTTTGGCGGGGTTACAACCGCACTGGCAGTGCATATAGAAATATTTCCGGCACATATAGCCAGCTTGCCTGTAGCAGTTAACATAAACTGTCATGCCAGTAGACATAAAACAAGATTTCTTTAGCCGGTTTTTTCTTTAGAAAAAATTAATTAACATAAGGAGATTGTTATGCAAAAAATATTTACCCCGTTAAATAATAAAGCAGTAGAGCAGCTGAAAAGCGGCCAGCAAATACTGTTGAACGGAAAGCTTTATACGGGACGTGACGCAGCTCATAAAAAGTTGATGGAATTAATAGAGAAGGGTGAGATGTTGCCTTTTAACCTTTTGGGCCAAGTACTATATTATGTTGGTCCAGCCCCGGCTAAACCCGGGCAGGTTATAGGTTCTGCAGGTCCTACCACCAGTGGTCGCATGGACAGCTATACTCCTGAATTATTGTCCCGTGGTTTAAAGGGAACAATTGGTAAGGGTTATAGATCGGCTGAAGTAATAAAGGCTGGTATAGAATATAAAGCAGTATATTTTGCGGCTGTAGGTGGTGCTGGGGCACTAATTGCCAAATGTATAAAAAAATCCAGTGTAATTGCCTATCCGGAACTGGGACCGGAAGCAATTTACGAACTGGAAGTTGAAGACTTCCCGCTAATTGTGGTTAATGATATTTACGGGGGAGACTTATATACAGAGGGCAGGAATAGATATTCCTCTAATAAAATATGTAATTAGGGACTTGCTGCATACAGTATAAACCAAACAAACAACAAACCCGTATCACTAAAGAAAGTGGTACGGGTTTCCCATTAACCCAGAACTATTTTTTATTGCTCTTTCTCCAAATACCCATTTTCTCTGCATCTTTAGCAAGTTGCTCATGGAAATCCGGGTGGGCCAGAGAAATCAGTGCTTCAGCTCTTTCCCAGGTGGATTTTCCTTTTAAGTTAACAATACCGTTTTCAGTAACCACATATTGAACTACAGTACGAGGAGTGGTAACGATTGCACCTGAGGTTAATAAAGGGTTAATACGTGATTTTAAATTGCCTTGTTTATCCTTGTAACTGGCTGTGAAGCAGCAGAAAGCTTTACCGCCTTTAGAAAGGTAAGCACCTTCAAAGAAGTCAACCTGACCACCGGTACCACTGATTTGCCTGATACCGGCAGATTCTGAGCAAACCTGTCCGAAGAGATCAATTTCAATACAGTTGTTGATAGAGGTAACTTTATCATTTTGTGCGATAATATGAGGTACGTTGGTGTAATCAACCGGATAAGAAGCGCAAACCGGGTTATTATCCATAAAATCATATAAATTTTTTGAGCCCATGGCAAAAGTAAAGACCATTTTACCCTTATCGATATTTTTATTTAATCCGGTTACACGACCGGCCAGATACATGTCCATATAGGCATCAACAAACATTTCTGTGTGTACACCCAGATTTTTTAGATCTGATTGAGCAATTAACTTTCCTACTGCGTTAGGCATACCACCGATACCCAACTGAATGCAACAACCGTCTTCCAATTCATTAACAATCATTTTGGCGATTTTTTCATCGGTTTCACTGATTTTAGCTACCGGCAGAGCAGGGATAGCCCAATTGCTGCCTTCAACAACAAAATCAACTTCTGAAATATGAATACATTCTTCATTGCCACCCAGTACTCTTGGCATATTTTCATTGACTTCCACAATTATCTTACTGGCTTTATCCAGGCTGGCCCTGGTTCCAGCATTATTTAAACCGTAGTTAAAGTAACCGTGCTTGTCCATTGGAGTGACAGTAATCATAGTTACATCAACCTGTTGATTTTCCCGGTAGTACCTGGGCACCTCGCGGAAAAGGATAGGTGAAAAATAGCAGAGTCCTTGGTCATGGAGTTTTCTGTCTAAACCACTGAAATGCCAGTTTACATAAGTAAAATGTTCACCTGTAGGGTCCGCCTTGACAACTTCAATAGCTGCGGCTCTGGTAACAGCACGAACCTTCACGTCCTTTAATTCATCTTTCCTTTTCGCTAAAGCTTTGTCAAGGTCCTGTACTTGACCGGCAAACTCGCCATATTCTACCCAGTCACCTGATTTGATTACCTTTACTGCTTCATCTGCTGATACTAATTTTTGACGGTATAAATCAGTCCAACTCATTCTAAAAACCCCCTCAAAAGTGGTAAAACAATTATAAAATATGAATAAATTAAAACCTGTTAACACGAGAGAGCAACAGGCACCATGCCGGATCATCCCGGATGTTTCTAAAGGAATATACATGCAAAAATCCTACCAAAGATTAAGAAAAATCAGATAAGATATGTTAAACAGCGAAATGCAAGAAAATTTCTAAAAAGTTTATTTAGCCGCAGAAAAATGCTTGTACCTGGCTGTTATTATAAGTAGACATAATAAAACCATATTATTAAATTATATTAATAATCACAATAAATCGGGTCAGCGTAGCCGGTAGATACGGTGTGAACATTCATATACAGTGTTTGCTGTTTGCGTCGATTTATTTAGATACCTGCTTTTTATCGTTAAATGAGGTTGTTGCTCGGGCTAGAATAATTCCTTTCGCCACAAAGATAATACCATTAGCGGAATACTTGCTGATTTTTCCGGTAATTATACAGTAAAATATATTCAAAGCTTAAAATGAAGGTGATCTACCTTGAGTAAGCGCAGCCCTGTGTACAAACAACTAACAGGCGAACTTAATAAAGAGAAAAAAAGATGTATACTGGAGGAAAATAAGATTTGTGATGACTGTTGTGAATGTTTTGTTTGTGAATTAGATCCTACAAAAATATGCGACAATTGTGCCAAGTGTTTAGGTATAAACGAATTATATGAGTTTGACCAGGTTGATGATTTTATTTTTATTGAAGATGAGGATGAATGCATCTAATGAATCTCTAAGGATGATAAACCCTCCGGTTTGTTACCGGAAGGGAGTAATGAAATATGAGTTTTTAAAAGTTCCGATAATAAGTATTATGTAAACTAGCAATAGAAGAGGAGCAAAAACATACGGGATGTGATAGCTGGTGCCTAACATAAAAAGCAACCCAACCTTTGATGATATTGCAGCAAAATATGATTTATGGGCTAAGCTGCCTTTAGGCAAACTCTGTGCTAAACTTGAAAATGAGGCTTTTTTTAAGGCTTACGGTGATATTGCAGGATCGGATCCTGTTTTAGATATAGGTTGTGGAACAGGTAATTATATTATAAACCTGGCCGGTTGCGGTCTTGATGTTACCGGATTGGACGCATCCGAGAATATGCTGGCTGTAGCCAGACAAAAACTGACCAAACAAGGCTTTCAAGCCTCTCTAGTACATTCGCTGGCAGAAAACATACCGTTTAAGGAGCATAGCTTTAAGACTGTGATATGTTCTCTGGCCTTAGAGTTCATGGGAAGACCGGAAAAAGTTGTTCAGGAGATTTTTCGAGTCTTACAGCCTTCAGGCCAATTCATTCTGGCATTTCTTAATTTCTGGAGTCCCTGGAATATGTACAGAATGTTAAAAGGTTATGTTCAGCCCACTATATATAATAACGCCAATTTTATGAGCAGGTATTATGTAAACAAGGTGCTAAAAGAAGCTGGTTTTACAGACTTTTCTTATTATAAAGCTATTTATTTTCCCCCCATAGAAAAACATTTTATGCTTAATTCCATGTATAAGCATTTTGAAATTATCGGTGACAAGCTTTTCCCTTGCTTATCCACTTATATCGTCGTAAAATGCCATAAAATTAAATAATTACAATCAATCATAAATATATTTTGTCATAAAATTACCCCCTGCCGGGGGTTTTTGTATTATATAATATATCTAGTAAAGTTCTTCCAAATGATGGCGCAGTTCAATTAGATGCATTTTCTCCTCCTGTAAAAGTTGGCTGAGTATGTTTTTGGTTTTCTCGGAAGTAGCGTTATTGAACAGTTCCTGGTATAGCAGTATAGAATCCTTTTCTGCCTGTATTCCTATTGATAATGCTTCTTGAGGACTTTTTATGTTAACTTGGTCCTCTACATCATCTGGGAAAACATTAAACTGCAGCAAGGTTTTTAAATAAGCTGCTGATTTTTGTTCAATTCTTTCGCTTTTATCTGACTGCCTGACTAAGGATGCAAATAATTTACAGTGCTCTGTCTCTTCCAGAGCAAGCTTATGGAATATATCCTTAGCTTTTTGAGAATCCGCTTTTTCAGTCATGCTTCTGTAAAAACGGGCTCCTTTTTCTTCATTTAACATAGCCAAACGAGCAATGTCAGATACATTGAGTTGTTCCACGCATATCACCACCTAATAATTTTTCAATAAATTCTCATCCAATCGGTTATTAATTAAACTGCTGTAGATTTCCACAAGTTCTAGCGCACAATTGCGTGAGGAAATTTGTATCACATTTAAGCGGGCTTGTTTACTCATGTCATCACGTAATTTATCTTCTCTCAACAGTAACAGTACCTTTTCAATAAAAGCAGCTTCTGTAAAATCTGTTAAAAAACCGTCTTCCCCGTTAAATACCATTTCTGAAGAACCGAAAGCGTTAACCGCGATCACTGGAAGCCCTCCCGCTTTTGCTTCCGCAATTACCAAGCCTTGAGTTTCCGTAACAGACGGAAAAACAAATAAATCAGATCCGGCGTAACACTTAATAACTTCCGATTTTGGTAATATGCCGGTAAATACAACATTGTCTTTGATATTTAATTCTGTTACTGTTTTCTTCAATTCCTGCTCTTCCGGTCCTCCCCCTACCATCACTAAATGTGTTTCAGGCAACAAACTATATATTTGTTTGAAGCAACTTATAAGAAAGCTCACATTTTTTTCTTTACCTAAACGACCAACAAAAAGAAGTATTTTTTGTCGTTCAGGAATATTATAGTTATTACGCAACCACTCTGTATCAATTTTAGCATAATCATCTAAGTTAATTCCAGTAGGTAATTTTGTTACCGGGGTATTTACTCCGAAATTTTTGATATAGTCACCTATAATAGATGTAGGCACAATAATTTGATCACAATTGTTGCAAAAATCACTGCATAACTTCTGTGTTATCTCCCTTGTCACGTTTTGATTAAAAGGTATGTAATGCAGATAATGATCATATAGTGTGTGAAAGGTAAATACCAGGGGTATTCCCCTTTTCTTAGCGTAACGGGCTCCCAGGCGTCCTAAGAGAAATGGTGAATGCACGTGTATTACATCCAGATGTAATTTATCTATGGCTGGCTTAAAACGCCAGGAAAAAGGTACTGCCAGTGTGAAATCACGGTTAGTCGGCGCCGGTATTGAGGCAAAACGAAATACTCCCTCCTCATCCCCGTCACAATTTTTGTTCATGCTATGAGGATACCTGGGAGCAAAAATAAAAACACCGTGTCCTAATTTCCTTAACTCTTGTGTAAAGCTTTCGATAGAGCTAACTACCCCACTGGTATAAGGCAGATAACTGTCAGTGAAAACTCCGATTTGCATTTTACAGTAGCGCCATCCTTTTAAAAAATTAAAGACCTCTTAAAAACTCTGGCTTTAATTTAGCTTTTTGCGGATTCTTTAATACTGAATCCAGCATTGCTACTAATTTATCCTTATCTTGATTTAATATACCTTTGACGGGCAGATAATTAGATGCGTGATTGCAGCGGAAGACACAACTATCCAAATACAAATTTTCAATAATCATTTTTAGTTCAGCCAGTGACTGTTCCGCTGTCAGTATATTAAATTGACCGGCTTTTATTCTTCTGTAGATAGGCGCATTCTCCATTATCATCAAAGTTAATAAAGCCAGGTAGCTTGGATTAATGGCACTTGCAACTCTGGCACTCTCAACTGCGTGCTCCCGTGACCTTTCAGTGCTGCCAAGCCCGAGTATTAGTGTTGCGGAAAGAACAAAGCCGGCAGCCAGCGCCTTCCTCCCCGCTTCAATCATTTGCTCTGATGTAACACCCTTATTAATCTGTTTAAGTATAATGTCACTACCACTTTCGATTCCCATATATAAAATTTGCAAACCGTGTCTATGTATCTCTTTTAGTTCCTCGGGTGATTTGGCCAATAAATCTTTCGGCCCGGCATACATGCTTATTCTCTCCAGTCCGGGAAAAACTTCATAGAGATAATCAAGTATCTTGATTATCTCTGCTGATTCCATGGCCAGAGCATCACCGTCAGCCAGAAATACTCTTCTCACATGCAGGTAATTTATTTTACAGTAATCAATGTCTGCTTTTATTTCTTCCCAGGATTTGATACGAAATCTCTTTTCTCTGTACATTCCACAAAAGGAACAGGCATTATGTTTGCAGCCAATAGTAACCTGGATTATCAGACTATAGGCTTCACTGGGAGGTCGATAAACAGGTTCTTCATAAATCAATTTCATCACCTTCAATAATAAATATTACTATAACTATCTGCCCAAACAAATGCCAATTTGTTCGGCGGTTTTTACCATTTGACCTTCAGGGGATACTTGTCTTAATTCTCCTACAGCCTCGCTCAGAGGCACTGATTTTATATCTGGAGTGCGCAGACAGACCATTTCACCAAATTTTTTGCTGTTTAATAAATGAATTGCGCCGTTTCCATAACGTGTGGCTAAAATGCGATCAAAGGCCGTAGGCGAACCACCTCTCTGTAAGTGTCCCAGTACTGTTACTCTGGTCTCCATACCTGTACCTTCCTCAACTTGTACCCCCACTAAATTGCCTATGCCACCCAGACGAACCGGATCCGGGCTGTCTTCAATATGCTTTTGTACAACCATATGTCCACCGAGAGGCATTGCACCTTCAGCAACAACAATAATGCTGAATTTCTTTCCATGATCCCTGCGTTCTTTAATTTTACCTATTACTTTTGACATTTGGAAAGGTATCTCCGGTAATAAAATCACATCTGCTCCACCGGCCAGCCCTGATTGTAAAGCAATCCAACCGGCATAACGCCCCATGACTTCCAATACCATTACCCTGTGATGCGACTCTGCCGTTGTATGTAATTTGTCAATGGCCTCTGTAGCAGTAGTTAATGCCGTGTCAAAGCCAAAGGTTTGATCCGTGGCCGAAAGATCATTATCAATAGTTTTGGGTACACCAATTACCGGTACCCCTATCTGGTGAAAACCCAGAGCTATTTTCAGAGTACCGTCTCCGCCTATAACAATCAGCGCATCAAGTTCATTTTGGTGAAGATTATTTTTAACTTGACTGGACACATCAGCCAAAACCTTTTTCCCGTCTTGAATAACCGGATAATTAAAAGGATCATCTCTATTGGTAGTGCCCAGTATCGTTCCGCCTCTCGGCAAAATCCCCATAACATCCTTTTCTGTTAATTTCCAGGTTTGATTATGAATTAGGCCCCCAAAACCGTCCAGTATACCTACAACCGATATACTATAACTGGCAGCAGTTTTTACAATGGCCCTAATTACAGCATTGAGACCGGGACAGTCTCCGCCACCTGTGAGAACGCCTATTTTTTTAATTTTTCCAGACAACATTATCCATACCCCCTTTTATAAAATATCTTATTGCTTCATTAATAAGGTTTGGTTTTTCCAGAACCATCATGTGACCTGCTTCATCTATTACACTGAGAACCGCCTGGGGTAAGTTGTCTACCAGAAACTTGCTGAATTTTATTACCATGATAATTCAACTCATAAAAATAATTATAACCGTTAATTGTAATATAGGACATATTAACCCCTTAAACAATAGAATTCGACACCTAAAAACAAATACCGGCGCCAGGACCGGTATTGTCTTAACACTATTTTTTAGTGGTGGCCATGATCCTCAACTACCACACGTTTTCTCTCTTCATACGGTTGCCACATAACAGTTAACTTATACATACAGGCCAATGTTGCTACTGTAGTAAATATGCCAAAAACAAGACTGAGTCCAAAATTTTCAAATAACATTATACCACTCTCCTCCTCGAAAAGAGAGTTATCACCTGGCCTTAGTCTCTCTTTTCGTAATCGGTTTTTTAAATTTGTATCTACCACACTAAGATCACTTGGTGGCTTGCACAGTTAAATTATTTAATACTTCTTTAAGTTGTTTTATAGATTCGCCGTATCCTGCCCAATCACCTGCTTTTAGCTTAGCCTGGGCCGCATCATAGAGACTGTTAGCCTGTTTAATCAGTTCTGAGACGGAGAGTACCTGGTTTTCAGATGCAGGGTTTTCTTCACTGGCTGAAGTTATGCCTGCTGCACCGAAAATGCGCTTTAGTGCCATATCAAGTGTTGGCTCCATGACTACTTGATCGCCTAAAGCCACGATAACCCTTCTTAATTCGGGCATTTTACTCTGTTTGGCCTGCAGGTAAAGTGGTTCCACATATAGCAGCGAATCCTTAATAGGTATAACCAATAAATTTCCTCTAATGATTGAAGATCCTCTTTGATCCCAAAGAGCTAATTGTTGTGAAATAGTCGTATCCTGGTTGATACGGGCTTCTATTAACATCGGACCGTATACCAGTTCCTGCTTGGGAAATTCGTAAACTAAGGTTTTGCCATAATTTTCACCATCAGATCTGGCCACCATCCAAGCCACCATGTTTTTCTTATTCTGTGGTGTGAAAGGCATAATCAGTGTATACTCAGGCTTTTTCTCCCCGGGCAGCCTTGTAATAGTATAATAAGGCTCCATAGCCTGCTCATCACTGCCAAATATTTCAGTCGGCAAATCCCATTTATCTTCCTTATTATAAAATACCAGTGGGTTATTCATGTGATAAAGAGCATATTTCTCAGCCTGGATAATAAACAAATCTTCCGGGTACCTTATATGGCTATACAAATCAGCAGGCATATTCTCCAGCGGTAAAAATACACCGGGGAATATTTTTGAGTAAGTATTGATTATGGGATCTTTGGAATCACTGACATAGTAAGTGACTTCTCCCGTGTAGGCATCCACTACGACCTTTACAGAATTTCTGATATAATTGTTGCCCTCACCAAAAGGTTCCGAATAAGGATACATATTGCTTAGTGTATAAGCATCCCACATCCAATAAAGCTTGCCACTGCTGAGAACTATATAAGGATCTTTATCATATTTCAAAAAAGGTGCAATGCGGGACACTCGATCCTGTATGTTTCTATGAAAAAGTATCTGGCTGTCACTGGTAATATTACTGGCCAAAAGCAGCTTGTAATCGCTAAATGAAAAAGCAAATATCAACCTGTTTAAAAAATTACCAATCTTAACCCCGTTCTTAGCCTCATAAGTTGAATAAACATTATCTTCACCCTTAGGATGGTCAAACTCCTGTGTTTTGGTATTGACAATTACATAGTTGTCTTCAGATTCTCCAAAATATATTTCCGGCCGTTTAATTTGCAATTCAGGAAATTTTGTTACCGGAGGGATATCTTTAATTAAAAACTCAGGCAACCCTTCAGAGGTTACTTTATTTACCGCACTCATAGCTACACCGTAACCGTGGGTGTACTGTAATCTCTGGTTAACCCAGGTTTTAGCCGTAACCATTAATTGAGACTGGTTTAATTCTCTAGGAGCCAACATGACCTGCCTGTATTGTCCATTAACTGTATAACGATCAATATCAATATTCTTGAATTCGTAATAAAGCCTCATGGTCTGCATCTGCCCGTAGGTCTGCTGCAAAGGGCGATAATCCCATAGGCGGATATTATCAATAACATCACGATTGTTCTGAATATCCTCAGCTTTTAATATCCCTCCCGCAGGAAAATCCTTGCGCTCAATATCCTCCAGTCGGTATGCTTTTTTAGTCAGGGCAATATTATGTTCTATATACTGTTTTTCTTTTTCAAATTCATTGGGCTTGACAATAAAATTCTGAATAGCAGCCGGATATATCCCCCCCAGTACTATTGAGGAAACTATTAAAAAACCAATAGAGTATAATACAAGACGGAACTTCTTTAAGAAGATGTTTACAAGTATTGCCAGTGCAGTAATTAACGATATAACTACCAGTATTTTTAATCCAAACAAGTTAGCGTGAATATCGGTATAACCTGGCCCAAACACTGTTCTCTGATTTGAAAACAATAATAAATACTCATTTAGCTGGTAACCCCAAGCCTTGATGATAAAATAAATTGCTGCCAGAAACGATAAGTGGTACCTGGCAGTTTCTGTACGAAAAAGTTTTGTAAAACCACCTGGTGTCCGGTCAGTTAAGAAATAAACCACTGCTGCAAAAAAACCGGTTATTAATACTGAGCTGACGAACAAGCCATAGAGAAAACGGTAAAAAGGCAAACTAAAAACATAAAAGCTAATATCATTGTTAAATATCGGATCTGTTTCATTAAAGGGAGTTGCCTGCAGGAACTTTTGCAATGTAAGCCAATCTCCGGTTACGGAGTAACTCATAAAAAAAGAAACCAGTAAACTAAAGGCTAAAATAACAAGGGTCAGCCTTTTGGGAGTTACATGATCAGCCAGGGGAGATCTGTAAAAAGTAATAACGTCTCCATCCTGAACACTCTGGCGGTTATTGATAGCCTCCAAAACAGGTTTTCGAACTATTAGTAAATTAGCGAAAAAGAAAACGAAAAAAGT
Organism: Desulfofarcimen acetoxidans DSM 771; assembly: GCF_000024205.1. Classification (NCBI taxonomy): domain Bacteria; kingdom Bacillati; phylum Bacillota; class Clostridia; order Eubacteriales; family Peptococcaceae; genus Desulfofarcimen; species Desulfofarcimen acetoxidans. The sequence continues at coordinate 2,323,650 of NC_013216.1, forward strand.
TATACCTACAGCTATTCTTAGTCCAACCTCTGTTAAAAGTATAGTTAAAAACACTCTCTGGTAGTGTAAGCTCTTAAACCAGAGCCAATCAGTGTAAAGCCCGATACCCCATTTTAATGCAGCAATAATAAAGACTATTACACCTAAAATAACGCCCAGAACAATGCGGGATCTGAATCGCAAATAATAACCTCCCATTTTATATAGGTTTGGGGACTTTCTGTGACTGGTCAGATTCATATTTTAATTTTGCTTCACACATTTGACAAAATGCAGGTGTCTTTTTAGGTTGATCATCGTACTCATCTTCATAGGGATCTTTTTTTTCTTCAACGTCAAACTGTTTTCCACACATAATACATCTAGGCAAATTACACACCTCCACTATAGAAATAGATTACTAGTGGATACTTCGCTAAAAATCAAGGAAATCCTGCTTAAATACTTTTTTTCGTGTGTGCAAGATGACTATTTGTTTTGACAAATATGTATATGAGTTTCTGCATATGATAAAATTCTCGGTTTTATTTCAATCATCTTTTTCCAGGGCAAATTTGATCATTCTGTCAGTTAAATCTGTAAAACTTATCCCCGCTGCTCTGGCCGCGTCAGGAGCAAGACTGGTTTCAGTCATGCCGGGAATTGTATTTATTTCTAAAATATAAGGATTAGAGTTTGCATCTACGATAAAATCTACTCTGGCTAAACCACTGCAGCCCATTGTTTTGAAAACCTTTACTGCCAGCTCCTGAACATTTTTTTGCACCTCCTCCTTTAGTCTGGGTGGCATAATGTGATCACTTAATCCAACCGTATATTTGGCCTTATAATCATATACTCCGGTATTAGAAACAATCTCTATTAAAGGTAGTGCTTCAGGCTGGTTGTTTCCTAAAACAGTTGCGGTAACTTCAGTACCGGAGATAAATTGCTCTATCAAAGCAATTGGGTCATATCTGAAAGCTTCCTCTAACGCATCCGGTAGTTGTTCCTCATTATTAACAAAAGAAATACCTATGGTAGATCCTTGTGTCGGGGCTTTTACCACCAAAGGTAAAGGCATGTACTTGAATAGGGTCTGACAGATTTCTTCTTTAGTTTCATTATTATAACTGCTGCGCCTGATTAGAGAGAATTCTGCTGTTGGCAGCTTTGCCTGAAGCAGCATTCTTTTGGTAGCTATTTTATCCATGGCAAGAGCACTGGCTAAAACACCTGAACCAGTATAAGGTATATTTAGTATTTCCAGCAAACCTTGTATGCAACCGTCTTCTCCATATTTACCGTGAAGAGCCAGAAAAGCCATGTCTATGCTTTCTTCTTTTATTCGCTCAGCAATATTCTCTTGAACATCAATCTTCACAACCTGGTAACCTAAGCCTAACAGAGCTTTATAAATAGCTTCTCCGGTCCTAAGCGATACTTCTCGTTCTGCTGATTTTCCGCCTAAAAGTACGCCAATTTTTTTTATCATGATATATACACCTCCAACTCTTTATCCTTAATTTTATATTATATTCTTGTTTAATTCTTAAAATCCTCGAAAATAATTTATCCTTGACATAATTATTTTTTTAAGCTAAAATACTTTATGCAGGTTGAAGATAGGGGCGTAGCTCAATTGGTAGAGCAACGGTCTCCAAAACCGTAGGTTGCGTGTTCGAGTCGCGTCGCCCCTGCCAAAGAAACCCGCGAGATATAAGGTCTCGCGGGTTTTATATTTCATTAGATTATCGCTTCAATGAATGTTTTGGCTACTATTTGGCTAATAAGCGGGCCACAAGATACTATAGAAACACTCCAAAAACAAATCAAATGTCCCACCCTGGTACGCATTGTAAAGAGGCGCGGTGGGATCTGTTATTGTAATTATACATTTTGTATATAAATACGTCAACAAAGATACAAAAAATTATAAAATAATCTGACAATTTAGGGTTTTTATAAACTTAAGCTATTACTCCACACATCTCAGCCAGCTTAACATAATCAATTTTCCAAACAATGCGGGCCTGTCCATAAGCATCCCCCGGCTGCGGCTCCATTAGTTCCCGTATAACGGGAATGTGTCTGCCTATCATTTGCGTTTCTTTTAGTATATCTATTTTGCATTTCACTTCTGGAATTACTAATATCCTGCTGCGTAAAATGGTATCTTCTCTTGGTGTATCGCATATGCCAGGGTTATCAATGTAACCAACATACTTTAACGAGTACCCAATATCGCTGATGGAAATGGAGGAATCGTTGGCAGCAGAGGCCAACACGTCTGCGATGTGGCTCATATCCCCTGCCTGTAAACCAAAGCCGGACATAGAGGATACCATGATGTCCGATACGTTAGCGAAGTCCTTACCGGAGGCAGCAGCGGCATCAAGTAAGCCCGGCAGCCATAGCAGCCCCTGCAACTCCAGCAGCTTTACCTACCAGAGCAAAACTGCTTCTTCTCGGCCTCGTCCTTGATTAATTCAGCAATGTAACCATAATTAACCACTAATAGATTCTTGATAAATTCATCTTCGACAATGGCACGCCCGTTTTGAAAAAGCACGCCTTCGGTTACTCCGTTATAAATCCAGCTCCTAGTTATAATTAAATATTTTGGCATAATAACATCACCTCAAAAAATGAGAAAATCACTCCATATAGTTTTCTTTTAATGTAAATGAATGTAATATATAAGAAATACAAAAGAAGGTGGATTAAATGCAAATAAGAATAGCTGTCATGGAAGATATTAATAGTGTAATAAGTTTACTAAAACAATTTATGATTTTTGAAAATGCAGATTTATTAACGGACATTCAATACAAATCTATGTTTGAGATAGTAATTGAAAATCCACAAAAAGCCATATTTGTAGTTGCTCAAAAAAACAACCAACTGGTAGGTATGCTAACCATGGTTTTTGGTTTTAGCACTTGGAAGGGAAAAGACTATGTCATAATTGATGATGTGTTTGTTTTACCAAGTTATCGCTTAATGGGAGTCGCTACCAACTTAATTAATAATGCTTTCAGGATAGCAGAAGAACGAAATTGTGTAAGGGTTGATTTGGTAACAGAAATAGATAATTATATGGCACAGAAATTATATGATAAATTAGGCTTCAAACAATTACGAAGAATTCTATTTACCAAAGTTTTCCAAGTAGGAACGTGATGGGAAGTAAATCCCGTACACGCTCCAGAGGGTTATTTCTATGCTGATTTCTTAACTCGTCAAGCATAGGCAGGGTGGCAGGGTTAAAACGCCATCATTGCCATTGATAATCTGGGCACCGCTTAGACGCTTTTGCAGGCCATCAAATTCATTCGGGTTGGCAGAGTCACCCTTGAAGAAGTCTCTTGTCCATTCTAAGGACAAAGCTTTAGACTTCATGCTGGTGTGGATGGCCCGGATGTCCTGCACATTGCCGCGAGTCTGGACAAGAAATTTATCAACATCAATGTCGCCACCGAGAATGTATAAACCTTCGGATTTTTGGTTGATTACACCAGCGAATTCGGTGTAACCTTCGTTTATGCCACGGAAAGCTATACCCGGTAAGGTTTGCTCTCGGTTGTACTTATAGCTGTTCCCTGCGATTTCCATAAAGGGGAGCAGTTCGAGTACAGCGGAATTTCTTCATCACTAGCATTCTTTGCCGGGTTAGAACCGTGTAGCACTTCTCATTTAATATCCTTCTCAAAAATTGCGCATAGTGTTCTGTGGTAATGTTTAATGGTTTGCTCTGAAAGCGGCCCGGATTTTTTCTCACCTTTTGAGCCATCTTTTAAAGTACCCATGAATGAATGTATGTTTTTTCTAAGGCTATTATAGAAATCCATTAGATCAAGCGACCTTATTTTGTCTAATTTCTTATCTCCAAAAACCATATATATCCTACCTTCCAGCAGTTCCTTGTACCTGAAAACTGTCTTAGGTGCCAGTTCAACTTCTGCATAACCTTTCAGCCGCTTTTGAGCAAATTCTTTAAAAGTAACTTTTGAAGGCTTTGTGAAGTCGCCGCTGACTACTTATTAAACGTTTACTTTACTTTTATAAAGATTTTTATTACAATGGTAAGCAAGGAGGGGGTATTAAGTGCCAATAACTTATTCACCACTTTTTGCAATACTCCATGAGAAAAAGTTAAAAAGGCAGGATATACAAGAGGCTCTAAAACTATCATCAACCACTGTTGCGAAACTTGGCAAAGATGAATATTTATCCCTAAAGGTAATAGATGATATTTGTACTTACTTAAATTGTGAGATTTATGATGTGGTTAAGCATTTAAAAGAAGAGGCCACCGCTAATGCCAAGCAGTGAATTAGCTAATGTGCTTCGCTCTATTATCCAGGAGAAACTAAAACCTATCAACGAACGACTTACTACCCTTGAGGAAAATAATCGAGAAGCCCGTCAAGAGTTTCAGGAGTTCCGGCAGGAGGTTAACACCCGGCTTACTGCCCTGGATGAAGGTCAAGTTAACCTAAAACAAGGCCAAATTAATTTAGATAAGGGACAGAAAAAGCTACAGAAGGACGTTATCCTTATCAGAAAAGAATTAAAGAAATCATGGAAGGATATTGGTAATTTTAATAATATAATTACTAATTTAGAAAAAATGGTTATACGATAAAAAATAACCCGGCATAACCGGGATTTTTTATTTTCAAAATGCCAGGTCTAAAACCTTCGCCTTTAGGCAAATAGCTTTAGCGTGATTATTTTGAGAAGGAGAAGGACAAGGATATCATTCACATAGAGGTGAATAGTATGACAGAATATAGAAAAAGTAGTCACTCGGTATATGATATAAAATATCATTTTGTATGGGTTATAAAATATAGATACAAGATATTACGCGATAAAGTAGCATTGAGATTGGCCTCATCCTCAATTAATTCAGCAGTGTAACCGTAATTAACCACCGATAAACTTTTAATAGTTTCGTCTTCTATAATGGCCTAACCATCTGTAAAAACAATTCCTTCGGTTATACCACTATAAATTTTACTCTTGGTTTTAATTGAGAACTTTGCCATAATAACGCCCACCCCATAAAAAAAGATTGACAAATATATACTACAAATAGAAAATAGTTTTAAGAACTTGAAAGGGAGTGCTAAGTCTTGGAATATTACTTTGAGAATCTATCCAATGAAGATAGGAAACCGGTAATTGATATTTTTAACCACTATATAGAAAACAGTTTTGCAGCTTATTTTGAAAACAAAGTTAGTTACGATTTCTTTAATGGGTTTATGCGTATTTCAGAAGGTTATCCGAGAATTGCTGTAAAATCAAATAATGGAGAATTGATTGGCTTTGCTCTCTTGAGACCATATAACCCTATTCCTACATTTAGGCGAACTGCTGTTATTAGCTATTTTATAAAACCAACACATATCAGAAAAGGAATCGGTAAATCAATTCTTGAAAACCTGATTGGAAAAGCCAAGGAGATGGGTATTGATTCAATCCTTGCAAGTATTTCATCACTAAATGAAATAAGTATAAATTTTCATTTAAAAAATGGATTTATGAAATGCGGTGTTCTTAGCAAGGTAGGTCATAAATTTGGAAAAGATTTTGATGAAATTTTAATGCAAAAGATACTGTAAATGTAATTACAATAGGGCGTGGCGGAATAATCCAGCACGCCCTATTTAACCTCATCATGCTGATTTCTTAATATAACGAAGTCTTGCAGCGGCTCTCGGATGGAATACTGCATGCCGTTGTAGAACTCAATTCTGGTTCTGAAAACTGGCTTGCTGTCCAATTTGACCAGGTCACGAACACTCACGCCACTATTACGCAGCCCGGAAACATACTGCTCGGCCCTAAACTTGATGGCATAAATGGAAGCGGAATACCTAAATTACCCTTGGTGGGCAATCTTTGTTTGCCACGAGCCACGTAGTGGGTTTACAATTGGTAATTTGTATTAGTAATCGGCTGTCAGCTTTCTTAGGTATTGGTCTGTCAACAATAGAATCCTCAAAAAAGATTTTCATATTTTATTGTTGATAACAGGAAATTAGTGGTTAATTAGAGAATTACCAAATAATCGAGCTAATTAAATAATAAATTACATAATAAATATTGAGGAGGGGCAATAAAATGACAATCGAAGGGCGTTATATAGAAAGATACAAATCAGGGGATACTCCTTGGGATGTTGGCCAACCAGACTTCAATCTTATCGAAGTTACGACCCAAAAACCAATTTCAAGCTGCAAAGTCTTAGATGTTGGCTGTGGAACAGGAGACAATTCCATATGGCTTGCCCAAAACGGCTTTCAGGTTATAGGTACGGATACCTCGAAAATTGCTCTAGAAAAGGCAAGAGAAAAGGCTTCTAAAGCCAACGTTCAATGCCATTTCCTGCTAGTCGATTTTCTAAAGAACAAAATTGAAGGTGCCCCTTTTGGTTTTATATTTGACAGAGGTTGTTTTCATTCATTCAATTCTGAAAATGATCGAAAAAAATTTGCCCAAAATATCGCTAATCACCTAGAAGAAACTGGATTATGGCTAACAATCGCTGGCAACGCTGATGAATATCGCCAAAATCCTGGGCCACCTCAACGAACTGCAGGAGAGATAGTTTTAGCAGTAGAACCCTATTTTGAAATTATTTCACTTATATCCAGCCATTTCGGATCTAATCGTCCAAATCCACCCAGAGCCTGGAGGTGCCTAATGAAGAAGCGCCATGTTACATAACTGCTCTCTCTTAACAATAGTTTTAATACATCTTATATTCAACAGTGTGTTATGAAAGTAATTGATTTACACCTCAATTCCTTTCATAACACACTGTTGAATATGAGTTAATACAAGGCTTTTTTCTTTCTACCCTTATCAGGTGCTCCATATGCACCGTCTGTGGAACAAACTTATTACTTTGTCAAGTACCGCAAAAAGTTCGGTAAGGACAGGATGATAGCTCAGGCAATGTGGAGTAATCAGCCTGTTCTGGAGAGTGCGCGTAGGGTCTTGAAAGAACATCAAGAAGTCGTTCCATCACGCTGAAATCTCCTTGTTTAGCCACTGCTTCAAGTGCTTCTTCTACCCTGTGGTTGCGAGGGATTATTGCAGGATTACTGTTCCGCATTAACTGATGTGAGGAGTCTTTAGTTTCCTGTTGCCTGCCTAGTCTTGCCTGCCAAAGCTCATACCATTGAGCAAAATCTGTGTTGCCAAACAAGTCTGTATCCTCCGGCTTATCAAACGTTAATGCACGAAAGGTATTCGTATAGTCCGCACGATACTTCTGCATCATAATAAGAAGGTTATCAACAAGGGATTCATCCTCAATCTCTTCGTTAAATATTCCCAGTTTTGCTCTCATTCCCGCTAGCCAATTATGATGATACAACTCTGCAAAATCCGAAATCGCTTCCTGCGCTTTTTTGACAGCCTTTTCCTGTTTATCATGCAGCAGCGGCAATAGAGTTTCTGCTAATCTCGCTAGATTCCACGCGGCTATATTCGGCTGATTACCATAGGCATAGCGACCGTGAGTGTCAATGGAACTGAAAACTGTTGCCGGATCGTAGACATCCATGAATGCGCAAGGACCATAATCAATGGTTTCTCCACTAAGTGCCATATTGTCTGTGTTCATAACCCCATGAATAAAACCGACCAGTTGCCATTTGGCAATCAGCACAGCCTGGCGTTTAATTGCTTCCCTAAGTAGGAAAAGATAGCGGTTCTCATCAACTTCAATATTTGGGAAGTGTCTTTGTAATGTATAATCAGCCAAAGACCTGAGATCCTCAACAGTGCCCCATTTTGAGGCGTATTGAAAAGTACCGACTCGCAGATGACTGGCAGCCACACGGGTCAAAATTGCACCGGGTAGGGCAGTTTCGCGAATTACTGACTCACCGGTTGTCACTACCGCTAGACTTCTGGTGGTGGCAACGCCAAGCGCATGCATTGCCTCACTTATGATGTATTCACGCAACATCGGTCCAAGTACCGCTCGACCATCTCCCTGACGGGAATATGGCGTTTTACCTGAACCCTTGAGCTGAATATCAAACCGTTCACCTAAAGGAGAGATTTGTTCACCAATCAGCAGAGTCCTGCCATCCCCTAGCATCGTAAAATGGCCGAATTGGTGTCCCGCATATGCTTGAGCAAGCATAAAAGAACCTTCAGGGGTCCGGTTGCCAGCAAGCACCGCTACGCCGTCATTGCTTTGCAACGCCTTAACGTTCAACCCTAAAGATGTTGCCAGCGGATAATTGAGAACAATCAATTTCGGTGAGCGAACAGGGGTTGGATTAAGTTTGGTAAAAAATAACTTTGGCAAACGAGCATAACTATTGTCTAAATTCCATCCTATTTTTATTTTTGTTTTTCCTTCTGTCATCATATCTCCTCTTCTTCTGTCTTTTGTTCTCAGCTTTCTTTTACAGAAATAATAAAACCAGCCCTTTTAGTATCCGCTTCTGTCAATTTATTATAACCTTTTCAAACAAAAATGGGGACCGTTTTAAACATTTTCTTATGTATACACTGAAATCAAAGACACATGTACCAGAAAGATTCCCTTACTTTGAACCGGATGCGTGAGCGTAAAATAAATCTCCACCTTGAAACAAGGTGGAGATTTTAAGTATTCTTAGTAGCTACTCAACGGATAGCGGGTAAGGCATCTGACCAAGGAAGTAACTTTTCTAAAGCATCGTGATCTTTAATATCTCAATTGGGGAGGTTTTCAAAAAGATTATGCATTACCAGTCAGGCAGAAATCGAATCAACTCAGCAAATTTTGAAAGAACATGAATACCAATAAAGTACAATTCTTGGCCCGGTGCTACTCGGGCCTGTTCCGTTAAACCCAGGTACTAATTAATCCTTCTCATTTGATTAATTTTACATGTGCGGTTCGCAACTGGTTAAACCCTCCTGGCCCCAGTACCTTTGCCCTGACCCTGACCTTGTCCGCAACAACCCCTGCTCCTACCTGCTCCTGTGCCGCATTTCTGTCCTCCGCATCTTTGTCCTTGGCCATGATTGCCGCCCTGCCCGCGTCCGACTCCGCATGCTCCGTTAACCTGACCCTGTGATCCGCTACTGTTTCTTCCAGGCATTTTTTGACCCTCCTAAATAAAATTTAAATCCAGTGGCCTTCAACATCGACTCCCTCTGCTTCTTTACGATCCCTTTTGTTAAATTTTACAGTGTTTGTGCTATCGCACCTTCACTTCCTAAAACACTTTGATACCGGCCACGTTTAACGTCCGGTATGCTTTAGGGCTACAGTGTCAGATGATAACTACAGTAATTCTCCTGTGACTGGCATTGTTCACCGTTTGAATACCTGCATCTTAAGTAGCATGCAAATTTTGTTCATTAGTTGCGATTTGGTGTCCACCGGTCTCTGTATTAATAACAATAAACCAAATACATAGGCCAAATCCGGGATTAACCATACTTTCTACCTTTGCGGTAATTGCCGCTTTCAGCTGTATCACCACTTTTTTCTTGCTAAGTTGTTCATAGCTTTGTTATGAAATATATTTCATAAACATTATATGACGCATAACATACATATGTCAACAATATTTAAATAGAATTATTAAAATATTTTTAGAACAGGAGCGGGACTTTAGGTGCCAATGCAGATTGAACCCATTATCAAAGATAATGGGTTCAATCCTTTCAGGAATAACGAAATGATTAGATAAAAACACAAATATTATTACCGTGTTTGGAGAAAAATGGCGTGGAATCGTTGATTAAACAATTCTACATTCTCTGCTTTATAGGCTTTTAGTTCGCAATTTATTTAGTTTTTGCTCTATTAATCATGTTTCTTGTGGTTGTAATCATGCTAGTTATACAAAACTGTTTTACAGCTTTTAATTTAACTAACTCTTCTTAATCAATACACAGGAATTAATCCCGGATTATCTCCGGTAATACAAAGTCCACCGTTAGGAGTAACTATAAAAGTGTTTTCAGTTCCAACCATACCAATATTTTTAATACCCTTTTTAGGTTCAATTGCAAAAACCATTCCTTCTTCTATCGGCTCAGTAAACCCTTCTGCTATCACAGGCAATTCATCAATTAATAAACCTATCCCATGTCCCAAAAATTTGGACCTGCGATTCCCGTAACCCATAAAATTTTCGAGAAACTCAGGACTAAGATTGTTTATTGTATTTTTATATATTTGTGCCGGAACAGCACCCGGTTTTAGCATCTCAGCAATTCTATTTTGTATATCGACACACTGCTTATGTGCAGAAATCGCTTCTTGTGACAGCGATTTGCCAAACATATAAGTCATGGTTTTATCAGTATGATAACCGCTTACTCCACAACCTATATCAATAAAAACTAGATCACCTTTCTTAAGCTTGCGATAACGATTGCCTAGTAATGGTACCGCAGGGCACGAACCGTAATTACCTCCCGGCACATCAAAATATGTTGGATAGATAGAACTATCACCAAAACATACAAGCCCTAATACTATCTCTGCGCCAAATGCACCAAAGCGTGCAACTCCGTGATGTCCTTCAGTTACCATAATAGAATATAATTCGGTTGCTAAATCTACTTCACTGATACCTTCTTTCAACAGTTGTGGTACATATTGTTCCAGTGTCCTCTGGTGAATTGAACCAGCCTGTACCATCAATGAAAGTTCAAAACTGCTCTTAATTGCTCTTACCCCGGCTATATATTTATCAACTGATTTCACATGAGTAAAAGGGAAGTACTTCTGAAAGCGCTGGTATAACGCCAGCGGTACTATCTCAGTTTCCATGTAAACTGTTTCAGGAAATTTTTTCATAGATGCTGCTGCCTCACGGTAACTAGTCATTGGTTTAATCCTTGTAAATAACGATTCATCCAAAGCTCGTTCATAACTGCGTCTTACCCAGAATACTGCATCATCGTTTCGGGGTATAAGCAACATACCATCTTGTACGGTTCCGGTGAAATAATATAAGTTGATGTTACTAAAAATAGCAATCATTTCCCAGTCAGGACATAATTTCTCCATTTTGGTTCTTAAAGAGTTAATACGTCTCTCAAGTTCGCTTAACGGTATTTGTTTTTTCATATTAATATACTCCCGTTATCATTAAATTTATTTTTTAAATAGGCCGCTATTTATTAATTAGAATTAAACCAATGATGCAAAAAGCCGACCCAAATACTTTGTACAAACCAAATCCCTCTTTGTAAAACAATATTCCAATGGGTATCAACATAAGTGCAAGAGCAATATTAGCTACCAAGGAGCCAACACTAATTTTCCAACCAGACCGGTAGGCCATTAAATAACCTAATTCCAGACCAACAATAGAAAATCCAAGAAATATACTTGTCCAATTCAAATCTTTAAGCGATTGAAAAAAACCTTGATCATCTTTTAAAAGTTGAAAAAAAATTATATTTAAAATTATTGCAATTAAATAAGTAATAATTAATGCTGAAAAAGGATTAACTTCTTTCGGTGTTGATTTTTGGCATATGTTGTAAAGGACATTTGATGCAACTATTAGTGCGATTGAAAATATGTACATAAACATTTTTATTCTCCGTATGCAATAAATGTTATAAGATTATAAAAGAGCATGCTATTCAAGCATACTCCTAAAATTATACACAATTTAATCAATATTTTCTACTTTAACTATAATATTTTTGTTAATTCCTTAATATGTCAAAAATATATATATTAATATCCCATTTCTTTTAGAATCCTTGATAAAGTACTCAAGCGTTCTCCAAGGAGTTCATCATCATTACTAAGAGACTGGCTGAATAACTTAATATCCTCATTAATCTTTTCATTGTCGGTACATACGGCAACTGTCATGGCGTCACCCTGTAAGCCTACTCTATCTATCACGGGCTTTTCCGTATCATATAATTTCTCATACCGATAAGCTTCTTGAAAATGCAGTTTTGCTCTACACACCAGAATTGCCAGGTCGAGTACACGGTGCAATGGCAATTCCTCAGACTGTCTTGACCATTTTTCACCTGTATATCTCCATACTTTTGCGGATATATCTATCTTGCCCCGATCATTCCATTGTGCCAACCCTAATGAAAGACCCTTGGCATCGGAATTATAAGCATATCTGCCATCAACATTTTCATAGTTTTCAGAAACTATAACTGGTTTATGCTTTAAGATAGTTGGTATTTTCATTACTTTACTCCTCTCATCATACTTACTGGTCTAGTAAATTACTAAATTACTAGTGAAATTATATTCTTTTTTAAACGTTATGTCAATATCCAATAATTTGGCGTTTATTTTTTAACCAAATTTTTATCTTAGCAATATTTAAGAAACCATCTAGTTTAACGTCAATAGCTCTCTGACAATAATTTATTTTTGGAAAATACACATAGATATTTATTTGCGCAGTGGATTCCATGAACTTATCTACTAATATGAAGCAAACCGGATAGCTGAATACCTCAAAAGTTCAGCTATTGTATTTTCATAAGACATCGCTTTTCTGCAAAGGAAGAATTTCCAGGGCCAGTGCAACTGCAATCATCCTATTATATGCAATCTTTATGAACTTAACGGAAATTTCCTCTTTAGAATTAAAATAACGATATAAGAGTCCCTGAGAAATACATTCAGCAATTAATGCACAAGAAATAATTATAGATATTTACTTCCTTCTCTTACGCTTAGCGAGTGAAGTGCATTATTTTCGATAAATTTCTTTACCCATTCTCTATTTGTTTTAGAATACTCTCTTAACGACCATCCAATAGCTTTATTAATAAAAAATTCCTTTGTGTTACTGTTTTTAGTGATAATTAGTCTGAGCAATTCTGTATCGGTTTTTTCTTTATATTTTAACTGAAACAAAATAGCAGTTCTAACAAGCCAAGTACTATCGCTCTCAGCCCACTTTAATATATGACTTTCAATAAGTTCCAAATAATTAAGGCATAATACTCCTGTAATACTCACAGCAAAGGTATCTACTGTATCCCACCATGACTTAGTTATTATTAAAGTTCTAATATTATCCATATCCTTTTTATGTAAACAATGCCTTAATGCAGTCATGTAATCAATGATTAGATATTGAAACTCACGCTCCGGCATTTCCCAAAGCATGAAGATAAAATTCCAATCAATTAATTTTTCTTTTTTAACTTTCTTAATAAATTCTTTTTGAAGGATAGCTCTTTGCGGCTTACATATTCCTAAAAAAGGAAATTTATTTCTCCTCTAACGATTCTGACATAGATTTCTCTTTTTGAACAACAACTCTGTGTAAAATTTTTTTCAAAAATTAGACTTCATTGTATTCGAATTTTCATAATGGACTTGCAACCATTAAGTCAACCTTCCTATCGCAGATATCTTTATTTATTGCCGGTTAACTCTGCAATCCTAGTGTTTGTTTTATCTTTAAACAAACCCCCGTGATAGCATATGACTTTTTCAATATCATATTGAATAAGTTTTTTTAATGAGTTCTTAGCTAAATCATTATCAAAATCAACAAATGATGGAGTTTTGATAAGTCGCCCTTCTTCTATACTCAACAAATCACCAGATATTAGTGTTTTACTTTGTTTATGGTACAGACAAATATGTCCAGGTGTATGCCCTGGCGTATAAATAACAGTAATGCCACCACAGTATGGTAATTCCTCCTGACCCATCAAGGTCTTATCAATCTTAGCTTTGCAATTTTGGAATCCAGCTTTAAGTTTTTCATATATCGCTTTCCCCTCCGGTGATAGAGAGTTCAGTCTGGCTTCTAGTTGTGCCACCTTAATCGGAGATTTATCACCCTGTATATATGCCTTTTCTTCTTCGTGGGCAAGTACCTTAACATTAGGCAGCTCTGTTTGAATACTCAAAAGACTTCCAATATGGTCAATGTCTTGATGCGTAAGAATTATTATCTTTAATTTGTTAAATGGTACTCCAGCTTTTTTAAATGCATCTCGAAACAAAGCGATTTGGTCCGGAAATCCGGCATCAATAAGAACTACTTCATCATTACTCCAAATCAGTGTTGGGTAAATGATGCCTGGTTTTCCCATTACATTGGCTGATATTTCAAGCATCTCAATTCCTTTATCTACTTTCATCTCTAACACTCCATATTTACATATTCTTTTCTGTCCTTAAGAATAACATTACCATGTTTCCCTTGACAACTGTATAGCTTTTACTGCCTACAGGAGCATATTTTAATCTTATCGCAAACCCAATAAGTACAACAATTGTTTATCTTCTTTCTTTCCTCACACACTCCACATGCTTTGAGATTTTTTTGTCATGTAGAACTCCCCCGATTATTGTAATGGGAATCAATTCTACACCTATGAGAATCATCACCATCGTTATAAAGAACAGCTATATAGGGGGATATTTTGCATGCGTTGTATTGAGAACCAAATATAAACAAAAAGGCCACTTGGCTCCTACCGAAAGTAAATCTACGCTAATATTAACCATTAGAAGCCCTCCTACCCTTAAGTTGTTTTTTAATGTCCTCAATATCGCTGTAAATCTTGGTAGTCCTACTGTCCAGTATTTTAAACTGCTGTGCGATGTCATCAATAAAAGCCATTAACCGTTCTTCCCGATGCTTACTTTCTTTTAGCTGGTAATAGAAAAGGGAAACGAATAGTGCCACCCATATACCTTGCTCTAATGCTCCTTTGATAATTGCGTCATCCACTTAACCCGTCCCCCTTTAAAGAAAATAAAAAAAGACGTTATTCACGCCCTTCTATAACTTCCTCAGTTTGTTCTGCCTGCTCCCCCGGCTCAATCTCGACTTCCTCAGTTTTATCAGCCAGTTTACCTACCTCAATATTAACCTTTTTGCTCTTTACCGCCCTTCTCTTTACCAGGGAGGTAGTTACCGCTTCATTTCCGTTAATCTGTTCCTCTGGGAATATCTCTACTTCTTCCAGTATTTCGTCCAGGGTAACTTCTTTATCACCTTCGAAAAATTTAATGCCATGCGGTGTATTCTTCGATTCAACTCCCTCCCTGGCTATCTTGGTCTTAAACGCTTCCTTCATAAAATAACCGTTTTTCTCGTCTAGGAAATAGCCAGGTTCTAACTCGGTAACATCCTCATCCACTTCTTCGTAAGCCAGGACTATTCGCTTTCTAACCTCGCCGTCAGAGTCAAGGGAATACTCATCCTCAGTCTCTGGAATGTCAATAGTAAGCACCTTCGGGATGCCTTTGCATTGATCATGATTGGTATGGTCATGGTGCCATGTTCTTCGTGTATCGTGTGAACCAGCAAATGCAGTATGTCGCCGGATTTAAGGGGTTTACCGCATATTGCACAGTTCTTTTCCTCAAAGCGCATGTCCCCGGAGGTAACATAATAAGCCCGAAGCTGATACCATTTATGAGTTGAACTGCCTATTGACGGGTTGCTTGTGTAGGTGCTGTTATAAGGGTGCATGTCAGACGATATGCGGCTCATTCTTATTCCCCTGTAGGTGTCCATACCGCTAACTGGCCCCAGGGTAAGTGACTCGCCGGTATTGCCCACAGACAAATTTATACCGCTAGTGTACAAGTTCTTTTGAAATAATATTTTCGATATTCTGGAGTATGTTATAACTCTGCGTTAAACCCACTTTCACCCTTATATAATAAGAATTCCGTACTCATACAAGCTGTTATTGGCGATTTTTTTATTGGTAATTGATGGCTAAAGAGTATTCTGCGATCACACATATGTCTATGGATTAGCTGAGATAACCAACTACGTGCTAATATACCCTTTTTTTAAAAAAGGGTATAAACATCGGCACTTGCTTCTTATAATCAAGATAATCTTGACCATACCTTAATGCCAGTTTTCTTTCCTCAAAAACAGAGCCAACAATAATATACATAGTAAGAATAGCACTTGATATAATATCGGCCACGGTTTTACTTTTACACCATAGAAAAATTATCGCAGCTAAATATATCGGATGACGTACTATCCTAAACAGTCCAGTATTTATAAAGTGCTGCTGTGAATTTACGAGTAGGAAATTCTTAGAGAAGAAAATCATAATTTGACGGATACCCAAAAATTCAAGAGAATCATATTTTAAAAAAGCAATTGCCATGACTATCACAGAACCAGCTAACAATAATTTTTGTATCATATCCCAGGGATAACTATAATTTATTATAGTGTTTGAATTCATTGTTTGCATAAATAGAAAAATAGACAATGCCATTACTGTAGAGATTAAATTATACGCTAAACCATAAAACGCAAAATATTTCCCTAACTTATTTAGAAACCAACCCTTAACACGGGTAGAAGCGAGCAAACTATGAATTGTGCCAAAACTAATCCAAAGCGTTATAAGCCAAAGATATTTCAATTTACCACCACCCACTAAAAGCTCTGTTAAAAAAACGCATCTACTGATGCGCTTTTAATTTTATCTCTTTGAAGCTCTATACTAATAAGAGAATTTTGGTTTTCATTTATACCACCAAGGGTATTATATCACAATATGTTAGGGAATTGGTAAGCAGTAAGAGGTATTGTTGAATAGGGGGTGAAGTTGTCACGATACTCTCTCGATATAATCGCAGGTAACATACTATTTGTGCGAGTAATTTTGAACTTGTTTTGGTAATGGTTTGTCCAAGGGACACTATTTTTAGGATTATTGGTTGCAATGCTCGTGAAAGTGATGCGCTCTCTTCTTCTACTTCTTTCCTGAGTGTTAATGGCGGAATTTTCTAGTGCGGTATGTAGATTACCGATATTGACACGAAAATTCTCAGACTCTGAAGAAGTACCACTTATTAAACTTAGGATGTAATGTTTAAAATCATTATCTTCATTTTTAAGTTTATCAATAATGACTCTGTCAGTTCTCTCAGCGTATACAGATCTGTACCAGCTATTAAATGCAATCCATGATTTTATAAATGCGGAGAAAAAGTCTATATTAATGTCTATTAGCCCCACCCAATCCCGGTAATTATTAGCCATTCAAATTCACTCCCAGCTTGTCCACCTCGGCATTTAGCCAAGAAATAGCGTTATTCTCGTTTGTTTCAATTGCATTTTCAATACTTCTCCTTGCTAAATCCAAAATAACTAGGGCCTTTTTGCGTGGTTCAAAGGCCTTTTTTACTTTTTCTTTTATTTGCCGTTGAATATATTCTTCCACAATTGGAATCAGAACATTTTTTATTTGCTCAAATCGCCAATGGAGTATAATAGATCCTCCCACATCTCTTTTCATTTGTTGCCGGATAACAAATGAGTTTAGAACTAATGTTAAGTATTCTGGCAATATACAATCAGTTTTTACCGTAAGCCTTAAAATACCACCAGACGGTATCATTTTTATCGGCTTCTCATCAATGTAATATGCGATTCCAGGACTTCCATCTTTACTAAACAGTATCTCACCAGTATTTGGCTGATTATTTATAAGTTTCATCATAACTACCGGCACCCATCGCACGTTTTCGAAATTCTTCAGCCCGGTCTTTCTCTCCAGCTCAGGCATTTCTATTCTACCTTTAGGTATTTACTTCCTTCTCTAACACTGAGCAGATGAAGTGCATTACTTTCAATAAATTCCTTTAACCACTCCTTTTAATCCTTGCTGTTTAGTGTTCTTGATAAAATCGAGGCTTTAATATTCCAGAAAAGGAATGATATTTTTCATGTATGCAGCCATTTTGACCTGCTTTCTCTTGATCCACATGTTCAAGAAACCGATGTCCCTCAACAATGCGGAGCATCTAAATCCTATATTTTAGCTATTATTAATTACAGTTTTTGAAACATACCTTCGTCTGTAAATACTAGAAATTATGCCCAAGATTGCAGCATTGAAAATTAACGGCGTACCACCAAAACTCATAAAAGGTAGCCCAACCCCACTTATAGGAGCCAACCCTAAATTCATGAATATGTTCCATAAAAACTGGAGGGCAAAGATGGTAACAAATCCACTAATAAGAAGTCTGGCATAATTGTTTTTTACTACTGATATTATACTTGATATACGTATTATATATATAACAACCAAAGCAGCCAGAACACTCCCTACAATCCAACCAAAAGTAACAGTTATGTAGGAAAACATAAAATCAGTATGCAGGTAGGGTATATTTTTTAGTTTTTGAGTGAATCCATGTCCATAAAGCCCAGAATTGCTAATTAACTTGCTTAACTGTATAGTCCAGCCACTACCTAAAAATTCTTTTTCGGGGTTAATAAATAATCTGTATGGGGTACTTATAATTGATAACATAATCATCATACCTGAGACTATACCAATATACACTAAGGAATTTCTGTATCTTGCCCCTGAAACTATCATAAGTATAATACAAGTTATAGAGTAAATAATGCTATTAGACATTGAACCAATTACCAAAATAAGTATTAGCGGCACCACGCATAATAACAAGCCCTGAAATAACTTCTTAGGTTTATTCCAATCCCAATTATTAAAAATGCCGGATAAAGCTATGCTTAATAATAATGGGCTAATATCTACAATATTAAGATAAAGCGGCCCTATTCTTAAATAGAGATTATCATTAAAACGTTGACCCAAAATAATTACAATCACTAAAGTTAATACGCTAACCAGATAGATATGTTTAGAATAGGGTTCTAATTTTCTATAATCAAAAAAATATAATCCAGTTCCAATGACTGCTCCAATAATTATGAAAATTAAACTTCTAGTAAATATAGGGATAGGGGTAGCTGTGAACAATCCTTGTTTTTCAATAAAATGCATTGCTAATAAACCTAAGCTAACGAAAATAAGGCTTATAGATAAGATACTCCATTCTGGTTTCGGTTTATGAACTTTGTTAAGTTGTTTTCCTACTATTTCTGCACTACCCATCTGATTAATTGCTTTGCTAACAACTTCATTCTCAGAAAAACCATCCAACAAATATCCTTCAACAATCTCTTGAAAATGGCTTATAAGTTCAATTTTAATTTCATTATGAACTTCACGGAATTTTATTTGTGAGCATACGTCATTGATATATGCCATTATTTTATCATTCTCAGTTATGACCATACATAAGCCTCCCTCGTTAGAAATTTATCAACTGCTGAACGAAATGTTACCCACTCTTGTTGTTTATCCTTTAAATAAAGGTTCCCTTTTTTGGTAATTTGATAATACTTTCTTTGACGACTGCCTTCATTTCCCCACCAATTGGCGTTAATCATGCCATCAGCCTCTAATGAGTGTAAAATAGGATAGAGTGTTCCTTCTTTAAATTTAAAAACCCCACTCGATTTGTTTTCAATTTCCTTTATCATTTGGTAGCCGTACATTGGTTCTCGGTCTAGTAAACTTAAAACCAGAATAACCGTACTTCCTTTTAGCAACTCTTTATTTACACTCAAGAAAATCCCCCTTTCGCAACAATCATATATCTATACATAGCATATCTAGGTATTATTTTATTACATAATAGCTTTAAAATCAATTCCTTTTCGATACTTTTAGTTTAATTAAGAGTGCTGCCTTTTTAAGCCAGCTTATCTTCTCTACACTAATGAGTGAGCGTTAAGATGTTCTATACCCGTTGCTATCTGTGATTTGTTTAACCCATACGCTTTAACTCTTGTATTCTGTAATACATTTCCCACATTTTTTCTTGCATCATTTTGTCCTCTCCGTGATGTATATTCTTAAAGATTACATCATACACGGAAAGGTACTATCTGTAAATTGCTGTACATCTTTAATTAATGATTTTTGTACATTCTATTTTAGCAGTTACAATTCGTCAATAGTCGGCTTATAGGGGTCCAGTTTGGGGCAGAAACGCTGTTCTGAAGCTGGCTTGTTAACCGGTTCGTTGAAGTCCGTCATATCGACACACTTTCGCACTGTCTTCCAGTCTAAATGCAATGCATAACTAATTTAAGCATCCTGACTCTATACCCTATGAACCATATGTATAAGATAAACATATATATATACATATATAATTTTAGGCGGCCTAATATTATTATACTAAGGAAGTGAACACTCCAAATTATGAATGAAAACCAAAAATCATTTGAAGAAATAAATATTAGTTCTAAAGCTAGAACTAATAATATTGGCAATTCTTCATGGCTGTTATCATTACCGCCCCAACAGTTTACATTATTATCTGCATTGATTGGCATATTATTAATAAATTATTTGAATATTAATGAACAAAATTCTCTTGGAAATTTTCTTGTGGGTATAGGTCAAACACTTTTAACAGCAGCTGCTCAAGGTGAGTTAGTATAGAAAACGTGATGTAAAATAAATACTAAAAAAATCTGTGGGATCATAATCATTAATTAGGATTTTTAAGAGTATAAATCCACATAATAAACTTATATCGGCAAATCTGCACTACAACTCACTTTAATACTCTCAACTACCTTTTACCGTGATAATCACTATCCAATGAATATTCCGGTGAAGATTGCACCGGAATATTCATCTGGTACGGGCCTTCTCAAGTTCTGTGTCTCCAGGCTTCAAGTTAACCGCCAGATTATATTTGGCATGTTTAAGAGTATCTATATTAATTTTTTAAAATTGCATAGAATTATATATGTAATTAAAATAAAAAAGTAGAGCTAAATTTAGCCCTACTATTGTATTACCACATACTTACTTGTTTATGTCTGTGCCGATTATTTAGTGTTTCAATAATAACAGTAAATTAAACTTGAAATCTGTTAGTAATTCTACTTAATTTTTCGGATAATTGTACCATAAATTCAACTGACAATGCTATCTCCTCCATTGAAGAAGTAGACTCTTTGGTAGATTGAGCAACATCAGAGATTGTCTCATAGATTTCTTTAGCACCTTCAGTTATTTGTTCTATTTGGGAAGTAAGTGCAATTACTTTACTGATAATATTATCAAAGGATTGTCCAGCATTATTTACAACAAAAACACCTTTCTCAACTTTAGAAATATTAATTACCATTTCTTTAACCGCTTGATCGGACTGACTCTGAATAAAACCGACTAAAGATTTTATTTGCTTAGAAGTATTAGCTGATTCTTCGGCTAATTTTTTAACCTCTTCAGCTACAACTGAAAATCCCTTGCCATTCTCTCCTGCTCTGGCAGCTTCTATCGCTGCGTTTAAAGCTAATAAATTAGTTTGTTCGGCAATTGATGAGATACTTTCAACAAAAGAGCTAATCTTTGTCAAATTGTCATTTAATTCTTTAATAACATTTGTAATGTTGTTAGTTGCCGTAGTAATATCATTCATAGTTCCAGTTACTATTTCGATAGTGCTTTGACCTTTCTCAGCCTCTTTAGAAGCATCTAAGATTGCCTCTTTAATTGCTAAGGTATTATTAACAGTTTTCTGCATTATAGCAGTAGTACTAGTAGTCTTTACACTTGTTTCAGTAGCAATTGCTGTTGTCTCTTCCGTATTAGCACTTAGTTCCTGACTATAGGAAGCCAAATTTGTAGAGCTATCACTAATTTCCGTAATAATCTCTTTAAGGTTTGATATCATTTTATTAATTGGGGCTGCTAAAGCACCAAGCTCTTCACTTTGCATGCTAATATCCATAGTTAAATCACCATTGGCTACTACAGAAAGTTTCTTTTCAAGAGCATTTAAAGGATTCAATACTTTAGAAAGAATGAAGTAAGCGGCACCAAGAATAACAATCAGCGTTAATAAGCAGATACTCATCATTATGTAAGAAATTCTATTATATTGTGATATAGTGTTGGAACGATTTAAATTACATTTAACATAAGCTATCGGATTCCCTTGATAATCTTTTACAGGAACAACAATAGCAGCATTTTGTCCATTGTTTATAACACCAAAGGCATCACTCTTCATTATTGTATTAATTTTATCAGAGTTAACTGCTAAAATATCTTTTTCAGCAGTACCAATTAGAAAGGATTTGTCATTTTCTTTGTTCCACGATACCGAATCTTTAATATCAAGATAGAAAAACACATCTCCACCAGTAGACTCTTTCCATTTATTTAGTAAGTCTTTAGTTAGTGACATGCCATATTCCACTGAGCCGCCTGCATATTCACCGTTATAATACATTGGAGCAACAACCCTAAAACCAACACCACCTTTACCTTCTTCTAAGCCTGCAATAATCTTTTTATTTTTATTTGATTCAACAACTGTTGCTCTGAAAGAGGAAAGGTCATCACCATATTTTTGGGGTGAGTGTAATCGTAAAAAAGCAGTAGCGGGAGCTGTATGAAATTGAAATTGCTCAACTCCTTCACTTTTAACTTGATTCCAAGTACCCATTGTTAATTCTTGCAATTTTATTCTATCTCTTTCGGCAAAAGCTTTTTGAATCTCAGGATTAGATGTAATATGTACTAATGCCATTTTAGCTTTTTGTGATATAACGTCAATATCACTTAATATTCTATCATTAATCATTTCATACTTACTTTCCTCCTGTTCGGAAATCAAATTACCAATCTCCGATCTTGTTACTAAATATATACCAGACATAGCAATTATAAAAATAACTGTAATAACTGTAATTATTGGTCTAATCATTTTACCTTTTAAAGTTGTGGAACCTAATAAATAACGAATACCTATCCCTCCTTAAAATTTTTATAAACCTAGGAGGTTGCTGAAAAACCCGCAATTCTTATTTTTATCTGCTATATATTGAGAATCGTCATTAATTCAAAAAATATATTGTTATGAGCTAAAGCCTAATAAAACTTTTTATTTTAAGCACGCTCCCAGGTTATACCAGAATCATAACCCTACTTATCAACATTATAACCTACATGTATCCGCTTGTTAATTGAAAATTTAAACTGTGAATCCACAAATTAATTTATCAAAAGAACCCTTAATTTTCTCACATTAAATAAGTTTGGTAGTCATTTGATCCATACTCAACCGTATACGCCTACATCTAAAGAAAAATTGAACGCTTTTTTCTTACTTTGTCGGTGCTTTCAAAATTTCGTAATTATCATCTTGCTCTAATTTTTTCTGTAATTCTTTATCACTAACATGCATATCAAACTTGCGTTTTTGTTTTTAAACCATATTTAAATTCCCCCTATCTCGTAAAATATAAAAAAAGATATACCGCTAGGCACACCTCTTAACTTAATTACGTTATTGGGGTTTCATAGTATAAATTACCCTACCCCCAACTTTCAGTAAAAATGATCATCAAAATATTTAATTTATCATTCTTTTTAATAGTCTTTTTTTATAATAAGTGCAGAAAATGGATTAATATTTTCATTAAAAAAAGCTCAAAATAAGATTAATGTGAACCTAAACTAAGCATAATAAATATTTTGTTAGGTTTACTAAAATAGCTGAAAGGTGGGATTATGTGAATAGAACACCGAAGATCAAAAGATTTATTGGAGCAATCATAATTGGTAGCTCTGTACTATCTTTCGGAAGCAGTGCCATTGCTAATACGGATATCTCACCGGTTTCAAATCAGATTTGCTCTCAAGTATGTCACGGAAAGTATAATTTCAATGAAAAGATGACCGAACTTGTTTCCAAAAAGATTATATCTCAGGAGCAAGCCAACAAGTGGGTTGATTATCGCCAATCGAAAATGGCTGAAAGAAAAGCAGAATGGGAAAAAATAAAGAATTTGCCTAAAGAGGAACGTCGTGAATATTGGAAAAAAGCAAAAGTTAAAAGATTAGACGAAGTAGTTCAAGCAGGAATTATCACTCAAGAACAAGCAGATCAAATAAAAGATATTTGGTTAAAATAATGTAAAAAAGGAAGGAGCTGAAATTAACGGCTCCTTCCTTTTTCCCCAAAGTAACCATTACAGTATTCATATTCTAAGTGAACATAAATACTTACTATAATTAAGGAGCTGAATTTCAAGCTTTCCTAATTGTTCATTATATTTTGCTTGACTGGCTGCTTCATTAATACCCATTTCGTCACCACCTATTTATATAACCATACCTGTATTAATGAAAGCAGCTGCTCTACATTGACCGGCTTACTTATATAATCAGAGGCTCCCGCGTCAATACACTTTTCTCGGTCATTTTTCATGGCCTTGGCAGTCAGAGCTATTACCGGTAATGTTTCATATTCATGTATTTGTCGGATTGTTTGCATGGCTTCATATCCGTCCATTTCCGGCATCATAATATCCATTAGTACAAGGTCAATATCAGGGTTTTCCCTTAAAGCATTAATACCTTCTTTACCGTTTTCTGCAAATAATACCTTCACCCCATGTTTTTCAAGAACTACTGTTAGAGAAAATACATTTCGCAAATCATCATCTACTATTAATATTTTTCGGCCCGCCAACCAGTCTCGATGATGATCTATTGCCATTGCTGCACCGGCATTATCTTCACCGGCATTATCTTCACCAGGTTCATCAATAACCGGCTCATCCGGCTCTGCCGCTGCTTCAACGCCCAATGCAGCTTCAGCCGTAATACTGTCTAAACTATAGGGTAAATAAAGTGTGAAAGTACTGCCTTTACCTTCTTCACTTTCTAATTCAATAAAACCACCCAGCAACATGGCAATTTTATTGGAGATGGACAAACCTAAGCCTGAGCCGCCGTATTTACGACTGGTTGTCCCGTCTGCCTGCCGGAATTCTTCAAAAATCATAATATGCTTGTCCCGGGGAATTCCAACACCAGTATCAGAAACAGAAAAACTTAACATTGTCGAAGCATTATCGAAGAGTATCTGTTTATCTGTGAACCTTTTTTCTGCCTTTCGTATACTAAGAAGTACACTTCCCTGCTCCGTAAATTTAAAAGCGTTAGATAATAAATTCTTAAGTATTTGCAGCAATCTTTGTTCATCGGTAATAAAAGTCTCCGGCAGACCATTTTTAAGCTGTATAGTAAAAGTAATACCTTTTTGGATAGCAACAGGTAGATATTGTCGTTTTAAAAACTCTTGTATAGCCTTTAACTTCACTACCCTGGGGCAAACATCCATTTTACCCGCTTCTGCTTTGGATAAGTCTAAAATATCATTAATTAGACTTAATAAATCCCTGCCGGAAGATAAAATTGTCTCCGCATACTCAACTTGTTTATGGGTTAAGTTACTATTATCATTTTCAGCCAGCATTTGAGCAAGAATTAAAAGACTGTTCAAGGGTGTTCGTAACTCGTGAGACATATTAGAGAGAAACTCTGACTTATACCGGGAATTAAGCTCCAATTGACTTGCTTTTTCCTCTAGAACAACTTTGATATTTTCTAATTCAACCGCCCGTTGGTGAGAAAACTTATACTGTTCATCCAGTTTTTCATTAAAGGTTTTTAATTCCTCCTGCTGGATTTGCAATTCCTCGGCTTGGGTTTGCAACTCTTCAGTTAATACCTGGGATTCCTTGAGTAGTTTTTCCACCTGCATGTAGTTAACTATTCTATCAATAGTAATACCGACATTACTTAACACCTGCTCAAGCAGTTCCTGCTGTATAGGGTTAAATTCCTCCAAAGTTGCCAGCTCCAATACAGCCAAAACTTGCCCTTCAAATTCCACCGGATAGATTATAATATTTTTAGGCGGTGCTGAGCCTAGCCCGGAGTTAATCCTAATATAATTATCGGGAATTTGGGTTAAAGTTATGATTCTGTTTTCTAATGCACATTGTCCTACCAGCCCCTCTCCTAGTTGGAAATTAGGGCAGGTTATATCCCGTTTGTCAAAGGCATAGACAGCTATTTGGGAGAGATAGTATCGCTCTTCTTGGCTTTCTAACATATAAAAAGCACCGTAATTTCCACCAACTACCGGAGTTAATTTATTTATCAATAAGCTAGCAAAAGTTTGTAAATCCTTGACTCCTGAATACATTGTGGAAATTTTGGCAATTTTTGATTTCAACCAGTTTTGTTCCTGCAACGTTTTATTATACATTTTTTGCTTTTTAACCTGCTCCTCCAGGGCGCTGGCCATTTCATTGAATGCTTTTGCAATTTCTCCTATGGCATCTTGGGTGAATATTTCCACACGGGGAAGCTCATCTCGTGGACCTAAGGAGGCAACTTTGTTTATGGCAACAGTTACTTTATTAATATTACTGGTTATACTGCGAATTGATAAGATTATAATACCCATACCGAACAGCAAACCCAGGATTATAAAGATAGAATATATTCGTATGGCTTGCTGGTAACTATGCCTCGCCTGATCTACCAAATCACTCATGGTCTGCTCTTCAAGTTCTTTAAGCTTCTTAATACTCCCATTGCTCCCATACAATTGATCTCTGAACTTTTGATCACTGGCTAATAAAAGATGCCTGGCATCATTTCTTCGTCCGTCCTTAACATCTGCTTCTATCTCTTTCTGAAAATCAATATAAGAAATACTCATCAACTTGATTTGAGATGTTAATTTTTTAGCCTGCGGCCTAATAACAATTTTATCCAAGGTATTCAGAGCAGTTAAACTGTTTTCCCGGGAGTTTTCTATTTGCTCAATTCTTTTTTGCACGCTGTCTTTATCATTATCTAACAATATGAGATCTCTGAGATAACGGCTAATCTTGTAAGTCTCATCATTAACCAAATCCGCTAAGCGAACCTTTTCATACCGGACTATCATAACTTCATCCATGGAGTTTTTTAATTGGCTAATAATACTAAAACCAATACCCAAAGGGATCATCATCAACAACAAAAGGCTGCCAAAACCCATGTATAGCTTAGTTTTAAAATCCATTTGTATCTAACACTCCTATTTAAAAATTGTCAAGATGTTTTGAGCATTTTCTAGAACCTTTTTACACTAATTTACTGCAAGTGCATAATTCATGACCATAATAACCTTATTTTATGAGTTATTCAACGCAAAACACTAATATTCTGCTAAAAATTAAAAATGTTTTCAATATTCTAGTTTTTCTTGTTTCTTGATATGTAAACAGTCATATTATCCTATAACTAGGTATGAGTAAATAAAAAGCCGAGAGTTAATACCCCTCGGCTTTCCGTATCTTACCTCAATTCCCCAAAACGTTGTATCCCAAGGCTTTCACCTCTCTACCCTTACCACGTACTCAATATGTGTCGAGACGGTGAAAGGGATATATTAACTTCATTAAATCCGCTAACATCTAAACTTATAATTATAAATATTTAGTAAATTGATACCCCTATGAAATAAAAAAGTATATCGCTCCACTCTTTTTAGCAAAGTATTGCTACCTACCGAACACTATCGCCTGCCATCGCTTCCAACCTCACTACAGCCCCTTCGTGCCAACCAACTTTGATATACCCACATCAACCCTCACTAAGAAATCCCTAATAGCGTATATAAATGCAGATACCGCCATATTAAATATGTTGATTTGTTTCTTATCTAGGTTGTCTTGGAATATCAGTTAGTAAGCGTACATATAAATTAAGTTTTTTTTTATAATAATGATATCAATAATTAGAGGGATGTGGCAATGATATTTATGGTTTCAGTAATACCTTATGATGTAGAAATACAAAGGGAATTGACTTCCTTACGTATTGAAGAATGGCTACGAAGTGGATTATTTCACTTCAGATGGTGGTTTCTCCTTGCTTTATTTTTCGTGTCTATAATTGCTTGGTGGAAATTGGTTGATAAAAAAAGATTGCATGAAATTAGTTTATGTACCGCATTAATTATTATTATTACTTTAGTCCTCGACGAATTAGGTGAGGAATTAACACTATGGGATTATCCTATTGATATAATTCCAGTATTCCCACCTCTTACAGCTATTGATTTAGCCAGTTTACCTATAATATACTCCCTAATTTATCAATATTTTGGTACATGGAAAAGTTTTCTATGGGCTACTTTTATCATGGCAACTGTATTTTGTTTTATCTTTGAGCCAATCCTAGTCTGGGGTGGGTTTTACCAATTATTATCATGGAAATATTATTATGGATTTCCCATTTATTCTGGTATGGCTATATTTATTAGGTTTGTAGTAATTAAAACGTTGGCCTATACGGAAAAGTTTAAAAAAGCACAAGCACAACAAAATATCCAAGCAAGAAAAAACATATAATGTGGCTTATATAAAATCATTAATCCAGAGAAGGTGGAATATGTTTTTAGCAATCTCGAAGATACCTCCCGATGTAAAAATACAAAGGCATTTGACTTCCATTCACATTGATGATTGGTTACGTGAAGATTTGTTTCACTTGAGATGGTGGCTTCTGCTTTGCTTATTAATCTTTTCGGTGTATGTCTGGTGGAAAATAGTTGACAAAACAAGATTAGCTGAAATTAGCTTGTATGCAGCATTGACCACCATAGTGACTTTAGGTCTCGTAGAAATAGGTGAGGAATTAATTTTATGGGATTATCCTACCGATATAATTCCAATATTTCCTCCTCTAACGTCATTGAATTTAGCAAGCTTACCCATAATATTCTCCCTTATTTATCAGTATTTTGGCACATGGAGTAGTTTCTTATTGGCTAGCTTAGGGGTGGCAGCTATCTTGTGCTTTATCCTGGAACCAATTATGGTATGGGGTGGATTATACCAATTGCTTAAATGGAAACATTTTTATGGTTTGCCTGTATATACCATTATAGCTATATGCATTAGGCTGGTGTTAATAAGAATTTTTACTACAGAAAAATCTAGCTCTTAGGTTTGATCTCATTTTCTGATTATTTTTTAGAATTAATTTGAGATTTTACAGTCAAGCAATCATAAGTTACCATTGGGTCAAATAAGTTATTCGCCTTACCGACCATAATCTTGTATTCTTTGGTCAAAGTGATCATTTCCTGTGCATATGGGTTATTGTATATTAACCTTGGGTAATTTCTTGTACTGGAAATTGAAATTTATTAAATCAGCGTACATTCCCCTGTCCCTTTTGTTTTCTTTTCACTTCATACATAGATTTATCTGCTTTTTCAATCAAAACATCCAGGTCAATGCCATCTTCACTAAAAAGGGCATATCCGATGCTGGCTCTGAGATTTATTTTCTGATCTTCAAATTCAAACGGTTTAATAATTTCGCAATCTATTCGCTCAATCAATGATCTTAGATCATTTCGATCTACCGCTGTTGTGGCAATAATTCCAAATTCATCTCCTCCAAGCCTGGAAACTGTGTCCGATTCGCGCAACGTGCTGTTAATTCGCAACGCGACTTCTTTGATTGCCGCATCTCCAGCTCGATGTCCCCAATTATCATTGATCTCTTTCAACCCATCCATGTCAAGCGAAATGATTCCGAAATTCTCATGTTTTCTTAAAGCCTGTGACAATCTTTGCCGTAAACGGTCATAGAATACGGAGCGATTCGATATTCCTGTCAGGCTGTCATGTGTGGCTTTATAAAACAACTCACTTTCCTCATTTCTCATTGCACTGAACATCGCCGCGGCAATGAGTCCTGACATAAGTTCTAGTATTTTAATATTGTCATCATTGAAATGACCAGCCTTCGCAGAAAGAACCTTTATTACGCCAACAATATCATTTCTGAAGATTAGAGGAACTACGATCATGGAGTTAAGGCCGATCTGCCTACATGCATTTTTATTGACTCGGTCGTCACTTTCAATATCGTTGCTAATCAAAGGCACTCCCACTCTTATACATTCACCCGAGAGGCTATTTTCCATGTCCAATCTTAAACCCAGGAATTTCTCGGCAATTCCAGATGTAGCGCTATACACGAGTTCCCTTTTCTCGACTAATTCGACAGAAGCACCATCCGCATTAGTAATATGCTGAGTTCGCTGTGTCACTAAATCCATAATATTGCTCAGATTCATTCCTTGCTGAACCACTTCAGTCTGTACGTTAATAATTTTCAGTAGCTTGTCATTGCTTACACTGTTTTGATTCAAAACTACTCAACCGCCTCTGCTTAATAATATTTAACTGTAATATATATTTTTATCAATCCCGTATCTTTATAATATCGAAGATTGTGAGCAGTCACATCATACATGCTTGATACTTCTTTGATTCTGAACCTCCTCCGGGACGAGTCCATGGTTTTTCAGGAGCGATTTTCTATAAATCGGCCATAGTTTGTTTTCTCCTTTTCATTTCATAAACTATATGATATCCTTTACTTTCCTTTCGCCATTTTCCTTTTTAGCATACTTCTTATTTATGACAACATCAAAGACATTATTGTTTTGCTTAAGCGATATTTTTTCCATAACAATCGCATAAATCTCTTCTAAATCTTTATATTCAAGCTTATTATTTGTTGATATTAGGGAATCATTTATTTCATTGTTTAATTTATCATTTACAAGAGGAACATGGAAATGTTTCCGCATACAACCATAAGCTTTTTGTGTTTGCAGGAACATAATTTGCTTCTAAAAACCAGCAATTTCAAGGCTTTAACGTTTTTCTATCCTTTTACTACAAACTCAACGTGCCTTAAGGCTACAAAAAAGGTGCCGCTTGAACCTGGTAGGGCCTTGGCGGCAGGGTGTACTTTGTAACTATAATTGTAACCATTTTGTATCCGACAGTAAAATATTAGAACTCAACATCAAAAGAATTTTTTACCCATTTTTCTTTTTCTATATTCATCAAGCTCTTTTTTCTCTTCAACTTTAATTTTATCAAATTCTTTTTCAAGCAAATTGTTTTGTATTCTTTGTTCATCTAAAAAAGTCACTCAAATAATCATTATTGCCCATAATTTAACCCCTTTGATTCATATTTATAAAACTTACAACCTATGTTTTATTTTGGATACTTTATCACTCCCAATAACTCTTAAGTTTAATTTTATAGCTCTCTATTAATTCGTTATTAAAAATTGACTTTCAATACGAGGAAATATCATGAGCAATGATTCTTTCGCGTAATTCTTCTACTGATAGATTTTGGGGATTTCCATAGAGCTTCGCAAGTTCGCCGGCCATGTAATGGATTGTCCAGGAAAATGTCTCGTCAAGGTCTATTACTAATCCTTTCATTCCTTTATCTTGCAGTTGTTTTTGAAAGCAACAACGTCAGCGTTTATTTGTTCCATCATTTGTCCTATCCTTTCTTCCGAGATTCTCAGACCTTAAAATATCATTTCAGCACCTTACAGGATTTCTACATACCCTTCCACTCCGTTTACTCGAATTCGCTGTCCGTCTCTAATCAACCTGGTAGCGTTTTCTACGCCTACAACTGCGGGCAAGCCGTATTCTCTGGCAATTACGGCACCGTGGGTCATCATCCCGCCAACTTCCGTCACCAAGCCTTTGATGGATACAAACACCGGCGTCCAACTGGGGTCAGTAAATGCGGTGACCAAAATATCGCCGTCCTCCATGTGAGCATCCTCCATTTTAAGAACAACCCGCGCCCGCCCCTCAATGGTCCCGGCTAAAACAGGTATACCCGCCAAAGCACCTTTCGGGATATTACCGGTGTCGTATTCACCGGATATAACCTCGCCTTCAGAGGTCATTACACGGGGAGGTATTAATTTCTCATAGGCCTCGTATTCTTCTTTTCGCTTCGTTATGATGCCGTAATCCAGCTGGTTTGTACGAACGGCCTCCCGGAGTTCCTCGAAAGACAGATAGTATATATCCTCCTTCTCCCGGATAACCCCAATGGTTTCATGGCATCGGTCATCATCTGCTGATGGCTGAAAGACATATACACATGGTTTTTCCCGTCCTGTACGTCCGGTATGGGGTATAAGGTGGTGATGGGACGCCTCTGGACGATAAAGAATTTATTTTCATACAGGCACCATTCAATATCCTGCGGACGGCCGAAATAGGCTTCAATTTGTCTGCCTGTCTTCTCAAGCTCCAAAGCTTGCTCGTCTGTCAGCGTCTGTCTGTTCTGACGGTCGGCCTCAATTTTTTCCTCCTCCGTACCGCCTTCTTTTAAGGCATAGATTGCCAGCTTCTTTGTGGATATCTTCTTATCAATGATCCTGCCGTCACACACCTTATTGAACTTGCGGATTTTAGCACTGATTTCACTGATGCCTTCTCTGTTGTCCGCTTTTAGAAGGGACAGTCGGTCCAGCAGTGAATTAAACTCCTCGTTATTCCCAATAATTTCTTTATACGCTTCGGTAGTAACGCAAAAGCCCTCTGGCATTTGTATCCCCTTAATCCTGGATAGCTCCCCCAGGTTGGCACCTTTGCCTCCGACTATCGCAAGTTTGGTTTTATTGATTTCCTGAAAACCAAGTACATAGGAATTCATACATATCTCCTTTCTATTAATAAAGCGTCTTGATTAAATCAAATATACGTTATAGGTGTTTTCCCTTGTAAAAAATTGCTTTTAAATAGATTTATATATTCATCAAATTCTTCACATAGATTGTCAAGATCAATTTACATTTTAGGCATTTTACTTAAATACCTATCGGTAAGCAAGGTTAGTATTTTCATAACCAGCTTTGGAGCAATGTTATCTTTAAATTTTGAAGTGTCAGTGCCTTCAAAAGCAATTCTATTTCTCAAATTTTCACTTTCTTTTCCAATCGACTCACCTCGTAAATATCATTAACCGATTCGGTTAATGATATAATAAGACGATTAACCGCATCGGTCAACATTATTTCGCTTTAATTATTATCACAATTATTCTAAAAACTTTTCTCTAATTTTATAGAGATATTGTTCTTTTTTATTTTAGTCCCTAAAAAAGTGTATAAAAAAGCGGGTATCTTTATTAGAAAATACACCCGCTGATTTTCGTATTTAGTTTATAGCCCGTAATGAATCATAAACTTGTTTCTTTGTATTGCTTCTTCAATTTTATCCGATAGGACTTGCAGTCCAGTTAAGCCGGTTGAATTAATTATTTTCTCAAATTGTAGCAGCACCGAAGGTGACAACAATGTTATTCCAGTATATTCAAGTCCTTTAATTGGAAGAGAAATCCTGTAGGAATATGTTTCCAGAAGCCTCAATTTCTCAAGCAAAGGCTCAATGTAATCATCGTCTACCGCAATGCAGTTATATTTTTCAGGTTCAAAAGTATCATATGAGGCCTCCGGTGCGGGATCTGTTTCAAAAATTCCGAATTCGTGCTTTGCCATCAGGTCACCTCTATACTCATAAATTTATTGATAAATTGGAATTTGAGAACCTGCCTTGCAGATTTCCAAATCTGTAAATGCCCTGCTTACTGAAATTTACTCCGTGATGATAAGCGCTTCCTCAATCAGCGCTTTTGAAATATACATCGCTTTTAGCCTATTTTTGAGGAGTGTATGATGGGAAGTTCCCTCTGGAAATTTCTCCTGTGCTTTTTCACATTTGTGGATGATTGAAGAAACAGCTCGAAGCGCCTCTGCTAATTCCTCTTTGGTGTATTTATCCATATCATTTCACCTCAAATTCCTGTTTATGGGTTATATGAAAAAACCATACTCTATCATCTTATTGTTCAGTTATGAGAAATTCAAACATAGACTCTGAAAGCCCTCATGTCATCTAGAAATGCCACAAGAAACCGGGGCAAAAAATGCATTTTCTCAGTCCTATTTTAGCTCATTCTTTGCTCTAAAACCACTACATATAGTGGTTGACTTGCCTTATTTGCCATCAAAACCGCAATTCGTCATTATTATTATCGTTTCAACATGCCTTGAGTGGTCAATAATGATGCCCGTTAAACCTGGTACGGCCTTGGCGGCACTTAATCCATTTTATCTAGAACTCGAACTTTTTATAGAGCGAATAGGATATAATGCCAGAAATCACGAGCAAAATCAGGTCGATACCGATTCCAGACAACAAAAGCATAGCCTGATGTGCGGAAAAATGCAGGAGGATGTCCTTCAAATTAGTATCTAAAAAAATCACTAGACGAGAGAATAGCGGAGACTAAAAGTAAAATCGAACATCAGGAAATACTGGAACGACAAGTCGTGGCCGAGCGCGACGTGATGAACGGGCGCACCAATATATCTCCACCAAAGCATGGAAAGTGGAGGCTACCCGGCTTGCCGCTGAACGTGAAGTCCTGTATCAGGATTACACCCGGATGAAAGAAGAGGCGCGGGAGGTCGTCCCGTTGTCCTTCCGCACTTTTTAAATTTACATAAGCGCAATATCATTGTATACTGTAATATATAATAATACGTTATATGCACGCAAGCCATACCCGGCAAAATAGGGGTTGACAAAATAACTTCAACCGGTAAACGCATGGCAGAGCAGACAGATAAATCTGTCTTTTACCGTACCATAGATACAACACAGCCTGAAAAAACGCCGGTTTTTCCTTTGTGGGAAGGGCGGCGTTTTCAGATTTGTATCAGCAGTTTTGAATTATAGATACAATGGTGTGAGGGGATATGTTGTGTTTGTAACAGTTGGATACAGTGATAATCCTGATAGTGTGGTCGCCGGAAGGCACGCAGCACAGATTGCTTTGTCAAAAGCCAATCGAGAAGAAAGATGTGATTTGGTTTTACTTTTCTGTACTGCAAGGCATAATCAGAGGCTGCTCCGCAACGCAGTAGCGGAGGTGGTGGGTAATAAGTCTTGCATATATGGAGGCGGCGCTGTAGGTGTTATAACCAATGAATATTTTGGCTATGCTGGCGACCAAGTTGGCATTGCGCTGTTTTGGTTTGAGGATAGCAAGTGTACCATTCTCACGGAGGAAGGATTGCAAGAAAGCGAACGAAAAACCGGCGTTCGCCTGGGTGAGCGCCTGGCCCAAATTGGAACAACGCAAGTCTCACCTGTTGTGCTGTTTTATGACGCGATAGACCGCTCGAAAGGCGACCTGCGCCTGCTGATGGCAACATGGCTTCTGGATGGTTTGGAAAATGGGCTGGGCTTCCTCCCTGACTTGATCGGCGCGGGTATGCAGGGCGATCACCTGGGTAGTGAAACCCAACAATACTTTGGCAACAGAATGAGCGTTCACAGTGCCATAGCCCTGACTTTCTCCGACGACATTCAGATGAACAGCGTGATCATGCACGGCTGTCATCCTGCTTCGCCTTATTATACAGTCACCAAAGCAGATGGCCCTGTTATTTTAGAAATCAACGGAAAACCGGCGCTACAGTTCATGGATGAGCTGCTTGGTTCCGCTATTTCGCAAGAATACTATCCTTTTTTCCTGCTGTTAGGCATCAATCAGGGAGAGCGTTGGAGTGAATATGATGAAAATAATTATGCCAGCCGATTGTGTTTGGGAATTGATAAAGAGCGCAACGGCATTGTCATGTTTGAACCGGATATGGTAGAAGGTACGGAGTTCCGGCTTATGTATCGCTCCCTGGATTTGGATTATATGAAGCCAAAAATCAACGCCCTCTTTGAACAAATTGACGGGCAAGAAGCTTTATTTGCCATGTATATCGATTGTGCAGGCCGATGTGCCGGCTATGGCGGCGTTGATATGGAAGATGCTATCTTAATACAGGAGGCCGTCGACAATCGTATTCCCTTGCTTGGGATATATACAGGAGTGGAAATCGCTTCAATCGGCGGACGACCGAGGGGATTGGATTGGACTGGTGTATTCTGTATCTTCACAAAAAAGAAAGCCGGCAAAGGTAACAGCGTTAAACATGAAAATAAGCATGTATGGAACAGGAAGAATATAGGCATCAGGCAAAATCGTGAAATTCCGTTGGATGCAGTAGTAAAGTTGTGCGAACAGAACGCCGCAAAAATATTGTCGTTGGACGCGCAGTCCATATCTATACGGCATGAGTTGGAACAAAAACGCCGTGGATTTGGCTTGCTGTCGGAACTATCCGTTTATTTACAGCAGGGTGCCGGTGATGATGATATTTTTCTGCATGTAACCCAGCGGATAAACTCGGCGCTGAATATGCAAAGGACAGTGGTGTTATTCCCCAATGACAAAAGTCTTTTTGTACCACACATTTTGCAGGGTTATCCAGAGGAATTAAAAGAGAAAATAACTGAATTGCAAATTAAAATTGACGCTTCTTTTCTTGAACCGGAAAGTCCGGTTTTGGTCACTGCGGCGGATGATGATACTAAGTTGTCAGATTTTCGGGAAATCTTGAAGCTAGAGTATTTTATCTCAACCCCTATCGTGGTCAAAAACGAAGTGGTAGCCATCCTGATCACTGGAAGAATGACGGAAGCTGTACCTTTTCTATCTCGACTAAGCCTCAGCGATGTGGAAACTGTTCAGGCAATCAGCACGCTTCTCGCTTCCGCTTGGGTATATCGACGCTGGAACGATGCCGACAAACTAGCGCAAACCGATGGTTTGACTGGTCTGCTAAACCGTGGCGCATTGGAACTGCAAACGATAAAGGCATTAAAGAACTGTTTGTCATCAGGAAAAATTTGCACCTTCATCATTATTGACTTGGACCATTTCAAACAAGTGAATGACACTTATGGACATTTGGAGGGAGATGCGGCATTGAAAGCCTTGGCACAGGCTTTACGACAGACTTTTCGCGCAACAGATATTGTGGCCCGAATAGGTGGCGATGAATTTGCAGTATTTTGTACTTTTTGTGATAATGTGGAGCAAATAACCAGAAGGGTTTCACGGCTAATAGAGAATTGGAACCATACTCCGCTTGTAACAACAACAGGCGCTGAGTTTTATTCTTCTCTTAGTATTGGCATTTCTGTCGCGCCACATAACGGAACCACCTATACCGAACTATTTCAAAGCGCCGATAACGCTTTGTACTGCTCAAAGCAGCGTGGACGCAACCAGTTTACGGTGAGCGGCAGTGACGAAGCAATGAGTAAATTTTCACCTACTTGATTGCCCAAACACATATATAGTGGTTGAGCTTCCTTGTTTACCTTTTTAACCAGTATATATAATCATTATTATACTCTCCACATGCCTTGAACGGTCAATAAAGATGCCACCTGAACCTCGTGGGGCCTTGGCAGCGAGTTATTATTTCGGTAATTCTACTATTTATACTGTTTGTTGGCCTTAAAATTCTACTCATCTGCTATTAAATCACTCATCTTTTTTACGTCATCAAAAGAGCAAGCAATGTGATCCAGTTATTTAATGTTTATATAGATAGCAGTATTAGTAATTTGAATTGTTCCTAATAAAAAGCAATAGGCTTCTTTATTTAGGAATCTCTCAATACTGCTGATCGAACCTGTCTTATTGTGAGCTCTATTGAATACTTATTTTTATCGTTCTTCCTGATTATCGCTTTGCTAAAATAAACCTTCGTTTTGGCTATGTGCTTGGCACTATCAACCGTACTCGGGACTTACACCCGTTAGACTACGCCCATGCCGGGTGCACATAAAAAAGCTGTTGATTAACATCAACAGCTTTTTTATCGTACTTTTAAAAAATTTAGTGTGACGATGATTTTGGACCAATCGGTAATACTACGCGTTTATAAACAGTGTTTAATATTCCAGCAGCAGATGTATACCAAGCACTAAAGGCACAAATTATACCCATTGTACCACCTATTTTTGCAGATATAAATTTAAACTCAGCTAAATCAAGTAAAATAAAAGTAATTAAAAGGGTTGTAAAAACTACAATTAGTGCATTATTAAGCCTAAAACTACCGATCCACATATAAAATGTAAAAATTGTAAATGCGACCAAGAAGATGCCGACTGCTATATTTCCTTGATCCTTAAAATCAAGAATCTTTAAAGCTTCAAAAAGAACTAAGGTACCTAAAGCAATCCAAAAAGAACCATAAGTAGTGAACGCCGTTGCCCCAAAAACATTATTCTTCTTGTATTCCCACATACCGGCCAGTACCTGTGCTCCACCACCATAAAACAGTGCCAATGGTAAAAAAACTCCTTTGACTGTTGCAGGTATAAAACCAGCATTAGCCATACTTAACACAAAAGTAGTCAGAGCAAATGCAGCAAGACCTAGTGGACCCGGATCAGCAATTGATGATTCTCTTATTTCATAAATCTTGTCATCAGCCATATTTAAACTCCCCTCCTAATAAGTAGTCATTTATAGCTTATAAAAATTCTTTAAATATAGTTTTTATAACCGCCCCCTTTAATCAAAATTTAAAAACTTTTTAAGATTAAATAGGAAGAATATTACTACGTAGAGGCTGCTAAAATTAAAGAATATGACTTAACTGAAAATTAAGAATATACTAATTACAGCTTATTATCCAAAATAAATATAACTCAGTCAATTATATAATACCTAACAGTCAAAAAACCCGCTTCAAATGAAAAATACAATAGCTTAAATACTTATTAGTTAAGGACATTAACAGCTAACTTAACCTAAGTAATTAAAACAATAAAGATTATAATAATCCTCGTATAATAGAGTCAGAACAACCGAATACGACATGTTCTAAAATAGTAGAATGTTGTGGTCCGGATGTTCAGGGAACCGGTTCCCATATCAAGGGTACCTGGGTTTGATGAAGTCAATAACAATACCACAACAATGCAGTAAAGGTACCTATTAATCACGTGAATTACTGCATGTGGGTTACTTATTGGAAGTAGTTGCGCCAAGGTACCCAATCAATGATAGGATGGTGATGTCTATACGAACCGAAAATTTTATTGACAGAAAAATATCCACAGGCAAATCATTTTCAAAGAGACAGCCCACACTGAAAAATTAGTAAGATGAATTCATCAGTCCTCCTCGCATGTGGTGATATCCACAATGCTTTTTAAGTCTGTTTCTCTTTCCCCGTCAGGGTTTGATTCTGACACTTAGAATGTTTGCTTAGCAATTCTGATTTACGTGAGGCTGTTTAAACCCGGGGGAGTGGTGTTGTCAACTTTCTTTAAAGAGTGCTATAATTTACAATGGTTTAGATAGTACTTTTTAGGTGCCTGTCTGTCAATGTTTGATGAAATAAGCAATTTAAATAATCATTTAGTTAGAATGATCCCGGTAAGATGGTAAATTCTCAATACCCCGAGCAGCATAGACTGCTTAATAAAGTATGTTTCTTTTCCTTCTACGTTTTAGTTCTAACACCTAGCCTGTTCAGCATGATAGTTGACCTGGATGGCAGCAGATCCAGGTAGTCTCCCGCTCCATGTCAGTTCTGATTACGAGGATGTTCTCGCGTAGAAAACGGAAAAGTTAATCCACTTACCAGAGGTGTTTTTATGACAATATCCTTGCATGTTGGCATTGATATTGGTAAGAATAAGAATGTGGCTTGCTTTATGAAATTAGACGGAACGATTTTGTTGAAAAAGTTAGTTTTCGATAACTCCATTTCAGGTGCCGAGAGTTTGGCATCTAAAACTAAAGAGTTATCGATTAAAGATAGCTTTGATCATGTTGTTTTTGGAATGGAAGCTACTTCTTTATACCACTTTCACTTGATGAATTATTTACTAATCACCGAAGAATTAAAGCCATACAGGCCTACAGTTTACCAACTCAATGCCAGAAGTATCAAGAACTTCAAGAAGTCTTATCCTCCAAAGGGCAAGAACGATGCATATGACGCTTATATCATAGCTGAAAAACTAAGACACGGCAGATTACCTAAACCTTACGAGGTTGATGAGATGTATCTTCCGCTACAGCGACTGACCCGTTACAGGTTTCACCTGGTGGGTTCACTTGTGCGAGAAAAAAGTTATTTTTTAACTATGTTGTTTATGAAATTTAGTAATTATGGTGATGTATTCAGTGATATCTTTGGAGCCACCAGCATGTCTATTATTACCGATTTTTTTGGCCCGGAAGAAATTATTAATACACCACTTGAAGACTTGGTTCAATTGCTTGTGGATAAAGGAAATAAGCAATTTTCTAACCCTGAAACATTGGCTACTGAGCTAAAACGAATTTGCCGTGAATCCTACCGGATGAGTCCGAAGCTCACGGATTCGGTTAATCTGATTCTTGAAACCAGTATGAATAATATCCGCTTTTTTGAGCAAACCATCCGCAAATTGGACAGTGTGATTGCCAGGGATATGGCCAAGCTCTCGAATCCATTGATGTCAATCAAGGGAATTGGGCCAGTGTTTTCCGCCGGCATTATCTCTGAAATTGGGGATATTAACAAGTTCGAAGATCAGTCCCAGTTAGCTAAATTTTCAGGTATCACCTGGAATAGCAATCAATCCGGCGAATTTGACGGTGAAGATAAACCCCTGAATAGGGCTGGAAACCGGTATCTCAGGTATTATCTGATAGAAGCTGCGGACAGTTTGAGGAGACATAATGACGAGTACCGAGCTTACTATCAAAAAAAATTTCAAGAATCAAAAAAACATGCCCATAAACGAGCTCAGGTTCTTACAGCTAGGAAGTTTGTAAGGCCGGTTTTTTCCTTACTTTCAAAGAACCAGCTTTACAGGTCGGACAGGGGATAGCTGTTTAAATAACTGCGGTAACGGTGCTGATTAATATTCCTGCGGTTGTCTGCTGCCAACTGGCTAGGAATATTAATTATCATAGTTATCCACAGGTAAAAGAGTGGTGATGCACTGAAATATTATTTGTGCACCAATATATGTTTTTCCCTGAGCTTTATTGGTGCAAACAATAACCATATTTTAAGATTATGCCTTAATATCAGGGAATAATTTTATAGCCGCAACAGGAATTTTTGGGTGTTTCTGTGGTGGTTAATTTTTTATACCCAAAAACAAGGAAAAATATGTTTTTAAATTCCCTCTTGACATATTACCCTAGCACTTAAATACTTAACTACATAGGCTGAAAGTTACATGACAAATCTATAAATAGTAAAATTATTATATTTCTAAATAAAAAAAGACTTCTCCCGTGGCATTTACCCGGTAGAAGCCATTAGCTTTTCAGCGTTAGGCAAGACTCATCGCCTATTAATTTAATATATAATACCACATTAAAATGTTATGTCAGTATTGAGTCTTAAATCTTACATCATTTTATTTGGTTTCCAAAACCTTATAATAGCTCAATAATTACGATGGCTATGAAATTCCACAAAATCATAATTCCATGCTCTGCGCCTTCCTGTTACCAGACAACTGACCCAGCACCACCAACAGTCCGGCCATGGCTAATATCCCAGTAAGGGTACCAAAGTAGAAAGTAACCGAAGGGCCAAACCCCTCAATCACTCCCACAACAGTTGGGGTAGCCCCCAGTTGACTCACCAGAAAGAGGGGAATCAGTGGATATACCATTTCACTGCCAATATCGGTAAACAGACTGGTAAGTCCGGTTAAGATAATATTAAACACACAATCACCACACTCGTTAAACTCGATTTAACTCTTTCAAAAGTACCGGACCAGCAAAAGCCGGGCTTTGAATTTGCTCCTCAATGCGTAATAACTGATTGTACTTGGCTACCCGCTCGCCCCGGCTCAAAGAACCTGTCTTAATCTGCCCCAGGGACAGTCCCACCACCAGGTCACTGATGAAGGTGTCATCGGTTTCCCCTGAGCGGTGCGAAACCACGGTACGGTAACGGTGTTCCTTGGCCAGTTTGCAGGTTTCCATTGTTTCAGTTAAGGTACCAATCTGGTTTAACTTGATTAAAATAGCATTACCAATGCTCCGCTCAATACCCTTCTTAAAGATGGCCGGGTTGGTGACAAAAATATCGTCCCCCACCAGTTGTACCTTGGAGCCTAGTTTTTGGGTAAGTTTTTCCCAACCGGCCCAGTCTTCCTCGGATAAGCCATCTTCTAAGGTAATAATGGGATATTTGCCAAGAAGATCTCCGTAATAATCAATCATTGCCCCACTGTTTAACACCTTTCCCTCAAAATGATATCTGCCTCCCTTGTAAAATTCGCTGGCAGCTACATCTAAGGCGAGAAAAATTTCCTTTCCTGGATGGTACCCCGCCCTTTCAATAGCTTGTATGATAAATTGCAAAGCTTTTTCGGTGGACTCGATATTCGGTGCAAAACCTCCTTCATCCCCCACGGCTGTACTATAGCCATTTTCTTTTAAGAGTGCTTTCAAAGAGTGAAAGGTCTCAGACCCGGCACGCAAGGCTGATTTGTAATCAGTAAAACCTGCCGGTACAATCATGAACTCTTGGGTGTCAATGATGTTGTCGGCATGCTGCCCACCATTAACTATATTCATCATAGGCACCGGTAATTCCCAGGCTCCCATCCCTCCCAGATACTGATAAAGAGGTACCCCAAAAAAATCCGCTGCAGCTCTGGCTACTGCCAGGGAAACCCCCAGGATGGCATTTGCCCCTAAGCGCTCTTTGTTTTCGGTACCATCAAGCTTGATCATAAGATGATCCAACCCTCGCTGATCCACTGCATCTAGACCGTTGATTTCTTGGGCAATTTCCCGGTTGACGTTTTCTACTGCTCTAAGAACTCCTTTACCATGAAAACGATCCTTGTCCCCATCCCTTAGCTCCAGTGCCTCTCGTGTACCAGTGGAGGCACCGGAGGGAACAGCAGCCCGGCCCCGGCTCCCGTTTTCCAATACAACATCCACCTCTATCGTTGGGTTCCCCCTTGAATCAAGGATTTCTCTGGCAATGACTTGCTGAATCTTTGACATATTTACTCCTCCCTTAATACTATATAGTAGTGATTTCTTGCTTTATTGTTAACAGTTTTCGCTTGATTTCGTCCAACTGTCCTAACGTTTTCTGCAAAGAATTTTCTGTTAAAGTTATCTCATTTTCACTCTCTCGTTTTTTATCCACGGCGCGTTTTAGTGCCTCCTTAGTACCTGAAATAGCAGAGTTAATCTTACCCTCCAGCAAGACTTTAAAACGCCTACTGCTTACCTCGACCTTTTCTGCCAGGTGATGTCTGATGCGCCCGCAATTTTTGTCAAGTTGGTTTTCAGTTTTCTTATGCAACTCTTTTAAAATTATTTGGCCGGAAATAAACCTGGGCAATAATGATTGCATTTTAACAGCATCAATATAATAGTACATAGAGGTTATTTCTTCACCAATAGAATAAAACAAGCTACCATATTCCTGAAGTGTTTCCACTCCGGTAAAACCCATAACCGGTATGTCAAAAATTTCAGCCGCCTGGTGTATAACTACTTTCAGCAGATGGTTTGTCTTATCAATAAAACGGCTAACCATTTTCTCGTATTTACGAATAACTTCAGCCTCTACCTCAGGGAGCCATTGATTGAGGATTTTTTCAGTTTCCATATTGACATACCCGGTTATTTGTTCCATTAGCCGGCGAGAAGACAAATCCTTATATTCTTGATTCAATCTCTCAATCTCTTTATCGAAGAAACGTATTCTCTCTTCCTTATATAGATTAATAATTGCTTCTAATTCTTGTAGAAGTTTTTTAATCTCCCCATCAAGAATATACATATTGTCCTGTTGTTCCTGGTGCATTTTAAGTATAGCCTGGTCAAACAAATCAATTTTCTCCAACAACTCATGAACAGGCGTATTTAAAGCCTTAACTTCCAAATTAATACCCATACTGAGTTCTGATACAGCATTTAAAGCTTTGGTTACGCCTACCCCAATAATTGTATTACCCTTTTCCTTCATTAAAAAATCCCGCAGTATTTGGTTGAATTGTGGGAGTCTGCTTTTTTCCAGCATCTCCTCATCACCTTTTATCCTACCCTCCAGGGCAAACTTAGCCGATAACGGGCAAATAACCGGGTTATCAAACTTTGCGTGGGAAGACAGTACTTTTTCAGAAAACCTTAAGGCCTCCTCCACACCGGAATCATCTAAATAATCAATTTTATTTAATATAAAAAAAGTCTTGGCCGAATATTGATTAATAGCCTGTAAAAATTCAATTTCTGCCCGACTTATTGGGGGATCAACAGAGATAAGAAAAATAGCGGCATCCATTTTGGGTAAATAACTATATGTTTCGTCATCATTATTCCGGTAAATTGAACCAACACCTGGCGTATCAATCAATATCAGTCCATCTTTTAAATAATCAGAAGGATAGGTGACTGTAACGTAACGAACCTGTTTCT
Organism: Desulfofarcimen acetoxidans DSM 771; assembly: GCF_000024205.1. Lineage (NCBI taxonomy): Bacteria > Bacillati > Bacillota > Clostridia > Eubacteriales > Peptococcaceae > Desulfofarcimen > Desulfofarcimen acetoxidans. Next base: position 2,367,565 of record NC_013216.1, read on the forward strand.
CGTTTTCCGGATTCTTTTCCTCAGTAACAAACAGGGGAAGATCCTTTATACCTATTTCTCTTGAGTTTCCGTCCTTAAAACATACCTGAACACTTATCTGATCGCCATACTCCATAAGCCTACATATTTATAAATCACAGAGATAAAAAACAAAATGGCTCCTACCTTAACATTTGTCAGGTAGGAGCCATTAGCTTCACAGCATTAGGCGAACTCCATCGCCATAAAGTTAACTTAATTATATCACACATGTTATATCAGGCAAACTTTTTTAATTTTAATTAGTTTATAATACCGCTCTTCGAAGTTATTTAACTTATAAGCCCAGGTAATAATCAGATTAAACCACTATTTGCCAATAAATTCACTCTAATAGAAACCTATTTCCCCTAGTCAAAAATAACAACTCTAATAAAGCATAATTGATTTCTTGAAAGCATCATTCGATACAATTCTTATCATCATGTATTAATATATTGTATATGATCACTGCGATCCTCTCGGTGTAATCTTTATAAGTTTGTAAAACATATCATCCTTATTTATCTTCTCGGTTTTAACATCATATTCTTTTATGACAGTGCCAGGTACAAATAAAATTCCCGTATCAAGTCTAGCAGCCTCTAAGTATACTTGAAGCTGTTCCATTGCTGCTTGCTCTCCTCCCAATGCTAAACCTCTTTTTAATTCAAGAATAATCTTCTTGCCATCTTGTTCTAAAATAAAGTCAGGTCTATATCTTTCTTTCTCTCCAACAGTAATATCTCTATATATATATATTTCTGAGGCAGTATAATTCAAAAAAGCATTTAACTTGCCTGCAATCTCATATTCATTAATCACTGAAGATAAATCTCCAGTTTTCATATCAATAGTAAAATCCAAAAGCAAATCAATCACATATTCATCGAATTCTTTCTTCAATCTATTAACGCGCCCCATAACTTGTTCAAATGCTGCCGCCATATTTGACATCTGCTTATTATAAGCAATTTTCTCTGAGATTTGGTTTATTAATAGATAAATAAATGACATTACTGTATTAATTGCAAGTACTGCTTCTTCTTCAGTAAATGATAATGAATAATCGTGAGTTGAAGAATTTCTCCAATTTTTTCTGTACTCAGAAAATAAATTTTTTACTCGTTCATTAAAAACTTGATTCTCTGAAAAATACTCCTCTATTCTATAAGGTGTTATGGCATTTAAGTTTCTTTGTGTAAATACTTTATAGGCTTCTTTTAGAATTCCCTCATAAGCTTGATTTGTCCTATATATAACATCATTAAAATATTCGTCGTCAAGTTTCTTAACTCCATTTTCAAAATACATTAATGCTCTTTCAATATGTGTCATAACTGATGAGATCCCTTTAATTTTTTCATATGCATTGATTTTTTTTATTTTGTCCTGAATAATAGCTGCAAAATCCATTTATCCATCCCCCATATACTTCTAAATATAACTTCCACTTATATATAAACTATAATATGCCGCATACTTGGTTGGGTCAGAAAGATATTCTCTACTTTTTTCTTGATCTTGCCCAAGTGACCACAACTTAAATAAAATAGCTTCCCCCCAATGACATATGGTTTACACAGTATGACAACTTGGGTGAAACGGGTTGATTAAAACCCTCATGAATTAAATGAGAAAAGTTATGATTATTAAGACAAGGTAGTCTGTCATATATGTTTTCAGATCCCTCCGAGGACTTCTAATATTGACTATTTTTATTTTCTAAAATTTTTTACTGCTCTAATAATACTTTTTCTTTCCATTCATTTTTTGTAATAACTTCAAAACTCATGGCAATCCGAACTTGCCTTCGTTTCAAAGTGTTATATTTTTAACAAGCATAAACTAGGTTATATGGCTTTGTAACACCCCTTTCATATGTAGGAATTATATGCTCAACAACACCATTGATGCTTGTTATAATTCCACAGTATTGGCAAATGTAACAATCCCCCTCACATATAAGTTTACGGATATTTTTATTCTGAAAAATAGTTTCAGTTAAGCCTCTAGCATACGTTTACGAAATAAATTAATTTATCGTTTTATAAGCTATTTTTGAACTCAGCAAGTCTTGATATTGCTGGCTTTTTATAATTTTAGGAGTAGTACAGAAAAATGATATTTGGATATATCCTGCTATACTGTTGGCTACGCCAAGAACGTAGTAACTAATTTACATAAATGATTAAAAAATAATTCCATATAATCTAAAACAATCCAAAGTGACCTTTGCTTTTCGTTTCCCGAGCGATTAGATAAAACCAGTATTCGGGAGGTACGCATAAATCCGGCTCATAAGACCCGCTTCTTTGAAGTGGAGTATAATCTATCATGACAAGCCAGTAGTGCTGCCTTCCCTGGATAACAATCGCATCCTGGGCATAGATCTGGATGTAGATAACCTGGCTGCCTGTGCATCCACCACCGGGCATGTCTTATTAATTGACGGCAAGCAACTCAAGGCCGCCAACCAGTGGTATAACAAAGAAAGAGCCAGACTGCAGTCGATTAAAGACCTGCACAACATTAAGAGTGAAACCTACAAGCTGGCTGCTCTTGCCGTATCCCGGGAAAACTTTATCACCGACTACTTGCGGAAAGCTGCCAAACATATTGTGGAATTCAGTATCTCCCTGGAGATTGGCACCGTGGTAGTTGGTGTAAATAAGGAACAAAAGCGGGGAGTCAACATTGGCCTTGTTAACAACCAGAACTTTGTACAAATCCCCCTCTGGAAGTTCCGGCGTGTTCTGAAAAACATCTGCGATAAGTACGGTATCACCTATATTGAGGTAGAGGAAAGCTACACCAGTAAAGCCAGCTTCCTTGATAAGGATTTTTTGCCGGAGTACGATCCCGCGAACAAAAATGAATACACCTTCAGCGGTAGACGGATTAAGCGGGGGTTGTATCGAACAAAAAACGGTTGTGTTATTCATGCCGACATCAACGGTGCAGCGAATATCATCCGCAAGTACCGGTCGGATGGGGATTTTTCCGTCCTGGATAAGGGTATATTATTAAATCCCTACCGGGTGCAGGTTCTAAATACACCCCACCACCGGTAGCCCAGAAAAAGAAAAAGTAAGGCAGCGGCGTAAGCGACTGCTTAGAGGTGATTGTACTGCCCTCGTGGTTCGACCTCGGAATCCTCTGGCTTTAGCCCTTATCTTTACCCACAAGTATCAGATGGATGAAAAAGATCCCACATAGTGGTTAGATCTTGAAGACGCCGGAAGCCACGCCAGAGGACCTTAAGGCCGGGGTAACCGTCCCTTTTACGTCCGAGAAAACCGCCAAGCTTGGCAATCCAAAGTACTGCTGTTTGTAAGTTTGGTGGGTTATCGGGTAAAATAGTTATCTTATGAATAGCAGCGTAAAGGGCACCCCATTCACTGTTACTAAGAACAATTGTGCAAGGTGCATCAGGAGTTTGCCTGGCTTGATAAGTAAGCCAAAGTAATTGAGAAGCTACCATGCTATACACGGCAATAGCACGCATAAGACGGTCTTTAGTTTCTAATTGAAGTTTTTCTACTTGGCAACCGCTTTTCAAAATATAATGATACCGCTCAATCCGCCAGCGATAGGTATCCCAGGTTAAGTATTGCAGTGCATCATCAATGGTAGTAACAGGCAGGGTAGTTAACAGCATCCACTCTATTGGCTTTTCTCCTTCGGGTGGCGATTGTTCATGAACAAGCAGGGCATTAAGAGTAGGTGCAGCTAATTTTTCTTTCCCCCGATGTTTCGGTGGTTTTAAGGTAACAGTGGCAGCCTGTAAAGTAAGAACAACAGCCTTTCGTTCCGGGCGCTTATCGGCACGTGGTATATTGATAACCGTACGGCCCAATGCCGGGGCGCTTTCAACAACAGGCCATAGGTAATCATGCGACTGATCAATGCGGCAGTTCCAAGCGGCACGGACCAAGATATCATACTGATTAGCACTGGCTAGGAGAAAGAGGTCAAAAATATCACTTTCTCTGTCACCCACCATTACTACTTTGGTAAAGGGAGAAACCGTTTCGGCTACTTCCCGGGTAACATCAATCCAGCGAACACTTTCCTTGTCTTCGATAGGTCGCTTTTTATGTGTTTTCTCCTTGGGTTCTAGTGAACGTACCCATAAGCGATGGGCCAAGATTCCTAATGGAACTCCTTCAGCGGATGCAGCAAGACAAGAATGTAGAAAGAAGCCGGAAAGACCCGCTTGACCGATAGGTCCCAACCCTTTTATTTCTCGATGTAAGGTATAGTTGAAAATGGTGGTATCTTGGATGGCCAAAACCACCGGTTGATTCTTGATTTTTTCTATAGTGGCCTTTCTGTGTGCATCATATATGGCTTCAACAGTTACTTTCTCGTTATCAAAGAAACGATAGGCAGCCTTGACATCGCTCCACTGACCAAGTGCTTCAGGCAAAGATTTTTCTGGATGCTCAATAAGGCTTGCAACCAGTGAAACCAGTCGATGAGTGAGACGGGTATCACCAAAGTTAGCCGTACCGCACTCTTTAGTTGCCCAAAGCATTGATTGATTTGTTGGTTTGAGAGATACAGGTAAATTATTCATGAGACAATTTTAGAAAATTTTTGACAATGCGTCCATTACCATATTTAAGCATCATAACCGATTTGGGTAATTTATCACACATTTTCTGCGTATAGCATAAGCAGATTCATTCTATCTTACTCAAGGACTTATGGGTAAAGATAAGGGCTTTAGCCTGGGGAGAATGTCAATCATACCTACATATATTAACTCAATGGTGTTTTTATAAAACCTTATAGAGAGAGGGATGGCCCTGCCGCCCTCAACATCTCCTTTATTTAACTTTTATTATAATTGTTAGGCGATGTGATTTTAAACTCGTTTTAACCGAATACCGTTTATACAAGCTAAAGCAATAAGTCAACCCCGGTTTATTTGTCCGATATAATGAGTTGAACTTATGCTTTATACCCTTATAGTCGGCTGTTATCGTAGGATACAAGTCTTTATCCGAAAAAAAATATTGGCATACTTCACACGTTTAAGGTAACTGTGATCGACTGAGTACCTGTGCCTTCCAAAACTTGAGTTCCGTCTGTACCGCCAGCGGTCGGGGTCATGTAAACGTGAATGTAAGCCATATTAAATGCCTCCCTAAAATTAAAATAAGGACAGATAAACTGTCCCTTACTCTAAAGGTTAGGTGTGGCGTGTATTTACAAGTTGTTTATAAAACACAAAAAACCGAGGGTTAATCCCCTCAGGCTTTTTTGTTATATTTCGCACATTTTTTACAAGCTCAAGCATTAAGTTAACCCCGGTTTATTTTAACGGGAGTATGGGAAAGATTATATATCAAGACGTTTTAGAATTTGAAGAATATTTTGATCATTTGATGTATTTAGATTATTTGATTGCTTGAGCCTTACTTCTGCTTCATACTCCGCAATCCAATCTCTCCTACCGTCAGAACTGGCTGGGGTTAAATATAGACTAGATACAGTTATTCCTTTAGGACAATTAGTTTTCATGCTTGATAATACCCCGTTTTGATTTGGTATTACCACGTATTCTCCAGAAACTACAAAACTTCAGTATTCCATTTTCTTTACAAAATCAGTTTGTTTGAAATTTTTCTCTTGCTCCACCCAAGGCTTTGTGCCCATGCCTTAGAATTATTTCGTTCTTCTTTGTCTTCACCTTCATAAATATCCCTCAGGAAACTTATAAAGCCATGCATTCCTCCTACATCATCAAGAACAAATACTCCGTCCTTATGGATGCATACAGGCTTATGTTTTGTTAATACCGTCGCTTCTGCATCCAATAGTTCCTCTTTTGAAATATAGGCCTTTTGAAGTAATTCCTTGCAATCCCTTTCCTTAGTAATGATTATTGTCCAATCATCTCCAAAATCATAATTGTAGATCAGTTTATGTGTTACCGGAAAGATATCATTATCATTACAAACATTCTCATCATTGAAAGCTAGAACCGCTGCTACTTCAAGGCGTTCAAGCAAGCTTTCTACCCCACTCTCCATAGTAATGGAATTATTCATTTCTTCCAGAGTTAATTCAATAAACGGTGCTTTTTTTATAATTCGTAGTTTTTCTTTACCCTTTCCCCTACTCCTATTCATATAATCACTAAAAGATTCCTGAACCTCAAGAATTGGAAACTGCTTAATTAATTGTTTAATATCATTTTGAGCCCATTCATAATCTTCTGTAATACCATTGAAGAAATATGGCCCTGTATATTTTTTCTTAAGCCATGTTTTTATACTCCCACTTTGGTAGTCATCATCCCAAAAAACATCATGCTCACACTCACTAGGAGGCTGGAAAAGTATACCGACTAAATCAGCCCACCCTTTTACAGTTCCACCTGTTAACCTGTTATAGACTTCCTCAGGCAAAATAAATCTGCGTAAATGAGAATTCTGCCATCCAAATAATCTTTGTATCGCATAGTGCAAGTTATGAAGAAGCATATCGGATGGAATTAAAATATCTCTGCTGATTGAGTCTCCTGTTGATGATTCTCCGTATTTGTGCAGAATCGCTTTCTCTGCGTCATCCAAATGGTTGTCTTTTAATTCCAGATGAAGATGTATTGCTTTAAACACATTTTTATTGTGATAACATTTATTGGTCATAAACTTTTCCTTTCTTATTGGCAAATTTCTTTTGTCATCTTTATTTATTGGCTTGTTTACAAAGTTTTCACGGGCAATATTAATTCTTTTTCTATATGATTTACTCTTTTTAGCGTCTATTGTTGGTTCCGGGCCCGTATAAAGATTTTTTTCATATGGCAAAAATGCAGTAACTCTGTTTGCTGATGTATCTAATTCAGCAGCAATTTCTGAAATGCTTTTGCCCATACTTCTTCTTTTTCCAACCTCCAGGCTAAAATCCGTTTCGTATTCCCCTAATGTAATAAGAATTTTTCTAACCTTTGCATACGAAATTTTCAGTTCATCCGCTGTCTTTTGTAAAGAAGCGGTCTTTTTATAAGATTTTAATACTTCCTGCATAAATGCTAATGTAGTTGTTGGTTCATTCAGTTTTATCCACCCCTTTAAAAATATAGTGTTAATACACGCCAGCAAGGCTAGTATATCCTATATTCCAACTAGTGTCAATACACGGTTTGGATTTTAGAAAACATGGGACAAGCAAATAAGCGGTGTCGAGAATAACATAAACAAGCGCTTCTTTTTTAATAAGGATACCTATAAAGATATTAATATCCGGTATATACTTTGACATACTTTTAATGATGCTCAATATCCTATGACATTACAAAAACAGCACTCTCAAAGTTACATTAAACAGAAAGCTATCTATAGTTTGTAAACCAGTAACTATAATCATTTACAGGCAAATAATTTTCGGACTTCACATCGACCACTTCAAGATCACAAAGTGGAAAAACATATCGTTTTTTCTTTTTTGCAATATTAACAAGTATTCCATATAAATCATCTGTGCTATCAATGCTTAAAACAGTAAGTTTATCTCCTTCTTGCAATGATCCGCCCCTCTGCTCCTCAGATATTTCCGCTTCAAAGGGAAATCTTAGAGTTTTACTCAAATAGTTTTTCCACTTTTTATAGGCTTCCAGCATAACATTCTCTTTAATGTCTCCTAAACGTGCGTAAATTCTTAAATCCTGTTCATCAAGAGGGAAGAAAGCTTCTTCAGATTCTTCTTTAGAATTTTTGTGAATTTCTGCCTTTTCCAGAATTTCCGTATCAGGGGATGCACTTTTTATTTTTAACAGCATATCCATGACATCAGTACTTTCATCCGCTTTTTCCAGAGTTACTGTTTTTTGTTCCTCATAGTCAATTTCAATTTTTTCTGTCGATTCTCTATAATAAACAACGGATTCTATCTTATCCCATCTTAAATATATAAAATTTTTATTAAGCGAGGAGGAAATCACTATACCCTTATCGTAAATGATGATATCCGGATTCATAAGTACTGCATCAATGTTTTCATGTCCACCTAAATAGTCAAGCTTGTATTTTGCAAGCTCTTTGCCATATAAACTTTTATCCATGCCACATCAAATCCCATCCATATTTTTTATAATACCTTGCAATAACATCCTCTTTTTTTCAATCTCGCGCTTGACTTTCATAGCGGTATTTGACTCAATCTCAAAGGCACTTGACAGCTCACTTATCATATACTGCTCTAAATTGAGTTCCTTTTGCAATTCATCCATCAATTCACTATTTTCCATCTGAACCACCATTATATTTTTAATTACAACCTTACACTATCCTTCTTCCATTTGTCCATTAACAAACCAATTTCCGAAGGTATTCTTTTTTTCTTCATAAAATTATAGCACGAACGATTGGTCGAACCTGCAGGCTTCTATATGTCAGGAATTCCACAGCCGCTTACACGCAAAACAGGGCGACTCCTTTTTATAGAGCAACCCTGTTACTGTACACATTATAAAATTCTGAGCCAGTCGCGTCTGCCGTACAGAATTCTTTCGACATCAACCACCTTGTTCCTCTCATCAATTGAAAAGAACACAACGTAGTTCTTTACGGGTAACTTTCTGTACCCCATTTGGGATAGGTGTTCGTCTGCGACAAGCGGACAGCGCTGCGGCATATCTGACAAACCCACCATTGCTTCTTCAAGAAGCTCCATCATATGGAGCGCTGATGTGGGAGCGGACAGTTGAGAAGCAATATACCGGACAATGTCCCTGAGGTCATTTTCGGCCGGTTCGGATATGTCTACTCTATATTCCGCCATCGGAGATACCCTGTTTGATATCCTTCATGACCTCGTGAAGCGGACGTTTCTTTCCGGCTTTGACAGCCGCTCTCCCTTCGTTAAGCAGACGATAGAGTTCCAGCTTGCCGCTGAGCGCTTCATAAGTCTCAATACTCATGACCACCAAATCTCCCTGTCCGTTTTTTGTGATAAAAACAGGTTCGCAGCTTTCACGGCAGAAGGTGGAGATATCGTTATAGTTGTTACGCAGGTCTGTACTGGATTTTATATTTGGCATAGCATTTTTACCTCCTTGAGAAATCTAAAGATATTATGCCCGAATTTCTTTAGATTGTCAATGAGGCTGCCACTTTGATTTCCCGCCAAAGTGCATCACTGTATGCCATATATAACGCCTCAATTCTATTTTAAGTTTATGATAATTCAGAAACATTCATAGGTAAGAGCATTTTTCTGCTTATAGCTACTTCCAATCTAATATATTATACTTAGCCAATAATTCCCGTGATAATTTCATACCTTCATCTGTTATTACTACGGATTTGGAGCGACGGCTTCCCTGCCGGATGTAATCTTCCTCATCCAGTTCACTAATAATATCAAAATCATATCCCTTCCAAGACATATCTAAATCTGATCCAAGATGGCCCCGTCCATTAAATCTTGTTAAATACATCAGCAACATGGTCAATTCTTTAACAGCCTTCTCTGGATTAGTCTTGTCCATCACAAACCTCTCCTTTTCATGGTGAAATTACAATTCCATGGTTATGTAATTTTTATGACGATTATCATGCTATATAAATCGGGCTTCATCAGACATTGTTGGAACGCTACCCCGGCAATCCATATTTCCGCTTATTTGAGGGCGGCATGCTCTCTGCGGACGCTTTTTAATCTTTTGCCTTTGTTCATCTGTCATTTTTATATCCCTGGACAAGCATTCATCACTTTAAAATTAATATTTGTCAAGGGGGGGTTGTGTTTCAAAAATCACTCTCATGGGTTGGGACATCCTGTAATGCTTATTAGAAAGGATGCCGAATTTATTGTTAAGGATGATTTTAGTCCTCACTCAGCTCATCTGAAAAAAGGATTGACAGATAATCACGCACGCCATTCAAAATACGATAAACTGAAACAAATTCTCCTTCAATCTTGTAAAATATAAGATAAACACCACAAACAAGAAAACGGTAATTTGTTTTTATATTGATCTTGGTGTCAAGCGAGACTCCTATTTCAGGAAAATCAGCTAACTTTTCTATCTTTGAATAAATGGAAGTTCCCATCTTTGCAGCTGCTCCCTGATTATCTTCGGCAATGTAGGCTTTTATTTGCTGTACATCAGCAATGGCCATAGGGTTGATTCTAATTTTGTATTTCATCTTTAGATCTCCAATGCTTTTTTGAGGTCATCAAGGGATTTCCATTCCTCTCCTGTTTTAATGGCATCCTTCGCCTCAACAAGCTTTGACAAAAGCTTAATAACTGCCTGCTGCTTTTCATATTCCTGCATATCCATAAGCACATAGCAACCTCTACCGTTTCTGGTCAAAAATACGGGCTCCCCAACCTGGCAAGAATGAAGAACCTCGTTATAATTTCTCAAATCTGAAACCGGTTTAATATTTGGTATTTTTCACACCTCCAAATCTTATTGTGTTGTAATTATTATATGCTAATAGCTCGTAAAATTCAACGTTGTATTTGACAGCAAATAACGAGCTCTGTATATGTGTAGGAGGTTCGATCATACCGTACCATGTAGATACAGTTTTGTAAAAAATTACAACACCCTAAAAACAAAGGGGTCACTAAACTGCCACTTTGTACCTTTCGGAGTTTAGTAAAATGTAAATTTACAGTTTTGAATTCCAATACTCAACAAAAGCTTTGTAACCCCGGACATCTGCACAGTAAGGTAGCAGCTGTTCTCCTTTTAATATGAAGGAATATATAACCTCAATACCATTTCGATAAGCCCGTTCCATTCTATGCTTTCCGTCAATAATTTTAAACATACCCGATCTGATTTCTGCCTGGAGTACAGGTTTTTCAACATCCACATTAGACAAATGCTCTTCATTTACCGAACGGCAAATGTGTGATTTAGGCCACTCTTTAACATTAATCTGTTCCTTCTATATAGCCCTTTTGTTTTGAGCAATTAAACTATTCCAACAATAGCGAAAAATATAAGTGATTTAATACTCAATTATATGAATTGTTCTGTTATCAACAGTGTTATTTTTTTATACTCATGTTCAACCTTAAATCGCCCTCAAAGCTTTGATTTTACTGTATTTGTACTTAAAAAATGCCGTTTGTAGTGTAGACTTTCAGATGTCTCTCAAGCCTTTATTTTCAAGGCTTTGAGGGCTGGCAAAAATTGTTGGTTGAAAGTAAGTTTCTAGTAATTGTGCTTTAAAATTTAGAAAGGTAGTTTTCTATTGGCTACCTTAGCTATTCCTGTGAGTTTTGTTAACACAATACACCTACCTCTGTTTGTGTAGTTTGTGGGTCCCTTGTATGAACGATAGTATGTTACCGCCTTTCCTCCGCAGACATTACTCTGCATCTTTGGTATTATGCAGTAATCCGACTACTTATGAATATGCCGGGCAAAAATGAACAATTAGACCGGCGAGATTGAACAGTGTGATCGTTTGAAACTGAACACCCCTACCGGCGAAGTTGAACACTCCGGAAGGCAAACTTTAAAACAGCCTGACGGCTGATGGGGGCTCTGCCCTCAAACTCCCGAGGTTTATCGCATTGGTTTTCCAAGGAGAGTGATATTATGATTTGCTTTAATAAAAGAAAAGAGCGACATAAGTATACCATGAGGCTAATCGGCTTTCATTGTACAGCTTTTGCGGTCAAGGTGTTCAACTTAAACCGTTTAAATGTTCAACTTCGGCAGTCAAGGTGTTTTTTCTCACCGGTATATTCAACTTACCCACCTTTTGGCTCTCTAACTTTGTTATCGTTTGTCGGCCATACTCCAATTTTCTGAAGGATGAGTAATTTCTCCCAAGTTAACGTATCATGACTATATCTAGCATGCTAGGTTCTACGACCCCGGGGAGGCCTGTCTGTTCTTGCCTGATCGACTAGTAGAACGATTCCTAATTAACATACCAATAAGCTAGTTGAATAATATAATTTCTACTAATAATTTAAATTATTTCAATATCATCCATTTTGTACTTCCAGCGGTAAACAGTAGGACAATCATTAATTTCTTTTATATATTTGTAAATTCTATCTTTTAATTCTTCTTTAGTTTTTACCCTAATAGCCCTCAGCATTGATTTAGCCATTTTGCCAAAAAATGATTCAATTAAGTTTAACCAGGATCCATGTTTTGGTGTAAAAACAAATTCAAAACGATTTGGGACAGTACTAAGATAAGCCCTTGTTTCTTTTGAAATATGAGCGGAGTGGTTGTCCAATATAATTACTATTTTCTCTATATCTTTGTAGTACTCACTTATCATTTTTAGAAACTCTACAAACTCAATACTACGATGGCGGTCTTCTACTTGAGCTAAGATATGACCTGTTACCAAATCAATACCGGCCATGAGACTAAGTGTACCATGGCGAACATATTCATAATCACGAGCAAGACATGAATACGTTCCAGGAGAAGGAGGAAGATCCGGAGCAATATTTTCTATAGCTTGAATACCGGGTTTTTCATCATATGATATATAAGCATACATTGATTGTTCATCATTTTTTGATACCATTTCAACTTCTTTATAGACATATAACACGTTAGCCATTTTTTGTTCAAATTCTGGATCCCTTTTTTCCAAGTAATATTTAATTTTATGTGGCTTAACATTGTTTGCTGAAAGTATTTTTGATACTGTACCTTTTGCTAGATTTTGCAGGGTTGGATGGCCATTTTCTACACAATGATTTCGTGCATGTTTGGCTAATAAATCTGTTGTCCATAATTCATAGCTATATCCAAATTCCTTAGGTTTTTGGCAAGCAAGAGAAACAAGCCACGCTTTATCTTCCTTGGTTATTGTATCCGGCCTGCCTGAACGAGGAAGATCATTGAGTGCCATATCTAAGCCAAATTGTAAAATTTTATCTGTATGTCGTTCTACTTTTGCACGGTTAGTCTCTAATATTCTACCAATTGAAGCTATTGTTTCTCCTTGATGATACAAGAGAAACATTTTAGCCCGTTCAATATGACTCACACTTTCTGTTCTTGAATGTATAATTTTTTCTAATCTATTTATTTCTTCTGTTGTCAAATCTAATTTTGCTCTTTGACTTATGAATGGCATAGTTTGGTCTCCCCACCTGTTATGTATTATAGGAAATTATATACCATGCCGATTTGTGGTTCAATGATAATTAAGAATTGCTCTACTAGACAGATGTTGCCTTCTGCACTGTCCACTACATCGGCCCTCCCGTTTGGGGATTTCGGGGCTAAATCACTTCAGCTTTTGCTTCCGGCCTACTAGTTTGCTGTCTACGCTTAGAAACACGGGTCACCCCGTGCCTCCCAAGACTCGCTATAGAATGGTTGGCTAAACCTTTTCTAATGGGGTTCCCACCCACTATATGATGCGCCCTTAGCTTGGCGCACGAACAAACCCCAGCAAAAGATCTAAGAAAGAAATCTAGCCATAAAATTTTGTATCATACTGGTTCTACCTCTTTGCCTAATCAACTGTCAGTATTTAAGCACAAACAATATATGTAAATTATAGCAAATTACTTATTTTTTTCATATCATGCAATAAAGGAGGTCATAATATTGTCTGATGAGATTAAGCTAAAGAATATAAAATACAAATATTACCCAACTTATATGTACTATACCCAAAATGCTTGCCCCAATGCCCTGCAATTAATAGAAAGCTCTGTCCAAAGTGAAAAAGAAGATGAGATGTTTTATGATTATTTACTTAGAATGTCACCGTCTGAAGAGCAAAAAAGTATTATAGTCTCAATACGTGATGATGAAAGAAAGCATAACAAAATGTTCCGGGAAATATATTACCAGTTGACGGGGAAAGATATTCCTCCAGCACCGGATGTGACTTTCAAGAGGCCCAAAAGCTATTTAGATGGAATTCAACAGGCAAAATTTGGCGAACTGGCAGCAGTTGAAAAGTATCGACAGATTTTATTCGGCTTAAGTTTCTTACCTTATAGAAATATGCTCACAGAGATATATACTGATGAGCTAAAACACGCTGATAAGTGGAATTTCTTATACACAATTAACTATACTAATGCAATGTGTAATAAAGAGCATAATAAAACGTGCAAGCCTATTGCAAACAAAGAATAATTTTTTTATCAAACTGTATTAAGTACTGAACTTTCACCATCTCAAAAACTGAATTTATCTCCGAATGAATCATCTAATAATTTAATAACGCTATAAAAGCCGAGGCACATATTTCTCCCGGCTTTTTCTTTGTTTCATGCTTAATTCACATTTCATTACTATTAGCAGTTGAGTATTCCGGGCGATATTACACCACCTGTCCGGTTGTAGGAAACCGTCATACCGGCTGAAAGGAAACCGTTATTCCGGTAGCAGAAACCGCAAATGAAACTTCCTTTATAATGTATTTATGCATCATAAATATGATGTAAATACATTTGAAGGGGGTCATTTTAAGTGACCAAGTACCGAGAAATCCTTAGGCTTCATAGCTTGGGATTTAGTCAGCAGAACATTGCTTACAGTAGCAGTGTTTCAAAGAAAACGGTCAACCGGGTCATCAATAGAGCAAAGGAATTAAATATTTCCTGGCCATTAGATGACAATCAAACTGACGCTGTATTAGAAGGAATCCTGTTCCACAAGACAAGGCAGGAAAACGTCAAAAAACGTATGCCTGACCTGAACTATATCCGCAAAGAGCTGCTCAAAAACGGAGTCAGCAAAAAGCTCCTATGGACGGAATACATGGAAGATTGCCGCCTTAACGGTGAGGAGCCGCTCATGTATTCCCAGTTCTGCTATTACATTCAGCAGGATGAGCAGAAACGCCGTGCAACCATGCATATTGGGCGTAAACCGGGTGAACAGGTGGAGGTAGATTGGGCAGGCGACCCTGCACACATCATAGATCCTGATACTGGTGAAATTATTGATGTCCATTTGTTTGTCGGGGTTATTACCTATAGCCAATATGCTTATGTGGAAGCCTTCATTAATGAAAAACAGCAGGCCTTTATAACCGCCCATGTTCACATGTATGAGTATTTTGGCGGCGTAGCCAAAATACTTGTATCCGATTATGCCGCAGAAATGATTATCGGCGACGCATACAGAAAAGCCACATGATGACGGCTTCATATTTTAAAAGTGCGGAATAATTTTTCACATTCTGGACAGACTTAATGCTGAAATGCTACGAACGGATGTGAAAACATGCCTCGATTAACTGATTTTATAAATCTTTCGAATGAATTAAAACGGGTTCCAATCTCGGAACTGATTGTGAAGGCAAAGTCGCTGGTAAAAGCAAAGAGATACTCGCAGAGTACAATATGGCACTACAATGAAAGGTTCAATGATCTCCAACATAGCTCGGCCCTATTTAACACAGAAAAACTCTCGGAAAAATTTATTGCTCAGTATATTGAAGAAGGAATGCAAAAGAGTCCTAAACTTGCTCGTAGTAGTGTCCAAAGAAAAGCGCTTCTTAACTTGATCGCGGCAGCCGTCAACACTACTCCTGTTTTCACTAACGAAAAAGATGCTGATAAAATCCAAATCAAGTCTCTTCGAGAAAATCTAAATACCTATAATCAGTATCTCAGAGAACAAGAAAAAAGAAAGGAAACGATAAAATCATATCTTCAGGTAGCGACAAAATTTCTACTTTATCTGGATAAAAATAAAAAGAGCAATTTCTCTAAAGTCACGGCAATTGATATCCGGGAATTCATTACTGATTTAGGCGCCAAATGGTCGCCAAGAAGCATGCGGATTGTACCGTCACAACTCAAAACCTACCTGAAATTTGCGGGATTCCCTGTGAACGCCATACTTTTCTCGAGCTTTCGCGCCCCCCGCAAGAGCAAACCAGTCCGTGCTATGAGTTTTGAAAATGTAGAAGCTCTTTGGAAATATATTGAGGGCGATGATGGGGATTTAAGATCAAAAGCGATAGTGACAATACTGCTTGCGACAGGCATGAGGCCGGTTGACATTACCGAACTCAAACTTGATGATATTAACTGGAACAATGACAACATCGGCTTTATTCAAAGCAAAACAGGCGAAGGCATGAATATTGAACTCTTTCCTGTGATGGGTTCAGCGATTATCAGATATATGACCGAAGAACGCCCTAAAGGAACAGGAGCGAAATTTATTTTTCTTACAAAAAAGGCTCCATACCGCGGACTCACTCCATCCGTTTGTAATTGCATTTTAAAAGTTGCCTTAGAAAAAATCGGCGTCACTTTTGTCGCGGACGGACTTCATTGTCCGAGAGCAGTAAGGCGCAGTTTAGTATCACGAATGATTGCAAAAGGTGTCCCTGTACAAAATGCCGCTGCGGCTATCGGGCATGTCGATGAAAAATCTGTTGATTTGTATACTGAACTGGATGTGAAAAAGATGAGATCTATCTGTCTGCCTATACCGAATCCTATGAAAGAATGGTTGTCAACCTAATGGCTTATAAAAAACAACAAGATAGGCTTCTCAGCCCCTTAACTAAAGAAATCGAGGAATTTATTGACTTCAAGCAACAATCAGGCTCCCTGTATACAAGTTCTGAGTTTGCGCTAAAAGCCTTTAATAGATTTTGTGCCGCGGTGGAAAACCAAGCCTTGACTCCTCAACAATTAGCTGAGGCCTGGGTAAAGTCAGGTGATGATAAACCAAAATATGATGGTGGTTGCTGTGTCAGGCAACTCGGGCAGTACCTTACCGCGCAGGGGCACCCCAAAGCATTTACTGTACTCAGCGCTAAAGGAAACACCCCTAGGCTGCTTGGTATAAATTCTGGTCCTTTTGTCAGGGAAATCAAGGAGTTTGTTGATCAAAAAAGATCAGCGGGTCGAAAATATATTTCCGAGGGGTACTGTCTAAAAGCCTTCGATAAATTTTGCGCTATGAAGGAGAATGAATTTTTGACTCCCCAGCAGTTGGCAGACGCCTGGTGCGGGAAGGTTAGAGAAAAAAACACCGCTAATATTGGGATGATTAGAGAGTTAGGCATGTACCTCACCATGCAGGGTAGTACGAAATCTTTTGTGGTTCCTTATGCGAATGGAGATATGCCAAAACCGCCATTTACCGGGTACACAGGTTCGTTTGCGGAAGAAATCGTATCGTTTCTTAAAACGAAAAGATCTGCCGGTTTGAAGTACAGACATGAGGAGTTTCGCCTAAAGGACTTCGATAAATTTTGTAATGAGCAATCTAATTTGAAATTGTCTCTGCGGCAACTGGCTGACGCGTTTATACATTTCCAAGAGGAACGCGGCTATTCCAAGAGCAGAAGAAGTACCTCCGTTATTAAAGCATTCGGTAACTATCTTACTAATAATGGTTGTTCAAACGCTTTTACTATCATTGATAAAAATTTCGTCGCTGGCCCATATGCGGAAGAGATATCGGCTTTTGTCGCCTTCAAAAAATCTTGTGGATTTAAGTATCTCAATTCCGGTTACCATCTGAGGTCTTTCGATGTGTTTTGCGCCTCGAAAGAAAACGAATCTCTGACCCCTCAACAATTGGCTGATAAATGGGTTCTAAAAAGAGACAATGAACATCCGAATACACGTGCTGGCCGGGTAGACCCAGTCAGAGTTTTCGGCAAATATCTTACAAGCATTGGACATGCCAAAGCTTTTACGATTGCGGTTGATGCCGCGCAAAGGAGGTCTCCTAAGCCTCCATATCTATTTTCAGAAGACGATATTGATATATTCTTTGGCGCATGCGCTGAATTGAAGCCGGATGAAAAAGAACCATCCATGCACATCGTTCTTACGGCGGCGTTTTTATTTATGCACTGTATGGGTGTCAGGACATGTGAATTAAAAATATTGATGGAGAATGTGAATCTTGAAACCGGCGAAGTCATCATTATTGACGCCAAGACCGGTGAACGGTCTGTGTATATGAGCGAGGAGTTATCTGAATTTCTTTTCAAATACAATTTAGTGATCGAAAAGATTTTTCCGCGTCACAAGTACCTATTTCCCGCATCCGTAAGCCGATCCCGTAACGACTTTGCCAAACACTTCAGGGAAATATGGACGTCCAATGTCCCCGCCGTGGAGCATGGGGGACCCAGGTTATACGATTTTCGTCACCATCTTCTATATCGAAATGTTGAATTGTGTATGCGAAACGGTGATGATGTGAATGTCCTGCGGCCATATTTAATGAGACATATGGGGCATAAGTTGCCGGAGAGTTTCCAATATTACTTCCATCTATCACCACCAATTCGAAAAGAGGTATCCCAGATCAAAAAGAGCTTGGACTGGATGATACCTGACGTTCCGGAGGTTCCATATGAGTAAAAGAAAACAAGACGCTGACGTAAATGAGTTCTGGTCATTAGCCCGATCATTTCTTAAAGTGTATTTACCAAATGCGCGAGAAGTCTCCCAGAATACTGTAAAAGCCTACAAACAGGCACTGGAGACTTTAATCAAATATCTTGAGGATTCTGGATTTACCAGAGACACTATCACGATTGGAACGTTTACGCCCGCGTGTATTGAAGGTTTTATGGTTTGGATGTCTAAAGAACAAAATTGCAAACCGCGAACCTGTAACTTAAGGCTTTCGGCGATTAAAACATTTCTTCGATATTGTGGTCATCATGTAATCACCAATGAATCGATCAGCCGCGAAGTACTTGAGCTTCCGATGAAAAAGGTTCGAAAAGAAAAGATTGAATACATGTCCAATGGAGCTACGGCTGCTATTATGAATGCTCCAGACAACAGGAGACTTATAGGCAGACGAAACAAAGCTATGCTATCACTGCTCTATGATAGCGCCGCCAGAGTTCAGGAACTCGTAGATATCAAGGTGGACGATCTGTATTTAAATGAGAAAGCCAGCGCGGACGGTGAGTCATTTGTTACTCTACGCGGAAAAGGCGATAAGTTGCGGAACGTCAATTTGTCGCCCAAGACTGCTAAACTCATTCAATCATACTTGAATGAGTTTCACCCCAGGGAGAATCGCGGCGCGCCGCTGTTTTATACAAAGAGGGCCGGTTCGCTGTGGCCACTGTCTGTAGACTCTGTTAGCAGAATTTTAAAGGAAAACGCGGATAAAGCTCGTTTGTGCGTTCCAGACATTCCGGAAAGAATTCATTGTCACTTGTTAAGGAAGAGCCGGGCTATGCACTTATATATAGCAGGTGTACCTTTGCCTGTGATCATGGAATTACTTGGACACGCAAGCATGAATACCACATCCGGCTTCTATGCTTTTGTCACATGGGAAATGGTGAGCGAAGCGATGAAAAAGGCAAATGAAGGTCACTTGGAAGGTGAAATGTTGTGGAAGGAACCTAATGTCCGAAAACAATTGTATACTTTGGATTAAAAAATTATTCCGCACTTTTAAAATATGAAGCCGTCATCATGTGGCTTTTCTATATGCGTTGCCGATAATCATTTCTGCGGCATAATCAGGTTTATACCGAATTCTGTATAACCCGGACAACTGCAAAACTGCCGTGATACATAAAGGTGGCTGGTACAATCAGCAGTTAAATGCCGTTTACCACGAGATGGCCGAACACTACGGTACTGCCATCATTCCTGCCAGGGTTAGAAAACCCAAAGATAAGCCAAACGTAGAGGGTTCTGTAGGCAATATATCCACATGGATTACCGCTGCGATGAGAAATGAACAGTTCTTTTCACTGTCTGAATTAAATCGCGCTATTCGGGAGAAGTTGGAGGCCTTCAACGCCCGGCCTTTCCAAAAGAAAGAGGGCAGCCGGTTAAGTCTCTTCCGCGACGAAGAACTGCCATTACTGGCGCCATTACCTGCTACCCCTTATGAACTGGCCGAATGGAAAGAAGTCACCGTTCAGTTCAATTATCACATATCCGTCGGCGGAATGCTATACTCGGCCCCTTACGAATATATAAAACGTAAGGTTAACGTCAGGATAACAGATAAAACAATTGAAATTTTCTATAACCAAAACCGCATAGCCTCCCATCGCCGTCTTTACGGACGCAAAGGGCAGTACAGCACCATAGTAGAACACATGCCGGAAGACCACCAGAAATATCTGGAATGGAACGGCGATCGTTTCCGCAAATGGGCTGAGCAAATTGGAAGCAATACGCATCAAGTAGTAGATGCCATACTTACCTCCAAACGTGTGGAACAGCAGACTTACAAAAGCTGTATGGGGCTTTTAAAGCTGGCTGACAAATATTCAGTCGAGCGTCTGGAAGCCGCCTGCAATAAGGCACTTTCCTATACAGCCACCCCCAGTTATAAGAGTATTAAAACATCCTTACCACTGGGCAGGACAAGTCACCAAGTGAACCGGTTAAACCGGAAACCACACACAATAACTACGGCATTACAAGAGGTGCCGGCTATTACAGGAGGTAAACAT
The DNA here is from genome assembly GCF_000024205.1 of Desulfofarcimen acetoxidans DSM 771. Classification (NCBI taxonomy): domain Bacteria; kingdom Bacillati; phylum Bacillota; class Clostridia; order Eubacteriales; family Peptococcaceae; genus Desulfofarcimen; species Desulfofarcimen acetoxidans. The sequence goes on from NC_013216.1 coordinate 2,387,988, forward strand.
CTATGACAAACCAAAGTACTATTGATAAATTAATTGAAATGCGCTTGACCGCCATGTCCAACTCTTTCCGCAATCAATTGACTGATGCCAAAATGAAGGATGTTCCTTTTGAGGATCGGTTTGGCATGCTAGTGGACATAGAATACAGCAACCGAAAAAATAACCGTTTAAAACGACTGATCCGGAATGCTGATTTTGATCAGCCAGGTGCCAGTGTCATGGACATTGATTATACATCCGGACGCAAGCTAAACAAGCAGCTTATCGTCAGGCTGGCCACCTGTGAATATATCACAGAATACCGTAATATTTTCATTACCGGCGCCACAGGTAGCGGTAAAACATATATGGCCTGCGCTTTTGGTATGGAAGCCTGCAAACAGCATTATACGACAAGGTATGTAAGGCTCCCTGACCTTCTAATTGACCTTGAAATAGCAAGGAATGAAGGCACCTACAAAAAGGTCATGGCGAAATACGCTAATCCATTATTGCTGATTATAGATGAATGGTTACTGTTAAAACCAAATGAAAATGAGCGTAAAGACATCTTCGAATTATTACATCGCCGCAGGAAGAAATCCTCCACCATCTTCTGCTCACAATACAGATTAGATGGTTGGTATGAGCAGCTCGGTGGTAGCGATGGCCCGCTGGCGGATGCCATACTGGATCGTATCGTTCATGATGCATATAAAATCAATATCGAAAGCATTGATCCGGCGAAAGACGTTTCCATGCGTGAGGTTTACGGTTTAGATAAAATGCTTAGTGAATAAGTAAGAACTAAAGGGCGGTGTGAAACATGACGAATTAGAGCCACCCGCGCGAGGTTCCATGCCATTGGCGCGCAACGCAAGAACCAGAATCATTTAGCCGCCTCTTAGTCCTTGCGTTAGGCTGTGGACAGTGCCGCCCTGTGGACAACCCTTCGGGTTGACGCACAAGGCTTGGATAACGCTTCGCGTTATCCACACTGCCCACAGCCACTGCTACTTTAAAAAAACGACCATAACAATAACTAAAACCAAAAAAACCAAGTTGGGTAGATAGTAGTAGCCCAGTATTCCCAAATAGGTAGTTAACGTCACACCGGAACTGTGACTCTACCGCACAGAAATACTAATATCAACATTAATGGCGGTTTCCCAGTTCCGGACTGACGGTTTCCGTTATTCCGGAACTGCGGTTTCATCGCAACGGTATATCCAGTTGTGCAAAAACTGTTTGATTCATACCGGGTAGAGGAACAGGCTTATAAGGGTTGCCTGTCCCTGTTAAAACTGGCAGACAAATACTCGCCTCAACTCCTGGAAAACGCATGCAGAATAGCACTTATCCGAATTCCCAATCCCCGGTATAAAAATATTAGACTAATACTCGAATCCGGTCAAGATAAAAAGGGGGATGGAACTCTCCAATCTTATTCCTCATCATCCAATAAGTATGCCTGCGTAAGAGGTGCATCTTATTATAGAGGTGGAAGCCATGAAGAATGAGACAACAAGGAAGCTGAAAAACATGCGTCTTCCGGCATTTGCGGAAGCTTATCAAAAGCAGGTTGAGAACGAGAAGGAATATCAGTCATTATCTTTTCATGAAAGGCTGGCGCTTTTAGCAGATGCAGAATTCGATTCCAGACATAACAATAATATCAGGCGTCTGATTAAGAATGCTAAATTCACAAATTCATCCGCTTTTCTTGGAAATATTGAGTATCTCCCAGACAGGCATCTGAACCGTGATCTTTTGGAAAGCCTGGCCGATAATGAATATATCCGTCAGCGCCTGAATGTCATCCTTATAGGAGCCACTGGATGTGGCAAAACATATATTTCCAATGCACTTGGTGTCAACGCCTGCCACGCAGGTTATAAAACGAGATACATCCGCCTCCCCGAACTGTTCAGCGAATTTGAAGCTGCAAGGGTTCAAGGGAAATATCAGCAGCTCATGAAGCAGTATCAGAAATATTCCCTGATGATTTTGGATGAATTTCTCCTGATTCCTGCATCTGATACAGAACAGAGGGACTTGCTTGAACTGATGGAGTCCCGATGCAGACAATCGTCTACTATCATCTGTTCTCAGTTTATTACTGAAGGTTGGCATGAAAGACTGGGAGGTAGCGCCCTGGCCGACTCCATTCTTGATCGGGTTATACCATCAGCGTATACCATGATAATTGATGGGGATGTTTCCATGCGTCAGAGAAAGCGACGAATACCCGAATAATATGACCCAATTAAGGAGCCATCCAAAGGGTGGCTCCCACCATCAACTCAATGGTTCTATGTTACGGATTAGGTGGCTCTAATTCTGAAGATTTGGTGGCTCCGCCACCACGTAATATTCAAGTATTAACTGTTATCATATTTAAACATAAATGGGATAACTTCAAATATCTCATAAGTTACCACTGTTACTAGAAAATTCTAATTTATAAGCTTATAGTGCATGATTTCCTATAACTATAGGTATTGACTGATTCACCATTTTTAACAATAGTATTGTCCCTTATTCCACTTGAGATATAATATAGCAAAAATATTGTCAGCATTTAGTGTATCAAACAAATGCAATATATTCAAGTAACTATTTAGTTTACCTATTCAAACACAACAAAAGACATCTACCGGATAGTAGATGCCTTTTATTCTTCTAATTCATTTTAATATCTACAAAACTATAGCTGCTCAATTACCAAAAACCTTCTAAAGCCACTATTTACATTGGCCTCTTAAACCGATAAATACCAGTTCTACATATATTTTAAGAGCATTTTTCTTTCATACTAAGGGAATCAACATAAATTCTTCCCATTGTCTGTGCCGCCTTGATTTTCATATCTAACATTTTTCTAAAAGTATACATTTCTTCTGTCACTAAAACAATATCTCCACCATCGACTAAAACTGTTTTTAATGCTTTACCATTTTGAAGTGCACTAACTGAGGCATCAGAAAATCCATTAACCGATATAAAAATACCTCTACCATACATCTTACCTTCAACTTTATGTGCAAATTGATAAAGGTCATTTGATGCGCTTAATTTATCATTCCATTTGGCCTCAATAATATAATGTTCTCCATCATACTTAATAGATCCGTCTATCTGCTCTCCCACGATTTTAAAAGGTTCAGTAACTTCTAACTTTTCAAACAAACATAACTTTCTTAAAAAATCCTCAAAAAGGTATCCACGCTGCTGAAGATTAATGGCCTTACCAGCTTCATCCTTGCTACTAAAAAGTTTCAAAAATATATTTTTTAAATCATTAATCGTTGTATTAATCTCTTTAGATTTTTTCTCAAACTCTTCTCTTTTCTGCCTTTCCTGTTTGATTCGGCTATCTCTTATTTCCTGTAATTGTTTTAGATGGTTAATATTCCGTTTAGCAATGTTTCTATTAAGTTTTTTGATTGTATCAAAATAATATGAATTAAAATAATCCCACTGAGTTAAAGACATTAACATAGACCTAAACTGACCTATACCACCATCATTTCGTGCCTCAAGCCTATCAAACATTGTATCAACAATGCTATTCCTAAACATTTTATCATATACACTCTCAGATAATAATTCTCTACCCGTACAACCGCTGTTTTTAAAGAAATCTATTATATCCTTCTTAGGCCAAAATATTGATAGTATACATTCTTTCATACAGTCCATTATATCTTTAGGAAAAGTTTTACCCATATGTACCAAATCACCTCACCCTTTTCATCTTAATTACTATGGCAAATAAAGAATGATTGACTATTAAATTAGTAACTTACAAGAAGCACCTGCCCCTATTAGCAGATGCCCTAAATTCATGATTACATTATTTTCTGAACTACAAATAGATCACATGGGTAAAATTAATTTATATAACCCAGGTTTCGCACTAAGGGATCAGTAAACTGGGAACCACTGCCAAACCTTATTTTCTAAAATTATCCTTAAACCATTTCTCAATATGATAAGAAAAATTGATTGCTGAATTAATAACCTCTATTAATTCAAGTGGATGTGGTAAGTTAAACAGATTAACCAATACATCAATAGTATTAGGAATATTCGTCCCATTCCAATGGTGTATACCAATAGGCTGCAACCTTTGTTCTGAGATAGTTAGGTCGCCAAGTTCTCTCTGTAATTTTTGGGGAGACATCTTTTTGCCATTTTTAGCTAACAGCCAGGCTGCTAAATTAAGCACAAGCATAGCCAATACTTTTAAAAAGCAATAGGCATCTACTCTTTCAGGATTGCGAAGGAATACTTGTTGTAAATCAAGAGAACCCTTCAAAAACCTAAAACTGATTTCGATGTCGTTCCTACCACGATAGCGGGTAAGCAGTTCATTAGCATCAACCTTCTCTTTGTCATGGTTGGTTAAAAGCACAAAGATACCGTCGGTTTTCTCAAGCTCTGGAATTATAGCTTCATCTTTTGACCAGGACATAACAATAGCATTATGTTGATTTAGTTTAATTGTTACATTAAACAGCCTACGCATTTCAGGCTGCCCTTTAAAAATATTATCTACTGCTTTTTCACAGGCTTCCTTCGTAATTAAGTTACGTTTGTTGAGCTTACCATTTAGTTCTACTAATGCATCTTCTGTGCTGGTTATACGCTTTTGACGACGCTCTTGTTCCTTAGGTTTTTTGTTTAAATCACAATAAATAACCGCCCTTATAGTATGTGTCGCAAATATTCGCTTACTTTTTTTGAGTTGCTTTTTGTTCTTACTACCCTCTGAGGGAGGCTCAAGTTTTACCTTAAACGTATATTTTGTCTCTAACGCCTCGTAGTGTCTGGGTAGATTTCTTTCTATTTCTTTCTTAGAGCGATAGTCAATAGCAGCAAAATCATCTTTTTTAGCCTCATTTAATTGCTCTAAGACCCAATTCTTTGATAGCTCATCCTTGAGTGGACCTATAAAAAAGGCCTTTTGGTTGCTATTAGTAAGCATCAAATGCATATTATCTTGGGTTAGGATACCACGATCAATAATCATCTCAAATTCTTGGTCATCGGTAATCTCTTTAACCTTCTCGAATGAACGCTCAAAAGTCGTACCGCCTTGAACATTACCGGAATCAATTGATGATGTTACCGGCAAAGATGCACCAGAGGCTATCGTAAGATTAAGGATTAATTGTTTTAAACCCGGTAGACCACCATACCCGTATTGAACTTTATCGTTATCCTCCATAACACCAGAGACTGGAATGGAGGATGTGTCATTGTAAAAAGTGTTAAGTGGAACTCCAAATTTCTTGGATGCTGATAAAACAATATCCTGCAATACATTAGCCATATATTTTGCATTTGAGTTTATAGCGTCAAGGGCTCTACCCATTTTGTCATCATTAAATTTTTCGGACGGTATACCGAGTATTGTTTCGACTTGCCAGTTTTCACAAGCTTCTTCAAATTTATATAAACGGGTGAGATCTTTATTTCTGCCCAGCATGTCGCCAACCATTATTTCACATGCCAAACCAGTACTTACCCGACATTTAGAACCGTTGGCTCTGTCTTCACGTAGATGCTCATAAGTAACATATTCTTCGCCTATAAAGTTGTCAATTATTTTACCGATGCCCAGGCTTCTTGCTAAAAAGACACCGATAAGTACTGCACCTGAGGGATCTGCCTTCGGAACTTCTACTTTTAATTCGGGCATTATCTTCATCAATATTTCGGGGGGTAATTTAGCTAGTTGTTCTAAAATAGGTTGTAAGTCCATGACGATCCCTCACTAATATTTATTCTTATTAGTGATAATTCGACACAAAAAACAGAGATCCTTCCAGTTTATGGATCAGTTTTTTTTATGGTTGTAATTAATATTATTTATGCTCCACTATTTTACAGGTTTAGATTTTTATCTTGCGGAAGGTGGGATATAATCTTTCAAATGTATAATCTGGGATTTATCCTCTTCACCCTTAGATAGTGTTCCATGCTTCAGACATAATAGATCTTCAATTTGTTCAGGATACATTGATAACCCCTTCTGAGCTAATTCAGCTAAAAGTTGCTTACCTGAAAAAACATTATTATTTATCAACATATCTACAGCTGATTGCAAAATATTATTTTGTAGTTTATATTCAGTATCCAAAGGTTCATTTTTTCTCCACCCATTCTTCGACAACTGACGCATCAAATATTGAAACTGATTATTTGTAACTACTTTTAGCTGATATGCTCTGTAAATCATGGCCGCAATAGAAACATTCCATTTTTTCTTAAGATGTAAATAGTAATCAAGTGTAGTCGGGTATGGAGAAACATCTTGTCTAAATGTTTCTTTTGGCAACAAAAATGCTCCAGCAAAAATGTTTGCTTGGCGCTCCCTTGCTCGAAATTCTTCCTTAGAGATTAATTCTAAATCCTCACTCCATGGATGTAATAGGATATGACCTAATTCATGCGCCATATCAAACCTAGCTCTAGCAATTGTTTGCCCATATGCGGATATTGCGATTAAGTAAACTTCACCCTTATTAACATTAGTACGTTGGCTAAATGCATCTATTTTTTCCGCATCAGCATCAAAACTCGTTACAATCATTCCGTTAGATTCAAGAATATATCTTAAATCTAGTATAGGCTCAGATCCCAATCCCCAATATTTCCTTATTTTATCAGCAACATCTTCTATATTCTGTAACTCTTCATCTGTTTCAAAAACTTCGGTTAAGGAAAAGTCAATGTATGGAATTTTTAATGAAGGAAAATCAATATATTCAAACAGCGTTAAATATATTTGAGATAGATACTCAAGCTTGATCTTCTGTGCGGTTCTATCTTTTTTAGTTACACTTGTTAATGCTCTAAAATATGTCGCATCGGTACTAACTTTAAAATCACTCTCTTGTAAAAAGAAGTCCCGAGGAAATCCTAAAGCTACCGATATTTTTGAGATATTATCCCATTCAGGCTTGTTGTTTCCATTTTCATATAGAGAGAGTGATTGTTTGCTTATATTTGTAATTTTAGAAAGCTCCGTTAATGTATACCCATTATACATCCTTGCACTTTTGAGACGCTCTCCGTTAAATTTCTTCTGCTTTTTCATGTACTCATCTCTCTAAATTTATAGTTTTATAATTCTTTTGAAGTTTGCTTTAATTTAACAAGACTCTTATCTGTAAATTTCAACAAGCCTTCGTTAGAATTAGCTTGAGGCAATTCTGAGTGTTCTGTTAAACTAACAACCTCAGTAAGCTTACTATAATCCGGTTTGATATAATCATTAAGGCACATTTCATCATATACATCTAGGTCTTTATCAAGAACCCATGCTTTAACATCAGACAATTGACCAGCTTGAGTGTGAAATGCAATTAAACAATGCCTATAACCTTGTGCTGCTTTTAAATTTTCACCACAAAGCGAATTAAAATCATTTAAAAAAGTATCTTGATCATATATTTCTGTATAAAACTCTGTAAACGCTAATTGTTTGTACCTTGCTTCAAATTCTGCGTTTAATATTGTTACAAAAGTTTGTAAATAATGTGGTGAAGTTCTATTCTTGTTTTTGTTTTTAACTCTCTTTAATCCTGTTTGCCGCATTATTGTGTATGCAATTTTATTCTTATCATCTACTACCATATTACTTTTCCAACTATATCTGTTAAATTTAAACATTCTATATTCTGGTGGTAAATATTTTACAAGGTTACTATTAATCCAATCATGTACACACTTGGGAACTCCGTTTGTTGTGTCTGGGTGAAATTCTTGCATATATCTCTTATAATCATCTTTAAGAGCCACATTAATACAGTTAACTATGTACCTACAAAAATTTTCCGGAATTTTATCACTGATTAATAATTCACCCATCTCATTACCTCTCTATTAAAATTTATAATAGTAGTTTTACATATATCTTAATATTTGTCAAGTGTGTTTTATTTGTGAATGAATTTTTACGTTTAGAAATTTAAAAGGCGAATACTTAATTTCAAATGTAATGCCCCGTTTGACATTTATATTTGTAGCTAATCTCAACAATATGTAAATTTGTTCAATATATACTTCCAATATAGCGATGGATAGGCGCATTCCTCAATATCTACACTTTTACCTCAATCGAAAGATAGAGTAGAACGATTTAGATAGTATCTGAGAATTTTACTAATCCACCCATATTAAAAAACACCTACCCCTCCCGGCAGATGCCCTTTAACATATGTAGATTCGTTTTTAGCTCCTACTTATCCATCCCAACCTCAACCGTAACCTTTTTACCCTTTTCCCCAACCTTATAATCCTTCCTATATAGTAATGCACAGCACTCCACATGTGTTTTGGCTGCTAGGTGATACAAATACTCAAAATTGTTTATCTTTCAGAGGGGGGTATTTTAGGGGGGGGGGCGGGGGTGTAAGGTTATACCAAATACGCAAAATGATTAAATGATTTACAGGCTAGAATTTTTGAAATTGCTCATTTTACCAGGCTTTATTGTTTCACGCAAAAACTCTGTAGCCCCATAATTCAATTTGCGCATACCCACTGCAACTTATCCTTGCGCTTTTTTAAATGACATATACCCCCTGAATAATCTGAAATGGCCTTGCATTCGATCTACCTGTGCTACCTAAATCAAAACAGCACGGTAGCACGGTCTTTGACTAATCTTACTTACCGTCCTGAGTGTTCACGTAGCGTCATACTACTTTCATCTATGCTAAGTTACGGGAACACCTTGTTATTCGAAGCAATGACACCCTTAAGAATCGCTAATCATTGATAATCTTCTCTCTGCAATTGAATAATGCTTCTCGTAATTTAATTTATGTAGGTATTCTGGTAATTCCTTTTGTGGGTAACAAGCATTCCAAAATTGAATAGCCGCTTCAACACTTAATTGAGAAGTTATCTTTATTTTAGAAATCCATTCGTCAGGTTTATTCCAAATTTTTTCTTTAACCGGTGAATAATGAACTGACGAATCTCTAACACCTTTTATTTGTGTAAGAAGAGTTAGAAATGGCTCTTTCATTTGATTCATATCTAATGTCTTGATAATTGATTTTTTATCATCTCTTATTATTTCTTGATACTTTTCAATTTTATATTCCAAGGAAATATAAGAACCCTTTTTCTTACCAAGTAGTATTTCTCTCTCACTGTCTGTTAAATGATTTTTATTTCTAAGTGCATAGTCGTAACCCACACTGTTAATAAATGCTTCAATAAATGAATAAAAACTTAGAAGACCTAATCTGCTGTATGTAGATATTGTCTGATTAAAGTTAGAAAATAGTTCTCTTTCCTCATCACTATCGATGTCTAAATCTTCAGTTTTGTATTTACTTGCTAATAAATGCATCCTTTTATAAATCTTCTCAGCATTAACTAACATAAAAAATGCATCTCTAATTAAGAACTCTTCCTCAATGTTTATGCAATAGGCATGATGCCCAATACCTATTTTAGTATGATATGGAAGATTCTCTGGAAGTGGTATTAAAAAATCAAGTCGTTCATCAAGCCAACCATACTCTATTCCGATTAAGTATAAATCTTGATTACTCTTAAACAACTCATTAAATTCTAAACCAATTCTTTTCATTCCCTTTTTGGGTTTAAAATACTGTTTATAATTATTATATAAATTCACAAGTAGCTCATTAATTGAATCCCTTTTCATGTCTAGTTCTTGATCACTGCAATTTTTCAGAAAATCCCCGAGATCTATAATAGCCTGTTTTACTGATTTATCAATGAGACTACCATGCCCCTTTGGAGTAAGTGACATAACAAGTTGAATATAGTATAAACGTATTAACATATCCTCTCTGAATTGTTCAACTTCTTGAAGCATTACCATACTACCTTTCAAAATAGATTTTCGTAATGTTTCACATATCTTTAAGAGCCAACCTCAAGTTGGTAGGTACTGAACTCTCAAAAAGGTCGGACACTAGCTCCGATATCTTAATAAGTTGATAATGTTAGCTATTTGATTTATCCGGAAATTCTTATGCTTCATTATTTGCCAAGAGTAAATCCTTAAGCCATTTCGGTAAATGGTTCACCTTTTTGAACTCCAGGATTTTATTTGCAACTTCTGCAGCATCCTCTTCTCGCCAGAATCGGTCTTTGGTATAACAATTATGACTACAGTATTTTCGCTCCTTAATCCCCAGGGTTTTAAATTCATTACCGCAATACTCACAATAAGAAGTGTATGATTTTCGGTGAGTTTTTTCCCACTCTGCTTTGCAGTTCATTGAGCAGTATTTTCTCTTGCGTCCTAAGCTATTCTGCTCAAGTTTTTTGCCGCAATTAAGACAAAGAGTAAATAAGAACTCCTCTTTCATTATTTTTTTATATCCCGCCACTAACTCTGTTGCAAATCCATGCAAGCCGTTTCTTTTACAATAACCCCTAATCGTGTCTCTTGATAATCCAATGGCTTTTGCTATTTCTTTATAGCCGAAACCCTGATAGCGCAATGATTTAATCTTTTGCCTTTGTTCATCAGTCATAAATTATATCCCCCCCTTGACAAGCATTCATCACTCAATAAGTGATATTAGTCAAGGGGGGTGTTACTTATTTATTAGTTTCTTAAGTAGAAAACCTATATCACTAAAATAGCTTTGGGTACACATTTCCGAGTTTCAATGGTTATAGAAAGTAAGCTGTTGCAATTATATAAGATATAACTCATTTAGCAAAATAATGAATTATTTCAATACTTAATTTCTTTATTAAATCTAAATCTTCTTTCTTTAACAATTTAATTTCTCTACTATTTGGCTTTAATCTCCAATCAAATTCCTCCTTGGAATGAGCTATAGCGTTTCTAAGAGAATAAATTCTTTCTTGTAACTTTTCTAAGATCTTTTCGTTAGTGCTTTCATTTCCATTAAAGATAAATTTATCCCACGTTCCGCATCTAGCATATACAAACACAAGCAATTTTGCTTTAGGCCGATAAATTTACTTTTATTAACATGACATATTATTGAATTTACACTTTTTATACCTTACTATTGAATTTTATATTTACATTAATTCAATATATTTACATTGCAATAAATGCAAACCACCTTAATGTTTTTAAATAAACAAATTTAACATTTTAGGGTGAGTAGTTATGGGTTTATGATACTATATATAATTCTTTTAGGTATATCGACTCATCAAATCCTGTCAACCGGATTATTTCTAATTGTTGTTTGCTTGTTTTGGTTGGTAAATATCTCTCTTTCTTTCCTAATTTATAGGTAATATGAATTATTGTAAAGTTCGTCATCTCTTGCAAAATCAACATTCCTGTTGGTTGTTTAACTTTTGAACGATAGCTTAATTGAAGGGCTTTCCCTTCTGCTGCTAGATTTTGTCTAACTCTACGTTCCATAAGTGCATAAATTAACAGGGTTATCAAGAATATATATCCAAGTGCTTTTACTCTTGACGGCTTTTTCAAAAAGACTTGACCTAATATTGCGGGGTTTTTTAGAAAGCGAAAGCGCATTTCCACTGTGTTTTGTTCTTTGTAATGCCGAAGGATTGTTTCTGCTGTATTTTCCCTTGGATTTTTTAAATTGGTGATCAGTACAAATGTTGATGCCCTTTCTTTTGCCATTTGCCAAGCCGTTTCATTCATTACACTAACTATAGCCTTTATGCGATAAATTATTTTTACGGGGGACTTTTCTTTTGTTTTGGGGCGCCCTACACCTTTTTTTTCTTCAGCAATTACTTCTGCATCTAAATGGTAGAACTGTCCGTCTTGTTTCTTTTTCATATGTCTTAAGTACGAGATGGCATCTTTTTCGCAAGCAAATTCTCGTTTACCAATTTCTTTACAGATTTTTTCTAATTTTTTCTGTTCATTCTCAGCAGTACGTTTCAATGTTTTTTCTTTCTTTTGATCAAGATTTGATGAATGTACGATAATAAACCGGTAACGACGGTCGCCCAATTTCACTTTTATGGACTGAAGCTTATATACAGCAGCGTTTTTATCCAGCGATATATTCTCTATTTCTTGCCACTTATCTTGGCGAAAGGCCCAATCTTTAAGTGACGGTACTATTCCAAATGTCTCAGGAATTCGGGATATGAAGCGAATGTTTTTCTTGGCTAAATGTTTTAGGTTATCTATGGTAACCAGTTTTGAATCAGCTACGTATATGGTTTCTGGACTATTAAGTGATTTTAACATTTCCGGCAATTGTTCGATTATTTGTTGATTCCATTTCACATCGTTTAAGTTGCCATCGTTTATTGTTCCCATAAGAGGTATTCCTTCGGGAGTTACTACTGCACCAGCTACTATTTGCTTACAGTCCCGATGGCCGTCTTTGTTAAATCCTCGAACTATGTTTAATGTCTCCGACGAAGCATTGGCATAATCTCCATAAACAGTAATGGATGTAGTATCACCATGTGCTAAATCTACTCTAAAACGGTGTTTTAAATGTGCTTGTAAAACTATGTTAGAATACAAATGGTCTAGATTTGATTCAGCTAATCGATCCAATGTATTTCCTAAAGCATCGTCGTTGAAATCAGTTGCTTGTACCGTTGGACCAAATAATGCTTCTACGTCCATATCTTTAAAAAATTCAGATACTCGGTACAAAGGTTTTCGGTCTGTCAATATGTTTATAATCATGGCTTCTACATAAAGGCCTGGTGAATTATTACATTGTTTTTCATCCCAGATTACCTGATTGTTAATGATTTGTACTAAATTTATTTCTCGGGTAAGTGCAGCTATTATTGCGCTGGGCCCCACCTGTAAGCTATTAATATTTTGTAGTATTTGGTTTTCCATTTACTTACCCCCCTAATCTATTAAGGAGGCATTTGACATCATTGCTTGTTTTTCCTGCAAAAAAAACATCTATTACCATTGCATTTTTCAACAAAAAATATTTAAATTTCAGCCTAAGTTTATCTGTTTGTAATAATTATTGATTTATTTCCTTAAGGGTACGGAATGTGGGATTTATGACTTGTTTTATTATATTTAATCTCAATTTTATAAAGTCTTTGAATGTTATTTTCCTTTATTTCAGGCAATTTAACATCTATTGATTCTGCAGTTTCTTCTCCAGCTTTTCTTACTATAGTTTCAAGAGAAATAAGCTTTAGGACTAATAATAGTGATTGTTCTTCTTTATAAATTTTCTTATCTACAACAATAATATCTTTGATTTCTTTAGATAATTTGTAAATTTCATCTTCCTTAAAATAAAGTGTTGGATTTCCCAGGTTCTTTTTAATTAGATTATTGATATTGTGTAAGGCTGACCTATCAAAATAGTATTCCAGTACATGGTATAAGTCTAAATACTCAAACCGAAAATCATCATGAGTACTAGAACTCAAATAATAAATGAGACTTTCTAAATCGTATTGTCGATAAGGTAAATTAGTGCAGTCATCGTCCCCAGTTTCATTAAGTTTGAATTTTAACAATTTAGTACTATTAGATAATCCTTCTGGAATGATTAAAATATCAATTATTGTATTGTAATAAAATATTACATTTATTAACTTACATACCTTTTCCTCGTCTGGCATTTCTTCATTATAATTTTGAAAATCAATTAAAATATAACTAAACTCATCAAAACAATCTGTTAAATCACTTTTATAACTAGCAAATCTACTTATTTCAGGGCTAAATTTAGTGCGGAAATTCATCTCTACTAATAAATAAATTAATCGCAACGAAACTTCCATACACAGTTGGGATGTAATGACTTTATCACCTTCAGGATTACATAATAACTTTAAACGACTCTTTTTCTTCTCTAAATTTATGATTCTATTATTAGATAGTAGGGGACTAATAATTTTATTTTCTTCCAAATTAAAAATATTATCTATAATTTTCTGATTAGTCAACGCAATTTGAAAACCATTGTTTTTTAATTCGTCATCTATAAGGGCTATTTCTTCAATTTCTTCAGGTGATAAGTTCATTTCAAAATCAAAAGTATCATCCTGAAAATTTATTTTTAGTAAATCTCCATCAATAGTGGCATTAGTAATTATGTAATTACTGTGTGATTGAATCCATTCATTAAACTTTGTCTCAATCCAGTTTTTTGTGTTTTCCGCTTTGGTCATAATATCCCCCAAAATACTAAATAAAGTTGCTTCCTAAATTCCAATCTAGATAATCAACAGTTGTAAAGTACATAAGAAAAGTATAAAAAACCATCCTTCTTCTTTTTTGGCCAATGTTTGATTTGATTTTTTCACTACTCGCTTCATACTTCTGTAGACTCCAGGGGTCTAAGTCGCCATTGTCTAATAAATTAATTAGCCTTTCTTTTTTTCGATTAAATTGTTCATCATCGCAATCCTTTCTTGCCTTTCCTAAAGCGGCCATAAATGGAATAAAGAAAACATCTGAATCTGCAAAAATACCTTTAAACTTTTCTAACACTTGCCGATCATATTTTTCTATTTGTTTTTTATGTAATGTGTCTATTACCCAAACAAGATCTTGCATTAAAAAGTCATTTTTAACAAAGGCAGATTCTTGAAGATTCTTCTTTATATCCAAACTGTCCATAATAGAAATAGCAGTAGCCTGTTTTTTCGGAAAAATGCTCTCAGTGTTATAAGCAATGATCCCTTCAACTAAGTTTGATATATTAAACCCTAAACTTTCCCTTCTCTTTCTTTCCTCTTCCCGAGTAAAAATTTCTATTTGATATTTGCTATTTAATTCGTGTTTAAGTGGTAACTCTAAAATTTCAAATTGATGTTCTAAATCCATTGGTGTTTGCCCAGCATTAAGAGATACCATTTTATACAAAATACCATTAACAGTTAAGCTAGTCCAAATTTCAACTCTTATTTTTATGTCGTCTAAAAATTGATCTATAGTTAATATATTCGGTGTGCTTAATATTTTTAAATCGTCTTCAGTTTTCCTGGACAGTATTTTTAATGCATATAAAATGCAATTTGTCCTTTGTAAACCATCCAACACCTGAACATTTTCTTCCTCAATCTCCATATCCTGTACAATCATATTAACATCGTCAAAAAACAAACTTATTGTTGGTATTACTACTCCTCTTAAGAGATCCTTAACAAGCTTCTGATAGATCAAACTTTTTTTTATACTTATTATTCTTCTCTGGAATTCATTTGAATGGGTATTGATTTCAGTTATAAGATTTACATATTCTCTTATACTTAAATAACAGTTATGACATCTACCACCAGTGGCTCTATCTTCTAAAGCTGTCTGAGCAATTTCAGCAAAGTGTATCTTTTTTATACTCATGCTTTCCTCCATTTTCAAACGGTATATATAATTATACTACCCAAAGAAACTAATTCCTTTATATTTCTCCTTACCATCCTTTAATGTACACGCAAGATTCAAAAGTCCTGAAATTACTCCACGCTGTTCGGGCTTTGCCAATGCCATGATTGCAGCATTATGGACGATTCCATTATTTGACGTTTGAAAGAGGGGCAAGACTTTCATTTAAAATAGCAATTTTTATTGCAACCCAATAGGGCTGTAAGATGAAGTAAAGCATTCAATGCCAAAACTAATCATTCCAAAAATCATTACAGGGCGATTCCCGAATCGCGCTGCAGCTTTCCCTGCTATTGTTGTAACGAGTGGACATGCCACTATTAGCATTCCAATTTCGGAGGGCTTTTGCTCTAGCGCGGCATCGATTACCCGGTTGCAATTTATCCTGAAATGAAGGTATCTTTTCATCCCCCAGCAACGTTTTGTAATGCCCTTTACTCGGCTTGGGATTTTTGATAATTTATGTATTTGTAATAGCGAGCACCGCAGAAATTCGTTGTAGAAATTCCATTTTCTCTTTTTCGAACTCTCCTGCATCGGTAACATTAAACCCATCGATAAAAAATGTAGCATTTGTCTCATTTGAACTGAATAGAGAATCACTTTTACAATTTAACGGAAGAGATTTCTCTAAGGGGTAAATCAAACCGCCAGCCAGTAATCTTTTTCCTTGTGCGTAATAATTCATATAGGTATGGATTTGAAAAAAGTCATTTCTATCAACATCCAGACTGCTATAATTCATGGCTTTGTATTTTGCATCAAAAACAGCAACATCAGCGCCTCTTTTCACAACTATATCGGGTATCAGACATCTTTTGAAAAAAGTATCTTCATAAACTACAGCATAATCCAACATTACCTTCCATTTATCCTTTTTAAGATGTTTGCTTAATGCTGTACGAATATACAGTTCCCAGATTTCTGCCATATCGATAAAAAAACTAAAGCCATTCTGTGATTGTGTGCATACGGACTTTGATGGTGTTTTATTATTTATTATATCCCAGGAGAAATCTACTACTTCTCTAAATGACTGGTAAATCTCTTTATAGTTAATTCTGTCATATTCGTTTTGGCTAACACTCTGACTTGAGAACCGAGAGCTTTTTAAAAGGTTGATTATTTCACGAGCGTTATCCGGAAGGCTTAATATCCCTAGTTCATAATCCTTAACTAAGATCCAATAAGCCTGTACTAGTATCCTGGCTATGGTTTCGTCTATCTCTTTCTCGTAAAATTCAGAAACAACTTGTTCCTTTGTAAGCAAAGAAATAACTGATTTTTTAACGTTGATTCGTCCTTTAACATTATATCCTGTGTAATTTTTCTTAACGTTATGACGAGGAAGCCCATGCTTATTAGCATTTGCCAACTTATGCAGCCAAATAAAAGAGATTAGCCGCCTTATCAAGAAGCCAAAATCGTTCTTTCTTTGTAATGCTGCATTTGAAGTCACCAACTTAACATTGAATATTTCTTCTATCATCTTGAACAGGAACAGTTCTCCATACCGTGGCTCTATAACAATGTCATAATTCCGATTGTTATAACTGAAACTTGCGTTACCAACATAGCGCCCTGCCCGCCACATCCTTTGCCAGTAATCATACTCTAATACCTTAGAAGCATCATCGTCAGCATAACGCTTAGGTGAAAATCTGAAAACATTCTTTGTGCAATCATAGGAATGCGCAAAATGGCGAATTGCTTCTTCACATATAGACGTAACCTCAAAAGTTAAGCAATCCTTCGCTCTAATTACCTGGCTATCCAACATTAAAGTATATTCCTTCTAGATCACTTAGCGTTTCCTGCAAGGTATTTTTATCTTTGTTTCCTAAGAACGCTTCTATCATCGGCTTGATGTTTAAATTCCATATAACTTGGGCGGGTCCCTTGTCTTTGTAAACAGGTATCTTTTCTATGTAACCGGGTTTACCTTTAAACCCACGGGCAACTTCTATTATATCTGCAAAAAACGTATGTCCAATTTCATATTGCCTGCCTAATTCATCCATGGCAGCTATACGGGCATTTAGCTTTTCGGCGTTATTAATATACTTTTCCAATTGTTCTTCTTTAAACCGCATAGTTCCTCTTTTCGAATCAATTATTTGTGCTAGCATACTTCTGTCAAAACCGTAAAAAAACCATGCAAAACGCCTTCGCAGAGCAAAGTCAATACGTTCAATCGAAAAATCTATTTCATTCATTGTCCCAATAATATATATATTTTCAGGAATGATTACTTTAAAATTACCTAAAACCAAATCAATTTCCTCTTCACGATTCTCAATGGCAGAAAATACTTCTCCAAATAACCGTGATAGATCAATTCGATTAATCTCATCTAAAATTAATACATGGGGCACTTTATCTGCATCATCCTTGATTCGTTTGCATAATTTCAAGAAATAACCTTCGGCTGGCCTTGTCTCCCCCTGGTAAATCTGTGTCCCGGCGATAAAATCTTCATAACTATAGTTCGGATGCAGTTGAAGTCGATGTATCTTATCGGACACATCAAGCTTTCCATCAAAATACTTGGTTAGATTCGCTTTATCCTGCTTGAATGCTTCCTGCAATACAAATGACTCAGCAATTGACTTTGCAGAAAACGTCTTTCCCGTACCAGGAGGCCCATAAAGGATAATTGATTTTTTATATTTTAATGCTTGATACTCTGAGTACTCTGAATCCGACATCCAAGGATTCCATATTCGCAACAGTTTTTCTTCATCATAAAAATCGAAATCTTTGCTTATGCCATTTTTATCGTTTAACTTACTTCTAATCTCAAAAATTTTTTCATCTAAATTCTTGGCATCGAAACTGCTCGGATCTAACAACACGTCAAAGCTGTCTACAATCAGCGTTTTATGCGCATCAGATGCAATACGTTCATAAAATTCCGGCTTGGAAAGATGGAGCAAAATATTATACATCGCACAAGTTGGCAGTTCTTTTCCTTCTCTTAGTGTAAAAATTTCTTTGACAGCTTTTTCCGCGTCGGGCTTCTGGTACTTACCATATAAACATACTGTTTCAATCATTTGCTTTGCGCTTTGCAGACTCTCTGGTTTATGTAGTTTCAGATATCTTATTAATCGTAAGTTAAATACGATCTCCCAATATTTATTTTGCTTATGATACGTGCCTGCTGAACCAAACCCTCCAAAGAAATGGTTACTTCCAACGGTCATATTCTCTGGCATACAAATTTTCACAGCCCGTTTCTTTCCATCAACAGTAATATCGTTTACTGCCATAGCCCAAAGCCAATTTGCATGTGCAAAAACATTTTTAACATCATCAGAAGCATCACCAAATTGCTCTTTAATCTTATCTTCATAATTTCTTTTACCTTCTTTGGCGTTATCCACGAACCTATTAATACATGCATCAATGTTTTCAACAGTAAATATTTCTTTTTGTTCACTGAGCAGACTGTTATTATTTAAGATAGAGACCTCAATAAAACTATCAAAGCTAGCATAGATACCGGTTGAATGTTTTACCCTCATCTTCTCATCCCGCCTATTGAATTTAGCTTAATCGTTTCTACCATGATATTGTGTCTTAGCAATATTATAGCATTGATACTCATATCATGTATAACTGGTTAAGTGGCATATACAGCTGATGAACGCCAATAATACAAAAATATTTTACATAAGCTCTTAATACATACCATAATTATATAATAGTATTGCCTTATAATCGACTATCCCAGATCTTAGTCTCCCAAACGTTATCCAACCCCTGTATCAAAGACCTTATTTTTCTCATTTAAGAACAACAAAACAAGCCGGTCAAGGTGATAAATATCCACCCCAGCCGGCCTACTTTCTATTTCTATTCAATTATGCATTCGACTTCTGTTCCGTCAAGCAAACCAACTATCACTCTGCCCTCATCATATAATACTACTTTTTCCGTGAACGCAAAATATAAGGCTATATCAAATTCCTTGATCTGCCCTGTCTCAGTTATGATTTTTGAAAACTGCTTTGCTTTGTAGCGTCGAAGCGGATTATCGCTTTCCTGTAATCCTTTCCACTTATCGAAAAAGTAATTCTTGTTTTTGACAAGCGTATTAAATATATCAACGAAAGCCTGATACAAAACCCTGTCGTCAATATGCCTGCTTTCGCAACCCTTTTTCCCCTTCGCCGGATATTTGCCGTTGCATCGCCAGACAATCCTTCTTAGCCTTTCATCGGTTGAGTTCCAAACTTTTCTGCCAAAAAGGCTGCCGCAATGACCACATATCACCCTGCCTGCAAAGGGATTATCCGCTGTAGCATAATCAATTTTTTTAATACCATGTTTCTCTGCAAAAGCTCTCCGTCTTTCCATTTCAAGCTGGACCGCTTCCCACATATCCTTATCAATAATGGCCGGGTGGCTTTCCTCTACATAATACCGGGGAATCTGGCCGGTGTTCACCACTCTTTTCTTGGTCAAAAAATCTACTGTATAAGTCTTTTGCAGTAGGGCGTCTCCTTTATATTTTTCATTACTCAGCATTTTCCTAATGCTGCTTTCATACCATTTAACTTTGCCGTTCCAGTTTGGAACCCCCTCCGCCTCAAGCGCCCTGGTGATCCCGTTTGGCCCCTTACCGTTCAGATAGTCGGTATAAATCCTTCTGACAATCTTGGCCTGCTTTTCATTGATGATAAGGTTGCCATCTTCATCTTTATCATATCCCAGGAATTTTGTATGGTTGATTGTTACTTTGCCCTGTTCAAATCGCCTTCTGATTCCCCAGGTTGAATTTTCCGAGATCGACCGAGATTCGTCTTGGGCCAGTGAGCTGAGAATGCTTAAAAGCACTTCTCCCTTTCCGTCCAAGGTATTAATGTTCTCTTTTTCAAAAATAACCCCAATCCCCAGGTCTTTAAGCTGACGGACATAATTCAAACAATCCAAAGTATTTCTCGAAAACCTTGATATGGATTTAGTAATAATCATATCAATTTTTCCCGCCTTGCAGTCCTCAATCAGTTTATTGAACTGCTCTCTCTTTTTAGTATTGGTTCCTGAAATACCCTCATCGGCAAAAATCCCGGCAAACTCATAATCGGGGTGATTGTTTATGAAAGTGCTCGAAATAATTTGAAAAGAGAAAAACGTTCTTTTCAAATTATTAACAAGGGTCTGTCCCTAATAAAATAATTCCAATTACTCACTCTTATTCATGAGGGTCAGACACTTATTAAATACTGACAGTTGATTAGGCAAAGAGGTAGAACCAGTATGATACAAAATGTTATGGCTAGATTTCTTTCTTAGATCTTTTGCTGGGGTCTGTTCGTGTGGGAGCAGTCGTCAAGGCTGAGAATCTAATGGCGTGAAAGTCGCCTATCACCAATTAGCCGATTACCATTTAGTTCTACTAATGTATCTTCTGTGCTGATTATACGCTTTTGACGACGCTCTTGTTCCTTAGGTTTTTTGTTTAAATCACAATAAATAACCGCCATTATAGTATGTGTCGCAAATATTCGCTTACTTTTTTTGAGTTGCTTTTTGTTCTTACTACCCTCTGAGGGAGGCTCAAGTTTTACCTTAAACGTATATTTTGTCTCTAACGCCTCGTAGTGTCTTGGTAGATTTCTTTCTGTTTCTTTCTTAGAGCGATAGTCAATAGCAGCAAAATCATCTTTTTTAGCCTCATTTAATTGCTCTAAGACCCAATTTTTTGATAGCTCATCCTTGAGTGGACCTATAAAAAAGGCCTTTTGGTTGCTATTAGTAAGCATCAAATGCATATTATCTTGGGTTAGGATACCACGATCAATAATCATCTCAAATTCTTGGTCATCGGTAATCTCTTTAACCTTCTCGAATGAACGCTCAAAAGTCGTACCGCCTTGAACATTACCGGAATCAATTGATGATGTTACCGGCAAAGATGCACCAGAGGCTATCGTAAGAT
Source organism: Desulfofarcimen acetoxidans DSM 771 (assembly GCF_000024205.1). Lineage (NCBI taxonomy): Bacteria > Bacillati > Bacillota > Clostridia > Eubacteriales > Peptococcaceae > Desulfofarcimen > Desulfofarcimen acetoxidans. The sequence goes on from NC_013216.1 coordinate 2,409,275, forward strand.
TAAGGATTAATTGTTTTAAACCCGGTAGACCACCATACCCGTATTGAACTTTATCGTTATCCTCCATAACACCAGAGACTGGAATGGAGGATGTGTCATTGTAAAAAGTGTTAAGTGGAACTCCAAATTTCTTGGATGCTGATAAAACAATATCCTGCAATACATTAGCCATATATTTTGCATTTGAGTTTATAGCGTCAAGGGCTCTACCCATTTTGTCATCATTAAATTTTTCGGACGGTATACCGAGTATTGTTTCGACTTGCCAGTTTTTACAAGCTTCTTCAAATTTATATAAACGGGTGAGATCTTTATTTCTGCCCAGCATGTCGCCAACCATTATTTCACATGCCAAACCAGTACTTACCCGATATTTAGAACCGTTGGCTCTGTCTTCACGTAGATGTTCATAAGTAACATATTCTTCGCCTATAAAGTTGTCAATTATTTTACCGATGCCCAGGCTTCTTGCTAAAAAGACACCGATAAGTACTGCACCTGAGGGATCTGCCTTCGGAACTTCTACTTTTAATTCGGGCATTATCTTCATCAATATTTCGGGGGGTAATTTAGCTATATAGAAACGATTAATAAAGTAATGGTAATTTTTACTCCTATCCTGTAAAATAGAATCAAGTGTGGGGAGGGGTATTATTACCATGAGGAAATTGCATTTAAACAATCCACAAAATTTAACCATTGAGGATTTGAATAAGATAAAAAGAGAAACACCATATAAACTAAGATGCAGAGTTCAAGCTGTCATTCTTGTCATGAAAGGGAGACAAGCAAAGCAGATTGCCGAATATCTTGATATAAGTGAACAAACCATAAGAAAATACGTTGCTTACTTTAATGAAGGTGGAGTTGAAAAACTGCTTCATGTATCAAAAAAACCGGGAAGACCGCCAAGGCTAACCAATGAACAAAAAGAAGAGGTCAAAGAGGTACTGAAAAAATCACCATCAGAGGTTGGTTTTAGTACCCATACTACTTGGAATTGTAAAACCCTCGCTGCTTACATTCATGATACATACGGCATTAAATATACATCAGATGGTGTTTGGCGCATGCTTCTTAAGATGGATTTTCGTTATAATCGTCCCACTTATGTATTAGCCAAAGCTGATCCGGAAAAGCAAAAAGCTTTTCAAGATGAGCTGGAAGAGTTAAAAAAATCTCACTGAATGTGAAATACTCCTATATGTGGATGCATCTCACATTAGGGACTATCAAGGTTTACAACGAGCATGGTTCCCAAAAGGTGAGCAAAAAAAGATTAAGACCTATGGACACCATGCAAAAGTTACATTATACGGTGCTTTAAACTACTATACGGGTAAAGTTTTTTGTGTAAATTATGACAAAATCAATGCAGAAAAATTCAAAGATTTTCTTAAAAAATTGGTATCACATTTTTTAAAAGATGACATTTCTAAAATTTACATTGTTCTTGATAATGCAAGAGTTCATCATGCAAAATTACTTAAAGACTTTTTAGACGAGCATAAGGATCATCTGTTTTTGAAATTTCTTCCACCCTACTCACCCAATCTGAATTGCATAGAAGAGTTATGGAAATGGTTAAAAAATACAGCTATTTATAATCGCTTTCATAAAAATGCTTCAGAAATTCAAAAATCTGTTGACTCGTTTTTAGAGGAAATCAAATGCTGTTCGGAAGATGTGAAAAAGAGACTTTGCGTTTAATTTATAACGATATTTATTATTTCGGTTCTATATAGTTGTTCTAAAATAGGTTGTAAGTCCATGACGATCCCTCACTAATATTGTAAGTATTCAGTGAACCGGCTATAAAAATCAAAAATCGCAAATCAAAAAACTGAGTAATATATTGGGTAAGTCGTATTGGACAAAAAAAGACCACCTCTTATTTATAGAAGTGGCCTTTAATAATAAACATTAGCTTTTCTGAAATTATCTATGCATCAACCAAAATACTGCGAAAATCATTTATGAGAGGATAAAGATAAATATCTTTAACTGGCAATTTATACTCATTAAATATATCCAGTTTACCTCTGCCTTTTGTGCAACCAACAAACATCCAATTGGCGGCTTTATAACATGTACCAATAAACCGATCCTTTTCCACAAACGTCTCCAACAATACCGGATTGTAACCGTAAACATCTTGCCAATCGCCTGGTAGTCTTTTTGCACAAAGAGAGAGAATTTTAGAAGCAAGGTTTTTGGAGTTCACCCATGGTAAAATCAAAAATCGGGAATTATTAACGACCAGATGAAGCTTTTCCGTTCGCTGATCTTTAGACCAACCAATCCAAGTATCCCTGGGTTGTACCTTCCAGGCTGCAGCGGAAAAACCTATTGCTCCTAGATAGCCTAATGGACAAGTGATTAGATAACGGATCTGTGCTCCGGGTAAAGGCTTATAGCCTAAATAGTGATAACGCTCAATAAATTCATTCCATAAATAGGAGTCTTTTTTAGAAATAACACGCTGTATTTCTAAAGGTGTTAGTTTCCCAGCAGGCTCTATAATTGGATCTTTGGGATCGCCTTCCGGAGTTTGACGGGAAAATTTATCTCCATTACCATAGCGGTGTCTGGGTGCGGGCAATTCAATCAAACCGGATCTATATAGTTTTAATAATGCTACCCGGCAACTCATATCTTTTAAACCACCGTCCGGCTTAAACCACCCGAATACCAAACAAACCTCACGAGATATTTTTTGCCGTGAGGCTGACGGGTTATCGGTTATAAATTTTCTAATTAGCACCAGGTCATCATAACTAAAAACTCTCCCGCAGATTTTCTTGGGGAAATCCTCATCAGTAATAATCATTATATTGCCCTCCCCAAGCACATGGAGTACTTTTTGGCGACATTCTCAGGAATATTCCATGGGAGAAGTGTCTCCAAGTTAGTAGGCGGTTCACCGTTTTTTGCACACTCATCAAAATAATATCGTAAGTATGCTTCACCGTTTAATCCGTGCATGGCAGCCGTCTGAAATATAGACATACAAGCGGCCGCAAGGTCGCCACTCCAAAGGGAATGGGTACCGTAATAATTCTTACGTCCTAAGGCTACAGTACGTAATATACGTTCGGCTACTAATCCTCATATGAGAATAACGCAGTTTATCCTCAACATTAGAAAATCCTCAGGATTGTATGAAAGTAGCTTAAATCAAGGATATACTTATTCAATCCTGAGGATTATTTTATCTCAAGCCACACAGTTTGGCCATTTCTTCTTCATTACATGATGTCCATAATGGTTCCTCGTTTGTCTGCTCTGGTATTTCTACGGATTCAATTGCTTTTCTAAGCATTTCTATCGACGGTTTTGCATAGACTTTTGTTGTTTCAGTTGATGAATGCCCGAGGATTCTTGATACAAGCTCAAGTTCCACGCCGTTTTGATAGAGGTCGGTTGCCCTTGTCCGCCTAAACATATGCGGATATACTTTTAATGGTATCTGAAGACATTTCTCTCTTGCGCTATTTGCATATTGCTTAATAAAGCGTTCTACATTTCCGGGAGACATCCTGTCTGTAACTCCTTTAATCCTGGTAATGAATAGATATTGATCCATGTTTAAATCATTCTTATGATACACCGACAAATATTGTTTTAGATGCTCTGCTGTTTTAGGAGTTATAGCAACGATGCGTTCTTTATTCCCCTTTCCTGAAATTCTTATGTAAGGATTATCGGTTCGTAGGGAAAGGTCCTTCAGTGTAAGGCATAACAACTCATCCAATCTTACTGCGGAATCATAAAGAAGTATCATAATAACCCGGTCACGTAATCCCATTTTCGTATTTGGTGGTTGCTGCAGGATGGCAGCAAGAGCTTCTTCTGTTAATGTTTCTTTTTCCTTTTTTGGAATCTTACACTGTGGTATTTTGGAAATACTTAATGCGACTGACTGGACTGCAATATCTCTATCGGCAGCAAACCATAGATAGGACTTTAATGCGGTAAGCCTTTGATTGCAGGTTCCAGGGCTATTGTTATTATCCTTTAGATATATGATAAATTCCTGAATACATTTCTGATTACAGTCGGCAAATTTAAAAGCAGCAACCGATATGTGGCACTCATCATACAGATAACGCCTGAAAACTGTAAGAGAATCTTTGTATGATTTAATAGTTTTAGAGCTTCTTCCTAATTGGCGTGGAAGATATGTTTCAAGAAACTCCAATGTCATGGAAAAAAACAGTGTTCCGGTCTGTAGTCCTTTATTCTTCATAAGGAACCACCTCCGGGATCACTCTTCCTGACAGGGAGTCTTTCTTTCGAACAATCTGAAACGCCTTGTCCACCTGATGATAATAGTAAAAGGTGCCTTCTACGCTGGAATGGCCAAGATATCTACTAAGGTAAGGCATCATAGTGTTCAGGCTGGTTCCCTCCAGCATCCATTCGTTCATCCGGTTCACAACAAAAGTATGCCTCAGTGCGTGTATGGTCGGAGCTTTGTCACAAGCATCTGCAAATGGTGTCATGTTCCAGAACTGTTTGAACTTTTTATACATGCTTGTTTTCCGTATAGGTTGTCCCTGGACTCTTCCCGGAAAAAACCATTCAGAGCCGGGCAGTAAGGATACCATCCTTTTATGGTAATTCCGGCATAGATCAGCAACGTCGTCAGCCATGTATACCAGCCGATCCTTATTACCTTTTGACTGTACGATTTTTAAAATACCATCTTCAAGATTTACATCCTTTACTTTAAGATTACAGACTTCTGCCAGCCGTAAACCACAGCAGTAATAAAGCCGGAAGATGACCTGGTACTCTATAGAAAAACGCTGCCATTTTTCTTTATCGGGAAGATATGAATCGATTACATGATATAAGCTTTTTAATTCCTCTGTACTTAATATATGAGGAATGGTGGTAACTGTTGAAGCTGTCTGACGGGGTATGTATGAGTTGATTCCCAGTGAATTCATATATAGAGATAATTGCCGAATGAAAGAAACCCTTTGATTACGGTAATTAATTCCCTCTGTTTCTCTTTGAACAGCCCATTTCATTACCAGTTCCCGGGTTATAACAGTATCACGGAAGCCGTTATCGACACAAAAATCATCGAATGTTTTAAGGATATAAGCTTCATACTCATATAGGAAACCATCAGCCCTTTTTTGACAGATCAATCCTTCGATATATGGAGCAAGGCTGCTGCGATAAACATAGGTTTTTTTCATGACAGCATCCCTCCCTTCACCTCAATGCCTTTCAGTGAAAGGGCACATTGCCTCATGGTATCACCATCTGTTGCCAGATATTTAAGGACGGTTGATGTGTCGCTATGACCGAGCGAATTTGCTATCGTATCAACATTAGTTTTGCTTTTAAGCATGCGCGATGCAAATGTTTTTCTGATGATATGGAAGCCATGTTTTCGTTTGTTTAACGCTTTGTTTAGAGCACGGCGACAACAGCTTGTGTTAAGTTTGCCGTAAGGAACTCTGTGGGTAATAAATACATAATCGGAAGTTACACGGGGCCTTCCGTTCATGATATACCTGTACAGACTGTTTCCAACATCCACCGACATGGGAAGTTTTAAAAATCTGTCGGTTTTCTGCTGCTGCACAGAAATTGTGCGTTCCTTCCATGAAATATCGGACAGTTTCATTCCTGTAATATCAGAGGCACGCAGTCCCATACGGAGTCCGATGAGAACAATGGCTGTGCTTCTTAATTCCATAGGCTTTTCTGCATTTGACCTGAAACTATAAACAGAAGCAACTTCTTCTTCCGTAAGTATCTCCACGATTTCTGTTTTTTGTGCGCATTCAGTGGTCAGAGCCAACTGAAGCGTTACTGGTAAATATCCCATGTCGGCAAGATAATCCAGAAACCGGCGTATCCTCACACTATAGGCATTTTTTGCTTCTGCTGTTGAATGAGGATCTGAAATATGGAATTCTTTTATGATTTCAGGGTTTATCATAGCACAACATGTGATATTTTTCTTGTCAAGAAATTTCAAAAATCTTAGGCACGAAGAACGGTACATACTGACTGTGGAGACGGAATTTCCTTCTTTCTTCTTCTTTGACAGAAAATCTAGAACCAGGCTGCGGCTCCATTCGGGTAGTGTGTTAATGGAATCTTCTTTATACGAATATACGATATTTGGCTTGATATCCCCATATACCCTATATTGTTCAAAAAGTTTCATGGCACGCCTGTAAGATTTCCACTGAACAGTGTAGTTTTTAAGGCAGATACACCAGTATTCTGCTGTTTTGTATGAATAACCGAGTCCGTTTGCCTCCAGAAAGATATACAGTTCTCTCCATGCTTTGCGGAAAACTTTTCTCATCGTTTTTGAATAATTATGACGGTCAAGATTAGTATCGCCCAATTTCTTAGCAATGGAATAGTACTCAGTTGCGGGAATTTTGCCTGAAGTCTGGTCTAAGGAATATATATAAGATCTTTTTTTCACATCAGGAAGTTCATCTATGATAATTATCCTCGGTACGATAAATCGGTCCAATGAATACGTCAGTGATGCAGGTATCAAATCTTTACCGGCCAGATATTGAAGGAAATGCCGTATATTACGGTTGTATAAGTTTTTAGCCTGAACGGTACTGTGTTCACTTTGGTAATAATACCCTATAACGTTTTTGTGGTTGATATCCTCTATATTCTTTCCGCCGATGATACTGATGTAAATCAAGAATTTAGAACAGGCTACCCTGTGTTCTGCTACATAGCCTTCGCTGAATGAGTGCGAGATATTATTCAGGTAACCATCCAGCAACAGTCGGCACCACAAAGGAAGCCTGTCATAGTTACAGGAATTTTCATATACATAGCTATCGGTGCTAATGCACCCATTTCTCATAACATCATTAAGCCGGAAAAGTGAAAGTCTGGACATTTTAAATTTAGAACGCTTCCAGCCCGGTTTATTATTGTTTAACCACTTTAGCGCTTCTTCAGGTGAATAAGAAATCTGTTTTTCTTCCAGATACTGTTTGAACGAACGATAACAATGTAAATGACCGTAAATGACAGACATTGAAAAATGATTTTCGATAAGATATTTATTTACCTTACCAACTGCATTGTTATAATCTTGATACATGAAAGTACCTCCTCGATATTTTGGTAATTTCAGTATCATGCAATTTGTGGTAGTGTACAATAAAATCCTCAGGATTGAATAAGTATATCCTTGATTTAAGCTACTTTCATACAATCCTGAGGATTTTCTAATGTTGAGGATAAGGCCAAGTTGTTATCCATTGGAACATGGACATAGTGCACAAATGTGGTGAGCTCGTCCCAGTTCTTTTGAGCACTTTCCAATACCTTGCGCTGAAGGGAATGCAAGTTGGCACTTTTTAATTCATCAGTACATTTTTGTGCCATATCTTCTAAAGCAAATTCTAGCTTTAACTGAGCCCTGGCAAAGGATAAATGGTCATCTTGGGCATCCAAACGGTCATTATTTAGTTTATAAATGTATCCAATGAACTCAACCCATTCATCGGACCAGAATTTTAATGAAGGCAAGGATTTACCGACATCAATAAAATCCCTGCGAAAATGAGCCCAGCAAAGGGCTTTAATTAAGCCACCATTGAGATTGGTGAGCTTATTATAGGCGGAATAACGATCACAATTTAATATTCCATTAGCTTGCTGTCCGAAATGGGCATAAGGAACCTGACTGGAGCGGTGCTCATCCAATATAAATAGAGCAGTTTTATGGGAAACAAAAACCCACATCCACCAGTTATGACCTTTTTTATCCTCTACAGGAACATAACTCATCCAGCTGGTTTCATCTACATGCCAGTGCTGTTCACTACGATTTATTTCTGCCAGCAAATTGTATAGTGGCAGTAAGGTTTGCAGTAATAATTTAAACCCACCGGTTAAGGTTCCTTCAGACACTGACAATCCATGCATCAACAACATTGTATTTAAACGGTGTAACGGAATTTGGAAAAAATATTTTGCAATTAACAGATAGGCCCAAAAATTATTAGAAAACTTGCTCTTGGGTATAACCTGAGGATCTTTAGGGGCAGTAACAAATCTTTGTCCAGGGCAATTACATACCCGTACAGCCCTTTTGCGAATATGTTTTTTGCGCACAATTCTAACTTCGTAATCAATTTCATACGAATCTTCAGTAAGGCAAGTGTCTTTTAGTGGTAATCCGCAACAAGGACACAGCAACTGATCTTCCGGAATTTCGTGGAGGGCTTCCACCTCAGGAAGTTCAGGAATCTTACGACCATGACCTTTATGACCGAGTTTGCCACCGCGTTTTTTAGGCGTGATAACAGTGGTTTTTCCATTGCAAGTTATATCACAATCACCGGTAGTTTTTCTGCTATCCTCTTTTTTCGAAGTAGGTGTATCGACTCTCTCTGAAGAGGTTCCAAAAAGAGCATGATTAAGTTTGTTAATCCTGGCCGTTAGACGTTCATTCTCTTCGTTCAAACTATCAAGATATTTTTGCAGTTGCTCAATTTTACCGGTGAGATAAATAATATCATTTTCTTTTTCCAAAACAATCTGCTGGATAAAAGAACAATCTGGAAATGAGCAAGGTGTACCACGAAGTGTAAATGTATGTGAAGTTAATTGAGAAAGCTGTAAGTTATTCATATGATATATGTTACCAGAAAGATTATAACGTGTTCAGTTTTTTGGGGAAGTTTTTTATCTTTCATTTTATTTTATAGCGGGATCACTGAATATGTACCACCGCTCTTACCTTCCATTTTCTTTTCTTCCTTAACGCTGAGAATAGAATACATCATCATAAGCGATACAATTGCGTGTTCACCACCAGATAAACCGCCACGCTCGGTCACCACCCTAAGCTGTTGTTCATGGGTCTTTTTAAACCACATAACTAGCCGGCGATGGCCACTACCCTCTTCTTTATTGCGATATTCAAGTTGAACAGTGTAGTTCATAGGAACGAAAACTTCATTCAGTCTTTCGGAAATTGCCCGGACGGAACTGGTAATGATACCTTCAACCGTTCTATAGTCAGACTCAACGATATTTCTGAAAGAGGCAAGTTCCTCCTCAAGTCGTTGTTTGTAACGCATATTCTTCTCAAGCTCTAGTTTTAGAATCCGTTTAAAGCTGGTGCCCCCTTGGAAACAGGATATTCTTTTGGAAAAATCGGATTTTACTTCAATTCTTTCAAGCTTTATTACTCTATCTGCTTTTAAGAAAGTCTGAAAAACTAGCAGCTCCCAATTTTCTTCGCTTTGCCAACATGGAAGCCCAAATGGCATTTCCTTCATCCTCAGTTATCAATCTCTTACTATAGGCTTCAACGAGAATATTTCCTGTAGTAATATGCTTTAATTGAAACTCCTTGACATAATCACCAATATCACGCAAATTATTACTGGCAACAATACCCCTATTTTCTTTTGCTAAAGCTATTGATGCAGCCTCTCCCTTACCAATTAATTTCTGTCCTTTACCCGGTTCAACCGTCAATCTGTAAAACATATTATATTCTTCTGTTCCTACTACAATTTCAACTATCTTAGCTTGACCGGCGGAAACCATTGCATCAATACGACCTTTCAAATGTATTATTCCAGGGCTTAATAATTCACCATAAACTGGTCTTGGAATTACGATTCTCCCGAGATATAACTGTGCCAATAAACTCTCATTCCTAACCCATAAAAAAGCGGAAATACAATCAGTGTCGAAGAAAAGCGAATCAATCAACTAATTCGCCTCCTTCACTCTCATCACCATAGACAATGTCATCACGAAAAGCATCTAATAGCCACTCTTCATATTTGCCATTAGATATAACATCAGATTGCAAGAGATTTTCAGCTTGCTTTATATAATGACCATAAGTTCCCTTGTTTTCACTCTCTGGCGTAGGTTTATACAATGAAGTATCATAACCCAATTTTGCAGCAGTTAAGATGACATTCTTTTGCATGCCCGCTGCATCAGACTGAGACAGTTCACCTTCTTCCTGTAAGCGAAAAAGCATTGCCTGTCTGCTAACACCAAAATACTGCTCCAATTTAATGACATCTTTAATAACTAAATTCCGTTTTGCTACGCTTTTTATCTCTTCAATTTTTTCGTACAAAGCTGCTGGTGGCATCAGCAAATAAGATGCAAACTGATCAGCAGACTTCTCAGTTTGGTTTCCGCCCCCAATTTTACTCGGACAAATTGTTGAGATCATATCTTCATCAAAATAAAGATGATATAACTCGTGAGCCAGCGAGAACCTCTGTCGACCAATAGACATACCTGAATTCACAGCTATTACTGTAGATGTATTGTTTTTTAGACATGCACCACTTATTTTTTCTCCCAAAGGATACTTGACTAATGTCACATTTTCAAGCGCATACACTAAAGCAAAAATGTCAATAGGAGAAGTATTATCTTCTCCTAACTTTTTTCTGACACTGAATGCCTTATTACTTAAAGCCATCTTATCAATCATTCATTGTCCCTCCAGCGATTTTATCCATCAGCATTTGGTTCAATGCAATTCTATTAATTACAGCCAGAGCCTCCAAATCTTCACATTCAATCCCCGTAGTGCGAAAAGCAAAGCTTACAGATGATCTGCACTTATCTGGTGATGCAATGACTGATACTGGGCAGCAAAATAAAGCTGCAATTTTATCCAGCATATCCGAACTAATGGCACGCTCTCCTGATTCAAATTTTGAAATCAGACTTTGGTCTACACCAAGATAACCAGCAATGTGCTTTTGTCCTAAACCAGCATTGTCTCTTAATTCTTTTATATTAGCTCCAATAGTTTTCATATCTAGTATCATATTAAATCCTTCCTCCCTTTCGCTTCATTTCTTATTTATAGTATATGCTATTCTTGTCATAAAATAAACACTTTTATATATGTTTTTTATGACAGCACTGATTGTACATCTCGAAACCACTTTTATATTTTCGACAAAAATGTACAAATTTCGATATGGCTCGTCTGCGGAAACATATCCACCGGCTGCACTTCAATTATCCCATAGCCAAGTTTATCAAGTAAACCCAAATCCCTGGCCAATGTGCCGGGATTGCAAGACACATAGATAATTTTAGGTATCCTCATTTTTGCAATTGCTTCAAGGACAACTTGCTTGCAGCCTTGACGAGGCGGGTCCAGTATAATAATGTCAACATTATTATTACGTTCTGCGAATTCAGGTAATAATTTTTCAACCTCACCGCACAAAAACTCTACATTATTTAACCTATTTAAAGCCGCATTTTCCCTGGCATCCTTTACCGCGATGTTGAGTGATTCCAATCCTGTGACCTTCCTGGCATTAGCTGAAAAATACATGGCTATGGTTCCTATTCCACAGTAAGCATCGAGTACCGTCTCATTACCTTTTAATTCGGCATACTCCAGAGCTTTATCGTAAAGCTTAATAGTTTGTTTTGGATTTATTTGATAAAACGAGTTGGCTGAAATGTAAAAAGACAGGTCTTTTATTTTATCAACTATTATTTCCTTTCCCCAGATTAGTTTATTTACGCTTCCCAGCAGCAAGCTATTATTTCCGTTATTTATATTTCTGATAATAGATGTTATATCAGGGCATTGATTTACTAATTCGCGAGTGAAGGTTGACTGGCCCGGTAAATTACCACTCACAGTTACCAGCACAAGCATAACCTGCCCGGTAGCCTCAGCTTTGCGCAGCATCACACCCCGCAGGAGACCCTTTTTGCTGTGCTTGTTATATGGTTCAAGCTTATACTTGTTTATCAGATCCTCCAGAATAGCACTAATCTCATTCAATCTACCGTCATTTATCTGGCAGCAGGCTGTACCTTCAACCAGTATGTGAGAACCCTCGGAGAAAAAACCCAGGACAGTCCTGTTATTTTTTCTGCCGGCATGCAGGTGAATTTTATTACGATAGTTCCAGGGATTTTCCATACCGATAGTTGGCAAAACCACTGCATCAGGAAGCCCGCTAATACGTTTTAAATTGTCGCGAACAAATTTTTCTTTTAGCTTTAATTGTTCGGCATAACTACTATGCTGCAGTTGGCAACCACCGCATTTCATATACTCAGAACAGGAATGAATTTGCCTGTTGTCAGAGGATTTTAAAACTTTCACAAGACTCGCTGCGGCAAAACTCTTTTTTATTTCAGTAATAGTGGCCAGTATTATTTCTCCTACACAGGTAAACGGTACAAAAACGGCAAAGCCATGATAGCGACCAACTCCGGCTCCCTGATGATTAATATCATTGATCTGCAATTCGATTATATCATTAACTTTCACGGGTACGGGTATATCTGCCATTAAGTTGTATCTCCTTTATTTTTGCTTATATGATCAATTGGATTATCTGTATAAATCAATTAACAGGCCCTCAATCCTATCAATTTTACTGATCATATCAATATTGCTTTTTTGCTCCAGCAAAAGGTTTCTGGTCAATTCTTCAACTTCTTTATTAATAATATCGACACTGATAAGTATCTGGCGGTAACGCTCAGTAAACTTTAATACATAATAATTTTCCAAAATATAAGAAAGATATTCCTTTATGTATTTTTTGTAATCGGCAATATTGCTTAAGCTTTTACTGTCCTTTAATATTTTTCCCACTTCTTTTATCTTTTCTAGAAGCTTATTAAGTTTTTGCTCGCGGTGTTCTCTCTTTTCCATATCCATGCTACTGGAAAAGCTCCCCACATTATTCTTTTTTATAACAGTGGAACTATTTACCGTCTTCATATTTCTCTTATGTGTAGAAATTCGCAATTAAGTACCCTCATTAAAGTTATTATTTTATTTTTGAACCACGGCGTAAATATTTATTCCTGCCATTAATATTCCGGAGAATCAGTTAATCAGGCTCTTTGCATAATGGCAGAGTAAACTTCAGATTTATCAATAATAAAAAAAATATTATCAGGTGTACCGGTACTTTGTGAATTTTATGCGGAAAGTTAATCATGGGTTAACCATCCAAATAAAAATAATTATTCCCTAATTAAACTCATTCTCCTGCACTATCTAAGTCTCCTATATAACTTATTTTGAAAATAATCAATAGAATAGACAAATAAAAATACCGGCACACTTAAAAAGGGGGGTCTATAAGATATATTTTTTAGTTCATCAAGTGAGCTTACAGGCGTTAGCATAATTGTATAAAAATCAAATAATATTATTATATTTTAATATTATTTGATTATCAAAATATATTGACATGTGATTATTTTCACCTGTCTTTACAGTTGACAAGACAGTCAAATAAAAATAATATAATGTTAGGATACTTTACCGAAAGGGATGTCAATAAATTGTCGACGATTATTGTAGATTATATTGTTATAGGCACCGGTATTGCCGGCCTCAGCTGTGCTTTAGGAGCGAGCAAGCATGGTAATGTTGCTTTATTGACAAAAGGTGATTTTTTTGCCGGCAATACACCTCTGGCCCAGGGAGGTATTGCTTGCGCTTTGGCTCCTGGTGACTCACCGGAATATCATTACCAGGATACTTTAACAGCAGGAGCCGGTGGTTGCAACCAGGATACTGTGAATATACTTGTTCATGAAGGTATCGACAGGGTTCTGGAGCTAAAAAATATGGGTGTTCCGTTTGACTGCAAGGATGACGGAAGCCTGGATTTGGCCAAGGAAGGAGCACATAGCAAATCCCGCGTGGTTTCAGCTATGGGAGATTCTACAGGCAGGGCTATTGCAGAGACACTGGTAAAAGAAGTTAAGCAGATAAGTAATATCAAAGTATACGAATATACCATGGTTACAAAACTTTTGGTCAAAAATAAGGAATGTTTTGGTGTCGCAGCTGTTAACCAGTTTAATCAACAATTTACATTTCTGGCTAAGGCAACTGTATTAGCGGCAGGCGGTTGCGGACAAGTATATTTGCACACTACAAACAGCAAAACCTGTACCGGTGACGGATTTGCTCTTGCTTATCAAGCCGGGGCTGAGCTGGTTGATATGGAGTTTGTACAGTTTCACCCCACAGGACTGGCTTTAATAGAAAACCCCAGGATACTTATTTCAGAAGCTGTTCGTGGAGAAGGTGCTCTTTTAATTAATTCAAAAGGCCGGCGTTTTATGCAGCAGCATCACCCGATGGCTGAATTAGCCCCCAGAGATGTTGTGGCCAGGGGTATTTTTGAAGAACTGGCCGCTGATGAAAAAGTTTTTCTGGATACCACCCCCATAGGCCAGCACTTTGTTAAAAGATTTCCTTACATCACAGCTGCCTGTCGTGCCAGAGGCCTGGATCCGGTGAACAATTATATCCCGGTAACACCTGTTGCTCATTTCATGATGGGTGGGGTAAAAACCGATCATAACGGCCAAACCTGTATTAAGAGACTTTTTGCCTGTGGAGAAGTGGCTTGTACCGGAGTTCACGGCGCGAACAGGTTAGCCAGCAATTCTCTGCTGGAAGGAGTTGTATTCGGTCACAGGGTAGCCAGAAGCCTGATTAACTACGATACTCTTACAGCCATCAGCCTATTCAATATAGACAAATCAGACACTGATTATGCTGGCAACTCTTTTATTCCGGTTAATGAGCAAGTCAATAATCAAACATATAACCGTTTCAGCAAACCTCATTCCTCCGTATACCGTAATAAATTAAGAAGTGTTATGTGGCAAAAAGTTGGCCTGGTTAGGACTGAAAAGCAATTATCAGATGCACTTAAATTAATAACAAAACTGGAAAAACAGTTGCCCCATGATGATTATGAAACATACAATATGGTTCTGACAGCAAAATTAATTACGGAAGCGGCTCTTAAACGCCAGGAAAGTCGCGGAAGTCACTACCGCAAGGATTTTCCTTACGCATTGCCAGAAAAACTCTACCACCAGGTATTACTTTAATTTTAGGAGGCTGACCTATGAACCTGCTATTAGCGGATAAGATTATTAATGACGCACTACTGGAAGACATTGGCAGAGGGGATATAACAACAAAAACAATAATTGCCGCTGATATGGAGGCACAGGCTGTTTTTATTTCACGTAATGCCGGTATTGTAGCTGGCTTGGATATTGCGGGCCGGGTATTTGAGAAATTAGATCCTCACTACAGCTTGGAAAAAATCATTTCTGACGGTGACCAGGTACAAGCAGGAGAGGCTATCGCCCGGGTTTCCGGTAAGGCGCATGCGTTGTTATCAGGTGAAAGAGTAGCTTTGAATTTTCTGCAGCACCTATCCGGTATTGCTACTGAGACAAGAAATATCGTGGAGATTGTCAAACCTTTCGGCGTTAGAATTGCTGATACTCGTAAAACCACCCCCGGCTTGAGAATGTTCGAAAAATATGCCGTCACTGTAGGTGGGGGTTATAATCACCGCATGGGACTGGATGATGCTGTTTTAATAAAAGACAACCACCTGCAAATTGCCGGCGGTGTCAAACAGGCTGTTGAACTGGTAAGAAATAAAATTGGTCATTTAGTTAAGATAGAGGTGGAAGTTGAGACATGGACTCAGTTGGAAGAGGCTGTTCAGGCAGGCGTGGATGTTATTATGCTGGATAATATGAACACGGAAACTATGCAAAAAGCCGTCAAGTTTGTTGGTAGAAGAGCTGTAACCGAGGCTTCCGGTCAAATCACTGCTGCTAATGCCGGGGCAGTGGCTGCAACCGGAGTAGATGTCCTTTCACTGGGTTGGATTACACACTCCGCCAGGCCGCTGGATATAAGCCTGGAGATTGAAATAATATAATTGCTCTGATTGGAGGAAAAGTTTATCATGCCTGCTTCCTTAGATATTAACTTATATAAAACACTAAATTCCGTGGAATTAGACCGGAAAATATTAAGCGCCAAGGAAAAGCTAGGCTCAGAATTATTAATTTTAGGACATCACTATATGAGTAAAGATGTGCTTAAATTTGCCGATTTTAAAGGTGACTCATTCCGGCTTTCCCAACAGGCTGCCGAGAGCAAAGCAAAATATATTGTTTTTGGCGGTGTTTTTTTTATGGCAGAAACCGCAGATATCCTTACATCGGAAGAGCAAACGGTAATACTGCCGGATTTGCAGGCAGGCTGTGCTATGGCGGATATGGCTGATGCCAACGCAATTAATGATTGTTGGTATTTTCTGCAAAACAATTTTCCGGGTGAGGTAATACCGATTGTATATATTAATTCTTCTGCGGAACTGAAAGCTTTTTGTGGAAAGAACGGGGGTACTGTTTGTACTTCTTCCAGTGCCGACAGAGCCTTGCGCTGGGCTTTTGAACAGGGGAAAAGGGTATTATTTTTCCCTGATGAACATTTAGGCAGAAATACAGGTAAGAAGCTGGGACTTTCAGAAGATAGCATGGCGGTTTGGGATCGGCAAAATAAAACCTTATCCGGTAATGCGCATGCACGCTTGTTCTTATGGAATGGTTTTTGTCCCATTCATTTGAAGTTTACTGAAGAACATATTCAAAAAGTCAGAAATAATTACCCGGGCATCAATGTAATTGTTCACCCGGAATGCAGCAATCATCTGGTCAAGCTGGCTGACAGCAGTGGTTCGACTGAACATATAGCCAAGGTTATTGCCGAATCTCCCGCAGGTTCTCAATGGGCCGTGGGTACGGAAATTAATATGGTGCAGCATCTGGCTGAAAAACATACGGATAAGCTTATTATACCCTTATCTGAGACAGTTGAGCCATGTATGGATATGTCTAAAATAGGCAGAGAAAACCTGCTCTGGTGTCTGGAAAACTTACTGGGAGGAAATATTGTTAACCAGGTCAAGTTAACCGCACAAACAGCCTCAGGAGCCAAATTAGCCCTTGACCGGATGCTCTCAATTAAATGAGGTGAGGCACTATGGATCGGAAAGAAAATATCCTGCAGATTTTACAATCTTCCAGTAAGCCGGTTACTGGCAATGAAATGGCAAAAATATTAGGAGTTAGCCGCCAGGTAGTTGTTCAGGATGTCGCCATTCTGCGAGCTCAGGGTATACATATAATGGCAACGCCACAAGGTTATCTTTTAATAAATCATGGTGCGGAGAATTCCAAACGAGCTGTACTGGCAGTAAAACATATGCCCGAGGAAACTGAAGAGGAACTCAATATACTGGTGGATCACAACATTAGAATTATTGATGTTATTATTGATCATCAGATTTATGGTGAATTGCGTGGATTTTTAATGCTGAATACACGCGCAGATGTTAAAAAATTCATAGAGAATATTAAAGCAGAAAAGGCCACTCTTCTTTCATCACTTACAGGCGGTGTACACCTGCATACCGTTGAATATGAAGATGATTTGAATTTACAAAAGGCCAAAGAGAAATTATCGCAATACAATTTTTTGGCCAAAAGTTAATTAAAAGCTAACTTTTGGCCGGAAAAATCAAAAATATTCTAATATTTGGTCCCAGGTATCAAATAAAAGATCCGGTACATATTCAATAAGTTCTTCTCTTTTAGCCATTCCCCAGGTTACTCCGGCAGTCATCACGCCTGCACGCTGGCCGGAAAGCAAATCGTACCAGCTGTCACCTATATATATGGCCTCTTCGGGGCGAGACTTAAGGAGTTCCAGAGCTCTCCATACAGGATCGGGCTCCGGCTTAGGGTTTACAGTATCATTAACTGTTACACTAATGGTAAAAAAGTCAGACAGACCGGTAAATATTAATTCCTCATCGACAAGAACTCTGCGTTTTGAAGTTACCAATCCCAGGGTGTAGCCTCTGTTTTGCAGTTCACCCAAGGCCTCCAGAGTTCCCGGGTATATTCTGGTTAACAGTGCATGTTCCTCACGTTGATAAAGCTGGTATAGAGCAAAACAATCATCTTTTTTTTCACCGGCAAACTGCTCGCATATTTGCTTTAATGGCAGCCCGATTGTTTTTAATACCTCGCCGTTATTCCATGGAATTTGCATCTCAGCAAATACTCTTCGAAAAGTCTTCTCAATTAGCGGCAGCGAGTTTATTAATGTACCGTCTAAATCAAATAATATATTTTTTATTGCCAACTTGATTACCTGCCTTGAAAAATCTTTTATTTCAGAACAATATGTGAACCCCCTGTATTTTGACAGGGGGTTGTTAATTTGCCAATTAAATTATGGCATTAATTTTCTCGGCTATCTTATTCTTAGGTGTAAACCCAACTACTGTATCAACAGCCTTGCCGTCCTTAAAGAAAATAAGTGTAGGAATACTCATTACACCAAACTGTCCTGCTAAAGCTTGATTTTCATCTACATTTAATTTGGCTATCTTGGCCTTGCCCTCAAAGTCCTTGGCCAGTTCTTCAATAACCGGGGCCATGCTGCGACAGGGACCGCACCAGGGTGCCCAAAAATCTACCACTACCGGTTCAGAAGCTTTCAATACTTCTGATTCAAAATTAGATTGATTAACCTCTAATGCCATAATATCACTCCTCAAATATTTATTTTATTATATTATTTTAATGAGAACAAACTGTTCTCTTTATACAGCTCAGCCGCCCTTTGATGAATTTGCATTGATACTACAATTGCCGGTTTTCACTGCAAAGCCTGACATTAGTTGCTTTATTTCAGGAGATTTACATTCTGTACAGACTACTCTGTCTTTTTCAGAAAGAGCTACCAGCACAGTAAATTTATGACCGCATTTTTCACAGATGAATTCATATATGGGCATAATCAAACCTCCTTCAGAAACCTTATATGATAGTAATAGCCCCGTTAATACAAGAAAATACACAGTTTTCACAATCAATACATTTATCAGGGATAACTTTAGCTACTTTGACTAATATAACTATTGCCTCCTGAGGACAAACCAATGCACATTGGCCACAACCGACACATAATTCAGGCAAAATAAAAGCAGCCATAAATACCTCCAAACCAAACATCCCTCAACCTGTATATATTTTAATATAAACTGTATATGCTTTTCAATTATAAAAGCATAATTTTTCAATTTTATTTTTCAGTAATTTTGCTGGGACTTTAATTTAAATCGGACCGCTTTAACAATTGTATGAAATTTAAAACAAACTGAAGCTCTTTCTCATTTAAATTCGCTATCAATCCTAATACGGATTGGACCTTGGGATCTAAAAGCATTTCTCTTAGTTCCGGAGTCATCATATTAATAATTTGCTCAACCGCTCCCGGCTCCATAATGAAATAGCATGCGGAAATGCCAAGAACTCCTGATAATTTTTCCAGGGTTTTTAAAGAGGGCTGCACTTTGGATTGCTCGATTTGACCGATTAAACCGGCAGTTACCCCTGCTAATTCAGCCAGTTTGGCCTGGGTATAGCCTTGTTTTTCTCGTAGAGCTTTTAATTTATTCCCCAGAGATCCTTCATAACTCATTAACACCGAAGCAGATACATCCAGGGATTCAGAAATTTTCTTCAAAGTGTTTAATGACGGGTATATTGTTCCTCGCTCGATTTCACTAAGGTAGGATAACGATATTTCTGAGGTTGTCGATAGTTCCTGCAAGGACAGCGCTTTTTCATTGCGCAGCATTCTTATTTTATTCCCCAGTGTTAGCCCGGCATCGTTTAAGTCATTTTCTACAAGTTGAGATTTGGCAACATTTAAAACAGCGGCCAGTTTTTCAATGGTTTTCAAAGAAGGTTTTTTAGAACCTCTTTCAATTTCACTCAAATATGAAAAAGATAAGTTGGCTCTGCGAGCCAACTCTTGTAAGGTATATCCTCGCTCTTCACGCAATGCCCGGATTTGTTCTCCCCTGACAATCATAAAGACACTCCCATGCTTAAAGTTACTATTATACTACTATATTATTTTCATAT
The DNA here is from genome assembly GCF_000024205.1 of Desulfofarcimen acetoxidans DSM 771. Lineage (NCBI taxonomy): Bacteria > Bacillati > Bacillota > Clostridia > Eubacteriales > Peptococcaceae > Desulfofarcimen > Desulfofarcimen acetoxidans. Next base: position 2,429,117 of record NC_013216.1, read on the forward strand.
AGTCAATTATAGCGAAATTATAATATCTTCTCCATTATTTCTTTAAAAATAGGAGCGGCTGACTCCCCGCCACTTATACTGTCTTCTACCAGAACAGTAATTGTATATCTGGGCTTGATCAGCGGAGCGTATCCAGAAAACCAGGCGTTGACCTTTCCCTGTTGGCCTGTCTCTGCAGAACCGGTTTTGCCGGCACTACCGTGAACAGGTATATTTGCTTCTTTACCGACACCGCCGGTTACCACTGATTCTAATAATACTTGAAGTTCACCGGCTACTGCATCTGATATTACCTGCTTCCTCTCTTCAGAAGCTATAGTCATAACTGTTTGATTATTTTGCCTGAGCGCCTTAACAATTTGTGGTTGTTTGTAAATTCCATCAGCAGCAATGGTATTAATCATAGCTGTTATCTGCACAGGGGTGGCCAGTATGGGTCCCTGACCTATACTGCTGTTAACAAGATTGTTTTTTTCTTTTATCAAATCAAGGTTTTGTCTTTTATCAGCAATAACCTTGTAACCGGTAATTTGCTGGTTATCCAAACCAAACAGTCGTGCATAGCGAATTATTTTCTCTGCACCTAATTCTAGCCCTATTTCCGCGAAAGATGGATTGCAGGACAAGGCAAAAGCCTGAGCAAAACTGATTTTGCCATGACCTGCTGTATTCCAACAGCTAATCAACGGATCCTTTTTTCCGGCACAAAAAAAGCTTGTTTTGTCATTTATTAGATTTTCCTCCAGAGCAGCGGCAGCTATTATTACTTTAAATACCGAACCAGGTTGAAATAGAGTCGTGGCGCGGTTTATAAATGCTTCTCCGTTACCTGATAGGTAATCTTCCACATGTGCCGGGTTAAAGTTCGGCCTAGAGGACATAGCCAGTATTTCCCCGCTGGCAACGTCCATAACGACTACAGCGCCTTGTTTCACCCGTTTATCCATAACCTGCTCGACGGTTTTTTGTATGTTTTGATCAATTGTAAGAACTAAATCTGCTCGCTTATTATATTCAGAGCTATCACAAAAAATCGGTTGTGTCCCGTTGAGCAAATTGCCGCTGGCATCTCGGAGTAATCTGACAGATCTTTTAGCATAATTGTCCTTTAAAACACTGTCATACATCATTTCCAATCCTATTTTGCCGACTGTATCAGATATTCTGTAACTGTTACGGCTAGTGTTTAAAAAATCCAAGTATTCTCTTGAGGGTATCTTTCCCAAGTGCCCGATTAAGTGATTAGCCAGAGGATATTCACCGTACCGAAAACTCACCGGTTGTATTAAAATACCTTGATGATGGCACTCCTTAAATTTTTGGATTTGTTCCGCATTTAGCCGGTAAGGTAATATACATGGTTTACCGGTAAAGTAATGAGATAGTTCTTGCCGGCTAGTTCCTATCATATCTGACAGGTACGTGATAACAGGCAACTTATCATTTATTAAATCAGGAAATATAATAATACGGTAAGTTTGTTTTTGACCTGTTAAGGAAACTAAATTGCGATCTAATATTTGTCCGCGAGTGATATCTTCCAGTGCCACCTTTTCCGTGTCCTGTTCTAATGCTTGAAGGTAAAGTCCTTTTCCCTTGACCATTTGGATATGATAAAGCCGCAAAGACAGTAAAATTAAAAAAACTGTAATACACAGTAAAAGGCATAATAATCTTTTATATCTTATCTGATACAATGATGAGCAACCCTTTCCATGTCAGCTATGTATATTTTTGCCTAATTAAGAAAGAGTTATTCAATTAATGAACCGTTATACTGGTTTTCTCAACATCGTATAGGGAGGTAATTCAGCAACCGGCAGATATAAAATCTGTTGCGGGTGAGGCGCAGCGTAAACTTCGTTGCCCTCCTCATCATACATAGTAGGAACAACAAGAGTAACGGAATCTCCATGAGGAAAAAATATCTCAACTTCGTCGCCGGCAAAAAAACGGTTTCGCTGCTCTACAACTGTCATTTTTTTCTGCCTATCATAGCCCCGGACTATCCCAACAAAAGAATAGTCCCTCCTATATAACTTTTCCGTAGTATAATGAGCAGGTTGAGCGGGATGACCAAAAAGAAAACCTGTCGTAAAATCCCGGTTGCTCACCTTGCTGATATAATCCAACCATCTCGGATTTAATTTGTATTTTTCCGGTGCGGAAATAAAAGTATCAATAGCTTCACGATAAGCCTTAACCACACCGGCTACATAATGAACACTTTTCATGCGACCCTCTATTTTAAAACTAATTACACCGGCATTAATCAACTCCGGAATATATTCAATCAAACATAGATCCTGTGAGCTTAAGATATAGGTTCCTCTGTCTTCTTCAATGATCGGAAGATACAGTCCCGGTCTCTTTTCCTCTACCAGAGTATAACGCCAGCGGCAAGCCTGCGCACAGTCACCTTTATTGGCATCCCTGCCTGTAAAATAGTTGCTCAGCAGGCAGCGTCCCGAGTAGGATATACACATTGCCCCGTGTACAAAACACTCGAGATCTACCTTTGCTTTAAGGTGAAATTCTTTTATTTCTTCCAGTGTCAGTTCTCGTGCCAGGACTATTCTTTCTACACCGGCCTGGGCCCAAAACCTTGCACTTTGCCAGTTGGTAGTATTGGCTTGAGTGCTTAAATGTACCGATAGGCCCGGAACCGTGTCACGTGTTACCGCCAATACTCCCGGATCTGAGATAATTACCGCGTCAACTTGACATTTTTGCAGTGTTTTCAAATAATCCGGCAATTCCTCAAGATCTTTATTGTGAGCAAAAATATTTACAGTTACATAGATTTTGACACCACGTGCGTGAGCATAATTAGCGCAATCTCTAATTTCTTCCGTTGTAAGATTTCCTGCTCCGGCTCTCAGGCCAAATTTTTTGCCACCAATATAGACAGCATCAGCACCGTAAGCTATTGCGACTTTTAGCTTTTCCGGATCACCCGCCGGTGCCAATAACTCCGGTTTAACCATGAGAATGCCTCCGTTTATTTTATATATATAGCTTTGTTTTTATTGTGCTCTTCCAGAGACACTGCAAAAACATGAGTCCCATCAGGCTTGGCCAAATAATACAGGTAATTAGATTTATCAGGATTAACAACTGCCAGCAACGAGGCCTTTCCCGGCGATGCTATGGGACCAGGTGGTAAACCGTTAATACGGTATGTATTATACGGTGAATTTATTTCCAAATCTTTATTATATAGTTTTATCCTGTTTGTACCCAGTGCATACTGTACTGTGGCATCTATTTGCAAAGGCATTCCCATGCGCAGGCGGTTAAAAATTACACCCGCTATAACTGTTCTCTCTTTATCATATTTTGCTTCTCTCTCAATAAGGGAAGCTATTGTTACAGCCTGGTTCAGTGTCAAACCGAGTTGACGAGCCTTTTGCTCATATTGCAATTGGCCCATAACCTCATTAAACCGGCTCAGCATGATATTGATTATCTCCTTACCGTCACGGTTTTTATCAAAAAAATAAGTATCAGGAAACAAGTAACCTTCCAATCTGTTATCTCCGGTTTTAACACCTTTTAAAAAGGAATAGTCAAAATCACCTTCTTGAATTCCTTTATAAAAATTCTCTCTGTCAACCAGCTTTTTAGAAACCAATAAGTCTGTTATTTGTTTAAGATTAAAGCCCTCAGGAATAGTAACATTATAGCCCATGGATGAACCCTTAATCATTTTATCAACAATTTGCGGTAAAGTTTGACCTGAATCAAGCCTATACTCTCCGGCTTTCAATTTACTGTCTGCTCCGGTATAGCGCACATAGAAACTAAAAACCCGCCGGCTTTTTATAAGGTCCTTTTCATAAAGTATTTTAGCAATTGTGTCCGCGTTCGCCTGATTCGGCACATCAATAACGGCTTGCCCATTGACCAGTGTTTTGGGCGGTTCAAATAAGTAATTTACCCAGAACATAGCTAAGCAAAGAATTAACACTATGCAGGCCAAAACCGCAACTGCTATGTGAAAAAATTTAAAACGCAGCTTCATAAATGACTTCATCTATTCTAATCACACCTTAAGTTCAGTAAGTATATTATAACATTTTACGACAAGATATTTAGATAAATTTTATAAGTTTGCTCGAAAGTCGCTTCAAGTGACTTTCTTGCAGCCACAGCACTAATGCTTATCGTAAATTATGCAGTACTAACATTGTTTGTGCAATATAAATTTGTACTTCATTATACAGTGACTTATCCACAGAGCCATCATAAGCATAATTTCCTAAAGTAAAAAACACCGGTGAATAACCGGTGTTTTTTACTTATCTTTTTTGAGAGAGCCAACTGAAATAACTTTATTTACAGGCTTATATTTGCTTTGAGGCAGAGGCTTGGTTGCTTCCATCAGACCATTATTATAAATAACTCTAATACCTTCTGCATAATAGCCCTTGCTGCCTTCTTGTTTTACTGATTCTTGCCCCTCCAGCAGGGCAGTGTCAATTTTATATACAGTTTGAGGTTCAATAGTATCAGTAATCCAGGTTCGCAGTTCGACATCTCTTTTAGACTTGTTGCTACCGAAAATTTTGACTGTTAAACTGCTGTTCCCGGTTATTGTTTTAATATAGACATGTTTATTTGTATTATTGCGAAACTTAAAATCTACTGAGTTATAAACCACTGTGGCATCACGTCCGATGGGAACATAACTAACCGGTAGCGAATGGTTGGTTCTTTCAACGATTTCCAGGCCGGCCAGCAATACGCTGTTGTACAGGGTAGTGGATACTTGGCATACACCACCGCCGGTCCCCTGCACCAACTCGTTGTTTACTATAACTCCGGCATCTTTATAACCTGCTTCGGTGCTGCGAGGGCCCACGATTTCATTAAAAGAGATAGTTTTGCCCGGTGGTACCAAAAGACCGTCCAAAGCAGCAGCAGCAACAGTAATATTATAGGATCTGGATAAATTATCAGATTCAAATTCAGTTTTATAGGCACTCAAAAGAGTGTTGATACCCATTGCCCTGATCTCGTCAGTAGTGTGTTCAGGTGCCACACTCACCATTTTAAGATCGATTATTTCTTCTGAGCGGTCTGCTTCTAGTGCTCCAATCAATTTTATACAGGCCTGAGCCGGATCCGCTTTTAAGCCTGCCGCAGAAGGAATAATCTCAATCTCATTGCGCTCATTTATATGAATGGCAGCATTACGGGGATGAATTGTAATATCAGAAGTAATTCTGGCTAAACTGGCTTCTAAAAAATGTTTGTCAATATTGATTTTAACCGGTATCTCCAAGCCATATTTTTCTATATGATATTGTTCGCTCCAACGTCTGAATAATGACCCGCTGTGCCCGGCAGATAGCGCCTGGTTCATTATAGCTTGTTTATCAAGACGCACTCCTGAGTTATCAATAGAAAGACGGTAAGTTTGGTATTCATATTTAAGAAAAATTTTGGTTTCACGTATTTTTTCTTCCAGGCTCTGTAATTTATTCAACCCTTCCTGCAAACTCAGTTCCGATAAGTCAATACCCCTGATAGTTACACCCTGTACAACCTTTTGGGAAATAAAAGCCGGATAAAATAAATCCGGAAATAAAATATAAAATAAGATTAAAAACATTATAAGAACAAAGCCAAAAATTTTAACCGATATTTTAGACAATATCATCCCACCTTTTAATAGATGGCATATTATTGTAATATATATTTAAAAAACCCGTTTTTTAGACCTTCATAAATATTTTAAAACTACTGCCGGAAACATTCTGTTAACAGGCACTTGTGCCCGTTTGGAATATAAAAAAACCAAAACCGGGAATTTATTAACCCAGGTTTCGGTTCCTCAACTTTTTATTCTTCCTGCTCAGCCATTTCTGACCAGGCATCGGCAACTTTTTCCCATTCCTCGTCATCTTCAATATCCATTAAAACATCATTGCCATCTTCATCTTTTCCGCATTTAAAAATAATTGCTTCATCTGAATCTTCTTCTGCAGGAAGCAATATTTTATATTCGTTACCTTCTATTTCGATATCAGCAACTTCTATAAAATCATGTTCCTTGCCTTCGTCATCCACTAAAGTTATAACATTTCCCTCAACATATTCTTCATCATACTCTTCTTCTAACTCTTTATCCCTTTTATCTTCGGTCAACTTTTTCACCTCTTTTGGCAAATTAATATTATTTTAACCTATTTATAACTTCATGTCAAGAAATGGTCTCAAAAAATTATATACAGCTATGAGCATCTAAATAACCCTGCAAAATAACAGCAGCAGCCATTTTGTCAATTACTTTTTTGCGTTTTCCCCTGCTGATATCCGCCGAAAGCAGTATTCTCTCAGCAGCAACTGTCGATAATCGTTCATCCCAGGCTTCAACAACCAAACCCAGTTTTCTTTTTAAATACTCAATGAAATCCAGTGCTTTCTCTGCCTGTGGTCCTGTCGTTCCGTTCATGTTTTTTGGCAGCCCAACCACTACTTTCTCAACTTCGTATTGTTTTATTATTTCCCTAAGCCGGTTAAGTTCTTGTTTTGGTTGACCTTTTCTGTTGATTATTTCTAAGCCCTGTGCAGTCCAGCCGAAAGGATCACTTAATGCGATACCTATTGTCTTCTCTCCTAAATCCAGACACATGATTCGCAAATTAAGCATGCCTCCTTTAAATAACTTTAATGCAAAATTCCGGGCATACAGAAGCACAATAACCGCAAAGCCTGCACTTATCCTGGTTAACCTGTACCCTGTCAATACCTATTGACAGGGCGCCGGCCTGACAGCGCTGAACACACTCCCCGCAATTTTTACACCAATCTTCTATATGTAACCGGCGGGATATCTTATTTAGTTGATCAGCAATCTCCGGTGCTATCGGGCTTCCGGCAAAAAAAGATACATTATAAGAAACTTCGGCATCCGATCTCATGCCTATAGCTACAGAAGACAATTCGTCAATAGCCAAAACAAAGTTTAGTGCTTTATCTGTTTGGCTTAACAAATTTCCCCCACCAAGGGATTTCATCCCATAAAGGCCTTTTCCTTTATTATAAGCTGTTTTAATAGCCTGCAGCATTTCAACTGCTGTCCCATCCTGGATGCCCAGACCACTTATATTTATTATAGGATGAATTACCTCTATTTCAGGCATATCTGCCGCAGCCAAAACAGCTGCTATATGGTGTGTGGATATACCGGCGGCCCTTATTAAACCTGCCTTTTTAGCATGGGTAAGATACTCTATGGCCTCTGCATGTCCTTTTAAAGTAAGTGCTGATTCCTGCTCATGCAGCATGAATATGTCTATATAATCTCTTCCCAGCTCCTGCAATGCTTCCCGAATACTCTCTTGCATCCCGTCATAGGTATAATCATAGGACTTTGACACTAGTATTACATCGTTTTTATGATCTTTTATTGCTTCCCGAATATAAGGATAGGTGCCGTAAATTTTAGCAGTATCAATAAAGTTTATACCTGCTGACAATGCCCTTTGAAGGACGCGTGCACCTTCTTTAATGCTCAGATTAGCCTGCAGCGGACCTATGGTTAGCGCACCGAAGCAGATCCTGGATACCTCAATCCCGGTATTTCCGAGAACACGCATTGGTAAACTCACAATAATCCTCCACCGGCAATAAGTTATTTGGCTTCGAGATACTTCTCAACTAGTTCCTCTAAAAGTTCATCTCTTTCCAACTGCCGGATAATAGACCTGGCATTACCGTGACTGGTGATGTAAGCAGGATCACCAGATAGGAGATAACCCACCAGTTGATTTATAGGATTATATCCCTTTTCTTTGAGAGCCGCGTATACAGTAAGCAATATATCACGGGCGCGGTTAACCTCTTCCTCGGCTTCTACCTTAAACATCATTGTTTTATCTAAATTGTTGCCGCTCATAGTGAAAACCCTCCCCTTTTGCGTTATTATAAATTATCCGCTTTTCCAAACAATATTCATCCTAAAAGCTTATTTTACAATTTGCTCTGCTACAACCGTATAAACTTTCTCAATGGCTTCAGGAATACGTGAGGCATCTTTCCCTCCGGCTTGAGCCATATCCGGCCTGCCGCCGCCTCCTCCCCCAACTACCGGAGCTACTTCTTTGATTAATTTTCCTGCGTGCAGACCAATGGATGTTAAATCTTTAGTTACGGCAGCAACCAGATTGGCTTTGCCGTTATTTGCGGCAGACAGAAAAACAATTCCTGATTGTATTTTATCCCTCAGCAAGTCAACCATGGCGCGCAGGCTGTCCATATCTGCGGCGCTGGCTTTAGCAGCCAGTACCTTAATATTCTTAATCATTTTGACCTGGCTCAGCAGATTTTCCACTTCAAATCTGGCCAGCTTGGCCTTAAGCGCTTCTGATTCATGCTCCAGTTCTTTTACTGATTTAATTATGCTTTCTACTCTGCGAACAAGTTCGTTGGGAGATGACTTTACTAAATGTGCTAACATAAGCAGTTGCTGTTCTTTTGTCTCAATATAGTGCAGAGCACCTTCTCCGGTAACAGCTTCAACCCTGCGCAAACCGGAACCGATGCTGCTTTCAGAAATTAATTTAAACAACCCGATTTCAGCAGTAGAATGTATATGTGTACCACCGCATAATTCCAGGCTAAATTCACCCATCTTAACTACCCGTACCAGGTCACCGTACTTTTCCCCAAATAAAGCCGCTGCACCCATTTCACGTGCTTTGGATAAAGATGACTCTGATACTGTGACAGGCAGGTTGGACAGGATAGTACGATTAACGATTTTTTCTATTTTATTGAGTTCCTCATTGCTGACAGCAGCGTAGTGCGTAAAGTCAAAACGCAAACGGTCAGGTTCAACCAGTGAACCTGCCTGGTTAACATGTTCTCCTAAAACTTCCTTAAGAGCTTTATGCAGCAAGTGGGTTGCCGAGTGATTGCGTGCAATACTTAAGCGTCGTTCACCTGCTACTTCAATTTTAACCGTATCGTTTACTTGCAGCAATCCGCTTTCAACTTTTCCTTTATGTACTATCAAATTTTCTACAGGTTTAATAACTTGGGAGATCATAACATTCAGGTCTTGACCGGATAATACAGCAAAATCTGTTACCTGTCCGCCTGCTTCAGCGTAGCAAGGGGTAATATCGAGAACAATTTCTATCTCATCCCCGGCTTGAGCGGACTGCACGTTTTGACCGTCTTTAACCAGAGCCAGCACTTTTGCTTCCGCCTGCAAAGCGTTATAACCAATAAAGTTGGTTGTGCCCCGCTCATCCCGAATATTTTTATAAAGCACACCGGTTTCCGAAATATATTCTGTTTCCTGCCTGGCGCTGCGCGCCCGACTGCGCTGGCTTTCCATAGCCTGAACAAAACTGTCTTCATCTATTAAAAGCCCTTGTTCCCCGGCAATTTCCTGAGTAAGTTCCAGAGGAAAACCATAAGTATCATAAAGTTGAAAGGCATCCAGCCCGGAAATAACAGCATTTCCTGCTCGTATGGCTTCTTCTATGAGTTTATTTAATATTTCCGTTCCGTTCGCCAGAGTTTCACTGAAACGCTTTTCTTCATTCAGGATGACTTTTTTAATATGTCCCTGATTACTTCCTAAGTCGGTATATGTACCGGACATCTGGTGAATAACTGCTCCTGCTACTTTATGTAAGAAAAGCTCATCCACGCCCAGTGAACGCCCGAAACGAACAGCCCTGCGAATCAGTCGCCGGATAACATATCCTCGGCCCTCATTAGAAGGCAATGCACCGTCTCCTATAGCAAAAGTCACGGCACGGCTGTGATCTGCAATAACTTTTAAGGCTAAATCAGTTTTATCATCTTTACCATAAATAACTTTTAATTGCTCAGCAGTATAATCCATGATTTCACGCAACAAATCAGTATCAAAGTTGGTTCTAACATCCTGCAGCACGGAAGCAACCCGTTCCAAACCCATACCGGTATCAATACCTTTGTTTTCTAAAGGTGTATAATTGCCTTCCTCATCACGGAAAAATTGAATAAAAACAAGATTCCAGATTTCCAAATAGCGGTCACAGTCGCAACCTACTCCACAATCAGCGGAGCCGCAGCCGCGGTGCTCGCCTAAATCAATGTATATTTCTGAACAGGGCCCGCAAGGACCGACACCTATTTCCCAAAAATTTGTATCCTTGCCAAGTCTGATGATTTTATCAGCCGGTATAGCTACTTGTTTATGCCAAATTTCAAAAGCTTCATCATCATTTTCATAGATCGATATCCAAAGTTTTTCTTTGGGCAAGCCAAGGTTAACAGTTACAAATTCCCAGGCCCAATTTATAGCTTCAGTTTTAAAGTAATCTCCAAAAGAAAAATTGCCAAGCATCTCAAAGAAAGTATGATGACGGGCGGTTTTTCCTACGACATCAATATCCGGTGTGCGCAAGCATTTTTGACAGGTGGTAACTCTTGTATGCTCCGGTGTGGCTGCTCCGGTAAAGAATGGTTTAAAAGGAACCATTCCTGCAGCTGTCCACAATATGCTCGGATCATTTGCCGGTATTAAAGATGCGCTGGGTATTATATAATGTCCACGCTTTGCAAAAAAATTTAGAAAACTGTCTCTTATTTCATTTCCGGTCACATAGAAAACCTCCTGCGTGTAAAATTGTCTATAAAATAAAAAACCTTCCCCCCGTTTTAGGGACGGAAAGGCATTGTATCTTTAGTTCGCATGTTTATTTTCCGCAATATTATACAAAAATAACAGCTTAATTGTCAAGGAGGTATTGACTAATTTTGTTGATTTATGTATATAGCTATTTGTTCTTGCCTGCCCTCTACAACTTATTAATATAAAGTAAAAAGTGAGGAAAATAATCCTCACTTATCCATTTCAGGAATTTATCTTATGAAATTATTTAATCAGGTCATTAACAGTCCTGGTTACACCTTTTAACATACGCCTTGTTCTGGAAGTATTCTTACGTTTACTGCCAAAGCTAAGATTTTGAAACCGTTTATTCGACCCTGTCATCATACTGAGCAGTGCACCTAAGATACTCCCGGTAATTAATCCTCTCCAAAAGTTTGTGCGCATCTGGTTATCACCTCCCCGCTAGTTCTAAAGGAGGAACTGGTTATGTGGGTCAAAGGCTACAAGACTCCCGTCTTCATCCACTTCAAATACTTGAACACCTTCTTTATTGATCCGGTATTCCACACAACAGTCCCAACAGTAAAATTGATCAGCGCCTACTTTTCCGGTAGCTTTTCCGCCACATACAGGGCAATTCACTTTTTTTCTCCCCTTATGTACATAATATATAGTCAGTATAACCAATATGGAATTTTTTAATGCAGGTTAATTTGATGGTCATATTGAATTATATTTGAATTGAAAGTGAGGTGAGCCTATGTCTGTATTTAATGCAAAATACATTTCTGATGATGAGATATGGTTAAAACTCAAGGCTATTATTGACGAGAGGAATAATATTCATACACTTTTATCTCAAAATGACATCAATACTGATCCGCTAAAAACCAAGGAATTAGCCATTAAATTACATGAGCTGGAACAGATCTGTGAAGTCATTAACGATCTTAAGAGTTATGCAGGGGATCTCAGGGATTTAAATGAAATGAGCCTGTTTGAGGATTTTAAAACAGATATCGATTTTCAAAGGCTATTGAAGCAAACTGCAGACAGGTGTAATGAGAGAGCAGTGAAGCTCTATAACTGGTTGATGCAAAAAGGCATGCTGGATGAGGAGATTGAAGACGAAAAAGATATGCAAATATTAACCTTCTTAGATTATGCAGGTGCTGAATACGCATGGCGTTTGGGCATAAATATAGGTATTGATGTGGTGGAAGCAAGAGAACGTCTGGAGAGACTCTTAGAAAAGGGGTTGCTGGAAAAAGTACAAGGCACCATGTTGGAAAATTATCACAGAGCTAAGGATTGGACAAAACACATGAATCATACCTATTACAGAATATCACGGCAAGGCAAGCATTATCTAAGACAATTACGCACAGACGGTGATTATATATAAAACCTGCCGGAAAAGAGCAGGTTTTAAGGACTATGTACTTTTTATACCCTGGGGAATTATGCTTATATTTTATATTAATTTTCCTTTTTCAAAATGGTGCCCCCGCCTATTACGGTATCACCGCTATAAAAAACAACTGCTTGTCCCGGGGTAACCGAACGCTGTGGCTCATCAAAAACTACTTTGACCCGGTCTTCTCCTTCAGAAAAAATCACTGCCTTGTATGGCTTGGAATTATACCTTATTTTGGCTTCTACTTCCATAGGAGCAATGAGTTTATCAATAGCTATAAAATTATTTTGCCCGGATATTAATTCCCGTGTAAAAATATCCTCTTCATAGCCCAGGGTAACAGTGTTTCTGGCCGGATCAATATCCACTACATACATGCGTTCACCGGCGGCAATACCAAGTCCTCTTCTCTGTCCATAAGTATAATAAGGTATTCCCCTGTGCTCCCCAATTACTTTTCCCTGTATATCCAGAAACAATCCCGGCTTAATCTCAGCATCTGTTTTCTTTTGGATAAAACTCCGGTAGTCATTATCAGGAACAAAACATATTTCCTGGCTTTCCGGTTTGGCGGCAACAGGCAAACAGTATTTTAACGCCATTTCCCGTACCTGTTCTTTAGTATAAACGCCCAACGGCATGAGAGTATGAGCTATTTGGTTTTGTGTCAAATTATATAACACATAGGTTTGATCCTTTTTAATATCTGCTGATTTTTTAATGATATACCGGTTATACTCCTTGGAATAGCCCAGACGAGCATAATGTCCTGTAGCTATAAAATCGGCACCTATAGATATGGCCTTCTGCAGCAGGGCTGTAAATTTTACATAACGGTTACAGGCAATACAAGGGTTTGGCGTACGCCCCTCAAGGTATTCAGCTAAAAAATAATCTATAACTGATTTTTCAAATTGCTTGCGAAAATTTAAAACATAATAGGGTATGTTTAATATATTGGCTACCCTGCGGGCATCGTCAACAGCCGAAAGAGAGCAGCAGCCCTCCTCCCCGGTGGCGTCTTTTTGCTCAGGATCCCAGATTTGCATGGTCACTCCGGTTATTTCATAACCTTCCTCCAATAAAAGGGCGGCGGTGACAGAACTGTCTACGCCGCCGCTCATAGCAACAACAACTTTTTTTCCCTTCACGACATCACCTTACGCTGATTTATGTTTTTCCTGATAATCCTTTATAGCAGCATGCAGTGCGTCGGCTGCTAAATTGGAACAGTGCATTTTTTTCGGCGGCAGCCCGTCCAATGCTTGTGCAACTGCAGCATTTGAAAGTTCTAAAGCTTCCTCAAGTGTTTTTCCTTTAGCCAGTTCAGTAACCATGCTGCTGGTAGCTACTGCAGCACCGCAGCCAAAGGTTTTGAATTTAATGTCCTTAATTATGTTGTCTTCAACAACCAGGTAAATCTTCATAATGTCACCGCAAGAAGGGTTTCCTACCTGTCCAATCCCATTAGCATTTTCAATCTCTCCAACATTACGCGGGTTCTCAAAATGATCCATAACCTTTTCACTATACACCGCAGCGTACCCCCTCCATAAACTCTTCCATCTCCGGAACATCTTCAGCCAGAGGTGACATCATCCGCAGCCTCTGAACTACCGCCGGTAAAACCTCTAAGAAATAATCTACATCTTCTTCTGTATTATCTTTGCCCAAGGAAAGTCTTAACGATCCGTGAGCTATCTCATGGGTTAATCCCAAAGCCATCAATACGTGTGAAGGTTCCAGGGAGCCAGATGTGCATGCTGAACCGCTGGAAGCAGCTATACCTTTCATATCCAGGCTGAGAAGCTGTGATTCACCCTCAATATATTCGAAACAAAAACTGGCAAGGTTGCAAAGACGCTGTGTTGGGTGTCCGGTTAATATTACCTTATCAATGTTGTCCATCACGCCTTTGATTAATTTGTCCCTCAATTTGGTGAGGTAATCCTGCTCTTTTTGCAGATTGGCTGATACAATTTCTGCCGCCTTGGCCAGACCGATAATACCGGGAACATTCTCCGTTCCGGTACGGCGCAAGCGCTCTTGAGACCCACCGTGCATGAGTGTTTGCTTCCACCTGGTTCCTTTGCGTATATATAGAACACCAACACCCTTTGGCCCGTAAAATTTATGAGCGGACAGAGTTAGCAGGTTTACTCCTAAATCGTCTACATTCAACGGTATTTTACCAAAACTTTGCACTGCGTCTGTATGCACATACACGCCTCTTGCTTTTGCTATCGCAGCTATTTCCTTTACCGGTTGAATAGTGCCGATCTCGTTATTTGCATGCATTATTGTGATTAATATGGTTTTATCTGTTATAGCTGCAGCCACATCATCAGGGTTAACCATACCATATTTATCTACCGGTAAAATGGTTATATCAAAACCCTCTTTGCCCAGCGCCTTAACAGTATTTAATACAGCATGATGCTCAACGGCAGAAGTAATAATATGATTGCCTTTATTCTTGTTCATATAAGCTACCCCGTGGATAGCCATATTATCTGATTCAGTACCGCCACTGGTGAAAGTTATTTCTTTCGGATCCGCACCGATAGCCAGAGCCACTTTTTCTCTGGCTGCTTCAACAGCTTTACGCACTTCCCGTCCGTATGAGTGAAAACTGGACGGGTTGCCAAAGTATTCTGTCAGGTAAGGTGTCATAGCATCTACTACGGCAGTATCAATTGGAGTTGTTGCACTGTGGTCAAAATAGACTCTGCGCACTTTTAAGGTTCCCCCTTGTTTCTCATATAAAATATTTATTCCTTACGAGCTTTTTCCGCGTCCTGGCACATATCTGCCAGGCTTATCGAATCAAGCACATCAGCAATACTGTCCCGCACCTTTTCCCAAACTGTCCTGGTTATGCAGAAGTCAAACTGATCACATACACTGGGCACTCCTTCACTCACACATTCCAGCGGCGCTATTGGTCCTTCCAATACCCTTATGATGTCGCCTACCTTTATCTCGGACGGATCACGGGCCAGTATATACCCACCTTGCGCTCCACGTACACTTTTTACCAAACCTGATTTACGCAGAGTAGCTATAAGTTGTTCCAGGTAGTTTTCAGACAGACCTTGTCGCTCGGCCACGTTTTTTAAAGGTATGGGATCGGGCCCGTAATGCAGAGCAAGAAAGAACATGGCTTTAAGACCATAGTGTCCTTTTGTTGACATTCGCATTGACCCACACCCCTTGCTAAACATTAATCCATAGTAAACTACTAGGGATTCATATGGCATTATCTTAGCATACACTGTGAAACTTGTCAATTAAAAAGCCTACTAAGGTACTCAGAATTAATAAAATAAGACTCGAATTTTATAATTCAAAAGACAAAAAAGTCGCTTTAAGCAACTTCCCGAAGTATAAAACAAATTATTTACTCAGCGTTTATAAAAAATAAAAGGCTGGTGATTAACCCAGCCCTTCAATATCATTATTAGCTTCAATAGTTAAAAAATCCATGCCTAATCCCGTTAGACTGCATATTTTACTTTTTCCCTCAGTATTAACATTTATTAATCCTAGAGCATATAACTGCATAATTACATGGTCTAATACTGCTCTTTTAACCTTTGATGTCAAGGAAAGTTCCTCTTTATTCATGCCACCGTGTTCAGTTAGAGCATTTAGGACACGCCCGGCCTCTTCCGGCAAACGGTTATTCACTTGTACAAAGTATTCAGGTAAAGTTATTTGCAGCATCTACCTTCCTCCGTATTAGTTAGTTTATTGCTGATATTATTCTCAGTTACGGCAAAAATAATAACAGTAAAATTAAAAAACACGTCGGCGACGTGTCTTTTCGATATACTATTTAATATTTCGGAGAATAGCTCTTTGCAACTCGTCCCTATGTCTAGACCCGATTAAACGTTCTGTTTCTATACCGTTTTTAAGAATCATAACAGTAGGGATACTATAAACTTTATGGTGCTTTACTATTTCCTTGCAATTATCTGAATCCAATTTTGCAATTAATATTTTTCCGGCAAATTCGTCCACAAGAGTGTCGATAACAGGAGAAATAATCTTACAGGGTAAACACCACTCAGCCCAAAAGTAAACTATGACAGGAACCTGGCTGTTATTAATTAGCTGCTCAAATTCATCATCTGTAGAAATGCTTAATGCGTTAACGGCCAAAAGACTCGCTCCTTTCCTTTTGCAAAAAGAAATAGGTATTCTTGCTACAGCCAATATAATTATATGACTAGACATAATAATTGTCAATTTGTAGAAATAATCTGAAATATGTGACATTATATTTTGTCGTTTAATAAATCTCCAACCACAGCTCCGGCCATTAATAGTCCCATAACTGGTGGTACGTAAGATATACTGCCTACTACCTGACGAGTTTTAAATGTTAATTTATTATCGAAATTGTTATCAGCGGAGTTTTGTATGCTAACCGGCAGCTCGGTTGAATAGACGACCTTAATCCCTTTATTAAACCCTGCTTTTCTCAATTCCCGTCGAATAATGCGTGCTAATGGACAAACCGAAGTTTCGCTAATATCCGCAACTTTAAATTTTGTCGCATCCAGTTTATTAGCCGCTCCCATCGCCGAGATTAGCGGGGTAGAACTATGTAAGCAACGAATAATCAAATCCAGCTTTCCTGGTATATAATCAATAGCATCAATGATGTAATCAAAAGCTTCAGTGAAAAACTTATCTCCCCGATCAGGTGAATAAAACTCTTTAGCCACAGTTACCAGGGCTTCGGGGTTTATCCTCTTAATCCTTTGCTCCATTAAAAATGTTTTAGCCTCACCAATTGTGTCGTTAAAAGCATGTATTTGACGGTTAATATTGGTAATATCAACCAGATCATGATCAACCAGAAAAAACGAACCTATACCGGCACGCGCCAGTGCTTCAACAGCAAAGGAACCAACGCCCCCAAGACCAAAAACCGCAATACGGCTTGCAGATAATTTTTTTATTCCTTCCGGGCCAATAAGCAGCTCTGTGCGTGAAAATCTATACAAAAAATAAAGCCTCCCTTGGAGAAGCGCAACTGCACAAGAAAGTCGCTTTAAGCGACTTTCGATCAGCCATAGGCACTCGTGCTATCCTGGAAATAAAATCAAAAGTGCAATTTATTAAACAATAATTTATCCACAGATCCATAATAAGCATAATTTACCATAGCATATAAAAACCCCACATATGCCGTAATCCCTAAAGTTTGAACTCCGCTCTCGCAGGTGGGTACCCTCCTGTCTATTTTATGTTCCTCTATAAAAGAGTAATCAAGCCATAGACAGAGACCAGGTTCCCAATGTAATGGTATTGGCTCAAAACTTCAAGGAAGGTCACGCACACTGTAGGGTGTATATTATTAAATTAGCGTTAGAATTATGTTAACACAATTAAGCCATTTTTGCAAGCAGCTTTAGTTTATGCCCTCTTTAAATCAATTTTTATGTGCAATTCTTTTAGCTGCTTATCCTCAACCTCAGACGGTGCCTGTGTCATTAAACAAGTGGCACTCTGAGTTTTGGGGAAAGCAATCACATCTCTGATGGATTTTTTACCTGCTAAAATCATAATCAGGCGATCAAAGCCAAAAGCAAAGCCACCGTGCGGGGGTGTTCCAAACTCAAAAGCTTCCAGCATATAACCAAACTTTTCCCTGGCCACTTCTGCTGATAAGCCGATAGCCGCAAACATTTTTTCCTGAACATCTCTACGGTGAATACGAATACTGCCTCCGCCAACCTCAACTCCGTTTAATACCAGGTCATAGGCCTTTGCCCTTACCTTGCCTGGCTCAGTTTCCATTAGTGCAATGTCTTCATCCCTGGGAGCAGTAAAGGGGTGGTGCATGGCTGCATAGCGTTTTTCTTCCGGATCATAGGCCAAAAGTGGAAAATCAGTAACCCAGAGAAAATTATTCAAATTCTCAGGAATAATATTTAGCATTTCAGCTAAATGCAAGCGAAGCGCTCCCAGCGCGCCTGCTACCGTTTCAGAGGTATCGGCCACAAATAACAATAAATCTCCCGGTTCGCCCCGCATGCGACTGACAATAGTATTCAATTCTTCTTCAGTGAAAAATTTAGCAATAACGGATTTGACACCTTCATCGCTGACAATAATGTAAGCCAATCCTTTGGCTCTGTAAATTGCTGCAAATTTTGTCAAATCATCTATTTCCTTGCGGCTAAGACTGCCGCAACCTTTAGCGTTAATACCTTTAACTTGTCCGCCGTTTTTAACCGCCGCAGAAAAAACTTTAAAACCACATCCTAAAGCTATATCGGATAAATCACAAAGTTCCAGTCCAAAGCGGGTATCAGGTTTATCTGAACCAAAGCGGTCAATAGCCTCCTGGTAGGTAAGTCGTGGAAAAGGAGAAATCAAATCCAGACCTGCTGTCTCCAGATACAGCCGGGATACCAGTTTTTCCATAAGCAATAAAACATCTTCTACATCGACAAAAGACATTTCCAAATCGATTTGCGTAAACTCCGGCTGACGGTCCGCTCTCAAATCCTCATCTCTGAAACAACGCACGATCTGGAAATACCTCTCCATACCGGCAACCATAAGAATCTGTTTAAATATTTGCGGTGATTGAGGCAATGCATAGAATTTGCCGGGATTTATACGGCTTGGC
This sequence comes from Desulfofarcimen acetoxidans DSM 771, assembly GCF_000024205.1. NCBI lineage: Bacteria > Bacillati > Bacillota > Clostridia > Eubacteriales > Peptococcaceae > Desulfofarcimen > Desulfofarcimen acetoxidans. The sequence goes on from NC_013216.1 coordinate 2,447,810, forward strand.
ACTAAATAATCACGCGCCCCTTCCGGTGTGCTTTTTGTCAGCATAGGAGTCTCAATTTCCCAAAAACCGTTTTCGTCCAGAAAATCCCTGGCAACCTTACTGGTTTTATGTCTTAAATAAATGCTCCTTTGCATTTCCGGGCGGCGCAGGTCAAGATAACGATAACGCAATCTTAGGTTTTCATCTACATCTATACCGTCCTCCACGTAAAAGGGCGGTGTTTTGGCAGTATTTAAAATTCTCAATTCATGGCAAATAACTTCTATCTCACCGGTAACCAGGTTGTAGTTTTCCGTTCCCTCTGGCCTGGGACGGATTGTACCGGCTATAGCCAGCACATATTCATTGCGAATAGCCTCCGCTTTATGAAAAGCATCAACAGCTAAATCAGGACTGAAAACAAGCTGCACTAAACCGCTTCTGTCACGCAGATCCACGAAAATCAATCCCCCGTGATCCCTGCGTTTACTAACCCAACCCATTAGCACTACGGCCTGGCCCACCATCTGTTTGTTCAGGTCTTCACAGTAATTAGTCCGCTTTAAGCCATTAATGTTTTCCGCTGCAACAGAACCAGGTTTTGATTCTGTTTTTTCTTCCGACATGATTATTTCCTCCCTCAGCAAATCTCTTTATAATGAATTTTTAATATACTCAGCAACTGCCTGCACAGGTACTTTTTCCTGTTTGCCTGCCAACATGTCTTTTACCAGCAACAAGCCTTCGGCTAGTTCAGACTCACCTATAATTACGGTAAAACGGGCAGCCAGCTTTCCGGCATGCTTCATCTGTGCCTTTAAACTACGGCCTAAATAATCTTTATCAGCAGACAGCCCGGTCCGGCGCAGATTGAATAACACCTTAAAAGCTGTCTCTTCAGTACCGGCTCCGGCAGCTGCAACAAAAACTTCCGGACCCAGTGCGGCGGGGAAAACTATCCCTTGTTTTTCAGCAATCAGCAAAACTCTTTCCAGCCCTACCGCATAACCAATGCCGGGTGCGGGTGCGCCGCCGCACTCTTCGATCAGACCGTTATAGCGCCCGCCTCCGCCTATAGAACTCTGTGCGCCTATATCACGGGCCATAACCTCAAAAGCCGTATGTGTATAATAGTCCAGACCCCTTACCAGTGATGAATCAACAGTAAAAGATATATCCAATAAACTCAGGTATTTTTTTACCAGAGAAAAGTGTTTGGCACAATTTTCACATAAACAGTCTAAGGTAACCGGTGCCCCTGCTCCGAGCAGCCGGCAGCCAGTGTTTTTGCAGTCCAGAATGCGCAGGGGGTTGCGGTTGTAGCGGCCCTGGCAGTTGGCACATAGTTCATTTAGCTTTGGTTTAAAAAATGCTTGCAGTTTCTCTCTTAATACCGGCCGGCAGTCGGGGCAGCCAACACTGTTGATGCGCAGTTCCAGATCTTTTAAGCCAAGCCGGGTATAAAAATCCATGGCCATAGCAATTACTTCAGCATCCACGGCAGGTTCGTCTGAACCGAATACTTCCACCCCGAACTGATGAAACTGGCGAAAACGGCCAGCCTGGGGCCGGTCATATCGAAACATCGGTCCGGTATAATAAAGCTTAACCGGCTGTACACCGGCATACAGCTTGTTTTCCAAATAAGCCCGGACGGCTGAAGCGGTTCCCTCAGGACGCAGGGTAATACTTCTTTCCCCGCGATCAGTAAATGTGTACATTTCTTTTTCCACTATATCAGTAGTTTCTCCAACTCCGCGAATAAAAAGATCTGTATGTTCAAAAACAGGTGTACGCAATTCTGCAAAACCGTATTCATGACATAACTGTTTAATAACACTTTCTATGTATTGCCACTTTTCCACTTCACCCGGCAAAATATCATTAGTACCCCTGGGACGTGTGGTCAGCATATAAATCCTCCTCCTGATACATAAAACCGACTCCCGTATTTTAAGAAAAAAATCCTGCCTTGTCAATATTTATTTGCAGTTTAACTTTTCTCATATTAAATAAATCTCCAGGGGCAGAATAATTTCTCCAATCTTTCTAAAATAAAATAAAGAATTAAACCCAGTATACCCATAGCTATAACGCCTGAAAACATTTCATCATAAGCCACACGTGACCAGGCGTCCATCAGATAATAACCGATTCCCTCACTGCTGGCAATACTTTCCGAAATAAATAAAACGGCAATGGCTGTCCCCAGTCCTATGCGCAAAGAAGTTAGGATATCCGGCAAACAGGCCGGAAAAATAACGTGCAGATAAATATCAAGCTTACCTGCTCCAAGTGAAGTAACGGAATCAATCAGGCGGTTGTCCACTGACCTGGCTGCGTCTCTGGTAGTTACCAGGATTTGAAAGAATACGACCAGTGTGATTAATAATATTTTTGACAGGTTGCCCAGACCAAAAAAAGACATAAAAATAGGCAAAAAAACGATTTTAGGAATTGGATAAACCACAAAAATTAAAGGCGATAAAAACTTATCCCAAAGGGCTTTACGCCCTAATACAAGCCCCAGCGGAACAGCAAGCAGCAACGATATTATAAGAGATAAAACTACCCGGTAAGAGCTTATCAAAAAGTGCCTGGCAAGTTCTTTGGTAATAGCCAGCGCAAATGCCTGAAATGCTAAATAAGGCGCGGGCAGATAAGGTTCTTTCAGTCCTGAAGCCGCCAACTGCCAAAATAATATTAAAACCAGCACTGCCCAGAAACAAGCAAAGCCACCCTTATATTTAATCAACAGTCATACCCTCCTCCAAAAGTTTGCGGACAAGGGAGCATAGAGAATAAAAAGCCGGCTTACTGCGATAATTCGGGTCCCCGATTTGCGGGTTATCCAGACAATGCAAAATTCTCCCGGGACGGGGAGAAAATATTACAATTTTTTGCCCTAAATACACGGCTTCCTCAATATTATGTGTTACCAGTACGGAAGTCACTTTATCCTTTCGCCAGATAGCCAACAAAGTTTCTTGCAAAGATTCCCTGGTAAGCGCGTCCAGTGAAGAAAAAGGTTCATCCATTAACAGCAAGTCGGGCTTTAAAGTCAATGCCCTGGCAATAGCCACTCGCTGCCTTTGCCCCCCGCTCAACTGCGCGGGATAATGAGAACGGTAAGTCCAAAGACCCAGATCCTGTAAAATTTGCTCAGCTATCATTTTCTGTTCAGAGACGGCAACACCCCTTAATTTAAGCCCCAATACGGTATTCTGCCAGGCTGTCTGCCATGGCAGCAAGCCGTAGTCCTGTAAAATCAAAGAGGTATTCTTTCGTTTTGGGACTGCCGGCTTTCCGTCTATATAAGCTGCACCCTCTGTAGGCGAATAGAGTCCTGCCAAAATATAAAGCAGGGTACTTTTGCCACAGCCGGACGGACCGATAACAGCACAGCTTTCACCATAAGCTACGGAAAGATTGATTTCTTGCAGAGCTGTAAGCCGGGTTCCTTCCGGATTAAAAACAACAGAGAGATCTCTGGTTCTAATCATACTGTCTTCCGGTATTCCGGTTTCGCTGCAGGCATTTCTTAATTTGCTTTTCATACTCATACTATTTCTCCGGCAAATAATCTCCTGTAACCAGGTTTTGATAAGTGATTTTTTCTTTTAAAAGCTTCTTCTGCAGCATCCACTGCAATACCTGCTCGACATCTTTCTTCTCCGGCAGCTGCGGTGCCGGGAAGTGCTCCATGGCATATACACCGAGAGCCTCTTTAGGCACTTTAGCCTTATCTACTAACATAGCACGGTAAGATTCCGGATTATTATTTATTTCTTGGGCCGCCAAAGCATAACCGGCAAGGAATTTTTTTACGGCAGCACCGTTATTCTGAAGTGTTTCCCGGTTAAAAAATATGACAGTCTGAGATAAATTAGTTTCGGTGTCATCAATAATTAGTTTAGCGCCTTTGCTCTGGGCCAATGCCGCCATCGGATCGGGCAAACAGGCAGCTTTAATCTGTCCTTCCATTAATGCCTGATAGCGTACAGGTATTTTAGGAATAATGCTCTTTTTAATCTCTTCCGGCTGAAAACCTTTTTCCAGCAGCAAACTGTCTGTCACATACTCAATAATAGAGTTTTTGGAAACTGACACCTCGACGCCTTTTAACTGGTTAACATTGCTGATCCCGCTTTTCGGCGCTGATAAAATGGCAAATCTGCCTTCTTTTCCTGTTTCACCCAGTGAAAGACTAACCACCTGGACCGGAAACCCCCCATTATATAAAGAAGCGGCAGCCAGGAGATCCCCCAGAGAACCGTCTATGGCTTTGGCCTGCAATGCACTGTCTCTTTCCACCGCACTGGGAAAGGAAACCAATTCCACATCAACCCCTGCTTGTTTGAAATAACCTTTTTCACCGGCAACAATTAAAGGGAGAGAGTCTACAATCGGCAGAATGCCCAGCTTAATTTTCACATGCTCTTCTTTGTCCACTTTTTGCTGCTGGCTGCAGCCAACCAAAAGCAAAGAAAATAATACAGCCATGGACAGTAATCTAAAACATTTCAACAAAACCACACCTCCAAAACTAAGGTACTTGTCAACATGTGCTATGTTTCCCGGCACCTTCATTCTTTTCCTATCATGTTCAACTTTTAGTCGAAAAAATCCTTTTTTATTCTCAAAAAAAGAAAAAAGACAAGAGGGAATGCCCATTTCCCTTTTGTCTGATGAAAGGAGGAATTTATAACCACACGATAGAATGTCTGATAATACCGTATGGCCTGTAAGGAAGTTAAAAGCTTTTGCCAAGTAAAGCTTTTAACAATTTTAACAAAATAAAAAAACCATAAATGTCTTCCTGTTTCTACAGGAAAAACCTTCATGGTCATATCTTCGTTATCTATTAGAAATAATTCGGAAACTATAAACAACAACTTCCAGTTGCCATTATCTTAATTATAAACCAATGACCGTTGCCGCGCAAGACTTTTTTAAATTTTAGTGCATTTGTTTTACGGCTCTGAAACACAGGGCAGCGGCATAAGTTTTCAGAGCACTTCTCCCGGCTTTATTAGCAGACATGAAGGTGGTATAATATCATTGAGGTGATATGGAAATGATGACAAAAGAATTAATTGAACGGATTAATGAGCTTTCCCGGAAACAAAGAAGTGTCGGGCTGGATGCTGTTGAAAAAGAAGAACAGGCTAAACTCAGGGGTATATATTTGCAGGGTATAAGAGAACAGGTAATTGACGGTTTGGAGACTTTGAAAACAGGACAGGAAAAACATGAAAGCGGTTGTTCCTGTGGACACTGTCATGCCGCACAGAAAAAAACCCCTTCTTAATTACAGGAAGGGGTTAGTACGCTTTTCAGTTCCAATGGAAGTCTCCGGGCCGTGTCCGGAAAATACCCTGGTATTGTCGGGGAAATTAAGCAGTTTATTCTTAATAGAAGCTATCAGCTGGCTATGACTGCCGCCGGGAAAATCCGATCGTCCTACAGAACCGGCAAACAATGTATCTCCGGTAATCAGGCAGTCACCTGTCTTAAGACATATCCCTCCAGGCGTATGCCCCGGGGTATGAATTACCTCCAATTTAAGCTTACCCACTTCTATAACATCCTTGTCTCCCAACTTAACGTCAGCCGGCTCAAATTGCATTTGCAAGCCCATAAAAGAGGATAGATTCTTGGCCGGATTGGTCAGCATATCCGCATCATCCCTATGAATCAGAACCCTAGCCCCGGTAGCTTTTTGCACCTGTTCCAGCGCTCCTATATGATCCACATGACCATGGGTTAAAACAATATACCGGCAGGTCAGGCCATGTTTTACAAGTTTGCTTAATATTTTCTTATCTTCATCTCCCGGATCTATCACGCAGGCTTCTTTGGTTTCTTCGCAGCCGATAATATAACAATTAGCGCCCATCATTCCTACAGGAAATCTCTCCAAAATCATGCTACCCCTCCATATGCACATAATAAAATCAAAAACCTTTTTTGCTGTCCAGCAACAGCGTTACAGGCCCATCATTAACTATTTCTACCTGCATGTGAGCCTGGAACACCCCCGTAGCTACGGCTAATCCCAGAGACTGGAGCTCTTCAAGAAACTCGCAGTAAAGCTTAACCGCATCTTCGGGCCTGGCGGCTTCTGAATAGCTTGGCCGGCGGCCTTTTCTACAATCACCGAAAAGTGTAAACTGTGAAACTACCAGCAGGCCGCCTCTAATATCCAGGACAGATAAATTCATCTTATTCTGCTCATCCTCAAATACACGCAGCCCGCTAATCTTAGCTGCCAGATAGACCGCATCGTCTACGGTATCATTATTTCCCACACCTAACAGAATTAATAAGCCTCTTCCTATTTCACCCACTAACTCACCCTGCACTGATACTGATGAACTGCTTACTCTCTGGACTACCGCCCTCATTTTTTCACCCGCTCCGCCAGACTGTAGTTTTTATTTAAGACCCGTACGGCTTACCTCTGTCACATCTTTTACAGATTTTATTTTATTAATAATTGAGTCCAGTTGAACCAAATCTTTAATGGTTATCAAAAGCCCTACAGTAGCCAGCCTGTCTTTGTTGCCCCTGGCGTTAACCCAGTCAGCACTAATTTTCATATCAGTCAAGATGGCCATAATATCACTTAATAAGCCGGCCCTGTCCAGAGCCGTAACCTCCAGCTTTACCTGAAAAGGAGCCTTGTACTTTTCATCCCAGGCCACATCTACCAAACGCTCCTGTTCGCCTTTTCTATAAATAGTAATGTTTCGACAATCAGTCCTGTGCACTGATATTCCTCTGCCCCTTGTAATATAGCCGATTATCGGATCACCGGGAACCGGATTGCAGCACTGGGCTAATTTTGTCAGCAAATTAGCCATCCCTTTTACCTTTATGCCATCGGTGGGTTTTTGCCACTTTCCGTATTTCTCCCTGCCACCCACCACTGATACGCCGGAACCACCGGAATTCATCATATCCGTATAAGCGTTTTCTTTATTAATCCGGTCGATCTCACCCTTAATACGGGCTACAATAGATCTGGCCGTAATAGTCCCGTCACCGATTGCGGCATAAACATCTTCCAAATTAATAAGTGAATATTTACGGGCTGCCTCAATAATTTTGTCGCTTTTCAGCAACTCCAACTCTAGACCCAGTTTTTTGGCTTCCCGTTCTATAGCATCTTTTCCTTTAATGACAGAGACATCTCTCTGGATTTTGCGAAAATACTGACGAATACGGTTTTTAGCCTGTGAGGTTTTGACAATCTTAAGCCAATCCCTGCTGGGACGAGCATGATTGGATGTCAAGACCTCAACAATATCACCATTTTTAAGCTTATAGTCCAGGGGAACAATGCGACCATTGACCTTAGCCCCCATACACCGGTTGCCCACATCTGTATGAATGCGAAAAGCAAAATCAATCGGTACCGCTTCTGCCGGCAGTTCAATAATATCACCTTTGGGACTGAAGACAAAAACTGATTCAGCAAATATATCTATTTTTAAACCTTCAATAAATTCTTTGGCATCACGCATGTCGTGCTGCCACTCTAAAAGCTGGCGCAGCCAGATTAGTTTACCGTCAAAGCCTTTCTGAGCATGCCCGCCTTCTTTATAACACCAGTGCGCAGCAATACCGTACTCAGCCGTCCGGTGCATTTCCCATGTGCGCATTTGAATCTCAAAAGGATCACCATGAGGACCTATCACAGTAGTGTGCAGGGACTGGTACATGTTCGATTTGGGCATGGCTATGTAATCCTTAAACCTGCCGGGTATGGGCTTCCAAAGGGTATGCACAATACCCAGGGTGCCGTAACAATCCTTCACGGTATCTACAGTAACCCGAACAGCCATAATATCAAGAATCTGCGCAAAATCTTTCTTCTGTCTCTGCATTTTTTCGTAAATACTGTAGAGGTGTTTTGGTCTGCCCTGAATATCGGCTTTAATACCAACATCTATGAACTTCTTTTTTAGTACCTCAATAATTTCATTTATGTCTTCTTCTCGTTTATTTCGTGTTTTTGCAACCTTGTCCGCCAGTTCATAATATTTTGATGGTTGCAAAAAACGAAAAGCCAGATCCTCTATCTCCCATTTTAAATGGTAAATTCCTAAGCGATGTGCCAGAGGAGCAAATATCTCCAGGGTTTCTAAAGCAATTTCCTTTTGCTTAGCTTCGGGCTGAGCTCCAAGTGTGCGTAAATTGTGCAGGCGATCTGCGAGCTTAATTAAAATAACTCTGATATCTTTGGCCATAGCTAAAAACATTTTACGCAGGTTTTCAGCCTGGTGCTCTTCCTTCGATTTAAAATCAATCTTGCTCAATTTGGTTACTCCGTCAACAAGCAAGGCAACTTCTGAACCAAAATCCTTTTCTATATCTTGCAGAGTTATTTCGGTATCCTCCACCACATCATGGAGCAATGCTCCAGCCAGGGCTTCTATGTCTAACTCCAGATCAGCCAATATTTTAGCTACTGCCAAGGGATGAAATATATAAGGTTCACCGGAAATTCTCCATTGGTTGCGGTGAGCAGCTTCGGCAACATTGTAAGCTTTACGGAGAAATGCTATATCGGCTTTCGGGTTGTAATTAATTAATTTTTGAATCAGTTTATCCAAAGCTATCCCACCATAAAAAGAAGAAATATTTTAGAATATACGGATTTTAATAATTGTACTGAATTAGAGAAATTGTATCATAATCCTTGAGTCTAGCTCTACCACCCAGGCCGGTTATTTCAATTAAAAACGCTGTACCAACAACTATCCCACCTAACTTTTCAATAATCTTGGCTGCTGTAACCGATGTGCCGCCTGTCGCCAGGAGTTCATCCACAATTAACACTCTCTGACCGGGTGCGATAGAATCTTTAATCACTTCTCTGGTGTCACCGAATTCCAATTCCTGCTGCAGAGAAAATACTTCTCCCGGCAGGTTACCTGGCCTGCGCATAACAACCAAACCCACTCCCATCAAATAAGCTAAGGGAGCACCGATCATCAAACCCCTTGCTTTAGCACAGGCAATTATATCAGGTGCCGCGTGCTGGCACCTCCTGGATAAATCCTGAATGGCAAAGCGAAAACTCTCCGGATCGCGAATTAAAGTACTTACATCCTTATAACTGATGCCTTCTTGCGGGTAGTCCGGAACAACCCTGATTTTCTTAATTAAATCCATAATATAACCTCCCCATATTATAATTTATAATAGAAGTCCTCTGACGGTGTTTTTAACAGCAACTGTGAAAATAGTTTTGTTTCCTCCCAAATATTCTGCCACCTGTTATAAGTGACTGATTCCGGCAGGTTGAATTTTTCCTTTGGTGTGGGCAGCAGCTTAACTTGATAATTTGAACCTTCTCTCTGGTATTCCAGCAGACCGATTTCCTTAAAAACATTCATACCTAATTGAATCATGAAATTGGATAAGCGCACTAATTTGTTATTATTTAAGTTATTAACAATTGCTGCCAGATTTAATTCTATGGTTGGCTTGCCGGCTTTTGTAATTACTTGCCTCAGGTATGAAAACAAGTTGGCTAAATTATTGCGAAAAGGCATGACAGAATCCAGCCTTTGTTGATTGATCCCCCGGTCATGCCGGCCAAATACTAAATCAAGTTGAACAGAAACAGCAATATTTTTTAACAAATAGCAAAGCAATCCCCATTCCTTGCGTGTAAAAGGCAAGTGAAACAGCATTATTTTATTTAGATCGCTTAGCTTTAGTCCACTGGCTGATTGCAGAGTAGTAACAAGCACGAGTATTTTCCCCGCGTACAGATCATTAATGACCATGTTAATCTCTTCTTCCCGCATGGACAGGTGCAAAAATCTTACCCGATTCTTTAAATCAGGTCTTGACTTCATTAAAAACCGGCTCAATTCAACTGTTTGATAACCACAGCCAACCATTATTAAAGTTAATTTGGCAAATTCAGTTGCAAGCAAACGGTTAATTCGTTCAGAAGAATTCCTTTTATCAGTGATTATTGTATCAGGGGATAAACTTATCTGCAAATTTGCATCAGGAAAAATTAATCGCCCGCTAAGGTCCGGTAAAAATATTTGATTACTTGTATTATATTCAATTATTTCCTGTAAGATATACTCAGGTTGAAACATCAAGTAAGTATTTTTAGTTGAACAATTTGCCTCTTGAGCCAGGGTAAAATTTATTGATTGACTGCCGGTACTATCTCGATATATGTTTGTGTCCGCCTGAATATCCTTTATACGCAAACTTATATGACGTTTGCCTTGCCACTCATTAATTTCCGGTACAAAGGCCAGATTTACTCTCTCAGCTGTTGCCAGCATTTCCGAATAAGAGGCCAGATTAAAGCCTATGCCGTCAATAAAGCCGTTTTCCTTGCGTATTTTAATTTTTAGGTGTTCCCCTTCCTTTCCCACCCCCTTAAAGTTAACTACCTGTATTTCCGGGCAGCATAGCAAGGGCCCGGGATTAGCCTGGCCAAAAGGCGCCAGCTTTTCTATTTCAGCGATAACCTGTTCAGTTATATCGTTAAGTGAAAATATACCGTCCAGATTCATAACAGGAACCAATAAATCCTCACTTATAACTTCATCAGCATAAACATTTATTTCTCTAATAAAATTATCCAGAGACTCTCTTTTAAGAGAAAATCCGGCTGCCATGGTGTGTCCGCCATATCCTGAAAGATTCTTTCCGCAATGCTCAAGAGCCTGATATAAGTTAAAACCGGGAATGCTCCTGGCAGAACCTTTACCCTGTTCCCCGTCTAAAGCAATAGCCAATACCGGCTTGTAATAACGTTCCACCAAACGTGATGCTACCAAACCGATAACCCCCGGGTGCCATTCCTCAGAAGCCAATACCAAAACTTTACTCTGTTTAAAACTTATTTCCCGTTCAATCATTTGTATAGCTTCTTTAAGTGCAGCATCTTCCACACTTTTGCGCTTACGGTTCTTCTCGTCCAAAACAACTGCAATCTGATTTGCCTGAGCTTCATCTTCGGTGAGAAGAAGTTCTACTGCCATGAAAGGGTCCCCCAGACGCCCGGCGGCATTTAATCTGGGAGCTAAAACAAACCCAACCTGGCCCGAGGTAATATCGCCTCGCAATCCCGATGCCTTAATCAACGCTATTAAGCCTTTTTTGGATGTTTTGGTGAGATAGGGTAAACCGTATTTAACTAAAATCCGGTTTTCTCCCAGCAGAGGCACAACATCGGCAATTGTACCCAGACAAACTATATCCAAATATTCCTTCCATGTCTCACTACTCATATTGGCTGCTGCATATACAGCCTGCACAAGCTTTAATGCTACTCCAATTCCAGCCAGTTCTTTAAAAGGGTACTCGCAGTCCTTCCTCTTAGGATTTATTACCGCTAACGCGGCTGGCAAAACAGGCGGCGGTTCATGATGATCAGTAATAATTATATCTGTTTTAGTGTTTTGCACAGACCAATCTACCGCTTCTTTACCGCTTATACCACAATCAACCGTAATAATTAAAGAGTAACCCTGCCCAGCAGCTTTTTCCACAGCTTCCTTGTGCAGGCCGTAACCTTCCTTTATACGGTGCGGTATATAATAGTTCACATGATCGGTTAATCTCCTGAGCGCGCCAACCAATAAAGCTGTTCCTGTTATGCCGTCAACATCATAATCACCGTAGATAAGTATTTTTTCGCTCCTGTTTACTGCTTCAATAATTCTGTTTACAGCTTTCTGCATATCTTGCAAAATATATGGATTATTTAAACTGGATAAATCATACTCCATAAAGTTTTTAATTTGCTCAACAGTGCCTAAACCACGATTAACCATTAATTGCGCTAAAATAGGTGAAACGCCTAATTCCTTGGTTATTATGGACTGGGTAGCTAAGTCGTTTTCCTTGATATGCCAAATTTTTTGTTTTTGCATGACGTCCCCCACTAGCTGATAAACTAAATAAATTATAAATCAATAGTTCCAATAATACCAGTTATTAAAAAAGCAAACAGGTAAAATTTATAGAAAACCAATTGTTTTTAAATTATTATCGCATATGTTTATAAAAACAATGGAATATTAAATAATCGGAGGAGGTGATTAATATGCCGGATATTAAATGCTCAGTAACGGAATGTGAGTATAACTCTAACGTCAAATGTGGTGCACCAATGATTCAGGTAGACCGCAATAAAGTTAGTAGCGCAGGTACATCAGATCAAACAAAATGCGAGACTTTCAAAACAAAACGATAGAAACGATACCGGGGACCTCTGATATTAGAGATAACCCCGGTATTTTTTATACTCTAGGAAATTATGTTTATGACAGATTTGCAGATAAGTCATTGTATAATGAAGTACAAGTGTATATAACCTAATCAATGTCAGCACCACATAATTTCCCTTTATCTAAGGTAGAAATCAATGAAAAGTTATGGTACTATATGAAAAAAATATATCTAGCGGAGGTTTATATGAAATACAGAGTGTTGGGCAAAACCGGTTTAAATGTCTCTGTGATCGGTTTCGGGGGCATTCCTATACAAAGGGTAACGGAAAAAGAAGCAACATTAATTATTAACAGAGCTCTTGATCTTGGGATAAATTTCATTGATACTGCCAGAGGGTATACTGACAGCGAAGCCAAACTTGGCGTTGCTCTAAAAAACAGGAGACAACAGGTCTACATTGCCACTAAGTCAATGGACAGGACTGCTGAAGGAATAACAATAGATATTAACAAGAGTCTGCAGACACTGGGTGTTGATTATATTGATCTTTATCAGTTGCACAATGTTAAGGATAAAGCGGCGTTAGAACAAGTATTGAGTGCTCAAGGCGCACTGGGAGCATTAAAAAAAGCCAAAGCTCAAGGACTTATTAAACACATAGGAATAACCGGACATATATTGCCAATATTGTTAGAGGCTCTGGCAACGGAGGAAATAGAAACAGTTCAGTTTCCATTCAATGCGGTCGAGGCAAAAGAGGCAGAAGCACTTTTAAACCTGGCTGTAAAAACTAATACCGGCATTATTATCATGAAACCACTAGCAGGTGGAGCTCTCCAGAACCCTGAATTAGCTTTGCGCTTTATTTTGGAATACCCTCTATCTACAGTTATCCCCGGTATGGATAAAGTTGAACAGGTTGATCAAAATGTTCTGGCAGCCCATAATTTTTTACCGTTGTTACCTGCTGAAAAAAGAATTCTTGAAGAAGAAGCCAAAAAGTTGGGACAGGCTTTTTGCCGTAGGTGTGAATACTGCCAGCCCTGCCGGCAGGGAATTGAAATACCAATGGTATTTTTACTTGATACTTATTATACCAGGTATAATTTACAAGGCTGGGCCAAAGAACGTTATCGCGGCTTGAAAACTTCAGCTGCTGCCTGTATACAATGCGGTGAGTGTGAGGAAAAGTGCCCTTATAACCTGCCGATAAAAGAAATGCTGTCTGAGGCTGCCGGCAGGTTAGGTCAAATTTAGCTCGAAAGTCGCCTTAATCGACTTTCGAGCAGCCACAGGCACTTTTTGCTCGCTGAAAATTATGCAGTAGCAACCTAACTTATCCATAAATCCAATATAGGTATAATTTACTAAAGTATGAGAAAAAAGAGGAAATTAAAAACACACTGGATGTTCCGGTTGTTTTTAATTTCCTCTTTTTTATTTGTTCTCCGACACTGTAAAGCGTGTAAAATACTGTTGACATTAGAGCGGATATATTGTAATATCGTAATAAATAGATAATTAAATATAGCTCCTAAATAATAATGAAGTACGGGAAGTGTTACCGCCGGATACCAGAAAAGTATAAAAACCATCTCTGATCTTAAAAGCACTGCCCCACCCGATTAGATTACATATTATTACAGGCTTGCCGGCTGCGCCATGCAATGTTTAAAACAATCGCAATTTTCCCTCTACAGTCAATTAGCTATATTGAAAAGAACAGAAATTATTGAAGGAAAACGCGGGGGAAATGAAATATGTTACTCTGTTTCAGATGAAACAGCAAAAAAGCTTTAATCACTAAATAAGGAGTGAGAAACTATGAGGAAATTGAACTCTGCTCAAATAAAAAGAGCAACCTACCAAAAGTATACCTTCTGGGTTTTACCGGCGGTTATTGCAGCCGGTTGGATTTATCCCGCTGCAGGTTTCCTGCTGTTTCTGTGCATGCTGGGTGCTGTAGGCTTTGCATTATATAAAGGCAGAAGCTGGTGCAATTGGATGTGTCCAAGAGGTGCTTTTTATGACCTGCTGTTAGGAAAAATTAGCCGCAATGTTCAAATTCCAGGTTTTTTCCGTAAGAAATCAGTTCGTATCTTTATGGTGCTTTTAATCATGTCGGTAATCGGTATTCAGTTTTATCAGGTATGGGGTAATCTAAACAGTATGGGACTGGTGCTAATCAGGCTGTTGACTATCACTACAGCGGCAGGCATTATATTCGGCACGCTATTTCACCCGAGAACATGGTGCCATATTTGTCCTATGGGAACAATAGCCAACTGGCTGTCTAAGGGTAAAAAGCCTTTGTACATTTCAGATAATTGTGTTTCTTGCAAACTATGTACCAAAGTCTGTCCGATGCAATTAAAACCATATGATTATAAAGGTTTTGCTGTCATGGGTGACAATGACTGTTTAAAATGTAGTTCTTGTGTGGAGGCCTGCCCCAAAAAGGCTTTATCTTTCTCGAAAGTCGTTCAAAGCAACTTTCAAGAAAGCCGCAAGCACTCGTACCCGCCGGAAATTATGCGATAGTAATAACCTTGCTTATACAATATAAATTTGTACTTTATTATATAAAAAGCAATAAACTCCCCCCGTTAATTAACGGGGGGAGTTTATTGCTTTTTATGTGATCAAGATATTCTTAGGAATTTCCTTTGACAGCTTCTCCAAAGCTATAGCCAAATTCCTTTGCCTGTTGCAAATCAGCTTCAGAGGGGGCAAAATTAACTCTTACCCCAGGTACAGGCACCTTAAGTTGCAGGTCTTGCAAGCGACGTTCAACAAGCTTTACAGCCTCACCGCTCCAACCGTATGAACCGAAGGCTCCGGCTGGTTTACCGTTATTGATAATGGCAGATACACCTGATAAAAGCTGCCAGACAGGCGGCACCGCATCACGGTTAATTGTAGGCGATCCGATAAGAAAAGCATCGGCATTCTCAATCTTATCTATAATTTCGTTTTGCGGGTAATTTGTAAATTCCAGAATCTCAACTTGCAACCCTGCATCAGAAAGTCCTTTACCTATTGCTTCCGCCAATTGCGTGGTATAGCCATAGGCTGAGGTATATAATATTAAGACACTTTTAGCTGCTGCGGAATCCTTGGTTTGCTGTGACCACTGAGCGTACATTTGCACATAGCTCCATGGATCCTTGCGCAAAATAGGCCCGTGTGAGGGTGCAATAATTTGAATATCCAAATCTTTAATTTTTTCAGCAGCTTCCAACACATAGCGGCGGAAAGGTTTTACAATTACATCGAAATAATATTTATAAGATTCGCTTATATCGCCAACTTCATCATTAAAAACAGAATCACCGCAGTAATGGCAACCAAAAGCATCGCAGGAAAATAAGATCTTATCCTCAAGCAAGTAAGTAAACATAGAATCCGGCCAGTGCAAAAACGGCGCGTTAATAAACCGCAGGGTTTTACCGCCCAGATCCAGTTTATCTCCGTCAACAGCCACTTGCTGGTTAAAATCCCTGTTTATTTGTTGCCCTAAAAAGCGAAGAGCTACTTTAGAGGCTACTACGGTAGCTTTGGGCATTTCCAGCAGCAATCTTCCCAGAGAACCGCTGTGATCCGGTTCAGTATGATTTACTACTACATAATCAATCTCACTAAGCGGCACTATTTCTTCGATTCTTTGTTTTAGCTCATCATAAAAACGTGATTTAACTGTTTCAACTAGTGCTGTTTTTTCTTGACCTTGTATTAGATAAGCATTATAAGTGGTACCATACTTTGTTTCCATAACAATATCGAATATTCGCAAGTCGGGATCTTTAGCACCTACCCAGCTAACACCAGGAACAACCTGCATGCTCATCTTAGGATACCTTGCTGAACTGGCTCTTATCCGCACCGCACACAGGGCATACCCAGTCTTCAGGTAAATTCTCAAAAGCTGTGCCTGGTTCTACGTCATCCGCACCTTCAGCTGGATCATAAACATAGCCGCAAACGTCACATTCCCATTTTTCCATACTTTTTGCCCCTTTCGAAATGTATTTTAAAACCATGTTATAATTATAACACCAAAAAAAATTAAGTAAAACAAATAAAATATTAAAAATAATATAATTTTATAATCTTATCATTATAGAATTCTTTTTAATCTGGGGGCCTGGGTCTGTCCCGGAATTCTTCCTCGTTTAGCAATTGGTATGCCATTAATTTCCTTAATATCCATAGTCATATCTATTGGCAGAGCGTTGGAGATGTAGCTGCCCACACCGAAAGCATCAGCACCGGCTTCTACTAGACCAGGCAATCGCTCTGGATTTACTCCGCCGGAAACCAGTATTTTAACCTGCGGGTAACCGGCCTGATCCAAACGTGCTCTGATTTCTCTCACCAGCCCGGGAGTTACACCACCCCTTTCACTGGGAGTATCCAGACGGACACTGTTTAAATCTTTCCCCAGTGCTTCCGCTACCCTTAAGGCTTCCTCTGCCTCATCTTTGAAGGTATCAACCAGCACTATTACCGGCGAACCTGACGGCATTACAGTTTTGTAGGCTTGAGCTACCTTAACAGTATCACCGACTATCAGGAAAACCGCGTGCGGAACTGTACCACTGGGTTCTACACCGGCTAATTTGGCCCCCAGTATGCAGCTGGCACCGTCAGCACCTCCGGTAACAGCCGCCTTCTCCATAACCGGGGCAACTGCGGGGTGAACATGGCGGGCTCCGAAACAAATTACGGGTTTATTTCCGGCCAGGCTCTTGATATAATGACTGGCTGTGGCCCAACCGCTGGAACTGGCCAGCATCCCTAAAAAGGCGGTTTCATATATGCCAAAATCATCATACTTACCCTGAATCCTCATAACAACTTCTTTTTCTTTAAAAAACTCACCCTCCGGCAATGACCAAACTTCAATATTTTTATCTTTCAATAGGTTTTTAACCTCAGCTACTCCGGCTAGCATACCCCCTGCTCTGCCGGCAAATACCTCGGCAGTTACAGATGTTTGAAGCAAGTTGAGCTCCTTTAAAATTTCTCTGGTCTTTATGAAATATATATCGGTGGTTAAACCGCGCATTATTTCATCATTATTGGCGGAAAAAAGTCTGTTTTCCGTGGAGACTTTTAGTTCCTCTACTTCTTTGAGTGATTTGATTAATGAAACATCCACTAACGGTTCAACTCCTTCTCAGCATAACTGCCAACCGCTTTTACTCAGATAAACTTTTCATTAAATTTGCCATCTCGATTGCAGTTATTGCAGCATCCCAACCTTTATTGCCTGCTTTTGTACCGGCCCGTTCAACAGCCTGTTCTATAGTATCTACCGTAAGAACTCCAAATATTGCCGGCACACCTGTGTCCAGACCTATTTTAGCTATTCCTTTAGAAACCTCGGCTGCGACATAATCAAAATGAGGCGTCGCACCACGAATTACTGCTCCCAAACATATAACTGCATGATATTCTTTTTTTGCAATCATTGCCTTGGCTGCAAAGGGTATTTCAAATGCTCCCGGCACCCAGGCAATCTCTATATCTTCATCTGCAACTCCATGACGTTTTAAACCATCAAGGGCAGCCGACAGCAGTTTGTTGGTGATGAATTCGTTAAAGCGACCTACAACCAACCCGAATTTAAGTCCTTGTCCCAGTAAATGTCCTTCGAATGTCTTCTGCATGTTTAATAACTCCTCCCAATCAGTTAATATTTAACATATGTCCTAGTTTTGCTTTTTTGGTGGAAAGGTAATAATTATTATACTCTCCCGGACAAATCTCTATAGGAACTCTCTTTATAACTTCCAGGCCGTGGCCTTCCAGGCCGGCTATTTTACGAGGATTATTGGTAATTAAACGAATTTTGCTCAATCCCAGATCGGCAAGAATCTGAGCACCCAGGCCGTAATCTCTCAAATCGGCCGGAAAACCAAGCGCTTCATTAGCTTCAACTGTATCTTTGCCTTCATCCTGCAGCTTATAGGCGCGAATTTTATTGAGCAAACCTATGCCTCTTCCTTCCTGCCGCATATATAGCAATACACCGGTTCCCTCTTTTTCAATCATGCGCATTGCCTGCGCTAATTGATCACCGCAATCGCAGCGAGAGGAACCAAAAACATCACCGGTCAGGCATTCCGAGTGTACTCTCACCAGAGGCGCCTGGCTTTTATCCGGTTCACCTTTAACCAGAGCTATATGCCCCTTACCGTCCAACAGGCTTTCATAAGCAACGGCTGTAAACTCCCCGAATCTAGTCGGCAGTTTCACAACTTCAACCCGACGGATTAATCTTTCTGTTCTACGGCGGTATTCAATCAAATCGGCAATAGTAATTATTTTCAACCCGTGTTCTTTAACGAAATCCATAAGTTCCGGTATTCGGGCCATAGTTCCGTCTTCTTTCATGATTTCACATATTACGGCTGAAGGATGAAGACCGGCCATTTTAGCCAGGTCTACTGACGCCTCTGTATGCCCGGCACGCCGCAGTACCCCGCCTTCTTGGGCTCGCAGGGGAAATATATGCCCCGGACGCCGCAAATCCTCCGACTTGGTTGCCGGATCAAGCACAGCTTTAATGGTAGCAGCGCGCTCGAACGCCGAGATTCCTGTAGTGGTGTCTTTATGATCGATAGAAACAGTAAAGGCTGTTCCGTTAGGGTCGGTGTTATTGTTGACCATAGCAGGGAGATCCAGTTCATCCAGTCTTTCACCCAGTATTGGCATGCAGATTAAGCCTCGTCCGTATGTTGCCATAAAGTTAACCGCTTCAGGGGTTACTTTATCTGCAGCCATGATCAGGTCACCCTCATTTTCCCGATCCTCATCATCTACCACAACCAAGATCTTCCCTTGCGCGATGTCTTCAATAGCTTCTTCGATAGTGCTAAATTTCATGTTCAGACCCTCCACTTGCCAGTATTTTTTATAACTATACAAATCCGTGTTCCGCCAAAAATCCCATAGATACCAAGGTTTTCTCATCACGCTTACCTGCCGGTAAGGTTTCTCTGGCTTGCAGTAACCTTTCAATATATTTGCCGATAATATCCCCTTCCAGATTAACCGTATCTCCCGGTGTTTTAAAGCCAAGAGTGGTTTCTTTGGCTGTATGCGGTATAAGTGATACCAGGAAACTGTCATCTGTAAAATCTACTATTGTCAGGCTGGTGCCGTCTATTGCTACGGAACCTTTTTTTATGATATAACGCATAACCTCTGGCGGTGCCTTAATCGTAATTAAGATGGCAATATCCTGTATTTCTTTATTGGCAATAATTCCCACACCGTCAATATGACCGCTTACCAGGTGACCGCCTAATCTGTCTCCCAGGCTTAGTGCCCGCTCCAAATTTACGCGATCACCGGGTTTTAAATTACCCAAATTCGTCTTAGACAGTGTTTCAGCCATAACATCAGCGGTAAAACCCTGGCCGCCAAACTTTATTGCTGTTAGACAAACCCCGTTAACAGCTATGCTGTCACCAATTTTTATTCCCCGTGTGATCTTACCGGCAGCTATGTTTAACTGTGCCGAAGCTGCGCCGTGGCGTACTGATTGAAGTACGCCTAACTCTTCCACCAAACCGGTAAACATAATTAACACACCCCGATTAAATTCTAGCTTTAACTTACTTTACCAAAAGGCAATTTTATTTTCTGAGGTAACCCTCCAGGCAAATATCCTCTTCGAAACGCTGAACAGATATGCGCTCCAGCAGCAGCGCTTCACTGACTGCCGCAACTCCTCGCCCTCCCACCGGGCCGGGTGCCTCTTTACCGCCGATGATCTTAGGAGCTATAAACCACAAAAGCTTATCTGCCAGTTTTTGTTCCAAAACAGAAGCATTTACCGCAGCACCGCCTTCAATTAATATACTGGTTATATCAATAGCGGTCAGGGACTTAAATAAGTATGGCAAATCGATCTTAGGCCCGTTTCCGGCAATGATTATTTGTGCTCCCGCAGCAACAAGCTTTTGCACTCTTTCTTCGGGTGCTGCAGCTGTTATTGCAATAATAGTCGGAGCGGCAGAGATTTGAGTCAAAACTTTAGCCTCAGGAGGTGTACGGGCCAGGCTGTCAACTATTACACGCACAGGATCTTTTCCTTTAACTCCATCTTCCGGGCAGGAGAGTCTTGCAGTCAGAGAAGGGTTGTCTGCCATTAAAGTTCCTATGCCAATTAATATGGCATCATAGCTGTCACGCAGGTGGTGAACGTAAGCACGTGAAGCCGATCCCGTAATCCACCGGGAATGACCGGTATAAGCGGCAATTTTGCCATCCAGGCTCATAGCTGTTTTTAACAGCACAAAAGGCATTCCGGTACTTACGTATTTAATAAATACCTCGTTTAATTTAGCGGCTTCTTCTGCCAACAGTCCGGATACTACCTCCACGCCCGCCTTTCTTAGTATGTCCAGTCCTTTTCCGGCTACCAGAGGATTGGGATCGGTCATAGCAACGACTGCCCGTTTAATGCCCGCTGACAATATGGCCTCGGTGCAAGGACCGGTACGGCCATGGTGGCAGCAGGGCTCTAAGGTGACATAAATAGTAGCTCCTCTGGCAGCCTCGCCGGCTTCCTTCAAGGCGTGTATTTCCGCGTGAGGCGTACCGGCCTTCTTATGATAGCCTCTGCCAACTACTGCTCCGTTTTTAACTATAACAGAGCCTACCATAGGATTGGGACTTGTCCTTCCTCTGGCCCTGGCTGCTAAATCCAGAGCCATTTTCATATACTGTTCATCCATAAAATCACCTGCACAAATTCGATTAAAAAACACAAAACCCCGGAGAAACTATCTCCAGGGTGAAATGCTAATAAGGACACACTAAATAATACTTTTGCCATAAGAAAAATTCAAAAAAAGACAAAAATATTACTGCCCTCTACCTTCTCCCATCCAGACTCTAACTGTCGGCCCCGGCTTTTCACCGGATCAACCCTTACGGGTTCGCGGGCTCGGCTATATTTAGGCCATACCGCCGGTACGGAATTTCACCCGTCCCTGAAGATAAAGTGTATTAATTTGTGATACTTTCTTATAATATTGATCCACCTTTTAATTATATGCCCTGCAAGTCCGCAATGTCAATAATATAATCTGGAATCCATATATCAATCTTCAAAAAATCTGTGTATAGTTCAAACATAAAAAAGTGTGCTAAGGATAGTACTTCTTTATTACCACTATTAATATCATCTACAAAACAGCTTGTCCTTTTGATTTTAACTTTTAAGATATATTTTCTAAAAAATTAATTTATAACATAACATACGTTGCATAAAATTATGCATTTAGTTTATAATGAAAATTATAAGCAATTAGTCATTTTTTAATTTATAAAGTGGAAAAAACTGATGAAGCAATTATATGCATAACTTTCTACGCATGATATATTAAAATATATAGTAATTTTGCTTATAAAACACAGTACATGATTTAATTTTAAAGATATTATGCCCGGAGGTTTAACATTTGAACAGATTATTATTTGAAAATAACTTTACATACTTTGCTGAGCCGGCCAGATTACATCCTGACGAGGTTACTAATCAAGCGGATCATTTAAAAAAATTAGAAAAAATCAGTTGTTTATTGGATGCTTCCGGGGTTGTGATACTCCTTAATCAATACCGCCAAATAGTATATTACAACGAAGCTTTTTTAGAGTTTATTGATATGGCTGATCATGACACCAAGAAGGTTATAGGGCGCAGGCCGGGTGAAGCCCTAAAATGCATTCACTCACATAGGAATGAGGCCGGCTGTGGAACAAGTGAATATTGCAGTACTTGCGGCGCAGCTTTAGCTATTCTTGCCGGACAAAAGGGTGAAAAAAATTCCAAGGAGTGCAGAATTACTATAAGTAATGGTAAGAAAGATGTATCTTTGGAGTTGATGGTAACAGCCGCACCTTTTTCTCTGGATATGCAAGACTTTGTGATTATTTTTATCACCAATATCAGTGATGAAAAAAGAAGAAAGGCTTTGGAATGCATATTTTTCCACGATGTTATTAATACCGCGGGAGGGTTGCACGGTCTTATACAATTGATTGATATAAATGAGCAACCACCTCAGACAAGGAATATTATTAAGGATATAACAGATATATCCAATACTTTATTGGAAGAGATTAAAAGTCAGAGGGATTTAGTTTATGCTGAAAATAACGAACTAGTTATTGAATTACGTTCAGTTCAATCTATAGTTTTAATCAGAGAAACTATTAAACAGTTTTTAAACCACCAGATTGCTATGGGAAAAATATTAGAAATAGCTGTCGACAGCGACAATGTTTGCTTTAATACTGATCCGGTTATATTAAAAAGAATACTGGCTAATATGATAAAAAACGCCTTGGAATCCTCCACAAAGGGGGATACTATAAAAATCGGAGTAAAAAAACGGGAAAAATCGGTAGAATTCTGGGTAAATAATTCTCTGGTTATGCCCAGGGTGGTGCAGTTGCAGATTTTTCAAAGATCTTTTTCTACCAAGGGTATAGGAAGAGGCTTGGGAACCTATAGCATGAAACTCCTTACCGAGCGTTACCTGAAAGGTTCCATCTCCTTTCAGGTCAGCGAATGCGAAGGCACAACCTTTGCCGTTAGTTTACCTTTAATGGAAAAATAGTCTTTCTGAGAGTTGCCCTGAAATAAACTCAAAAGCACCATCTTTGCTAATGGTGCTTAATTAAATAACTTATTAATTATTGTGTGTTATCTGATTTTATCTCTTAACACCCATATGACAGACATTGCCTTTATACCTGGCTTTCGCAGCCTTCCTTATTTCTTCAACTGCCACAGCCGGATCCTGTGCACCGAATATAGCCGATCCTGCAACCAGAACAGTAGCACCTGCCCGGGCAACCAGCGGTGCTGTTTTTATGTTTATTCCCCCATCTACCTGTATTTCCGAATTTACATTCTGGTGTTCCAGCATGGTTTTAACTTTTTTAATTTTCCCTATAATCTCCGGAATAAAAGCTTGTCCGCCAAAGCCCGGATTAACAGTCATAAGCAGAACAAGATCAACCATAGATAAAACATATTCTATTGTATCCTGATGTGTTGAAGGATTCAAAGCTACACCGGCCTTAATACCTTTTTCTTTAATTAAAGCAAGAGTACGGTGCAGGTGTGTGCAGGCCTCAGCATGCACTGTAATTAAGTCAGCTCCGGCCCGCACGAATTGATCAATAAACTGTTCCGGTTTTTCAATCATCAAGTGCACATCGAAAAAAAGCTTGCTGTGTGGCCTTAAAGCCTGCACTGCAACCGGTCCCATAGTAATGTTGGGCACAAAATGCCCGTCCATAACATCAATATGCAGCCAATCAACTCCGGCAGCCTCTACTCTTTGCACATCCTCCTTGAGCATAGAAAAATCCGCTGAAAGAATAGAGGGGGCAATCTTTATCATTTATAAAATCTCCTTTCATGAAACACAATTTCCTCTAGAAACATTATATAATGCGCATATCGTTCTTTGTTGATTTCACCGGATTCTACAGCACTCTTAACAGCACAGTCAGGTTCCTGGTTATGCAGGCAGCCGTTAAATCGACAGTTTTGCCAGAAATTATTCATTTCAGGGAAAAATCCTGCCAGTTCTTCTTTAAGCATTTGAGGTAAATACAGACTGGAGAATCCGGGAGTATCTACAACATAGCCACCGTTATCAAGTTCCAGTAATTCTACATGCCTGGTTGTATGCCTGCCTCTTTGCAGTTTTTCACTTATCTCTCCCGTTTTTAACTGCAGGCCTGGCTGCACCGCGTTTAAAAGGCTGGATTTACCCACCCCTGAAGGCCCGGCAAAAACCGATATATGATCTTTTAAAACAGCTCTCAGTTCCTCTAAGCCTGCTCCTGTTTTAACGCTGGTGACTATTGTCCGGTAACCTATTTTATCATAAATATCCAGTACCGGTGTTACCTCCTCATTACTAAGTAAATCAACTTTATTAAAACAGATTACCGGTTCCGTCTTTCCGGCTTCAGCCAGCAGTATAAATCGATCCAGTAAATTTAAGTTGGGTTCCGGGCTTTTTAATGCAAAAACTACTATTGCACAATCGATATTAGCTACCGGAGGGCGCACTAACTCGGTTATACGGGGCAATACTTTTTCCACTACACCGTTTTTCTTATTTATAGTTTTTATTTGTACCCTGTCACCTACTAAAATCAGCTGCTTTTCTATTTTAAAACGGCCCCTGGGCTTGCATTCCCAAACATACTTTTGATCATCTTTAACGTAGTAGAAACCACCGTATCCCTTGATTACTGTTCCCTCTATCACATGCCGCTACCTCCTTAAATCTCTTATTAATTAAAACTAATCCATAGATTTTTCAAAAACATTGATATCATCTATATAAACTATAATATTGGCTTTGCCGTAATAACGTACCGTTTTTGATACAGCTTCTCCAGATGCGTGTACAGCGTTATAGGGTTCTTTTGTGCCGCGAATGTCTGTTACTTGTATCCTAACATTATGCTCCTTACCGTCGTTGGTTACCTTAAATTCCACGGTAGCATCTTTAGGTGTGGGTCCCGGGCCATTGCTAACCACCAAAGACACGGAAGATCCTTCCTGTACACTGCTTCCTTGAGTCGGAGTCTGTGTTATTACCTGGTCTGGCAGGTATTGATCACTGGATTGGCGGGTAATACCATCTGTCGAGTTTAATTTAAGCTGCTGCAGCTGGCTTTGTGCCTCATCCAGATTCTTTCCTATCAGATTTGGCATTTCATGCGTGATTATTTGAGGTCCCTTGCTAAAGGATACAGATATTTTACTGCCCATTGCAGCGGTTTGATTCGCTAAAGGTGATTGCACCGCTACTTTATCTTTCTCAATATCACTGCTGAATACAGGATCACTTTCCGCCATGACAAAACCTTTATTGCTGATTTCTATGGAAGCCTCTTGCCTGCTCTTACCAAGCAGATTAGGCACTGTCTTCATTTCAGGTCCTTTGCTGATATACAATAGGATCGTACGGCCTTTTTTCACGATTGTATTGGGGGCGGGATTTTGCGAAACCACTTTCCCTTTTTCTTTTAAATCATATTTTTCTTCGGTCCTGACATCCGGAAAACCGGCTTGATTCAGGCGCGTAATGGCTTCATTGGCAGTATCGTTTGTTACATCAATAAGTGTAACGTCCGGCACAGTCAAAATATTGCGAAAAACCAGCGTCCCACCAATGGCCAGACCTATTAAAACTAATATAACAGCAACCCAAGTCAGAGGACGTTTACTTTTATTTTGAGACGTAATGACGCTATTATGATTTTCTCCGGAATCTTTTGCACCGGTTGACCTGACTTTTGTCACAGGTATGAGTCTGGTATTAAAATCATCAACCGGTATAATCAGTGTTGCGTCCAGGTCACCGGTTTTTGCGGGCAGAGTTGTTTCTGCTGCCTGAAGTTCCAGAGCCAACTCCCTGGCAGAAGACTGCCGGTGTTCCGGATTTTTACTGATGGCCTTTAAAACTACATCTTGAAGTTTATTTGAAATATCAGGTTTGATGTTTCTTAAAGGCACAGGCACATCTTTAATATGTTTTAAAGCAATAGCAATAGGATTGTCACCGGTGAAGGGGAGAGTACCGGTAAGCATTTCATACAGCACTACGCCAAGCGAGTAAATGTCCGATTTGCTGCCCGCTTCTTCACCCTGCGCCTGTTCAGGCGACAGATAATGTACTGAACCAACAATCGTGTCTGTATGTGTCATAGTGGCAGCCGTGGTCTCAGCGGCAATACCGAAATCGGTTAACTTGGCTTTACCGTTGTTTGTTATAAGTATGTTATGCGGTTTAACATCGCGGTGAACAATATTGTTCTCATGCGCGTGCTCCAAAGCGGCGCATACCTGCAAAGCAATCTGTACTGCCTGATGCGTGGACAGGGCCCCCATCTTTTTTATGAGATTTTTCAAGTTATCCCCGTCTATATACTCCATAACCAGGTATTGAATATGATCTTCCTGTCCAACATCATGAATATTCACAATGTTGGGATGAGACAGGCTGGCGATAGCCCGTGCTTCCCGGCGAAAACTTTTTACAAATTCTTCATCCGAGGCAAACTCCGGTCTTAGTACTTTAATAGTTACCAGGCGGTGCAAGAGAGTATCCCTGCCCTTATAAACTACAGCCATTCCCCCGCCGCCAAGTTGTTCAATGATTTCAAACCGGTCTCCCAAACGTTTACCGATCATTTTCTTCACCTCTAAAATTATAACCAACTTTTATTAATTACTTTCTATAATAATGCTGAAAATATTTCTTTGGCCACCGGAGCTGACACAGCTCCTCCCGCTCCGGCGTTTTCCACAATCACTGCCACTACATAACGCGGGTGTTCTGACGGGGCAAAACCTATGAACCAGGCATGTGCCTTGCCATTGGGATTTTCCGCGGAACCGGTTTTTCCGGCAACCTGAAATCCCTGAACAGAGGCTTTTCCGGCTGTCCCGGCTACTACTGCCATTTCCATACCCTTCTTAATTTCCTCTGTTACTTGAGAGGATGCGCCATTTAACCAAACTTTCGGCTGGTGCTTATATATAATATTGCCTGCACTGTCTTTCACCTCACTAAACAAATGAGGCTGCATGATTACGCCCTGATTAGCAACTGCGGCGGCAACCAGAGCCATTTGCAGCGGGCTTGCCAGCACATCTCCCTGACCTATAGCAGTGGTCGCCAGTTGCGTACCTGTCAATTTGTCTACAGGTGCAAGAGTTGAAGCTCTCACAGGTATTTCTAAAGGCGGTTTTTGGCCAAAACCAAAACCCTCCGCCGCTTTAGTAAACTTTTCCGCACCCAAACTCAAACCGAGTTGAGCAAAGGTAGTATTGCAGGAAACGGCCAGAGCTTTTGATAATTGCAATTGCCCGTGCACACTGTTATCCTTTAACCTGAAACCCTGAACATCCAAATAACCGGGACATGTAAACACTTCATTCGCTACTTGAGGATTATTGGTCAAAGCTGCCGCTTCGGTAACCAATTTAAATACAGATCCGGGTGGATAAGCCCCCTGAGTAGCCCGGTTTAATAAAGCACTGTCAGGATCAGTGGTTAATTGTGACCAGGTTTCATCAACCTGATTCGGATCAAAGGTGGGAGTTGAGGCTAAAGCCAAAACCTCACCGTTGCCGGGGTTAAGCACAACAACGGCACCCTTGCGCTGTGCCAATAATTTCATGGCCAAAGATTGTATATTAGCGTCTATAGTTAAGGTTAAATCATAACCGTTTGATTTCTCGCCTGACATACGACTGATAAACTTGTCA
Organism: Desulfofarcimen acetoxidans DSM 771; assembly: GCF_000024205.1. NCBI lineage: Bacteria > Bacillati > Bacillota > Clostridia > Eubacteriales > Peptococcaceae > Desulfofarcimen > Desulfofarcimen acetoxidans. Next base: position 2,475,342 of record NC_013216.1, read on the forward strand.
AAACGACTGTCCGGTGTAATACCGAGTAAATAGCGGTCACCGGCTGCTTCAATACCTGTTCTTCCGTATCTTTCTGATATGAAACCAAGCACCGGGGAAAGTTCCCCACCCTTGGTGTAAATTCTTTTATTAGAGTTATCCTCCGAATAGGCCAATACATCACCATTACAATCCAAGATACGTCCTCTGTGGATTAATTTTTCATAGGCCAAAATTCTTTTATTATGTTCAGAAGCTTCCAAATCAGGTCCTTTAATGATTTGAATGTAAGACAAATATAAAATCAGAAAACAAAAACTGCCAAGCAATAATAAACCGATTTTAATAATATTTTTTCTCATAATTGTTCAGCCTCGTTTGATACGTTTAGCAAAAGACCCAGCAGGACAAAGTTTGCTACCAGGGAACTGCCGCCATAACTAACAAAAGGCAGGGTGACTCCGGTTAAAGGCAAAAGTTTAGTTACCCCGGCAATGATAATAAAAGCCTGAAAACTTATTAAAACAGTTAAACCAGCTGCTAACAGCATAGAAAAGTCATCACGGGAAGATAAGGTGATTCTCAAACCTCTGTAGACCATTAACAAGTAGATTAGTATTATGCCTGCTCCACCTAAAAACCCCATTTCTTCTCCGATAGCAGAAAAAATAAAATCAGTATGTACCGCCGGAATAAACTTGGGAAATCCGGCATTAAAACCATTGCCTGTGATTCCGCCGGAAGCCAGGGCTACTATAGATTGAATAACTTGATACCCTGAGGTATCACTGTAAGGCCAAGGGTTTAACCAGACCAAAACTCTTGTGCGGACATGGGAAAAAAATTGATAACTGAAACCGGCACCCAGTAAAAAAAGTGCCATACCGCTGAAAATATAAGAAAGCCGGGCCGTGGCTATATAAAGCATAGCAAGAAAAGTACCAAAATAGATAAGCGCTGTACCTAAATCCTTTTGAAATACCAACAACAAAAGGGAAACAGCCCACATGGCTATCAAGGGTACCCAGTATTTGGCCTCAGGTATAGAAATAAACCCCAAATTCATATTTCCTACCGCTAATACCGGCCTGTTCTCAGTCAGGTAACCTGTTAAAAATAAAACCAATAATATTTTTACAAATTCTGAAGACTGCACCTGAAAAAGACCGAAATTAAGCCAGCTCTTGGCACCGCCTTGTTCAATACCAAAGAATATTGGCAAAATAAGCAGTACGACACCTGCCAGTACGTATATATATTGGTAGTCAGACAGAAACAAGTAATTGCGGCAATAACCTGTAATTAAAACCAGGCAAACCAGGGCTATGGCCAGCCAGGCAGCCTGCCGCAGCGCGTATGCAGGATCCAGTCTCAACAAAAATATCAAACCATTGGCGGAAAGAAAAGCAACCATGGGCAGTAAAAGCTGATCTCCCTTATAGCCGGTAAAACGCCAATAAATACTAACCGCAGCAAAAGCGAGCATTACCGGCAATATTGAAAGCAGGGGAAGATTGTCCTCAGCAGCAGGTTTATCTGTTAAAAACAGAACTAAGCCGCCTATTAGCAGGTATAAACCAACCAAACTCAGTAAACGTCCTTCTGTTTTGCGCTCCGGCAAAAACCTGTATTGTATCATATTTATTCGATCTCCACGAGTATCGCAGTAATATTGTCCTGACCGCCCCGTTCTAAAGCTAAGGCCAGTAAGCTTTGCAAACCATGATCTAAATCAGATGCATTTATAAGCATGTCCTGAATTTCCCTGTCCAATAAATGATTAGTTAAGCCATCCGTGCATAACAAAACTAAATCGCCTCTTTTAACCGTATAACTGTAAATATCTACTTCCAGAACAGGTTCCGTACCCAGTGCTCTGGTAATTATATTCCTTCGCGGGTGTACTCTGGCTTCTTCACTGGTAATTTCGCCTTCATTAATTAACTTTTGAACAAAAGAATGATCTTCCGTTAACTGGTTTATCATGCCGTTGCTGATTATTATACCTCTGCTGTCACCTACATGAGCTATATATAAATCTTTTCCCATTATACAGGCAGCCGTAACTGTAGTCCCCATACCACGGTACGATAGGTTATTATGAGATAGGTTGTATACACTGGCATTTGCCTCCAGTACAGCTTTTCTTAAAATATCAACTGGATTCTCTTGCCGGTATATTGAACTTTTGAGTTCCTTTTCCAATACTTGAAGCGCTAACTGGCTTGCTACTTCACCAGCTTTATGGCCGCCCATACCGTCGGCAACTGCAAACAGTTTCAAGTCTTCACATACTAATAAACTGTCTTCATTGTTCTGCCTTACCTTACCGGTATCAGAAATTTTACTCCACTTCATATGTGCACCTCTCGAATTTAAAAGTAACCCCACCAACATTAATCTCATCACCTTCGCTTAATGCCGCAGGTTTTTTTAGAGGCTTGTTATTTAATTTTGTGCCGTTTAAGCTTTTTAAGTCTTCCAGCCAATAGCGATTCTTATGCAAGGTTATACGGGCATGTTTCTTGGATACAACATCTTTATTTATATGAATGTCATTACTGTTGTCACGTCCAATACACAAAATATCAGTAAAAACAAAGCACTCGCCCGGTTCAAAATATTGCTCTTCCGCTTGGACAACTTTTAATTGTCCTCTGCATTGCTCCTCAGGTTCAGGGAGTTCCTGTTGTTGCCTGATATCACGAAATATTATTTTAATTAAATATAATATAAAGACATAAAAGATTATTAAAAATAAGTAGCGCAGAGCTACAGATGTAATTAAACCCACCTTAATCCATCCTAATATAGCATATTGTGGTACCCAGTTTAATTTCGTCCTCCGGCTGAATGATTTTTTCCGTAATTTTTACACCGTTGATAAAAGTTCCGTTGGTGCTGTTTAAATCACGTATTACATAGAGCTTTCCCGTTTTCTCCAAAACGGCATGGCGACGGGAAATGCTGCTGTCAGAAAGAACAATATCACAATCCTGATCTCTGCCTATGACAAACTTGTCCTGTGTCAGTTGAAAGAATTTAGTTTTGTCAGGACCCTCCTTGATTTGCAGGCAGGCCAGCTCATTTTCTGAATTAATACCTGAATTATTAAAGAAATATTTTTGGGTATTTTCCGGATGGTCTTCTGTTATCTCTGTTCTCCCGGTTTTCCGCCCGTTATTATTTCTCATAAATCCCCGAAGGTTTTTGACTTCAATAAAATCCTTTTCTTTGGCTGTATGTACCGGCTTATTTGTTTCATCATAGGAACCGCTTACTTTAATATCGCCTATGTTGATATGCTCCCCCGATTGAAAATCAACTGAAGGGCTGCCCACCAGGGTATATTTTCTCTCCCTGGCTTTTTTCTTCACATATTCCAACATTTCAAAAGTAAGTGAACTGATATAAGGTCGAATAGCTTCCAGGTCATCACTGTTTAAATATATTATATAATTATTTGGTACAAAGACACTGTTAACACTTATCCGCTTACCACCTCTCATTTCTCGAAAAAGCTTTTTAGCAATATCAACCGGCTGAATTTTTCCGCACTGTTTTTCTTTAAACAATCCTTCAATATATTTTTCCAAACTGGTTTCCAGGCTGTCAAAAAATTTAATTTTTTTCACCTTAAAACACTTCCTTACGCCTATCCACAAAGCTATGTCTCAACTGGCCGCAGGCAGCATCAATATCTGAACCCATTTCACGGCGTACCGTTACTTTTAAGCCTTCTTTTTCTAAAATATCTTTAAATCTCTGAATATTTTGTACAGGTGTTCTTTGCAGACCTCTTTCCGGTACCGGGTTGACAGGAATCAAATTTATGTGGCAAGAGAAATTTTTTAATAAATCCGCCAGTTCCTGAGCACATACGGTTGTATCATTTAAACCTTTTATTAAAGCATATTCAAAACTTACCCTGCGTCCGGTTAATTTCGTGTAGTCTTTGCATGCTTTAAGAAGTACTTGCAGTGGATACTTTCGATTTACAGGTACTATACTGTCCCTCAGTTTATTATTAGGGGCATGCAAGGATACAGCCAGTGTAAGAGGCAGTTTTTTTTCAGCTAAAGCCAGTATTTCAGGAACCAATCCACAGGTCGACAAGGTGATATGACGATAACCGATATTTAAACCATAGTCAGCATTAATATTAGTCATAAAGGCTAGGGTATGCTGAAAATTGTCCAGAGGTTCACCCGAACCCATGATTACAACGTGGCTGATTCTTGAAGACTGTTCCTTTTGCACGGACATTACCTGGGCATATATTTCTCCGGCGGATAGATTTCTTACCAGCCCGGAAAGTGTAGAAGCGCAAAGCCTGCAGGACATCCTGCAGCCCACCTGTGAAGATACGCAAACTGATAAACCATAAACTTGTCTCATTAAAACAGTTTCTACAGCCTGGCCGTCTTTTAACTTAAACAAGTACTTAACAGTACCTGTCTGAGCGGAAACTTGCTTTTTAATCACCTGCAAATCTTCCAGATAGGCTGTTTGGTTAAGCTTTTTTCGTAAGTCCAGGGGTAGATTGGTCATCTGGTCAAAGGAGTCAACTCCTTTTTGAAACATCCATTCAGCTATTTGTCTGGCTCTGAATTTAGGCATAGCCTCTTGTAAAACCCAGTTTTCTATTTGTGGTAATGTTAAATCCATCAGGCCGGTACTTTCCAAAAGCTATTTCCCCTTGTATCTTTATTCTACACTATGTTCTTTAAACCCTTTTCTTGCGCATTCTTGCAATAAAAAAGCCGTCAATATTATGAGTGTACGGCAGTATTTGTATGTAACCCTTCCCAAGAGTGTTTTGCCAGTCTATTTCAGACGGCAGCAACCGGCTCATATCCTCTAAAACGAAGTCTAAATGAGTTAATAAAAAATATTTTACCTGTTCGATATTTTCTTCCTCAGTTATTGTACAAGTGCTGTACACAAGCACTCCTCCCGGTCTTACACACAGTGCCGCACTTTCCAATATTTCGCGTTGGATTTTGACCAGAGCGGGTATTTGTTCAGCTTCTTTGCGCCACCTGGCGTCAGGCCGCCGTCGCAATACCCCTAACCCGGAACAAGGAGCGTCAACCAGTACATAATCAGCCCAACCGGTATAACTGTTATGCAAGGTGCGTGAATCAAGATTAATTATTTTAACACATTTTATGCCCAAACGCTGGCAATTATCCTCAATTAAATCAAGTTTATGCGGGTAGATATCCGCAGCGATGATCTCGCCTTTATTCTCCATCAGTTGAGCCAGGTGAGTAGTTTTACCTCCGGGCGCAGCACAGGCATCAATAACTCTGCAATTGACGGCAGGCTTTACAGCATGTCCGGCCAGTATGGAACTTTCATCCTGTACTTGAAAAAGACCGTTTCTAAAGGCAGGGAAATTGCGCAGGGAAGTGAATCCCTCAACATTTAAGCCTTCAGGAGCAAAGCCGGTCTTATCGACAATCATACCCTGCTGTTTTAACAGTTCTGCCAGGTTATCGCGGTTGATCTGCAATGTGTTAGTACGTATAGAGAACCTGGCAGGTGTATTGTTAGACTGGCAAATCCGGATTGTCTTCTCCTTGCCAAATTGATTTAACCACCGCTCCACCATCCAGATTGGGTGTGAATAGCGCAATGAAATATGCGACACCGGGTCTTTTTCACAGTCAGGATATTCTATGTTTTCGTGCTGCCTGGCAATATTCCTCAATACACCGTTAACAAATTTAACCTGCCCCTTGTGGCCATATTTATGTGATAATTTAGCAGCCTCATTGCAGGCAGCGGAGGCCGGTACACGATGCATAAACAGGAGTTGATAAGTACCCAAGCGAAGAATATTCCGTATCCAGGCAGTTTGAGAAGACAAAGGGTGTTTCAGAAATTGGGCCAGCACCCAGTCAACTGTATTCAAGGCCCGTAAAGTTCCATAGACTAATTCAGTAGTAAAGGCCCGATCTAATTTATTAAAATCTCTTTGTTCCAGCACTTGGTTTAAAGCGATATTGGCATAGGCCCCTTCTTGATCAACGGCTTTTAAAACTATCAAGGCCATTTCACGGGCATTAACTTCAGACAATGGATTACCTCCCTGCTAGTATTAAACCGGGTTCATCTTGTCCGGTAAAAATACCCGGATTGCTTCTTCCACCCGCGTTATAGCTATCTTAGTATTAAAACACGGCCCGTTGTGACGTTCATTGGTCACACCGAGCACCGGAATAGGGTTGGCGTCCTGAATCCCGCTGGTTAAATCTCTTTCACAGGCAACGGCAATTATGGCCCTGGGACGGTACTGGTGCATTATTTTACGGGCTAAGGTACCGCCGGTGACCATTGCAACAACTAATCCATACCTGTCACGCAGTTTCAACAGGTCGCCAACCGCACATTTACCGCAGCGCCGGCAGTTATTAATATCCACGGTAATTTTATGCGGGCATTCGCTGTTTTGTAAGCAGTGTGGAAGCAGCAACAAAAGCTGCTGTGGGCTAATAACCAGATGCTGGGCCAATACCAGCTGGTTGTTAACCTCTATAAAAGAGCTTTTAATCCGATCCCTGTCTATTTTGCACATTCTGCCCAGAGCCAGTACTATTGGAAAAAGTAAGTTGACTGCTGTGCGCATGGGTGATTGCAGCAGTCTGACAGACCTGCACCGGTATATAGTAATTAACATACCGCATATGCCAAAAGCCGCCATCAGAATAGTGCCGCATACGCCAATGATTAACCCATACAAAATGATAATCCCTAACCACGATTTGCCAGGAGCAACGGCGAGGTACCAAATGGATGCTGCCATGGCAACCATTGTCACAATACTGGCCAAAAGCAAACCTAAATACAGTCTTTTTTGCGTATGTACACAAACGGCCAGATTTTGCATCAAGGTTTCCTCCTTTAGAATCAGTCCCCCAGACACCTTCCTTCCGGAATTTGTTTGCCTCTTAAAAAATCAGCCGTCATCATTCTCTTGCAGCACTGTAACTGCAGTTCTTTAATACAAACCTGATCCTGGCCGGCCTGAATGATAATTCCCCCCGCATCTGATGCCATAACCTGTCCGGGTAATCCTATTGCATCAACCAGCCTCTTCCCGTACGTTGCCTGCCAAATTTTTATTACCTGGCCATCCAGATAAGTACAGGTTCCCGGCCAGGGGTTCATTCCCCGGATATGATTGCAGATTTCTCTGGCACTGCTGTGCCAGTTAATGATTTCATCTGCTTTGGTTAATAGCGGCGCATAGGTGGCACTGCTGTCCTGCTGTTTCTGCCGGGGGGCCTCGCCATCATCCACCAGTTGTAAAGTCCTCTCCAAGACCTCAGCTCCCAGGACAGCCAAGCGATCATGAACCATGCCCACAGTATCCTGTTTTTCTACCGGCAGTTCTTGACTGAGTATCATATCACCCGTATCCAGACCTTCGTCCATATACATAGTGGTTACACCTGTAACTTTTTCTCCGTTGATCACTGCCCGGTGAATTGGTGCAGCACCACGGTATTTAGGCAGCAAGGAGGCATGTACGTTAATACAGCCGAATTGCGGTATTTGCAGCAGCTCCGGTGAGAGCAGCTGGCCGAAGGCTACCACAACTATTACCTGAGGACTTAAATTTCTAAGCAGCCGGATAAATTCCGGTGTTTTTATCTTTTCAGGTTGAAATATTTTTAATCCGGCAGACTGGGCAAATATTTTTACCGGAGTCGGCAGCAATTTTTTACCCCTGCCTTTGGGCCGGTCAGGTTGGGTCACCACACCTGCGATATCAAAGCCCATTTTATATAGTTTTTCCAGAGAAGGTACGGCAAAATCCGGGCTGCCCATAAAAACAGTTTTCATTTGCAACGCCTCTGCTTATAAATTAACCTTTTGCTTTTGCTTTGTTTTCCAAAACAACATCTTCAAATTGTTTTCTTAAACTTTCTGCTTTATCAATAAATAAAATGCCATCCAAATGATCGAGCTCATGCTGCACGGCCCGAGCCATAAATCCCTTCACATGATACTCGACCTGCTCCCCATTTCTGTTAAGTGCCTGCACTTGAATTTTAGAGGCACGCGGTACCTGTCCCAGTGTTCCGGGTATGCTCAAGCAACCCTCAGTATCAGTTTCCTGTCCGCTGGCTTTGATTATCCTGGGATTAATCAACTCCAAGAGCCCCTCACCTATGTCAACAACCACAACCCGCTTAGATATGCCAATCTGTGGAGCGGCCAGACCCACACCCTTAGCGTCATACATAGTGTCAGCCATATTTTTTAATAATTTATGAATACTGGAGTTTATATTTTTTACCGGGTTAGCCTTTTGTCTGAGTACAGGATCGCCAACTTCAACAATATTATATATTGCCAAAAAAAAACCTCCCATCACATCATGTTTTGCGGCTCAACGTCAACAATAATTGAAAGCAACCTGTTTCCTTGCCGGCTCTCAAAAATGTCGATCCCTTTTGCTGCCAGCTGGCGAAGGATCAAAGCCTGTTTTCCTTTTAAAACGATTTGCCAGCGGTACTTCTCTTTTATTTTATGCAGTGGCGCCGGCGCCGGTCCTAATATATCGGGTCCATGAGGGTTAAAATCTCTTTGAGCCTCCAGCAAACATTCTTTTAATAAAAAAGCACCGCTCTGCACAAGTGCTGACTGAGTAGAGGAAAGTATAATTCTGATTAAACGGGAAAAAGGCGGATAGCCCAACTCCCGCCGTATAATCATTTCCTGTGCATAAAAGTCCTTATAACTGTTATTTAGCGCGGCTTTTATACTGTAATGCTCGGGATTATAAGTCTGGATGATTACCTCCCCGGGTTTCTCACCACGACCTGCCCGTCCCGCAACCTGAGTCAACAGTTGAAAAGTCTTTTCGGCTGCCCTAAAATCAGGCATATGCAAAGTAGTATCAGCATTAATAACTCCGACCAGTGTAACATTAGGTAAGTTCAAACCTTTGGCCAGCATTTGAGTGCCAATAAGAATATCTGCTTTCCCGTCCAAAAAATTTTTCAATATTTCAGCGTGTGCACCTTTACGGGAAGTAGTATCAGCATCCATTCGCAAGACACCGGCAGAGGGGAAAATATGTCTTATTTCTTCTTCAACTTTTTGCGTCCCGGTACCGGCAAATCTCAGTTGTTCTGAAGCACAGTTACTGCATTTATTAATAACCGGACTGATGTAATTGCAGTAATGACAGCGCAGTGTCAAATCACTGTGATAAGTAAGCGATATATCGCAATGCGGGCATTTTAAAACAAAACCGCAGTCACGGCATATAACTATAGGGGAAAAGCCTCTTCTGTTAATAAACAAAATAGTCTGTTCTTTTAATCTGATTTTTTCCTCAATTTTCTGCAGTAAAGCCAGACTAAAAATGCCCGGATTGCCCTTGTGTGTTTCAGCGCGCAAATCAATTGTTTTGATTTGCGGCAGGGGTTTTTGCTCTATCCTGTTTTCTATTGACAAATAGCGGTAGGGGCCCTCCTTCTGAGCACGACAATAAGATTCCAGCGACATTGTGGCGCTGCCCAAAATAACCACCGCTCCGCTTAATTTAGCTCTTTGCAGGGCTACTTCTCTGGCATGATACCTGGCTTGATCATCTTGTTTATAAGCTGCTTCGTGCTCCTCATCAATAATCAGTAAACCGGGACCGGATAAGGGAGCAAAAACTGCTGAGCGGGTACCCAATACTATTTTACTGTCCCCGTTCCTGATTCTTTGCCACTCATCATACCTTTCCCCGGCGGATAAAGCGCTATGTAAAACAGCTACCGTATCACCGTATCTTTCCTTAAAGGTGTTTACCATTTGGCCGGTCAGGGCTATTTCAGGCACGGTTATAAGTGTTTTACGCCCTAAGACCAGAGCCCGTGCTATTACGTTCAAATAAATTTCGGTTTTGCCGCTGCCGGTGATGCCGTGTAAAGCAAAAACCTGGCTCTGGGAAGACTCAATGGCCCGAATAATTTCTCCGGCACAGTAAGCCTGTTCCGGCGTCAAAACAGGGCCAGGAATCCCCGTAGGTTTAATTGGATAAGGATTTCTCCTTACAGAAGTTGTCCTGGCTTGCAGCAAGCCTTTGCCGACAAGCGCGCTGACAGTTGCTGAAGATACCCCCACCTGGTCAGCCAGTGCCTTGGGTGATAAACCAGGCTGGCCCGCCGCCGCTTTAATTACCGCCGACTGTTTAGGCGAGCGGTTAAGCTTGGCGAGTACTTGTGCCAGTTGGTTATCGGCAAAACCGATCCACAAGCCTGTATAGCTTCCGGCAGCTTTAACCCTTACAGCGGGAGAAACCATACATTTTAGCGCCTGGGCCAAGGTGCATAAATAATAAGCTTTCATCCAACGGGCTAAAGTCCATAATTCCTCTGTTATAACCGGTTCATTATCCAGGACTGCCAGAACAGGCTTCAGCTTTTCTTGAGATACCTGTGTAATGCCAGAAAAACCGACAACATAACCGGTAACTTTACGACCGGCAAAAGGAACAATAACCCTCATGCCAAATTTAATTGCCGGAAAAAGATCTGCCGGTACTATATAACTAAAAACCCGGTCCACATTGCGCACCGGAACATCTACTACTATTTCGGCATAAACCTGTTCTGACATGCTTTTCACTTCTTTAACTGTACTTAATAATTAATAAATCTCTAATCAATGGGGCTGCTTTTCCTTATCCCAACTACTTCATCAAGTATTCGATGAGCCAGCTTAATTTTGTCCATCTTAGGCAAACAAAGGGGTTCGCAATCCGGGTAAACCAGTGCCGCGATATTGGTTTCAGTACCAAACCCCGCATCCGGCAGAGTTATATCATTGGCTACCAAAAAATCCAATTTCTTTTTTTGTACCTTTTGAGCCGCATTCTCCAGCAAATCCTGGGATTCAGCAGCAAAACCAACCAGAATCTGTCCTGCTTTCTTCTTTTGTCCCAATTCAAGCAATATATCCGGGTTTCTTGACATTTCCAGTACCAACTCACCGGTACCTTTTTTAATCTTATGTTCAGCTGCTGACTTGGGCCGGTAATCAGCTACCGCTGCAGCTTTAATCACCACATCAGTCAAGTGAAAACGCTGCAACACGGCATGATACATATCTATTGCCGAAACAACGGGAATGAACTCCAGGTCGTGCGGCGGTTTTAAGTGGCTGACGCCACTGACCAGAGTTACCTCGGCACCACGGTCACGAGCGGCCTGGGCCAAGGCATACCCCATTTTACCTGTACTTTTATTAGTAATAAACCTTACCGGATCAATATCCTCCCTGGTAGCTCCGGCAGTTATTAAAACTCTAACACCCGCTAAATCTTTTTTAACGGTTAAAGCCCGGTTAATCTCCTCGTATATTATGTCAAGATCAGCCAGCCTGCCTTGTCCCTCTGTACCGCAGGCCAATCTGCCGGTTCCCGGTTCAACAAACAAGAAACCTCGTTCTTTTAACCGGCTGATATTTTGCCGGACAACAGAATTGGCATACATGTTAGTATTCATGGCCGGGCATATAAGAACCGGACAGTTAGCTGCCAGCAAGACAGTGGAAAGTAAATCATCCGCCAGTCCCTGCGCTGCTTTGGCAATAATGTTAGCTGTAGCCGGAACAACCGCCAGCAATTGAGAGCGAGTTGCCAGCTCAATATGAGGGATACCGCCATGCTCCGGAATATCAAATAAATTTGTATAAACAGGCTTGCCGCAAAGTGTAGCCAGTGTTAAAGGACTGATAAACTTTTGTGCCGAATCAGTCATAACAACATGAACATCTGCCCCGTTTTTTGTTAAATAACTTACGATATCAGCTGCTTTATAGGCTGCAATTCCACCCGTTACACCGATTGTAATAGCCCTGCCCGACGGCATAAGATCACCCTCAAAACTCTATTTAATTCCTGCTTTAAGGCGCCTGTATCTAACTTTACCCCTGAGCAATTCGTGCAGGGCAGTAGTAACAGGTTTGCCGGGCAGTTCACTTTCATTTGTTTGAAACAACTCCGTTAGCTGGCGGGCACGCTTGGCCGATACCACCACCAGTGTATATCTACTGTCAACCATATCCAACAAAACATCCAGTGACGGCTGATTCATAATTACCTCCTAAAGTTAAAGGTATTTAGCAAAATCATAATAATAGGGTCGGCACTTTTCAGCGATTAATATGGCTTCAACTTTACCGACTGCTTCATTTACAGTATTATTAATGACTATATAACCATAGCTGGATATATACTTAATTTCCTCAGCTACACATTTCAGCCGCTTTTCTATTTCAGCCGCAGAATCTGTGCCCCTGTTTACTAATCTGGTCTTTAATTCAGTCAGTGAAGGTGGAACAATAAAAACCAGTACTGAGTTAGGCATTTTTTCTTTTACCTGCAAAGCGCCTTGAATATCAATCTCTAAAATAACATCCTTGCCTGTTTCCAAAGCTTTCTCTACTTCCAGACGCGGTGTGCCGTAGTAGTTGTCGTAAACTCTGGCATACTCCAAAAATTGATCTTCAACCAACAAATGTTCAAATTCTTCTTTAGTTTTAAACCAGTAATTTACTCCCTGTATTTCACCGGATCTCGGCTGTCTGGTGGTAGCTGAGACAGATAAATACATATTTTGTTTTTTCTTTAAAAGTGCCTGGCAAACAGTTCCTTTACCGGCTCCAGAGGGGCCGGAAATAACCAACAGTAATCCCTTCAGAACCATAATCCCCTCCCTGCTAAGCCTCCGGATCGTCCAGAACTGTTTGAGAGTCCTTAGAAGTCAAGCGATTAGCTACAGTTTCCGGCTGTACAGCTGAAAGTATTACATGATCACTGTCAGTCACTATAACAGCTCTTGTCCGCCTGCCATAAGTTGCGTCAATCAACATGCCCCTGTCACGCGCTTCTGTGATAATCCTTTTAATCGGTGCAGATTCCGGGCTAACAATAGCTACAATCCTATTAGCGGAAACAATGTTGCCAAAGCCTATATTAATAAGTTTTATATCCATAGCTGCCTCCTTGAAAATGTAATTATGTTGAATAATCCTTATTCTACATTTTGTATTTGTTCTCTTACTTTTTCTAATTCGCTTTTCACATCTACCACTAATTTACTTATTTCCACATTGTTTGCCTTTGAGGCAACAGTATTGATCTCCCGGTTCATTTCTTGTACTATGAAATCAAGTTTCCTGCCAACCGGTTCGTTTCCAGCCAGACAAGCGTCAACTTGTTTGAGATGACTCTCCAACCTGACAATTTCCTCTGTAATGTTGGAACGGTCGGCAAACAAGGCTATTTCCCCGGCAACACGAACCGGGTCAGGTATATTATCTCCCAACCAGTCTGATAATTGCCTGCTTAATCTCAGTCGATAATCTTCCACCACCTGCGGAGCAATTTCTTTAATTTCATTTTTTATGCTGCTAATTTTATTGATACGGCAGGCAATGTCTTGTTCCAGCTGCCTGCCTTCAGCCTCTCGCATTTGCCGCAGGCTATCCAGTGCTTCGGTCAATGCTTGCTGTACTACCGGCCACCAGGATTCAACATCCTCTTCTATTTCCTGCAAAACCAAAACATCAGGAAATTGCGCAATATCAATAACATTAATCTGTCCTGTTAACTGCAGGTCTGTCTGCAGTTCTTTTATTGCCTTATGATACGATGCCCCTAAAGCTTTGTCAACTTTTACCGCTGCATTTTTTTCTGCCAATTGTTCCATAGCAAAAAATATATCTACACGTCCCCTGGCTATAGCTGACTGAATCTGCTTTCTGACTCTATCCTCTAAAAAATTAAGCATCCTGGGCAATCTAACTACAATATCTAAATAACGGTGATTAACAGCTTTTAGTTCTATGACAAACTTACGACCTTGTACGTAAGCCTCACCATGTCCAAAACCGGTCATGCTTTTCAGCAATATCTCACCACCTATATTTTATAAGTCACATTCTTAGTTTTCTACTCTAAATTGAGAAAATCCTTTGTATTGCCTAGATAATATTTAAAAATAAGACCGCCTGCAATTAATATTGCCCATTTCGGTATAAAAATTTCAGCCCGCAGGCAACGGGCTGAGCAGGTTAATTAATTTTTACTAAAAAATCCGCGATGCGATCCAGGCCTTCTTTAATGTTCTCCATGGAAGTAGCATAAGAAAGCCGGAAATTTTTATCACAGCCAAAGGCAATACCCGGCACAAGAGCAACTTTAACTTCTTGCAGGAGCAATTCAGCAAGGTCAGTGGAGGAATTGATTATTCGACTCTTATAAGATTTGCCGAAATATCCGCTGATATCAGGAAACAGGTAAAAAGCCCCGCCCGGCTTTTCACATTTTACACCCGGTATAGCCTGTAAACGCTGCAGCATATAGTCACGTCTTTTAGCAAACTCAACTCTCATGGTTTCCAACGGCTGTTGATTGCCCTGGATGGCTGCCACACTTGCTGCCTGGGCAATGGAAGAAGCATTGGAGGTTGCATGACTCTGCAGATCGGACATGGCTTTGGCTATTTGCACCGGAGCGGCAGCATAGCCTATGCGCCAGCCGGTCATGGCATAAGCTTTGGAAACACCGTTTATTATAATGGTCAATTCCTTTAATTCGGAGCTTAGTGAGGCAATGCTTATATGTTCAAGGTTGTCATAAATCAGTTTTTCATAAATTTCGTCTGATATAACCGTTATGTTATGCTTGACTATAATTTCACCCAACGCCTCCAGCTCTGCCCGGGTATATACAGCCCCGGTAGGATTACTGGGGCTGTTGATTAATACCGCTCTGGTTTTTTCATTAACAGCTCTGCTGAATTCTTCGGGTGTGATTTTATAACCGTTTTCCTCTCTGGCCTCAATAATACGTGGGACAGCTCCGGTTAATTTTATTTGTTCCATGTAACTTACCCAGTAAGGAGCAGGTAAGATTACCTCATCACCTTCCTGGCATAAAACCTGAAAGGTATTGTAAAGAGAGTGTTTCGCGCCTGAAGAAACTACAATTTGATTGGTCTGAAAATCAAGCTTGTTATCCACTTTTAGCTTGTTCACTATGGCTTTTTTCAAAGGCTCAATACCGGCTACCGGTGTATACTTGGTCAGCCCTGCTTGTATAGCCTCAACAGCGGCAGCTTTTATGTGTTCAGGAGTATCAAAGTCAGGCTCCCCGACACCAAAGTTAACTACTTTTTCACCCTCTGCTTTCATCTTTTTTGCCTGAGCGTCAATTGACAGAGTCGGTGACGGGCTGATTCGGGCAGCCCGGTATGACAACCTCATTGTTTTATCCTCCCATACCAGAATGAATCTCTTATAATTTATATGAACCGGCAAACACTTCTTCTGCCGGGCCGGTCATATAGACATGATTATTATCGGCCCATTCGATCAAAAGGTCGCCTCCGGTCAAGTGAACAGTAACTTGACGTTCTGTTAAACCGTTTAAAACAGCAGCCACAACAGTTGCACAGGCACCTGTTCCACAAGCCATTGTTTCACCCGCTCCTCTTTCCCATACTTTCATTTTGACTTCCCGACGGTTCAACACTTCTATAAACTCCACATTGGTTTTACGGGGAAAAACTTCATGTATTTCAATTTGCGGACCAATCAATGATACCGGAAAGGAGACCGCTTCGTCGACAAATATAAGGCAATGAGGATTGCCCATAGATACAGCTGTAACTTTAAAGGTTTCATTACCTACGTTGAGGTCTTCTGCCAGTACTCTGCCGGCAGAACCCCGCATAGGTATTTCGGCTCTTTCCAAAATAGGTTCACCCATATCCACACGGATAAATTTTACTGCACCGTTTTCCAGAATTAATTCGGGTATTTTAATGCCTGCCAGAGTTTCTACTTGAATTTTAGTTTTTTTCACCAGATTTTGCTCATAGGCATACTTAGCCACACATCGAATAGCATTACCACACATTTCAGGTTCACTGCCATCAGAGTTAATAATCTGCATTCTTAGATCAGCTGCGTCAGACTTGTGCAGCAGGACCAAGCCGTCTGCACCTATACCGAAATAACGGTGACAGACTCGACGGGCCAGTTCCGGCAAATCCGCAGGTAAAGTTTCCGTCATAGCATTAACTACTACAAAATCATTGCCTAAACCATGTACTTTAACAAAATGCAAAATGTATCCTCCTTTATGCTTAATCACGATTAGAGATTTTAAATTAAACAGTTTGAACAAACAGTCATTTTATTTATATAATAGCATATTTTCGTCATATTTTTGTACTGTAAAAACTCAATTATACTCTAAGATACATAATTTTTTCCCTGGTTTTCATCTGAATATGTTTGAAAATTGTGCTGATAAAAGCGGGGGCAACTGAAATTGCCAGCACGATCAACCATTCCGAACCATTTAAGGCAACAGTATGAAATATCGGTTGCAGTACGGGCAGGTAATCTACCGCCAACTGTAAAACAGCGGAGATGAGTACCGCTAAAATTAAATAGCTGTTAGAAAAAAAACCGATATCTATAATTGTATGAAATTCTGAGCGACAGGTAAATACATAGAACAATTGTGAAAAAACCAGTGTATTAAAGGCCATGGTGCGGGCTTGATCAAGATCACCGGCGGAAAGGCCAACCAGAAATGCCGCTATAGTACCCAGGCCGATAACCATACCGCTGCCTATAATCCGCCAGGCCAGTCCGTGAGAGAAAACGCTTTCCCTCGGATCACGCGGTTTGCGGAACATAATATCCCTGTCAGACGGATCAACCCCCAGTGCCATAGCAGGCAACCCATCAGTTACCAGGTTCATCCATAAAATCTGGATTGGTAAAAGCGGCAGAGGCAAACCGGCCAAAACTGCTGCCAGCATAGTTAAAACCTCTCCAACATTGCAGGACAACAGGTAGCGAATAAATTTTCTGATATTATCATAAATGCCTCTTCCCTCCTCTACTGCCGCCACTATAGTAGTGAAGTTGTCATCTGCCAGCACCATGGCAGAAGCTTCTTTAGTTACATCCGTTCCGGCAATGCCCATGGATATACCTATATCAGCTTCTTTTACCGCCGGCGCGTCGTTAACCCCATCCCCGGTCATAGCCACAATATGCCCGTTTCTTTTTAAGGCCCGGACAATCCTCAGCTTGTGGTGGGGTGAAACACGGGCATAAACAGAAACATAGGCGGCTTCGCGCCTAAGTTCATCATCGCTTAAACATTCTAAATCGGCTCCTGTAAGAACCCGGCTGCCTTTACCAAAAATACCCAACTCCCTGCCTACGGCTTGAGCCGTAAGCTGGTGATCACCGGTTATCATCACTGTTTTAATACCGGCCCGTTTAGCTGTTTTGACGGCTTTAACGGCCGAAGGCCTGGGTGGATCAATCATTCCGGCTAAACCCAGAAAAACCAGATCCTGTTCAATATTTTTTTCATTAAGCTTTCCTGCACCACCGGGAAGCTCGCGATAAGCCAGAGCCAATACGCGCAGGGCCTGATCAGCTAGACCACAGTAATGGTTAATTATTTCTTTTTTAATTGTATTACTTATGGGCAGCACACGCCCGTTTCGATATATCTTTGTGCAGTGTTCCAAAATAATGTCGGGCGCTCCTTTAACATAGGCAGTTGCAGCACCGGCATCCCGGTAAATAACAGTCATTCTTTTGCGATCAGAATCAAAGGGAAACTCAGCAATTCTCTTTTCCTTTAACTCTATATGCTCACGCCAAACGCCTCCCTTAGCCGACATAACTAAAAGTGCTCCCTCGGTCGGGTCACCGTTTATCCTCCACTCTCTTGTTTTTTTGCTTCCGGCCATGCCGCGGAATAAACCGCCAATAGAGATATTGTCCTGAGCCAACCCGGAATTATTACACAGAGCTGCCGCCTTTAACAGCATTTGCAAATCCTTTTTGTGATAACTGCCGTCAAATTTACCCTGCGGAATATAACCCTCACCTGAGACATCCACTAAATCCAAACCGCAAATAATCTTACGCACTGTCATTTCGTTCTGAGTCAGAGTACCGGTTTTATCAGAACAGATTACTGTTGAGCAACCCAGTGTTTCAACAGCCCTGAGCTTTCGAATAATAGCATTGCGCTTGATCATGCGCTGCACGCCCACTGCCAGCGCAACGGTCACAATTGCCGGCAATCCCTCCGGTATTGCGGCAACGGCCAGGCTGACACCGGCCAGGAACATCTGGTAGGCCGGTTCACCTCTCATAACACCTACAGCTACAACCAAAGCACAAATAGCCAGGCAGCTAGAAACCAGGATTTTTCCTAACTGAGCCAGGCGGCGCTGCAGAGGTGTTGCTTCTTCCTCAGATGAATGTATTAGACCGGCAATCTGACCCATTTCTGTGGCCATTCCGGTCGCGACAACCAGGCCTTTGCCCCTGCCTCTGGTAACTACTGTTCCCTGGAAGGCCATATTATTCATATCGCCTAACCCTGTTCCTTCCGGCAATATACCTGGTTGTTTTCGCACAGGAACAGACTCACCGGTCAGAGTTGATTCTTCAATCGCCAAATTATGAGCCTCCAACAATCTTAAATCGGCCGGAATCTTATCCCCGCTTTCCAATAAAACAATATCGCCCGGTACCAGCGCTATCGCCGGGATCCTTTTTTCCTGACCGTCGCGCTGGACTTTAGCTTCCGGTGCAGTTAATTGCTTTAGCGCTTCCATAGACTTTTCAGCCCGGTACTCCTGCACGAATCCAAGCACTGCATTAACAACCACAATAATCATAATAGTTACCGCATCCGCCCATTCTCCCAGAAAACCTGAAATGACTGTAGCTGCTAAAAGAACCAGCACCATAAAATCTTTAAACTGTCCTAAAAACATTTGCCATAAGGGCACTTTGGGAGGCTTGGCCAACTCATTGCGACCAAATCTGATTAGCCTGTTCGCTGCCTCTTCCTCGTCCAGGCCATTTTTAAGACCTGTCCCCATCTTCTCCAGCAGTTCTGTTTCTTTAATTGTGTGCCACCGCCCAGACATATTCAATCACCCCTTAATAATTGGTCAGTTATTCCATAAATGATATGCAGTGCAGTTGGGAATAATGACCATGAATAGAATAGAATTCAGTTTAAGACATTAGGACTTGTAGTCAAGGCCTTTGTCGTATAGAATACGAGGTATATGAAAACTTATATCTCATATTAAATCCTATAAGAAGGGGCTGAGGAATATGGCTCTTGTCAACGAAAATTACTTAAAGCTGCCAGGCAGTTATCTGTTTTCAGAAATAGCCAGAAGGGTCAATCAGTTTAAAAAGGATAACCCGGCAGCAGACATTATTCGCCTTGGTATTGGGGATGTAACCCAACCGCTTTCCCCTGCTGTTGTGGAGGCAATGAAAAACGCTGTAGAGGAAATGGGTCGTCAAGAAACTTTTAGAGGTTACGGTCCTGAACAGGGTTATGAATTTCTGATTGAGAAAATTATTGAAAATGATTTTAAACCTTTAAAAGTAGAACTGTCGGTTGATGAGGTATTCATCAGTGACGGCGCCAAGAGCGATACAGCTAATTTCCAGGAACTGTTTGGTATAAACAACAAGCTGGCCGTAAGTGATCCTGTTTATCCCGTTTATGTTGACAGCAATGTTATGAGCGGTCGTACCGGCACAATAAACACCACGGGGCAGTTTGAAAATATTGTTTACCTCCCCTGCATCGAGGAAAACGGCATGAAGCCACCACTGCCCGGGACCAAAGTGGATATGATCTACCTTTGCTTTCCCAATAACCCCACAGGAATGACTCTTTCCAAAGAGGAGTTGAAAAAATGGGTTGATTACGCCAGGGAAAACAGATCGGTAATATTGTTTGACGCTGCTTATGAGGCTTATATACAGGAGGAAGGAGTTCCTCATAGTATTTTCGAAATTGAGGGAGCCCGTGAAGTGGCAGTGGAGTTCAGAAGTTTTTCCAAGACTGCCGGTTTTACCGGTACCAGGTGTGCCTACACCATAGTTCCGAAGGAAGTCAAGGTTTATGATTCTAACGGTAAAGCTTACAGCCTGAATAATCTTTGGCTAAGAAGACAGACCACCAAGTTTAACGGAGTTTCCTATCCTGTACAGGCAGCCGCTGCCGCCGTATTTTCCAAAGAAGGAAAAAAACAGGTAAAACAGCTGGTAAAATACTATATGGAGAATGCCGGGATTATCAGAGCAGGTTTGCAGAGTGCCGGCTACAAGGTATTCGGAGGAATAAACGCACCCTACATATGGCTCAAAACACCAAATAACATGAAATCCTGGGACTTTTTTGACAAGCTTATGCAAGAAGCCAATGTGGTGGGAACCCCGGGAGCAGGTTTTGGCGCCAGTGGTGAGGGATATTTCAGGTTGACGGCTTTCGGTACAAGAGAAAACACTGAAAGAGCAGTGGAGAGGATAAAAAACAGGATGTAGATGATTATACACGAAAAAATAAAAAACCAAACACCATTTAAGCCTGAGATCCAGATCTCAGGCTTAAATAAACAGCACAATAAAAAGCAGAGCATAGCTCTGTTTTCAAAAAGCTATCCTTAGTTATAATTAATAAGCCTCTAAATTGCTTATCGCCTAAATATCTATACAATGAGCAAAATATCCTTCTCCATTTCTATGCCGCTCTTCAATACAACAAAATGCATCAGCTTAATAATTATATCCTCTTAACAATCAAATCCTCCAGATTAACGCGGTTGCCCGGCCCGCCTGTATTCTCAGGAAAGCCCATACTAATAACGGCCATCAGTTCCAGGTTAGTTGCCAATCCAAGCATCTCTCTCACTTTCTCCTTCTGGTTTAGTATTTCTCCCAGCCAAACCGCACCCAATCCCAGGGAGTGAGCGGCGAGCAGCATGTTTTGCAGACATGCGCCAATGCCCTGTAAATCCTTATCCCGGTTATAGAGCTTATCAGTATCTAAGAAAACACAGATATTTACCGGAGCGCTGCGAATTATGGAAGCATATCTTGTGCAAGCCGCCATCTGATTCCGGATAGCGGCATCTTCCACAATTACAAATCGCCAGGGCTGATTATTAAGACCGGAAGGGGCCCAACTGCCTGCTTCCAAAACGCTTTGGATCATTGACTCCGGCACTTTCTCAACAGTGTATTTCCTTATAGAACGCCTTTCTTTAATTGCTTTTAATATAGGGTTATCAAACATATTCTTAGCTCCCTTTTAAAATTTTTTCAATTCTTTACCCGATTATTTATATTTTATGATTAAAAGGAATATTTGTCCATAACCTTCTGCCTAATTTAATTTTTAATGACATTTGTTGAAATTTTACTTGACTACAAGCAATAATTTATCTAACATAAGAATAATTAAGTATCTTAATTGTTTAATGACTTTAATAGGAGATTTATTAATTATGACAAGTTCATATAATGCAGAAGAGAAAAATCATATGAATAACCAGAACAATCAAGAAAGTAAAGACAGCCCTTCGGGCGCTCCGGAGAAACATAGCCCTCCTCCAGGTCCCCCCGGGGGAACACCCGGTCAGCCGGACAACGACAATATCCCCTGGGGTGCCCTGCTCATACTGGTTCTCGGAGCCTTCATGGCCATTTTGGACACGAGTATTGTAAATGTCGCTCTGCCTAAAATGATGGTTATCTTCGGCGCGTCAGCTGATGAGATTCAATGGATTTTGACAGGATACATGCTCACCTCAGGTATGGTTATTCCGATGACCGGTTTTCTGGGTGACCGCTATGGCAATAAATTAATGTATATTTGGTCACTGATTATATTTACCATAGGTTCGGCTCTGTGCGGACTGGCTTGGAGCAACAACTCTATGATTGCTTTTCGTGTTATTCAGGCTATCGGCGGCGGTATGGTTATGCCGGTGACTATGGCTATAATTTATCGTATTGTACCTATGAGGAAAATAGGTACGGCTTTAGGTGTCTGGGGTATTGGAGCTATTATGGGTCCGGCAATCGGGCCAACCCTGGGCGGCTATTTAGTGGATAAATTTTCCTGGCACTGGATATTCACCATAAATATTCCGGTTGGTATTTTAACCATTATTTTGGCTTATGTACTTTTAAAAGAAACTCCTTTAATGCCACATTTAAAAATAGATATTCCCGGTATGATTTTAAGTTCCAGCGGTTGCTTTTGCCTGCTGCTGGCTTTAAGCAAGGGTCAGGATGAAGGCTGGACATCCGAATATATTGTTACACTGCTTGTGCTCTCTTTCTTTTTAATTCTTTTGTTTATTCTGTGGGAATTGCAATGTGAGCACCCTTTGCTGGAGGTACGCTTACTCAAAAATAAGGTCATTGTGGCGAGTTTGCTTTCTACCAGTCTGGTTACCGTCGGCCTATTTTCAGCTGTGTTTTTAGTCCCCATTTATGCTCAAAATCTCATGGGTTATACACCAATGCAGACAGGTTTAATGATGATGCCGGCCGCTCTGGTTACAGGTTTTATGATGCCTATATCCGGTAAACTGTTTGATAAATACGGTGCTTTGCCGCTGGGCTTAGTAGGCCTGACCATACTGGCGGTCTTAACCTACCAAATGAAATATATAAGTACGGACACAACTTTTACACATGTGCAGGTTCTCTTGTCTATCAGAGCGATCGGTTTGGGATTGGCTATGATGCCTCTGACAACAGCCGGGATGAATACCGTACCCAGGTTTTTGGTTAGCCGCGCCTCAGCCTTAAATAATGTTGTACGTCAGATTTCCGGTTCCATGGGAATTGCATATTTAACCTATGTAATGCTGCAGCGTCAGACATATCATACTGTCTGGCTGAAAGAAGCTGTTAATGTAAGCTCACCCGGTGCGGCATTAACACAAAAAACACTAGTCTCCTATCTGGCGGGAATGGGGTATACCGGTGAAGCGGGCAATCAGGCCGCTCTCAGCATCATGTCAAGCATGGTAACAAAACAGGCTTATATGAACGGCATACAGGATGCTTTTATTGTCAGTGCCTTGCTAGTTGTAATTTCATTGCCGTTGCTTTTTATGTTAAGTAAAAAACAAGTTGACCAGCAAAGGGATATAGAAAACAACAGGTATGCCCACCAAGCAGTACCGCCTCATGGTCTACCTGCTGCCAAGCCGGAAACAGCTAAAGCATAGAAGTGCTTAAAAAGCTCTTTTTCTCCAATAAACTATAGCTTACTAGAATAAATATATTAAGAATTTGTGTGGAAAACCAAAAACGGACAGCAATATATTGCTGTCCGTTTTCCTTATAGCTTAAAAAGTTTATAAAGGTAAATATTATCGATTTTGGGGTTCCTCAGCAATAATAATTCATGATACCGAGAATATTTCCTAACAGTATTGGCATAATTTTTAAGGCTCTAAACCCAGTGCAAGCCTTTTCTTTTCAATATGCTTGACAGCCAGGTCAGCGGCAGCCACGGGATCCTCCTCAACAGCAAAGACAGCACCAACAACTCCCTCAGCCCCCGAAGTAAGCAATTCAGCTACGTTCTTACTTCCCAGTACCGGAGGCACTGTTCCCAAAATAGTGAAAATACCGGAACTGACTACGTAAGTACCGATAGAAACAGCCTTTTCTGACATCCACTCAGGCGCAGCACCGGCCAGAGGCAAATCACTTATATCAACACCCAGAGCATTGGCTATAGCTGCAGCTACAGTCATAATCCTGCTGATATCCACACAGGAACCCATGTGCAATACCGGAGGAATCTTTAATGCTTCACATACCGCACGCAAACCGTCCCCAGCATTTTTTGCCGCTTCAGGCAAAAGCAGCCCATACTTGCCGCAGGCTATGGCCGCACAGCCGGTAGCTACAACCAGAACATTGTTTTTGATTAACTCATTGACAAAGTTGATATGGCTTTGATCATGCTTATACTTAGGATTGTTGCAGCCAACCACTCCCACAATTCCTTTAATAGCTCCTGATTTTATAGCATTCAACAACGGGTCAAGGGAGCCGCCCAAAGCTGACAGAATAGCCTCCACACTGAAACCCGCCATATAATCCATCCGGTCTGAAGGAATATTCACGCGCTCAGGACGGCGGTTGGAGAAGTTTTCAACTGCCGCCAGCACTATCTTTTCGGCTACTTCCATAGCATTATGCTCGTCAAAGGGGATATGCTCCGCACCGGGAAACTTGGCTTTCGGCGAGGTTGAAATAACTTTAGTGTGGTAACAGGCTGCTACCTGCGGCAGTGAAGGCATGATGCACTGTATATCCACAACCATAGCCTCTACCGCACCGGTCACAATAGCCAGTTCCTGCTGCAGAAAATTTCCTGCCAGAGGGACACCATGCCGCATGAGTATTTCGTTACCTGTGCAACACATGCCGCAAACATTGATGCCGCTGGCACCCTTCTCTTTAGCTGCCGCCAAAAGTTCCGGGGCACGGGCTGCGTGAACAAGAATATCGGACAAAGTAGGCTCATGCCCGTGCAAAATTATATTAACCTGATCCGCCTGCAGCACACCCAGATTACAGGAACCCTTGATTGGCTGTGGAGTGCCAAACAGTATGTCAGATATTTCTGTTGCCACAATTGAGCCGCCCCAGCCGTCGCTGAGCGCAGTTCTCATGCCCTGCAAAATTAAACTGACGTAGTCGTTGTCCACGCCTATATGAGTGCGGTGCATGCATTCAACTACTTCACGATCTATACCGCGCGGTGTAATACCTAGTTTGTCCCAGATTTCTTTTCGTTTTAAGGGCACACGATTAACAAACTGCAATGATCCTTTTCTGGTACCAAATTCATCGAGTACCGTTTCGGCAACCTCCAGTGCAATTTCCTGGGATGTTCTATCTTCCACTGCTATACCGAATTCTTTGGCCAGTGCCTTTAGTTTTACTTCATCCTTCACAGGATAATCAGGGGCATGGCCTTTAGCTGATGCATAGAGGGTTGAGGCAATACCTCTGCCGTGATCTGAATGAGATGCAGCCCCAGCTGCAATAGCCCGTACCAGATTTCTGGCTACAATTGTATCCGCAGTGGCACCGCATACTCCTTCAGACGGGCCATCACCGAAGGGGTCAACGCGACAGGGTCCCATATTGCAATTGCGACAGCAGACTCCTAATTGTCCGAAACCGCACTGGGGTTCCTGGGCAGCCAGCCGGTCCCAAGCCAAAGATACATTATCAGCTTTGGCTTTACTCAACATTTTAAGTGTTGCTTGATCTATACTTTTCTCAGACATTCTTCTTTCCCCTTTCACCGGAATAAAACTTACCTGTCCTAAAAAACTGCTACAAAATTCTTTCTTTTCTGAATACTGAATTCATCCACCTCAATAAATTGCAATGCTCCTGTCGGGCATGCCTGTACACAGGCAGGTACACCCTCCCTGTTCAAGCAATTCCTATCGCATTTGACAGCAACACGGGCAGTTTGCCGGCTGCGAATAACACCATAAGGACAGACCATCACGCACATCCAGCAACCTGTGCAAACGCCGCTGCCTCCTTCATTGGTTACTGTTCCGTCTGCTGTTCTATGCATGGCTCCGGCTATACAGGCATCAATACAGGGTGCTTCCTCACAGTGACGACAGCTGACAGGCACATTTTTGGTACCTGAACTGTGTACAAAAATACGTTTTAGAGGCTTTGGAGTTTCCGAGACGGCGCTAAACAGGGTTTTCCCGCTGGAATGAGCAACGGCACAGGCCAGTTCACAGGAATGACAGCTTAAGCAGCGCTCAATATTTACCATAATTTCCTTCATTCTATCACCTTCTTTCTAAAATAACATAAGGTCAGCAGCACAGACAGTTCCATTTAAAAGTTTTGACTTAAGTGAATTGGTTACAGGAGAACCTTTTCTAACCAGCGCGGTATATACACCTGCCCGCTCTATACAACCGGCCAGGATAAAACCTACCAGCCGATCTCTTTCCAAAACCAGCCTGCAGTATCTTGATCCTGTCTGAGCTGTAAAAATTTCTGATTCTTCGCTGCCTAACGCGTTACCAACTGAAACAAAAGGTATATCGCCAAACTGCGCCGAGTTAAGAGCTGTCAGAGGATTAGGATATATGCGTTTTATATCCAGCATATTATAAGCTGCACACCGGCCCTGCTCAACTGCTAAAGTCCAGAGAGCGGAAGAAACTCTTTGTCCTGAAAGCCTGTCAGTAACCTCAATACAATCCCCAGCCGCATAAACACCTGCAATACTCGTCTCCATGAACTCATTAACTACTATTCCTCTATTCACCTGACCACCGGCATTTTTCAATAGGCCGGCATTAGGAGTAACACCCTTGCCTACCAGTACTAATCCGGCAGGCAGATCACTCCCGTCTTCCAAAACAACGGCAGCAACTTTACCTGTTCCTTTCCTTTCTTCAAAACCTGTCTGGTTGAGACCAAAGATAAATTCAATGCCCATGCCTGTTAGTTCCTTTTCTATCATAGCAGCACTTACTTCATCTAATTGGCGGGTTAACAGATGCGGGCTTTTTACAACTACCGAGACTTTTTGAACACCTCGCTGGCGTAAGGCGTAAGCGCCTTTAAGACTGACCAGACCCCCGCCTGATACTACAACCTGTTCGGCAGTGTCAGCAGCTTGTCCGATTTTCAATGTTTGCCGGTAACTGCGCAATGTAAAAATACCGTCCAGCTCTGACCCAAGACCGGAAGGTCTTACCGGTGCTGCACCTGTTGCAATGAGCAGGCGATCATATTTTATAACCTCACCGTCTTCCAGTTTGCAGCTATAATTTAAAGGTTCAATAATGGCCACTTTTGTATTCAATCTTAAATCGATGTTGTTTTTAGTATAGAAATCAGCAGAACGGTATCTGATACCCGCAAGGTTTTTAAACCCGGCTAAAACCTCAGGAAGCAGGCAGCGGGAATAAGCAGTATCCGGCTCTTCGGAGATAACCGTGATTTGAACCTGCTTATTTAGGAACCGCAGCGTTTCTGCGGCAGTTATACCGGCTGCACTGCTGCCTACTATTACAACCTTCAAATTCCAACCCCCTTTATGAATTTTCTACAACTTACATTCTATTTTTAAAAATTAAAACCCTCCTTGTGCTGTCAAAAATTTATCATAATACATATTTCATAATGAAAGGGATTTTTTCAAACAGCGGCGAAATAAGAATTTAGAATATAAAGGCAGGTGTATTGATATGAAAATAATAGGTATTAACGGCAGTCCCCGCAAATCCCAAAGCCGTACAGCCCAGCTGGTCAAAGAAGTATTAAACAGTGCAGCGGCATCAGGTGCCGAAATTGAGTATATTGATATAATCGATCTTAAACTTAATTTTTGTATTGCCTGTGACAAGTGTCACAAATCCGGCAAATGTGTGCACAATGATGATTTTCAAGCGTTAATGGATAAAATTGCAGCTGCTGACGCTCTGGTAGTAGGCAGCCCGGTTTATATTTTTTCCGTAACCGCGCAGCTTAAAGTCTGGCTGGATCGTTTAGGCGGCACAACTATTCATTGCCAGCAGCTATTAGGCAAATACGGCGCAGTGGTAGCTACTTCCGGCAGTTCCGGTGAGAACGAAACAGCACAATACCTGGAAACCAGTCTTATATTCACCGGCATGCAGTGTGTGGGCAAGGTTGCCGGCAGCATTGATACAGACGGGTTGCTGGCTGCTGACTCTCAATTAATGAAAGAAGCCGGAGAGCTTGGTTTGTCGCTGGTTAAAGCTGTTGAGACCAAACAAGAGTTTCCCGAGCAAATAAATATGCACAAGCAGTTTCTTGAGTATTTTAAATATGCATTGTTGAAACACCAGGACAAATGGGCCTGGGAATATAAATACTGGCAGGATAAAGGCTGGCTGTAACTTAATTTTGATTTTATATCAAGCAACAGAGAAAACAGCTCCTCCCCAAAAGAAACCCGTATCACCCGGCTAACCTGCTATCTCAGTTTAGAGCAGCAGATCACAATAAAGGGGATACGGGTTTTCTGTATATACTTCTCATTGGTTCTCATGATTTTATAATGCCGGAACCGCTAATGAAAACTGATAGATGTTGGCCAAAGAAGTTTATTTTACCATTAATCTTATTTAATTTGTTTTATATTATTAATCCTTTCTATGACCGGTGGGTGTGAATAATCAAACCACCTGATAAAAGCCGGGGGTGATACATCCGATGTATTTTTAACAGATAAATTTTTCTGAAGGCGTATAGCCGCAGCTTCGTTTTCCGTGAGCTTAACTGCAACCTGATCAGCTTCTTTTTCCATACTCCTTGAGATATAGTTTTCTGCCGGGCTTCCGACAAAAGAAACCAGTAAAAAATACAGCAAAATTAACGGCCATACAAAAGGCGGGAAGCGTGTATTCAGCGGTACTGCTTGTTTTAGCAGCAGAAACAGCACTAACCAAAGCATAAAGGTAAGCACTATGCCCCAGAGGAGTCCCTGCACAATATGTCCTTGCTTCCAGTGCGCCATTTCATGCGCAATTACTGCCTCGACCTCATCGAGAGAATAGTTATTCAATAAATTATCATATAGCACAATACGCTTGGTATGCCCCAGGCCGGTAAAATAAGCATTGGCCTTGGTAGTTCTTCGACTGGCATCCATAACCAGCACCTGCTCTATCTCCAAACCCGCCTTTTGGGAAATATTATGTACCATATTGATGATTGCCGGGTCAGTCGCCGGTTCAAAGCGGTTGAAGAGGGGTGATATTAATACGGGCCATAAAAAACTTTGAATTAGCAGCCAAAAAGAAATAAGAACTGCACAGGCTAACCACCAGGTTCTTGGCCAACGAGCAAAACTCCAAAATAATATTATAAAACCTGCCATAGATAGTATTAAATCCAGGACCGACCCTTTAAAATAGTCTAGCCACCAGAAACCCAGGCTCTGTGTGGAAAAACCCCACCGGTGCTGAAAAAAGTAACTTCCATAGAGCGTTAAAGGCAAGTTTATAACTTTTAGCAGCAGCCAAATCAATATAAAAAATATAAGCAGGCTCCAGCGGTAGCTGCCGGTAAGTCTCTCCAGATATTTGGAAACAGCAACTGCTTTACCGCTAAAAACAAACCACCCTAAAAATAATGCCTTTAAAATAAACCCGCTTATAAAAAGCAGCTGTTGTGTCCGGTTATAGTCTCTGCCGTTAGTAATTTGTTCTGTACTGAAGTACTGCCAGGCTTCCGGAATTACCCGTCCCGGAAACAAAGTAAACCATAAATAAAGCAGGCAAAACAAAGCTGACGAGACAATTAGTAATAGCCATAAAGGATTTAATTTAAGCTGCATGATCACCCTCCACAGTGATAAATTTTTCTAAGCATGATGCATAAAGCACTTGAATAAAGATATTAGCCGCAACAATTAGTAATAAATAATTCTGCTTATATATATTTTATCAATAACTATTCCATGTCACTCAATTTTTTAATTTTTTCGCAGACTAAATTACAAATTCCTTGTTATAATTAAGTATGGATTTTTATATCTAATGATAATGCGGGTCAATCAGAACAAGTTGCTGTTCACCATATGCATTATAAATTTAGCGTTAATATAGAAGGTGAGGAATACTAATGCCTTTTGACGGCTTAGTTTTAGCTGCAGTAAAGCAGGAATTGGATGTATTAACAGGCGGGAGAATTGAACGTATTTATCAGCCTTCTAAAGATGAAGTAGTGCTCAGTATTCACCGTCCCGGAAGCAAACAGCGTTTAGTGCTCTCTGCTCACGCCTATAAAACAAGGATACATACTACCTCTCATACGAAAGAGAATCCCTTAAACGCCCCCTTATTCTGTATGGTTTTACGAAAACACCTGGAAGGAGGGCGTATCTGCGGGTTCTCTCAACCTGGTCTGGATAGGGTTTTGATTATTGATATCGAAGCCAGGGATGAATTAGGTCAAATGACCAGCAAGCATTTAATCTGCGAAATTATGGGCAAACACAGCAATATTATTCTGGTTGATAAAGAGCGGAATACCATAATTGACGGTATAAAACGTTATTCGCACAATGTAAGCCGTTACCGCGAGGTACTGCCTGGCAGGGTTTACCTGCCTCCCCCGGAACAGAATAAGCAAAACCCCCTGCTTTTAAATGAAGATTCCTTCCGGAAGTACCTGCTGGCAGGCTCTTTAGAGGCCAAAGTCACCAACATATTGCAAAAGTCTTTTGACGGCTTAAGCCCACTGATTTGCCGCGAGATAATATACCGTTCCGGCCTAGACGCTGATTTAATTCTTGATCACTGTGGTGAACATGAATTAAGACTGCTTTGGCAATCCTTAGCAGCAATAACTGAAAATGCGCGTAAAGGCGTCTATTATCCTGTCATTTTATTTGACCGTTCAGGTTTGCCGGTTGATTATGCTGCCTTTGATATCAGTCATCTGGAAGGTCTATCCAAACAAACCTCTGCTATGTGCTCAATACTTGATCAGTATTATACCGCAGTTTATAGTTTAGATTTGGTTAACGGTCAAAAACAAGCTTTAAACCAGATTGTGAATAAAGAAATGAAACGCCTGCAGAAAAAAATAGATATTTATCAGCAGAACTTAGTAGATGCAGAAGAAGCCGAAATATATAAGCTTTACGGTGAATTGTTAACAGCTAATTTATACCGCGTATCTTCTAAGGATACAGATGTTGAATTAGAAAATTTTTACCGGCCCGGTGAAACTGTTGTAGTCAAGCTTGATAGCAGGCTTTCTCCGTCAGAAAACGCACAGAGTTATTTTAAAAAATATCTTAAATCTAAAAACACAAAGCTCTCGGCAGAAGAACTTTCCAAACAGGCGCATTCTGACTTGGCTTACCTGGAAAGTGTGGAGACAGCTATTGCGCAGGCGGTAACAACAGCAGAAATGGCTGAAATAAAACTGGAACTGGTAGAAGAGGGTCTGCTCAAGGAAACTTCCCGGCGGATTAATCATAAAAAAGTGAAAAAAGATAAAAAAGACAGGAATAAACCTCGCCCCATGAGTTTTTGCTCAACTGATGGCATACAGATACTGGTCGGAAAGAATAACAAGCAAAATGATTACCTGACCATGAAAATTGCTTCCGAGAAAGATATTTGGCTGCATACTAAGGATATACCTGGTTCTCACGTAATTATCCGAACAGAGGGCAAGGAGGTATCCGAAAATACACTGCTTGAGGCGGCAAGTTTGGCTGCCTATTTCAGTAAAGCCCGTAATTTAGCTAAGGTTCCGGTAGACTATACAGCAAGAAAATTTGTGCATAAGCCTAACGGCGCAAAACCCGGCTATGTTATATATGATAAGCAAAAGACTTTATTGGTTGCGCCTAATGAAGAATTATTGGAAAATCTGACAGCACAAAAACCCCTTTAACCAAACCCCGCCAGAATTCCCCCACCTCTAAGGTGGTGGGATGAATGGCGGCCTTGTTTTGTGTACTAATAAAATATTTGCCAAAGCCTCTATGATGTGGCAAAATATAATCAGATGCAATAATGAAAGGCTGATTATTATTGAGAAAACTTGATACAAATAGCCACTCAGTCTTCTTACTCACATATCATCTGATTTTGGTAGTAAAATACCGCAGAAAAGTTATAAACGACACAATAGCAAACCGTATCAAAGAAATTGGTGAGTATATTGCACCAAAATATAATATTAGTTTCCTTGAATACAACCATGACAAAGATCACACACACATATTGTTCAAGGCTCACCCTAATTATGGAAAGAATATTTTTGGTCGCAAAGTTTTTGTCTTCTAACTACAGGTGGTGCACCCATTGAAGTAATTAAGAAGCACATTGAAACCCAGGGTGAAAAGAGGTGAATCGTTTGCAAATTGTCTACCGGTTTGAAATGCGTCCGACCAAAGAGCAACAGAAAAAAATGTTTCACACACTAAAACTTTGCCGGAAACTCTATAACTGGTCTTTATCTGAGCGTCAGCGTGTGTATAAAGAAACCGGCCAAGGGTTGACATATAATAAACAGCAGAATATGCTGCCGGGCTGCTCTTTGTAACAGTAGGCCGTGGTTGATGAATCAGGAAACGCTCGTTGATGTTCCTTTGGAAGCCCCCGCTTCTTAGTGGAACGTAAGCGGGGGTAGTTCACTACCGCTTAGCACCGAAATCCTGAATGGCTTCTCGGCAGGTAATAAAGTATTTAGGCCACCCGCATTATCCTAAACACATAAACAATTAAAACGGCTATCTTTGTTTTATAAAAAAATTTTCACAGTGTATTTCCTCTTGCAATACTTATACGCCTCCACAACCAAGCAAAAGGTCTGATAAAATAATATAGCGGGTATAAGCTATCGGGAAGAGAAATTAGTTTATAATCTTGGCCAATCGGCTTACATAGTGAAGAAATATATGCTAGCTTATTGGAAAATCCGGAGTAAAGCTTTAAATTATAATTAATTATGAGTATTAAATTTTTTAGATATAAAAACTGCAGTTCAGATATGTTATCTTCTTGGTCAACTAATTTATTTATCACCGTTTTGGCCAAATCCCATGCTTTATCATCATGCAGCACACTTTGCTTCATACCGGCAGGTATGGGTAGTGCAAAAAGTTCTTTTAGTAAAATCATTGTCTGGTGTAAAATGACTTTAAATTCAGATTTATTTGCCATAAAAATAATTTTATCCCAATCCAGGCAATTGCTTTGCCGCATGAATCTATCAATATCACACAACCACCGCAGACGAAACCACTTGTGACCACACCCATGCACCATAAGAAACCAAAGCCATTCTTCGTCCGCCATAACAGGTACCATACTTCCCGCAATTTCCAGCTTCCTGGTACATAAGTTTGATAATGCCGGCAGCCCTAAATCAATATGATGAATCTTCCAGTGAATCTCCAGGCAAATATTGCGCTCAGAATTAAAATAATTGTAATGCTTTAATTGGTTTATTTGTGACCTTTTCTGACGTGGAGTCATGGGAAAATCATATGTATTATTTATATAACCTTCTTCTTTCAGTATTTTTTCGGCCTTTTCCAATTTCTGTGGCTCAACCAGTATATCAATATCCTTGGATGGTCTTAAAGCAAAATCCCCGTATAGTTTAAATGCCAGAGGATGACCTTTTAAAACCAGACATTGAATTCCATTTTCCTCGAAACTATTAATAATCCTTACCATTTCACCGGTCATACAGAGAGACCTTAGAGCATTCTGCCGGTACTCCTGCTGCAAAGCATTGATGACTTCAGCGGGAACTGCCGGGTTATTTAAACTGCACAATGTTTTATAGGCCAGAGGAAACAGCCTGTGGTACACAGCCAGGTGTAAAAATAAATCCCAATTTACGGATTGCGGCAACAGGATATGGTTTTTTTCTTTTCCCATATTGAGGTTGACACAATGAAGCAAAAGCAGCAGTTCAGGTGATATTTTTTTAGATGACTTACGATATATCATTCACTACAATCCTTCCGAACAATATAATCACAACCATAATCTCCAAAAAGAGATACGACTTTAAACTCCTCCACGCTGCAGTTGCCGGTAATTATTGCCGGTCCTACTCTAAGCCAAGCATGGGCAACCAATCCATTTTTTTTATTCTTCCTTACTCCAAAATACATTGTATTTGCTATGCCCCTTTTTCTTACTAAAACCTTAGCTGTTATCGCCTGGACCATGCATTTGCTTTCCCACGGAGTGTAGCGGCTTACAATCTCTACTGCTCTGCCAATTTTTTGGGCTGCCTCCAGTTTCACAACATTTTCTTCAGCAGGCGAGTTCATACCCTGCTTTCCCAGATACCTGGCTATCCACTTAAAAGGCAACATTATAACAAACGCCCTCAAGATACCCGTCAGGCATAAAACATGGAGAAACATGCAACGATCCGCCCGAGAAAGATGAAACCACTTTTTCAGCAACCTAAACAATGGCAATAAGTCCTTCATCATATATCTTATTTAAAAAAATGCATACATCCCCATGACAAGTATTTTCAGCAACGTCATACTCCTCAATTAGCGTTGCAATTATTTCTTTAACACTGACAGGCCTGTCAATCAGATCCCAAATCCGGCTCCCAATGGAATTAAGTCCGTAGTACTTGCCTTTTTCAACACTCAGCATGGCCTTTTCGCCATCCAAATCGGCTGCAATGAAACCGGTTGCCTGGACAATAATTGATTCAGGCTTAATTTTCTGGCGTTTATACATCTATTTCACTTCCATTCCTCAAAATCCCTCTTCAAAAGGGCAATCTGTTCTTCTATCGTAAACATTCCATCCGGTCTGATAATTCCGGAAACAGCCACCTGTTGCGCAAGAGCTGCGGAATGGCGAAAAGATTCCTCTGCCAAGTTCAGCCCTCGGATAAAACCGGATCTGTAAATATTATTCATAATCACGGAAAGCTTGCCCATCCCAGAAAACCTATTCATGCTTACACCCGGACAATTTTCTTTCCTCAGTTCATATATTGCCGTAAGTTTTTGGGGAATTCCACAAAAATTATCTTGTATTGATATGGCATATTTATTAAATTTTCCCCATATATTGGGATATGAAGTTGGATTATTCACCAGCAATGCCAGGCTGTCTTTCCACAGCTTTTGCTGCGGATAAGCAGGTAGAACCAGGGGATTTCCCGCCTGATCAAAAGCTACGGCGGCTATATCATCCGTTAAGATCGAATATCCCTTATTTTTAAAAGCAGACGCCAGGGTTGACTTGCCGGCGCCCTGAACCCCGGTAATGATAAAACAATATTTACCGGCCGCAATGGCGCTGCCATGAATGGGCAGCAACCCCCTTTGCAACAGCAAGGCTCCCATTGCCGAACCCAGCAGATACAAACGAACAGCACACGTTTCAGCTTTTTGAACCGGTTCGACAATAATTTGACTCCCATTTTTTATATAATAGCTTGCCACACCCTTCACATGCAGCAGTAATTGATTTTTACCGGCCTGATAATATTCATTACCTGCAATAACTTCATCAATGTATTCAGGCACTTTACCGGCAATGATATGCACATCCGGCACACCTGCACCCGGCAATAGCTCCGGTAAGGGTATTTCGGAAGATATACAGATTCCGAAAGCACTGTATACGGCATCTTTATTTTCTATCATAGTAAATTCACATTCCATATTAAATTCCATATCTAAAAATAACGGTTTTCGTAAGCCTAACACTGCATATGCTTCAGGTACCGGCAAAAAATGATACTTCTTAACAACATCCGCAAGTTATAATCATTAAAAGCGTCAGTGCCGGCCAGGTCAATTGCCTTTATTGTCCGGTGTATTCTTTCGATATCAAGATATTTTTTTTCCTGCTCATTTTGACCGATTTTCATGATTTCTTCTCTGATTTCTTGCTCCATGGGCAGCAGTCTCTGCACAAAATCGGCACTTTGCTGTCCCCTATACCCGTAATTGAGTCTTACTTTATCCGGAAGTATGCCTGCCATGGCACGCCTCAATAAAAATCTCTCCCTGCCGTTTCTGATATACTGCTCTTCAGGTACACTAAAACAGAATTCTATTACTCTTTTATCAATGGAAGGATCCCTGATTATTAAATTATGGGCAAGAGCAATTTTCGTATAAATACCTGCCAAATGACTGAGATGAGCAGGAGACAGCATCATTTTTCTAAACTGAAAAGAATCCATTTTTTTTATGTAAAACGGGTCATATTTATAGCTCTTAAATCTCGCTCTGCCGCCCATCCGGTCAGCATAAATTGGATTAATAGGGGATAAATGAAGCGGCGCATCCCAATTGCTGTTTCGCAGCTTATACCATGTTATTTGTAGTTCATAGGGAAGCAATGCCTTAATTAATTCTGATGTAATTCTAATGGGATTAATTTTTTTCAGATCCGAATAAGAGCGGATCTCTTTTACCAGCCGAATCCATTTACCTGAACGCATAAGTGATATTATACACTGTCTAAAAATCCCGTAGGATATAGTAGTATTTCCCATACCTCCAGTCAGCATGATGCCGGTGTTTATTTCCCCGGCCCGGCTTAAAATTCCGTCAATCCAAAATAAGTTTTCCAGTATTTTATAGGGCTGCTCAAATATTAAGAAAAAACGGTCCGTATCACTTAATGAATTTTTTCCGTCGCAACGGCAGTAGGTGACATCAAGATTACCGGAATACTCCCTGACTGCCTCGATATATGGTGTTTCATCAGCTATTTTACCTGAAGACAGCTTGTTCCGGTATCCCTCCATTGGTATTGAACTGAAGGCCTGTAGGGATTTGCCGGTTTTCCCAAGCTCCTGAGCAGCCAGACAGGCTATGGAAGTTGAATCAAGTCCTCCGCTGAGCATTATTCCCACCGGTTTTATGCTCCTGATCCTGCAGTTTATTGCCTGTTTCAGAACATGCCGAAAGGCTTCTGCATACTCTTGGTCTGATTTAAGCTTCAGTTCTTTTTGCTTTTCCACCTGCCAGTAAACCTCTTTGCTTATTCCCTGTTTACTCACAGTTAAGGCATGGGCGGCGGGAAGTAAAAGAATATCTTTATATATGGTTAGTTCAGCATCCAGTTGATGAATTACCGCAGGCAGGGAAAGATAATCGCAAATCCATTGGTCAGAATATTTTTTTTCCTTCTCTCCTGTTGAAAATAAGGGCTTTATGAGGGTGGAGAAAGCAAATTGCTTGGGAGATATGTAATAATAAAAAGTTCTGTTTCCGGTATGATCAACGGCACAAAATAATTCCCCGGTCTTCCCGTCCCATACGGCAAAGGCGAAATCACCCATAAGATGTGCCAGACATGCTTTGCCCCATTTTTGATAGGCTTTTAATATTAGAAAACTATCGGTTATTTCTTGATTACATTTTCCAATGCCAAGTTTGGCAAACAGTTCTGCTCTGTTATCTATTATTGCATCTGCGGCAATTGTAATATTAGATACCTTATCTTGATAAGGAAGCTTTTCATAAACCGATTCCGGGGTAATGAATTGAACGCAGCATCCCAAAAATACCTGGCCGGCATTCCATGTATCCGTATAATCTGATTTATATATTCCCAATTCATTCATCATGGAAGCCGATATTTCCGGATTAATATTATTTCCATTTAAATTATAAATACCACATATAGACCCCATTGCTGCCTCACTGCCTCCATACACCAACGTTACCGGCTTATTTAGCTGCCGGTTTGCCACCGGATAAGCATTTCGTTTCCGTGGAACTTAATTATATATTGACAAATATAAGGTTTCTTCATCTGTATCTGAGTGAAAAACAGTGCAACGGGCAGATAGCCCGCTGCACTTTAACCATACCATAAATAAATATTAGGAACTCATATCGACCCCTTGGCTCGCTATATCAATACCTATTCCCCCACCGTTTTCTGTCAGCTTGATATCAATCTCAATTATTTGCGGGGGTATCCATGGCATTTTGATTGTTTCTTTTTCCATACTGCACACCCCATTCTATTTTAATCCACCCATGTTTATTCGCCTGCATATACCTTGGCACGTATTTTGTCTGCCGTACCGCTGCCTTCCTTCCACGATACATATAGTTTACTGTCATATTCCGCAAAGGCCGGCCCGGAAGACGCTTTTGACAGATCATAGTTTATATCATCTGCTGTTTTCCATGTGCCTGATGCATATGACTTAATTTTAACTTTGCCATTTTCCGTCCAGGCTGCATAAAGAATATTATTGTACACGGTTCCGTTTAACATGGATGCATCTTGGGATGAACTATCATTCAAACTGCCACTGTCTATTTGATCCCATGAAGTACCGTTGTATTTTTTGGCCCTGATCTGGTATATACCTGAATTATCCTGCTCAGCCCAAATGATATACAGGTTGCTGCTATCGGCCAACAGGATCGGCATATCGGCAAATTTAGTGCTGTCAATATTAATGCTTGTATTATTGTCTGCCGTACTCCAGGATGTTCCGCCATCATATTTTTTTACTCTAATGTTTCCTTTTTCACTCCAGGCAGCAAAGAGGGTATTGCTGTATACCGCAACCGATGGGAGTGTTGCTTTTTGAGCGGGATCACAGTTTAAGGTTCCCGGATCCGCCTGATTCCAGGTACTACCGGCAAATACTTTGGCTCTGACCTGATTTTTTATTCCATTGTTCTCCAGCCATACTGCATACAGTATGTTATTGCAAGCCGCCAGCTTCACGTTAAAGGCTTTGTTGGCGCTATAACTTAGATCCTCAACATTTTCCCAGCTATTTGCCGTACGGTTATATTCCCTTCCATATACCTGGTAATCAGCACCCGTTTCTTCATACCAAGCAAGATATAAATCACTTCCATAGGGCATTAAAATAGGATTATAGGCACCTTTTTGCGTATCCATATTCAAACTGCCGCTGTCAGCGTTTTCCCATGTTGTGCCGTTATATTTCTTTACTCTTATTTGCGTATGACCACTCGTGTTTTCCACCCAGGTTGTATAGAGTTTACCGTCATAAACAGTCATGCTTGGCGTCGTCGCCCAAACTGACAAATCATAGTTCAGGCCTCCGTTATCAAGGATGTAGGTAAATTGATCGCCCGAACCCGTCGCGCTGGTCCCACCTGACGTTGTTACCGTCACATCCACTGTGCCGCTCCCCGCCGGGGAAGTGGCTGTGATCGAGGTATCGCTGTCAACTGTATAGCCGGTAGCCGCTGTGCTGCCGAACTTCACCCCAGTGGCCCCAGTAAAGCCGGTGCCACTGATTGTTATTGATGTCCCTCCGGCTGATGGCCCACTGGTCGGGCTGATGCTGCTCACCACCGGGGCTGGAAGAACTACAGTAATAGTGAAGCTGCCACTATCCGACCAGCGGGCCGGAATTACACCATT
This sequence comes from Desulfofarcimen acetoxidans DSM 771, assembly GCF_000024205.1. NCBI lineage: Bacteria > Bacillati > Bacillota > Clostridia > Eubacteriales > Peptococcaceae > Desulfofarcimen > Desulfofarcimen acetoxidans. The sequence goes on from NC_013216.1 coordinate 2,514,158, forward strand.
CGATTCCTGCACATAAAGAGTATGAGAACCGTTGGATAAGTCACTTCCCGGAGTGTAACTCAGTGAGGTCGTTGTAGTGGCTCCCAAAGATAAGTCATCATCGTCCAGTTTATATCGGAATGTTCCATTGCCCCCTCCACCCGTACTCCAGCTCCAGGTAGGTCTCGTGTCACCGGTGTATTCCGGTCCGGTTACCGTAGGAGGAGTTGGCACCGGAGTGTAAGTTAAATCCAGTTTTGACCATAAATCTGTATTATCATCCTGATTGCTGACAAAGTTAAAATCACATAAACCTTCACCCTCTATCCCTGTCAGTACGAAAACAACATTTGTTTTCCCAGCATCAACGCATGATTGAATATAATCTTTAACATTAAATTCTTTAAATTTTTCACAGTCATCAGGAGTTACTGGCATTGAATAAAGGATATTCTCTGCATTATAAGTAGGAAAAGCCGGACTTGAGTCAGTTTCATTCCAAGTGTCATCCTCGGTTGGAATTATGTTTACCACAGGGCTTCCTTCAACATCGACAACATAAAATTTAAATGTGGCAGTGGTAATTGTACCTGTAATTCCGGCAAGACTGAATTTGACAGCCGCTCTTTCATATGTAAGAGGAGGCTCATAGTCTAGTACGCTCCCAACCCAGTTAACATTTATACTTCCAGAGTTATCAGTAACCGGATTGATCATTGGATGTGCTTTGTTTTCATCTATAATAGAACTATCAGTCGCAACATCCTGTGATACATTAATTGAAGCACTTGCTGCATAAGCGGCAGGTTTCGCTGAAAGGCATATAATTGATATAATAATAACAATTATATAAAATTGATAAAATACTATTTTCTTCAAAATATTAACATTTGCCCCCCTCCCCATGATTTTTAAATTCATTACCGCCCGGAGGATAAAAGCAACTATCTTCCAGGCGGCTCGATTATATAATCAAGATCCGACATTTATTGTGCACAGATATGTTTTTTGATCTGTACCAAATACTGAAGAAACTACGATATCAATCGGATTGCTGCCTGTGCTCACAGGAACCGTTAATGCAACTCCACTGGTTGCAGGATTGCCTTTAATTTCGATTGTCGCGCCGGTATCTTCGGCGGTAGCGGTTATTAAAACACTTGTGATAACGCCGGCCGTAGCAGTATACTCAAAAGTATTCCGATTGAAAGGCGGGGAAAGAGTAAGCGTTGTCCTTCCTGACTTTATTGCCAACCCACTCAAATACGGGCTGCTGGCCCTGGTCACATTGACTGTATATGTCTGCGGCTCACCGATAACGGGAGTAACCACTATATTAACCGGTGTAATGCCTTCCGCTGTCAGGCTGACCGGTTGGGATGACTGCCCCCACAGCACCGGGACACCGTTTACCTCAACTGTGGCATTAGGATCTGTCGTCGTTGGCATCACGGTTATATTTTCAGTGTCAAAGCCAACCGACGCGGTGTACGCAACGGTTGTTTTTGCAAAGGGCGGATTAATAGGAATAACGGCAGCACCGCTGTTTAAACTAAGAGCCGATAAGGTCGAGTCTGTGGGAGGCGCGTCATACACTTCAAATTCCGCTATCGAAGCAAAATTTGTATTACACCTCAAGCCTTTGGTAATGTAAACCCTTACCCACCTAACCTTATAGGGTGTAATCGTTCTGTCGGTGCAATTTAACGAATTATCGGTCACACTGTCAAGATCGAACCAATTAGAATTATCCAGACTTCCCTGAAACTTGTAATCTACCAGATTGTAATTAGTCGACCAGCCTACGCCTCCCAGTTGCTTGACCACCCATCGGCTGACCCAAAAATTAGCGCCGAGGTCGACACTTAGCCAGTTGGGTACCGGTACTCCCGGCGACGGTGGAATCGGCGATGTACCCAGCCACCTGTTGAGCGGTGTCACTACCCCGTCAACTGCTTTAGCCGGTATGTAAGGATAAACAAAACTGTTTGCCCCTGCGGCCTTTTTTAGAGCAATATTACTCATAATTGCAATCCATCCTTTCAAAAATCCCTTTGTTTAGGTTATTATCACTTATTCCCTGGTCGGGTATATGCCGGAGACACAAATATAATATCCGGTACCCGGTATTGCTTCTGCTCCTTGCAGGTTGGGAAGATTGAAAGTGGTTTGGCCGTTTCCGCCGAATTTGTTGCCTATCAAGGAAAACAGGGCTGCATTCTGCTGTACTGAAAGCTGTTGTCCGTTGCACAGCATCCATCCCACTGGTACAAAACTGTATGGGAATACGATAATTTGTCCCAAAAAATAATCCATAATTTCATCCTCCTGAAATTTAAAATTTTAGACATTTAGATTAATATCTGCTGGGGTAAATGCCCTCTACCGCTATGCAGTAATGCATTCCCATACCTTGCATGGGCAGCGCATTTCGCAGATCAGGCAGGCAGAAGGTGGTGATACCGTTACCTCCAAATGTAATGCCGATTAGTGAAAACAAAGTCTGATATGTCGCAGTGCTCAACGTTTGACCCTCACAGGGCATCCAGTGCCTAGGTGCAAAATCAAAGGCAAATAGTTCAATATCCCCTAATAATGGATCCATAATACACTTCCTCCTAAAATACTAGAATTTATCTTCTTTATAAAATTAACATGTCTGCAATTTACCGGACAACAGTCATATATACCCTAAAAACGTTTGTTCATACCAAGGGTGATCTATTGTTTAATACCGCACAACAAAAAACCGCCTGTCCTTTAACAAAAGTTAAAAAGCAGGTGATTACATCACTTTATTAAAATTCTTGCCATCATGCACTCACCGGCAAAGGTAATCTAAGCTTCATCGCTGCTGCCGATATAATTTAAGAAAGCGCGGTTTACCGCCTTGGCATAGGTCTTCCCGATGGGTATTAGTGTCCCGCTGAGGGTGGTGAAAAACTGCGCGTTCATCATAGAAACCTGTTTGAAATTAATTATAAAGCCACGATGGCAGCGGCAAAAGTTCAGTTTGGGCAAACTGCTTTCCATACCGGATATTCCGGAATTGATTTCATAAATCCCCTGTTTAGCCACCAAATTCACCGATTTCAAGGTACTTTCAAAAAACTCGATGTCGTCATAGGGCACTTTATGGGTCATCCCTCTTGATTTAAAGACAAAATACCGGTTTTCAAACCGCCTTTTGAGGTCAACCAACAGCGCGGTTGCCAGGGCCTGCGTATTTATGGGTTTCAAAAGATATTGCAGCGCCTGCACCTCATAACCAGTATAAACATATTGCCCGGAAACGGTGGTGAAGATGATGGCGACGTAATTATTAGTGAGTCGAATGGCTCTGGCCGTATCAATGCCGTTGATTTCCTTCATGAAAATATCCAGAAAAATCAGGTCAAAGCCGGCGGGTTCTTCGTTGATACAGTTTAATAACGCTTCGCCGGAGAAAAAAACTTCGATATCAAAGGCAACACCAGTATTGTGCAAAATCCCCGACACCTGATGGCGCAGTGCGACGACAAAATTCTCCTCATCATCACAGATAGCTATTTTATACAGCATGATTCTTTACCAACCTTTATACCGTTATAAATAAGCAGCTTTTATGCCTGAAGCATATTGTTTATTTTTATTGTAGCCTTTAATATTATAATAGCATAATATTCCACTATTTAGTCAAGCTATTAAGTCAAGTGAGGTGACGCCTGTGTCGTCCAGGAAGATCTGGCTTCTCACCCTGGCTGCCCTGTGTTTTTCAGGTTTGTTGATGTGTGCCGATCTCATAAGCGGCAGCCGTGGCCTGTTTTATAATACCGATACGCACACCATGAACACAGGCTGGAAAATATCCGGTGGTACCAAAACCCTGTACGAAGCTGCCTCTTTTGCTAAAGCAGGTTCTTTGAAAAATGAGCACTTGGCAGTCCTCACTAAGACACTGCCTGCCACGGTAGATCAAAGCGTATGCTTTGTCACCATCGGCTACCGCGTGGCAGCCTTTGTCAATGATCAAGACATTTACACCTTCAACCCCCCTTTGGACAGCAAAGAGGTCCGGGGAGTAAAAACCCATATACTTAAAATACCCGACGGCACAGACGGCAGGGAGTTCAGGCTGGTGTTGGCAACTAATCAACCAGGGAACACAGCGGTGTCCAAATATATTATATTGGATAATGCCATAGAGATAATCAGGGCTTTACAAAAATCCGACCTGATGAAATCAGCTTTCGCGTTGCTTTATATATTTATCGGCATATCCATATTGATATTTACACTGATTTCAGCTATTTTAAAAAAATTCGACCTTTCTCTATTGATGCTCGCTCTAATAGCGCTGTTTATAGGGACAGGCATTTTATTAAATCTCAGCAGCATTGCTTTTTATACAGGGCCGGAGGCTGTTTACTGGATGGTGAATATCATAAATCTGGCGCTGCCTATACCGGCGTTATTATTTGTAGCGGCGGACAGGGGCTATGCCCAAAGCAGGCTGCTTACAGCAATGGCCGTTGTCCAGAGCGTGTTTCTGGCAATATGGTTAGTCTGTAACTTTTTAAATATTGATATTATTTTTCTGCACTGGCAGCCGGCATTGTTTGCCGCCATCCTGGCAGGCCTCATCATTACCTTCGTAAAAGAATTCAAATCCGGCTCCGGACGGCCGGAAATTGCTGTCTCAGTCATTGCCATTTTATTGACCTCAGTAATCAATGCCCACAGTTATTTTACTGCCGGAAGATATGAGACAATGGATTTCAGCTTAATCATTACGGCTCTTCCGGTCCTTGTACTAATGACCGGAAAGGTGGTTCTAAGCTCTGCTCAAAAGGAATACCGCATACTTAATGAAAATATGACCCTGCGGCTGGAAGGAGAACTTCTATATAAGAATTATAACAAGACAGAAAAGTACATTGAAGAAACCAAACGGATCTGGCATGATATCGACAGGCATTTTTCGGTGATCAGCAATCTGGCGGGGAATGGGGTATATGAAGAATTAAAACTGTATCTGAAACAGGTAGGCTATGACTTTAAGAAAATAAAGGAAACATACCTCTGTGAAAACAAGCTAATCAACGCCATTTTAACCGAAAAAATTTCTGAAGCCGAAGACAGCGGAATCGAAGTTAGATTTACCGGAAATTTGCCCGATAAATTAAAAATACAGGGCAACGACCTGTGCAGCCTGTTGGTTAACATGCTGGACAACGCTATTGAGGCTTGCATTAAAATACCGGAGGGTCATAAGAAGAAAATTGATATTTCTATCAGAATGAAGAATGGTTTTATTTATTTCGGTGTCTTAAATACTTCCCCTGTGGCACCGGTTATGGCCGGTGAAGACTTTATCACATCAAAAGCAGATAAGACAAAGCATGGGTACGGTATTTCCATCATCCAGAGAATTACCCGGAAATACAACGGCGCTTTTGATATTATACTTTCCAATAACTCTTTCTTAGTCAAGGCTGCGTTAAAAAATGCGGATGCCGGGGAATTCTTTGCCAAAGACTATAATGACAACCTGTAAATATAAAATACTACTTGCAAAGCAATGAGTATCACCGTATAACGTACAGTACCTACAGCAGAAGTATGAGAGGACGGGGTTAATCACCCCTTCCTGCTCAATTGTTTCTAAATTATCCACCTTAAACTGTACAGCCATATATAAAGCTCAAAAAGTCTGTCAAGCAATTCTGCTGCGATATGACAAATATTATTAATTAAGCCTTTCTGCTGCCTGGTTTTACAGCAGGAATACCTTCTTTACACAGAGGACAATCTTCCGGTTCATAGGTGACAACGGAAGTAACTAATAATGCCTCAGTACGTACACCCAGATCCACTTGGCCGTTACTGCGATCTACCAGTACACCGGCGCCGACGACATCCCCACCGGCACTTCGCACAAGCTTGATCACTTCCATTACAGAGCCTCCGGTGGTGATAACATCCTCCACAACCAGTATTTTTTCACCCGGCTGTATTGTAAAGCCACGGCGCAGAGTCATTAAACCATTTTCTCTTTCTGTAAAGAGGCTCCTGGCACCTAAAATCCTGGCCACCTCATAAGAAATCGTAATACCCCCCATGGCCGGCCCGATAACAGTGTCTATTTTGGTACCTTGATAACGCTCTGCAAGTTCCCGGCATAGAATTTCACAATAACGGGGGTATTGCAGCACCTGGGCGCATTGAAAATAGCGGTCACTGTGCTTGCCGGAAGTGAGCCGGAAATGACCGGTTAACATAGCTTCGGTATCAGTGAATATTTTTAAAATTTCTTCTCTGTTCAGCATCTCATCACCTCTTAATTCAAAATATCAGTTCATTTCGGAAACAATATTCCTGGCTGCCTGAACGGGATCCGAATTTTCCGTAATTGGCCGCCCCACTACTATATAGGTGGCACCTGCAGCTATGGCTTCTCCCGGTGTGGTCACTCTTTTCTGGTCATGCACCGCGCCACCGGACGGGCGAATGCCCGGGGTAATAATGACAAACTCAGGTCCGCAAGCCTGCCTGATAGCTCTAATTTCCTGCGGTGAAGCCACTACGCCGTCCAGGCCGGCGGCTTGAGCCAGTTTAGCCCAGTTTACCACCTTATCTTCAATTTCACCGGCAAAACCTATTTCCTCTTTAAATGCCCGCGCACTAATACTGGTTAAAACAGTAACAGCCACTACCAGGGGTCTGGTTAAGCCTTTGTCCAAAACCTCTTTATTAACCGCCTGCGCAGCGGACTGCATCATCTCTTTGCCTCCGGCAGCGTGAACATTAAGTATATCAGCGCCGTGAGAGGTCAAAACCCTGGAGGCTCGCGCCACGGTATTGGGGATGTCATGAAGTTTTAAATCAACAAAGATATTGGCACCGAGTTTTTTCAGAGTATAAATTATTTCTGGCCCCACACTGTTGAACAGCTCCATGCCTACCTTAAAAGCTCCCACATAAGGAGACAGCAGTTTGGTTAAGTGTATTGCTTTTTCCGGGCTGTCCACATCCAGTGCTACAATCAATCGATCACGGGTATTCAACTGTTTTTACCTCCTTATTGCCTGTGTGCTGCCCCCACCAGTTCCTGAATATCCCGGCAACCATATTTTCGGCAATATTCTTCAATTCCTTCCAGTATTTCTACAGTCGCTCTCGGATTGACAAAGTTAGCCGTACCCACGGCTACAGCGCTGGCACCCGCCAGTATAAACTCGATAGCGTCTTCAGCAGAAACAATACCACCCATTCCTATAATAGGTAATTTTACCGCTTTATAGACCTGCCAGACGCACCGCACAGCTACAGGGCGAACAGCAGGACCGGATAAACCTCCCATAATATTGCCTAAAACAGGACGCCTGGCTTTAATATCTATAGCCATACCCAAAATAGTATTGATTAAAGACAAAGCATCTGCACCGGCCTCAGCTACGCTTACCGCCAGGTCCGTTATACTGGTCACATTGGGAGATAACTTTACTATTACCGGCAGACCGGTACTGCTTTTAATCACTCGCACCACTTCGGCAGCCGATTCAGGATCGCTGCCAAACTGCAAGCCGCCTTTTTTTACATTAGGGCAGGAAATGTTTACTTCCAAACCGGCTACACCGGACGCACTGTCAAGCTTTCCGGCCAGCAGCCCGTAGTCCTCCACCGTATCACCGGAGATATTAACAATCACCGGCAGGTCAAAATTACTTAGAAAAGGCAAAGCCCGCTCAATGAAATAATCAACACCGGGATTTTGCAAACCTATTGCATTGAGCATACCCGAAGGTGTCTCAACAATCCTGGGAGTAGGGTTACCCTGGCGGGATTTTAAGGTAGTTCCTTTGACAACTATTGCGCCTAAACGATTCAAATCAATGTAGGGCGCGTATTCCGGCCCATAGCCAAAGGTTCCGGAAGCAGTGGTTACCGGGTTTTTCATTTTAATGCCACCGATATTGACTGATAGCTCAGGCTTCATCCCATACCACCTCCTCACCGGGGAATACCGGCCCGTTTACACATACATGGCGGTAAAGGTAACCTTCCTGGTTATTCGCCTTGATTTTACAGGCGCAGGACAGGCAGGCGCCCACACCGCAGCCCATATGCTCCTCCAGAGACACTTGAAAAGGAATGTGTTTAGCCAGCAGCAACCTGGCCAAACTTTTTAGCATAGGTTTAGGCCCGCAGGCATAAGCCATGTCCGGTTTAAGAAAAGCTATAGCCGTATCTGCCATATCCCTTTCCAGCAAGGCCGTTATTTGTCCGTGATAACCTATTGTTCCGTCATCACTGGCAACTTTAGGCTGAAAGCCCATTGAGCCAACTTGTGACAAAGACGGTAAGCATGTTTTTGTCCTGGCCCCCAGATAAACTTCTGCCGATATGCCTCCGGCTGCCAGCTCCTTTAATAAAAAGACCAGCGGTGCTATGCCTATACCGCCTCCCACCACCATAACCTTTTGTCCTTTCTCCGGCAAAACAAATCCCCTGCCCAGCGGGCCCAACACACTCAAATTTTGACCAGGAGCAGCTTTAGATAAAATTTCCGTCCCTTTTCCTACAACCTGATAAAGCAATTCCAGCCTGCCTTTATCTTGATCAGCATTATAAATACTGAAAGGACGTCTCAGCAAAGGTTCGAGTTCCCTGCTCACCTGCATATGCACAAACTGACCCGGCACAGCTTTCCGCGCTATTTCAGGTGCCTGCAATTCCATAAAATAAAGTCCGGGTCCTACCCGCTCCTGCTTAATAACTAAGGCATCTATCAAAAAGGACAATTCTACACGACCTTTCACACTGGTTCCAATGGAACCCAACTATATTCCATATATTAATTAATGAGAGGGGAATAGTCCCCCTCTCAAATACTGCTATTTATTCTTCATATACTCCTGGAGCGGTAAAAGTTCTATATCCCCACCAACTTTTATCGCGCCCAGAACTTCATATATAGCACGCGCCGTATCCAGAGAAGTCAGGCAGGGAACACCGTGTTCGACAGCTGTCCTGCGTATTCTGAAGCCGTCACGCTCCGGAGCTTTACCCTTGGTTAAAGTATTGATTACCAGGTGGATGGAGTTTTGCCTGATTAAATCAATAATATTGGGAGAAGCCTCATGAACCTTATTGACAGACTCAACGGAAAGGCCTTCACTGGCCAGAAAATCAGCAGTCCCTCTGGTAGCACATATTTTATAGCCTAAACCGGCCAGGCCTTTGATAATAGGCAGTGCCTCAGCTTTATCCTTATCGGCTACTGTGACCAAAATAGTACCGTGTTTGGGAAAATCATAGCCTGCCGCCACGAAAGCCTTGTATGTTGCTATACAGTAATTCTTATCCATACCCATAACTTCACCGGTAGATTTCATTTCAGGCCCCAAGGAGATATCCACCTGAAGCAATTTGCCAAAGGAGAATACAGGCACCTTGACACCTACAAACTTGGATTCAGGATACAAACCGGCTGAATAACCCAAATCAGCCAGAGTTTGCCCTAAAATTATCTTTGTAGCCAAATTGACCATGGGTATGCCTGTAATCTTGCTCATATAGGGTACGGTACGGCTGGAACGAGGGTTTACTTCCAATACATACAACTGATCCTCATGCAGCACATACTGGATATTGATTACTCCTTTGACATTCAGCTCTTTAGCCAACCTGGTGGTATAATCCACTAGCAAACCTCTGATTCTGTCAGACAGATTGCGCGGGGGATAGACAGCTATACTGTCGCCCGAATGCACTCCCGCACGCTCAATATGCTCCATAATACCCGGAATTAAGACATCCTTGCCGTCAGAGATAGCGTCTACCTCCAGCTCTTTGCCGCAAAGGTACTTATCAACAAGTACAGGGTGTTCAGGAGTTACCTTAACTGCTGAAGCCATATAGTTCAATAAATCAATTTCATTATAAACTATCTCCATAGCCCTGCCACCCAGCACATAGGAAGGACGCACCAGCACCGGGTAGCCTATTTCGTCAGCCACACCGATAGCTTCAGTAACTGAAAAAACGGTATTGCCGGCCGGCCGGGGAATATTAAGTTTGCTTAAGAGACGGTCGAAGCGCTCTCTGTCTTCTGCCCTGTCTATGTTTTCCACAGATGTTCCCAATATTTTGATACCGGCATTTTCCAGAGGCTTAGCCAGATTTATAGCTGTCTGCCCGCCAAACTGCACAATTACACCTTCCGGTTTTTCATTCTCCAGTATGTTTAATACATCTTCCGGCAGCATAGGCTCAAAATATAAGCGATCCGCCGTATCAAAGTCAGTGCTGACAGTTTCCGGGTTATTGTTGATAATAATGGCTTCAATTCCTGCCTCCCGCAGAGCCCAAACGGAATGAACCGAGCAGTAATCAAACTCTATACCCTGGCCAATGCGAATCGGGCCGGAACCGAGCACCACGATTTTTCTTTTTTCCGACGGCAAAGCTTCGTTCTCCTGATCATAGGAAGAATAAAAATAAGGAGTTTCCGCTTCAAATTCAGCCGCGCAGGTATCAACCATTTTGTAGGAAGGGACAATATTCAGTTCCTTGCGATAAGATCTCAAAAACTCATAATCCACTCCAGCCAGTTTGGCCAGATAGACATCAGCAAACCCCATTTTTTTAGCTCTGGTCAAGAGTTCAGGTTTGAGCCTGTTAATATTCCCTTTAACCAGCTTAATTTCCTTTTCCATTTTGACTATATTATATATTTTATCCAGAAAAAATCGATCAATCTTGGTTAATTCATGAACCCGGTCAATCAGCATACCCCGTCTGAAAGCTTCCGCAACCAGGAAAAGTCTCTCATCCTCAGGATGAGAGAGCTTGCTTTCCAAAAGCTCCTCTGTATAAGCCTCCGCTCCCTCAACTGCCAGACCGGGTGAACCGATTTCCAGAGAACGTACAGCTTTGAGAATGGCCCCTTCCAGAGTCCGATCAATAGACATTACCTCACCGGTAGCCTTCATTTGAGTACCCAGTTGCCTGTCAGCCAGGGCAAACTTATCAAAAGGCCAGCGGGGAAACTTGAACACCACGTAATCAATAGTCGGCTCAAAACAAGCATAAGTCTTGCCGGTAACTGCATTTTTAATTTCATCCAGTGTCAGTCCGACGGCAATCTTGGCTGACACCTTGGCAATCGGGTAACCAGTAGCTTTGGAAGCCAGAGCGGAAGAACGGGAAACTCGCGGGTTAACTTCAATAACATAGTACTGGAAACTGTCGGGGTCCAAAGCATACTGCACATTACAACCGCCATGCACACCCAGAGCCCTGATAATTTTTAGTGAGGCTGATCTCAGCATCTGATATTCCTTATCACTTAAAGTCTGACAGGGTGCCACAACAATGCTGTCACCGGTATGGATACCCATAGGATCAATGTTTTCCATACTGCATATGGTTATACAGTTATCCATACTGTCTCTCATTACCTCAAACTCAATTTCCTTCCAGCCAACTAAACTGCGTTCTACCAGTATCTGGTTAATAATACTGTGCCTGATGCCTCTGGTGGCAGTACTCTTTAACTCAGCCATATTATAAACCATTCCGCCGCCCGTGCCGCCAAGAGTATAAGCAGGACGCACAACCAACGGGAAACCGACTCTCTCGGCAAACTTAACAGCATCCTCCACGCTGGAAACAATGTCACTCTCCGGTATAGGCTCATTAATGCTCTGCATCATCGATTTAAAGCCTTCCCTGTCTTCCGCCTTGATGATACTTTCCAGCGGTGTGCCCAGCAGTTGAACTCCGGTTTCCTCCAAAACACCCGATTTAGCCAACTGCAAAGCCATATTTAAACCTACCTGTCCGCCCAGAGTGGGCAGGAGACCGTCCGGCTTCTCTTTCTTCAGAACCTTGGTCACAAATTCCGGTGTCAGGGGATCAATATATATCCGGTCAGCCATATTGCTGTCTGTCATAATGGTAGCCGGATTAGAATTGACCAGCACAACTTCCAAACCCTCTTCGCGCAAAGCCCGGCAAGCCTGGGTACCTGCATAATCAAACTCGGCTGCCTGGCCGATGATGATCGGGCCGGAACCGATGACCATCACTTTTTTCAGACCCTCTTTTAACGGCATGGCACTACACCTCCTGCTTCAGTCTAGCTATGAATTCATCAAAAAGATAGGCAGATTCCATTGGTCCAGGTGAAGCTTCCGGGTGATATTGTACCGTAAACAAAGGCAGGTGCTTATGAGCAATGCCTTCCACTGTATTATCATTCAAATTTCTGTGCGAGACATATACATCCAGACCGTTCAAAGATGCCTCATCTACTGCAAAACCATGATTCTGGCTGGTTATATTAACTTTGCCGCTGTGCAAATCCTTAACCGGGTGATTAGCCCCCCGGTGGCCGAATTTCAATTTATAGGTTTTAGCTCCCAGGGCCAGGGCAACCACCTGGTGGCCCAAACAGATACCGAAAATAGGCAGCTTATTCAAAAGAGCTCTGGTATTTTCAATACCGTGCGGCACCATTACCGGGTCTCCCGGCCCGTTGGAAAGCATCATGCCGTCCGGATTTAAGGCCAGAATATCTTCCGGCCCGGCATCGTGAGGCACAATAATAACTTCGCAGCCACGCTTATTGAGACAGCTGGCAATATTTGATTTAGAACCTAAATCCATAAGAACAACACGCGGCCCGCTGCCGGGCAGAGTATAGCTTTCACAGGTGGAAACAACAGATATCATTTCCTGCTCGGAAAGATCCGGGCTGTTGGCAGCCTTGTTAACCAATTCTTTGATATCCGCCTCGCCTGTACAAATGATCCCGCGCATGGTTCCATGACTGCGCAAATGACGGGTCAAAGCCCTTGTATCCACTCCGGCCAACCCGATAATATTTTCTTTAGTTAAGAAATCGGATACTGTGCAACTTACTCGCCAGTTACTGGGACGGTCACATATTTCCCGTACTATAAAACCTCTTGCAAAAGATCTTTTCGCCTCAAAGTCTTCTTTATTGATACCATAGTTGCCAATTAACGGATATGTCATTACTACTATCTGGCCGCAGTAGGAAGGGTCGGTTAAGACTTCCTGGTAACCTGTCATAGAGGTATTAAAAACAACCTCTCCCCACTGCTCACCGGTAGCTCCGAAAGCCTCTCCGGTGAAAATAGCACCGTCTTCTAAAGCCAGTATTGCTTGCACAAAAGTACACCTCCGAATATAATAACTTTAAACAGTAATAACACCCTCACGCATAACAATACGCCCACCCACAACAGTCATTACCGGTAATCCCCTTAAACGCCTGCCTGTAAAAGGACTGTTCTTACCTTTACTTAGAAACTTTCCGGCATCCACATTTTCCTCTAAATCAGGATCTATGACAGTAATGTCGGCATCGGCACCAACAGCCAGCGTACCTTTATTTATACCTAATATTTTCGCCGGGTTAACAGTAATTTTTTTTATGGCCTCTGAGAGAGTCAAAAAACCAGGTGCAATAAGCTCTGTAAAAATCAATCCTACTGCTGTCTCCAGACCAACCATGCCAAAAGGGGCATATTGATACTCGACATCCTTTTCTTCCGCCGTGTGAGGGGCATGGTCAGTAGCTATAACGTCAATTGTACCATCTGCCAGGCCCTGCCTGACAGCGGCTACATCTTCATCCGTTCGCAGAGGCGGGTTCACTTTGGTGGCGGTATTATAATCCACCACAACATTATCAGTCAAAGTAAAATGATGGGGTGTTGCTTCGGCTGTTACAGCCAATCCCCTCGCCTTAGCCTCGCGTACCAGCCGCACTGAACCGGCTGTACTGATATGAGCCAGGTGCAAAGGACAACCTGTCAGTTCAGCTAAGAGGATATCTCTTGACACCATAATTTCCTCGGCTGCAGAGGGAATGCCTCTCAGCCCTAAGACGGTGGACATGTAGCCTTCATGCATGAGACCACCGGCAACTAAATCTTTATCCTCACAATGAGAAATTACCGGCAAACCCAGCATTTTAGCATACTGCATGGCCCTGCGCATGACGGCCGAACTGCTCACCGGAGAACCGTCATCGGAAAATGCCACCGCACCATAGGCTTTCAAATCCGCCATTTCGGATAATTCTTCACCCTTTGAACCCTTGGTGACAGCCCCAATCGGAAAAACATTTACAATACCCGTTTCTTTAGCTCGCTCCACGATAAACTTGATCACAGTCTGATCATCAGCCACCGGCCTGGTATTGGGCATACAGGCAACAGAAGTGAAGCCGCCGCGCGCCGCTGCCCTGGTCCCGGTGGCAATTGTTTCTTTAGCCTCAAAGCCAGGTTCACGCAAATGCACATGCATATCGATCAGACCAGGCGTAACTATTTTACCGCCGGCGTCAATAATTTCCGCCCCTTTAACATTTAAATCACTGCCAACAGCTTCAATTTTTCCGTCAGCTATTAATATATCAGCCTTTGTCTCAATTTGCCCCAGTGAATCAACCACCGTACCGCCTTTAACCAGTAATCTCATTGGAATCCTCCTCTCCGGAGAGCAGGTACAGTAAGGCCATGCGTATAGCTACGCCGTTTGTCACCTGTTCCACTATCACCGACTGTGTACCGTCAGCTATTTCCGGTGCAATTTCCACACCCCTGTTCATCGGGCCGGGATGTAAAACCAGAGCATCAGGCCTGGCTAAAGCCAGCCTCTGTTTATTCAGCCCGAAAAGGCGTGCATATTCCCTGATACTAGGAAACAGTCCCTGCTGCTGCCTCTCCAGCTGGATGCGCAGCACGTTAATGACATCTACACCCTCCAGAGCTTCTTCAACTGACATATAGACCTTTACTCCCAGTTTTTCGATTTCCGCGGGCATTAAAGTTGCGGGCCCGGTCACTCTTACTTCCGCACCCATTTTAGTCAGACCCCAGATATTCGAGCGGGCTACGCGGCTGTGTAAAATATCTCCCAGGATAGCAACTTTCAAGCCCTTCAGCGTGCCCTTCTTTTCTCTGATCGTATACATATCCAACAATGCTTGCGTTGGATGTTCATGTGTCCCGTCACCGGCGTTGATTACAGAGGCCCGTACGGTCTTGGCCAGCAAATGAGGCGAACCGGCAGCCGAATGACGTATAATTATAATGTTAGCTCCCATAGCTTCAATGGTAAGAGCTGTATCCTTGAGACTTTCTCCCTTGACCACACTGCTGGTGCTGGGAGAAATAGCAATGGTATCGGCGCTTAAATACTTGGCAGCCAAATCAAAAGAGGACCTGGTTCTGGTACTGGGTTCATAAAAAAATGTCACAATAGTACGGCCTCTTAAAGTCGGCACCTTTTTTATTTTACGTTTGAGTATGTCCTTCATAGGAGTTGCAGTATCCAAAATTAGATTAATCTCTTCAACCGTAAGTTCACGAATACCCAGAAGATCTTTGCTGTTCAGGCTCACAAACACTCCCCCTTTCCACAATAAAAACCTCACTCCGTTAAACGGCGTGAGGCTGGCAAAGGTATAAAAACACTACCTTCCTTTGCCGGCCTCACAGGACCGTTTTTAAAAGGATGGTGCTAAAAAATTATTCTATTGATTCTAAGATAATTACTTTCTCTTCCCCGTCAGTTTCATTTAACCTTACGGAAACTTCTTCTTTCCTTGATGTAGGAACATTTTTCCCTATGTAGTCAGCCCGAATCGGTAATTCACGGTGACCCCTGTCTATCAAAGCCGCTAATTGAATAACCTCGGGTCTCCCTAAATCAATTAAAGCATCCAGCGCGGCCCGGATAGTCCTACCGGTATAAATAACGTCGTCAACCAAAACAATAATTTTGTCTTTAACCGGAAAATTTATTTCAGTTCTGTGTACTACCGGGTGATAAGCTAATGTAGTTAAATCATCCCGGTACAGAGTAATATCCAGTATGCCGACTTCGACTGAAGTACCTTCGATTTGTCGGATTTTTTCGGCTAACCTGTTAGCCAGAGGAACACCTCTTCGTCTGATACCGATTAATACCAGGTTTTCAGTTCCTTTATTTCTTTCAATTATTTCATGCGCAATTCTGGTTAAAGCCCTTTGAATACCTTGCGCATCCAGGATCTGAGCTTTTTCCTTCATCATTATTAACCCATCTCCTTGTTAAGGGTATTAAAAAACCTGCTTAACAGTAAGCAGGCATAGTTTGACAAGTAAACATTACCCATGCGCTCCTTACCGGCCTCACTGAGCCGATGTTAAAGGCAGCTTTTATTACTAAGTAATGTTATACAAGTTTATCGTATATGTCAATGGTTTTTTGTTTATTTAACAATATAATAGACGAATTTTCACAGTTGGGCAACAAATTGTTCAGAGTTTGCTCATACCGATAAAAATCAACAATACACCCAGAATAATAATCAACATTCCGCTCCAGGGAAGCCTTCCCATTAAGCCGAACAGGCCAATAGAGGTTACAGTAACTAAGATCATCGGACCAACCATTGCCAGAACAGAATTAATCTTAAAAGCAACGGCCACGTTATTATATTTTAGCATTAACAAAGCGGCGGTCAATTCTACGCTGGCAGACAATAATCTCATACCAGCCATTCCCAGAACTATTTTATCAAAAATTTGCAGCATCCTCACGCCTCCCCCAAAGATAAAAAATATACATAAATCTCATATGCGGTACAAGTAAAAGAAATACATACGAAATATTTAATCGTGGTAAAATACTTTACGTTATCTGCTTTTTTGTTTTCCTCTTCATAAAAGCTTGCTATATAAACAATGATGAAATACTTCATTTAGGTAATGACTGTCTTTTATTTGTGGTTTTAAAAATCATGAGATTAATAATAACTGCAAGGGAAGTGATATTATATGAAAAAAGGCGGAAGTATAGCCCTGGCTTCTCTAGCCGGTGTGGCACTGGTTATGGTACTGGGAAATTCCATGCTCATACCGGTTCTCCCGGCCATCAAAACTTCATTAGCTCTATCTCAGTTCAAGGTCAGCCTGATCATATCAGTGTTCTCTTTTTCTGCCGGATTAATCATCCCGGTTGCCGGTTTCCTTTCTGATCGCTTCGGGCGAAAGAAAATTATCGTACCGGCACTCTTACTATATGGTCTGGGTGGTGTAATAGCAGGTCTGGCAGCAATACTGCTGAAACAAAGTTCTTATTATATTATACTGGCCGGGCGAATCATGCAGGGTATTGGGGCAGCAGGCACTTCTTCTATTGCTATGGCCTTATGCGGAGACTTGTATAAAGGTTCGGAACGCAGCAAATCGCTGGGTATAATTGAGTCCGCCAACGGTCTGGGCAAAGTTATAAGTCCCATTCTGGGTTCTCTGGTGGGACTTATAGCCTGGTACGCGACACTGCTTTTTTTTCCTCTCATCGCAGTACCTATTGCAGCGGCAGTATGGTTTTTAGTAAAAGAACCGGAAGGAAATACCTCAAATGAGCCAATGCGCAAGTATTTGCAGGACTTTGCCAAAATATTTAAAAATAGTTACCCTATGCTGCTGTCAGCCTTTTTTGCCGGAGCAGCCGCCCTGCTGGTTCTGTTCGGCGTGCTTTTTTTCCTGTCCGACTACCTGGAAAACACTTATGGACTTAAAGGGGTTTCTAAAGGAGGAGCTTTAGCTATTCCGGTGCTCTTCATGAGTGCGACTTCTTATATAACTGGTTTAAGCATCAAAAAGAATTTTGGCTTAATGAAAACCTTGATTGTCACCGGGCTGTTTCTTACCGGTGCCGCCCTTTCAGTTTTGCCGTTATTTCATAATACCTATATATTCTTTATAGCTATCTCTCTGGCCGGAATTGGCAGCGGTTTGGTTCTGCCCTGTCTAAATACTTTCATTACCAGTTCTGCCGGTTCTGAAGAAAGGGGTCTGTTAACTTCTTTTTACGGAAGCGTGCGTTTTTTCGGCGTTGCTGCAGGACCGCCGCTTTTCGGTCTGCTCATGGGTATCAGCTGGAAGGTTATGTTTTGGAGTTCCTCAGCTATATCAGCATCAGCAGCAGTTTTAGCACTTCTCTTTATAAAACCCGTTCAAAATAAATCTGCAAAAAAAGAGGGCGATAAACCGCCCATAGATATCCAAACAGTACAGGTTAAAACACCGCAACAAATATTTGTTCTGAATAAGCCTGTCAATAAACCTCTAAATAATAAAAAGGATACTTGATGCAAAAACCATTAAATGGCATAACTGTTATGGCAAATAACCGCTGATACTATGTAACATATGTTTTGTATTCTGAATACTCTGAGTGCATAAGGTGTTATTGCTACAGACAACAAGTATCACTTCACTTCATTAACGGGTTAGAAAGATTTCGGAGGTGTAAGACACCGCAGGGTGAATTGCCCGTGAAAGGAGTTGGAGGAATGAGTGAATATCATAGTTCAAAAACCTGGCGGCAGTTGCTTCGCTTCCCGCTGGACGGACGTGACAGCAAACCCAGAGCAAAAGGCTTAACCATGATTATTGATAATGGTCTGGGATTAGGTGAAACCAGAGATTTACTTACACTGGTAGGAGATTATATTGATTTCATAAAACTGGGATTTGGTACATCAGCCCTTTATTCCCAGAATCTATTGGAAGAGAAAATAAGTATGGCACTATCCTTTAATATTGATATCTACCCAGGAGGTACCTTTTTTGAAATAGCCGTACTGCAGGATAGCTGGGAAGAATTTATCATAATGGCTAAGCATATAGGTTTTACCGCAATTGAGGTGTCAGACGGAACTATCAAAATACCTGATGAAATAAGAGAAAAAGCCATTTCTCTGGCCAGCAGCATAAATCTAAAAGTGTTAACTGAGATAGGGCAAAAGGATCCCCGTGATCAGATTCCCCTGCCGGAAATGTTGTCGCAGATTAAAAAAGATGTTGACTGCGGGGCTGATTGGATAATTGTTGAAGGAAGGGAATCAGGTCAGAATGCCGGGGTATATGACCATAACGGTTGTTTTATAATGCATCAGATGGAGGAGATTGTTTCCGTAATACCTGATCCGAGTATGCTCATATGGGAGGCGCCTTTAAAACAGCAGCAGCAAGAATTAATAATGCGTTTCGGGCCCAATGTAAATATAGGCAATATAGCTCCCCATGAGGTCTTGGCTTTAGAAGCCTTGAGATCGGGTTTAAGAGGAGATACCCTGAGATTTTCATGCAATAATATTATAAGCAGAGTTTAAGTACGACTTGTCACGGGAAACCGTGACTTTTATTGTATTCCGGTAAATTGTGCTTCTGGTGGAGCTGCGGATAAGTCATTGTTTAATGAAGTACAAATTTATGTTGCATAAGCGAGATTAGTACCGCATAATTTCCGATAAGAACAAGTGCCTATGGTTGCCGAGAAAGCGGGTTATAATAAAACATTCTGCAACATATAATGGACAAATACAGAATAACGGAGGACCTTATGTCAGGGCTTGCCATGCTAATTGCCTTACTGGTTATCGGAGTATTTTTCCGGTCTAATTTGATAGCTGCTGCAGCATTAATTCTTCTAATACTTAAGCTGGTCAACTTGCAGTTTATCTTCCCTTACCTGGAAAAAAGGGGACTTGAAATAGGTCTGCTGTTTTTAATTATTTCTATATTGGTCCCTCTGGCTTCCGGAAAAATTGACAGTAAAGATATTATTTATACACTGACCTCTCTACCGGGATTAATGGCAATACTGGGCGGGGCCTTAGCCACCCATTTAAACGGTGAGGGGTTAAAACTGCTGCAAGTTGATCCTGCAGTTATTTTCGGCCTGGTTTTTGGCTCCATCATAGGCATTGTTCTATTTAACGGGCAGCCGGTCGGGCCGTTAATGGCTGCAGGAATCACAGCACTGTTTTTAGAAGTAATCTATCTAATCAAGTAACTAACAATTAATTGTCAATTGATAAGAGTTTCTATTTATCAAATTTTAAGAAAGTCGTTTAAGTAACTTTCGAGACGGCCACAGGCACTCATGCCCGACAGAAATTATGCAAACACAAATCTTCCCGGGGTAAAATAAAAACAGCCGACTTGATAATCTTTGCTTTAACAAAGAATCAAGCCAGCTGGTGTTACAACAATTCACCTATCATATTAAATACATCTATACCTCTGATTACACCTACTACCTTTCCATCATCAAGCACCGGCACAGAATTAATACCATTTCTCACCATTAATTCCACGGCTATCATTAAATCATCGTCAACCTTAACTGAGGCAACTTTTTTACTGCGCATAACTTTCTTAATAGGTATATCACCTGCTGACTTATGAATTTCACCCAGCAGGTAAACCCAGAGATAATCTTTGGACATGCCTGAATCCTTTTCTGCTATAACCAATGCCTGCAAGATCGAGCGGACAGTCATAACCCCAACTAACTCATCATGGTCATTTACTACCAGCAAAGACCTATGCCCCTGGGCGATTCCCTTCTCATCCAAAAAAAAGGTTGCCTTTAAAGCATTAATAGCGTCCTTTACAGTACCACTTTCTTTAACAATAGTATAATCTGATACAGGAATCATAACTTCTTTGGCTAATACTTTCTTCATTTCGTCACCCTCTTTTTATTAAAATTTTATGATTTGAGGTTATAAATGTCAATCGGTT
This sequence comes from Desulfofarcimen acetoxidans DSM 771, assembly GCF_000024205.1. Classification (NCBI taxonomy): domain Bacteria; kingdom Bacillati; phylum Bacillota; class Clostridia; order Eubacteriales; family Peptococcaceae; genus Desulfofarcimen; species Desulfofarcimen acetoxidans. The sequence goes on from NC_013216.1 coordinate 2,534,743, forward strand.
TTCAATGTTTTTTTCAGGATTTAAAAAATAATTCAATGCTCTATAATAATTCATATTCTTATTTAATAGAAAATATAAGTATGTTATAATTAATTAATACAATTAATTAATTATAAGGTCTAAATATCTTTTTAGTTTTGGCTGAACGTCTTTAAACTTAAAGGGAGGGACCATATGTTTTTCTTACGCACACTGTCAGTAGCTCCTAAACTTCCGGAAAATATAGGTGAACTGAGCAAGCTGGCTTATAATGTTTGGTTTAGCTGGAATCCCAATGCCTGGGAGCTTTTTCGACGAATTGATAAAAAGCTCTGGGAAGAGGTAGGACATAACCCTGTAAAATTTTTACTAAACGTGAAGCAGCAGGATTTGGATAATGCCGCCCTAGACCACGATTATTTGAATCTCTATAAAAAAGTTATTCAGGAGCTAAATGCTTACTTAGAAGAAGAAACTAAATTTAAAAACTATCACCCTGAGCATAAGGATCAGGTAATTGCTTATTTTTCTGCAGAATTTGGTATACACGAATCACATCCTACTTATTCAGGTGGCTTAGGTTTGTTAGCCGGTGACCATTGCAAAGCGGCCAGCGACCTGGGTTTACCCTTTGTGGGCATGGGATTGCTTTATAAAAACGGTTATTTTGAGCAACGTATAAATATTGAAGGCTGGCAGGAATCAAGATATTCTAATTTTAACTACCACCAGATGCCTGTTAGGACAGTAACTAATAATGACGGAAGTGAATTAATCATTCCCGTAGAAATGCCGGGTAGAACTGTTTACCTTAAAGTATGGTGCATGCATGTTGGGCGCATTAATATCTATTTTTTGGATGCCGATTTATCCCAAAACGCAGTGCATGACAGATCTCTTACCGGGCAGCTTTACGGGGGAGACAGAGAAAACCGCATTGCCCAGGAAATACTGCTGGGTATTGGCGGTGTTAAAGCACTTCGTGCCATAGGTATTAATCCCCAGGCCTGGCATATTAATGAAGGGCATGCCGCTTTTCTAATACTGGAACGCTTGCGTGAACTTGTACAAGCCGGTATTCCCCTGGTAACCGCAATGGAAGCAGTAAGATCCAATACTATATTTACAACACATACTCCGGTACCCGCCGGTCATGATGTTTTCAGTTCGGAATTAATAGATAAATACCTTTGGCAGCTCAGGGATCAATTAGGCTTGAGCGGGGAGGATTTTCTCAAGCTGGGCTGGGATGACGAGAAATACCAGTTTAATATGACTCTTTTGGCGTTACGCCTGTCTCTTTTCTGTAATGGTGTAAGCAAGTTGCATGGTCAGGTTTCCAGAGAAATGTTTCAACGTTTTTATCCCAATATCCCTGTGGAGGAAATTCCTATTTCCTCGGTAACTAACGGTGTACACGTTGCTACCTGGCTGGCGCCCAAACTAAGAGAATTACTGGATAAGTATTTAGGCTCAGGTTGGCATAACGACATTTCACTTCCGAAAAAATGGGCAGGTATAAGCCAAATTCCCGCACAAGAACTATGGAATGTTCATTACAAATTAAAGGAAAAAATGATTCAAACAGCCAGAAATAATTTAAGGGGCCAGCGCCTGCGCAACCAGGAGTCCTACCAACGAATCATGGAGGTAAATAATTTTCTGGATCCCAATGTTTTAACTATTGGCTTTGCTCGTCGTTTTGCTACATATAAGCGTGCTAATTTATTATTACAGGATAAAGAGCGTCTGATTAAAATACTATCAGACAAAGCAAAGCCGGTACAAATCGTTTTTGCAGGCAAGGCACACCCTGCTGATTACCCGGGTCAAGAGCTAATTAAAGAAATATACTCGCTGACCAATGAAGAAGCGTTCCGGGGCAGGATATTATTTTTGGAAGACTATGATATTAATTTAGCTCGCACATTACTCCACGGTGTGGATGTTTGGCTTAATACCCCACGGCGACCGATGGAGGCGAGCGGCACCAGCGGTCAAAAGGCAGCTTTAAACGGCGTGATTAATTTCAGTGTTCTTGATGGCTGGTGGCCTGAAGCATACAATGGCGAAAACGGTTTTGTTGTAGGCAACGATGTTGTATGCAAAGATGAGGCCAAGCAGGACAAAAATGATGTTTTCACTCTTTATTCCCTGCTGGAAGAAACCATTGTTCCTATGTATTACGATAGGGATCATAACAATATTCCCAGAGCCTGGGTGGAGTTGATGAAGAGGTCCCTGCTGACAATTCCACACTATTTTAACACGGAAAGAATGGTTATGGATTACTGCAATAATTTCTACGTTCCCGCCATTACCAGGTGGAAACGCTTTAGCGCGGATAATTATGAGCTGGCTCATCAGCTTCAATCATTTAAGCAAAGATTGTATGACAACTGGCACCAGGTCTCGATAGTGTCCGTAAATACCGCTGCTGATCGGGTGCTTAAAATCGGTGAAGAATTTAAGGTGGAAGCTGTTGTGGAATTGGGTTACCTTTCACCAAACGAAGTCTCCGTAGAAGTATTTTGCATTGATTTAGAAAACCCGGGTATAAGAAATATTAACTTGATACCAATGTCTCCGGTCAATCAGATTTCAGAGAACCAATATACTTTTGCGGGCAAATGTATTCCACCCCAGGGCGTGGTTAACTACTCAGTTCGTGTAAGACCCTCACATCCTGACTTTGAACATAATTTTGAAGTTCCTCTGGTTACCTGGGCTCAATCTTTTTAACTACTAGAATGTTACTTTTAAATAATAAAGAACCTGCTTGGCTTACTAGAGCAGGTTCTTTGTTTGGCAAATCAATTTAGCGCCGGTTTTATATAACCTGGTTTTCCAGCTCAGCTAATACTTTAACCAAAATATCCGGCAAAGGTGCATTAAACTCTAAATATTTTCCCGTACGCGGATGAGCAAAGCCTAACAAACAGGCATGCAGGAACTGCCCGTCCAGATTGAAATGAGGTTTAGACGGACCGTATTTAGGGTCGCCTACAACCTGGTAACCAATATATTTCATGTGAACTCTAATTTGGTGTGTACGACCTGTTTCCAGCTTCAATTCAAGCAAGGTATAACGGCCAAAACGCTTTAAGACTTTAAAATGTGTTACCGCAGAACGTGAATTCCTGTCTGTCACAGCCATTTTTTGTCTGCTACAGGCATCTCTGCCAATGGGAGCATCAACAGTTCCAGCATCTTGTTTCAAATTTCCGTGGACTAAAGCTAAATAACGCCGGTTTACCAGTCTTTTTTCTAACTGGGCAGCCAGATTGTTATGAGCCAAATCATTTTTAGCTACCATTAAAAGTCCGGAGGTATCTTTATCTAATCTATGTACAATACCGGGTCTCAACACACCGTTGATACCTGACAAATCGCGACAATGATATAAGAGAGCGTTGACCATCGTTCCGGTGTAATTTCCCTCAGCGGGATGAACTACCATTCCTCTGGGTTTATTTATCACAATAACATCTTCATCTTCAAAATAGATATCAAGTGCAATATTTTCCGCCTCAACAGAAACACCCACGGGATCGGGTATAGTTAAATTAATATAGTCACCTGGTTTGATCTTATATTTGGCCGCGACTTTTTTCCCGTTTATTTCTACCAGTCCCTGGGCAATTAATCTTTGAAGTTGGGAACGGCTTATGTCAGGATAACAATTACTGAGATAGACATCAAGTCTCTGTCCTATTTCCGGATCTGCATAATGATTAATTGTTTTCATCCTTAACCACCTTATCCCCGTCCCTGGGATGCTTTTTTGAATGAAACAGGGTATCCCAGATCAACAAACCGACTCCAATAACTATTGCCGTATCTGCAATATTAAATACAGGCCAAATGCGAAAATCCAGGAAATCAACCACCTGCCCAATGCGCAGTCGGTCAAGCAAGTTGCCCAGAGAGCCGCCAACAATTAGGCCAACCTGTAATTGCAGCAAAGTAGTTTTAATAATCTGGCGGTAAAAGAATAATGTCCCGGCAACAACTAAAAGGCTAATCGCAATAAAAAATCCGGTTTTATGAGCCATGATACCAAATGCGGCACCGGGATTTTCAATATAGGTAATATAGAATACCGGAGGAAGCACAGGAATACTTTCATTTTTCAACAGATTGAGCTGAAGCAGGTACTTGGAAAACTGGTCTGTCAGAAAAACCGTAATAAGAGTTAGCCAGAAGTACAAAAATTTTCAACCTCCCAAAGGTTTTATAAATTCGGTCATGTTTATCATACCACACATGCTATAATAGTTTCCAAGATTTTTACGGTGTCAATATAATATACATAGATACCTTTAACCTACACACAAATCCATGACAAGCATGGTTTTCCGGAATATTAAAAAACTTAAGTATTGGTGGTGAACAATATTAATATTAGACCCTTATCCCAAATACTGTCTAATTTTTTAGATAAAACAATTATCCAACAGGCAGAAAAAAATACACTTATCAAAAACTCAATTTCCTCTAAAACAATGCTAGCCAAAGATACAAAAAAGACTACGGAAGAAGTAAGACAAAATCGCTTTGATCAACAGCAAGACAACACTGCCAACCAGGCCAATCAAGTTATTCCCGCTCCTTTAAAAACTCCTCTTTTTGATAAGGCCAGATTTTTTTATCGTGAACTCCCTGCAAAAGATGCAGGTACCATAGAAAGTGGCGGCTGCCTGCTGATCAATTTGGAAACCCTGTCCTTAGGAAAAGTATGGATAACAATTGCTGCACATAATGATACACTAAGAGTAAGTTTTTACAATAACAAAAAAGAAGGCATTGAAATGATTAAGGGTAATCTTACTAATCTTAAAGAAGAATTACTGAACAGTGACTTTAAGAATATTTTAATTAAATGCCAGATTTCCGATGATACCTGGGTGAAGAACAATATTTTAAATAACTTTGGACTGGACCATAGTTCTTTTGTAAACTTTAAAATCTAAATATTAAGGAAGATGAATTTGGATAAGAATAAACCTGATCAAGATAAAAAAACTGCCAGGACCGCTGCAAACACTGTTGAAACGGCATCGGCCCTTCGCTTTGATCCTAATAAGGATCAGGCACCGGTTGTTGTAGCCACAGGTAAGGGTGACATAGCCAGGAGTATTAAGAAAATGGCCGGAGAATTGCATATTCCCATAGTTAAAGACCCTGTTTTGGCCCAAACACTGCATACCCTGGGTACAAATATCGAAATCCCCGAGCATTTATATGAAGCGGTGGCCAAGGTTTTAGCATATGTTTATGAAATTGACCAGGCAAATAAAAAATAGGAGCTCACAACTTTTGAAAAACAGCACACGAGTATTTTTATCTGAAATAAAAAAGGCTATTATCAGGCACAGTCTGATAGTAGACGGAGATATTATCGGTGTAGGCATTTCAGGCGGCAAAGACAGTATTGCACTGTTATACAGTCTTTGCGACATAATTCGCAGCGCACCTGTAAGATTTAAGTTTATAGCCATTCTGATTGACCTGGGCTGGCTGTCCGACCTGTCACCTATCGTGGATTTTTGCCAGCAAAAAAACATTCAACTTCATATAGAGCCCTCTGATATTGCTAAGATTGTTTTTGAAATTCGTGAAGAAAAACAGCCGTGTTCTCTCTGTGCCAAAATGCGGCGGGGTGCATTGCACAACACGGCCAAAATGCTTGGCTGCAATAAAGTCGCACTTGGTCACCATTTGGATGATGTAATAGAAACATTTTTTCTTAATCTCATATATACAGGACAAATGAAAACCTTTCTGCCAGCAATTTATCTTGATCGTAGTGATATTACTTTAATCCGTCCTATGATATATGTAACAGAAGATGATGTAGTGAATTTAGTTGGAAGAGAAAATTTACCGGTTGTCAGCAGCAACTGTCCGGTAGACGGTAAAACCAAAAGAGAAGAAATTAAATCAACAGTAGCCCTGTTAGCCTCACATTATCCTGATTTCCGGAGCAGGTTTTTAACAGCTCTTAAAAGGCCTGAGAACCCCCTTTGGACAGACTCTGTTAACAATAATTTCATCCTTTGATAAAGGATAATTATTGTGCAGGCAGGTAAACTATCAAGAAAGTCGCCTTAAGCAACTTTCGAGCAGCCACAGGCACTCATACTCGGGAAATTATGCAGGCAACCTTAACTAATTCACAGATCCTCCATAAGTATAATTTCCCGGAGTAAAACAAAACCTTAGGGGGATATCTACCTATGAATATACAAGATGATTTAAAACCTGATACCAAATATAAAGAACCAGAGACCGACAGAGACAGGCACCGCCCGGCAGGCTCACCTCACAGCAGGGAAATAAAGTCACAAAAACAACAATTAAACAGCGGCCACCGTCACGGTACAGATAAGGATATTAAAATAGATATGCATGCAAAAACGGGCTTAAAGGATGGCTTAACTAAAAGAAACCGTTAACATCTTATGAGGTGCGAGAGAGCTTGATAAAATAAATTGGTTAGAAACAAAATAACGTCCTGCATGCAGGACGTTATTTAAAATTATTAAGTACAGTTGTAAGCGAGATTCTGTTATGATAGTCATCTATCTAAGAAAGCTTGCGCTTTCTTCCCCGATTAAGGGGTGCCCCTACCCGCAGTAAAACTGCCTATTTGGGTTGCACGCCGGTGGAGTTTACCCTTGCACTCACCGGTCACCCGGTGAAATAGTTTCTGTGGCACTTTATGGCTACTACTAACTCCAGCGAGTTATTTTCGCCGTCGTCAGGTCACCCTGCCCTGGCTTACACCAGGCACCAAACTACACTGCCTTTTACAGCAGTGTGCGTGTCTCGACTTTCCTCTACTTTTCCTGGAAAAGCAGCGACTATCCACTGTACTTACTCTTATTTTCATATTGCTCTAACAATACCATATTATAATACATACATTAGTACAAAGCAATAATATCATTGTTCTATTTATGTTTTTTTATGTAAAAAACAGTTACATGCCTGAATATACCCTGGCAACTCCCGAATTTTCTTCTTTATCATCAAATCTGTCGAATATTTCTATAAATCTTTTTCCTTCCCAAAGTGCTTTGGCCAGAGCAGCCAGTACCAGCAGCCCCACAATTGACCAACAACTTAAGAGAAAGTACGGTACAAATGAATTTTTCAAAATTATGGCTAGAAGAAATCCTAAAATACTGATCAGAATAAAACTTCCGGTCAAAAAGACAACACTTTCAATAACTGCTATAAACCCTATTTTAAATCTATACAAGATATCACCCCCATAAATATTTATATGTTAAATTATAGTTAATTATTCCATAAATATACTTGTGGAGTATGATTGAATTATAGTATTTATTTTCCAGTACATAAATTGACTATATCTAATTGCAAAATGCGTGATTAAAATTAAAAAATTAGATTAATCCGTCTAAAGAAAATCAAAATCAACAAGAAAGTCACTTAAAGCAACTTTCGAGCAGCCACAGGTGCTCGTTGAGAATTATGTAATATAACCTTAACTTATCTACGGATTTATAATAAACATAATTTCCCAGAATACTCAAAAACCCGTACCACTCTCATAGTGATACGGGTTTTTTCAGTGATTGAGCAATTGTTGTTAGTCAAATGGGCTAACATACTATTTGCTCTCATTTTTTACGGGCAATTCAATTAGAACCGCTTTTTCATCACAATTAGGGAATTCAGGGCAATTAACACATTCTTTCCAGACTTTCTGAGGCAATAAATCCTTGTCAATATCCGTAAAACCACATTTTTTGAAAAAGCCTGGCTGGTAGGTTAATGCAAATACCTTGACTATGCCTAGATCTCGTGCTTCATCTAAAAATATTTTAACCAGCTCACGCCCTATGCCCTGTTTAAAATACTCGGATGAGACTGCCAGAGCACGTATCTCGGCTAAATCCTCCCATATTATATGCAGCGCGCCAACTCCGATGATTATATTATCTTTTTCGGCAACGGTAAATTCCCTCAGATTCTCGTAAAGCATAGCCCGCGAGCGGCCCAGCATTAATCTCTTTCCGGCAAAATGATTGACCAGGCTGTGAATAGCCTCCACATCAGAAATCTTAGCCTTTCTCAGGATCACCTAGCTTCACCTTTTTCATTCTAATTTGCTTGAAAATACTTCACTGCGTTATGAAAAATTGCCAAACCGTCTGCCTCCCCCTTCTTTAGCCTACGCCAGTTAGGATGCTGGGTTAATTTAACAAACCTTTCAGGGTGCGGCATAAGTCCGAGTATTCTGCCTGTATCGTCACATATACCGGCAATGGAGTTGAGTGAACCGTTGGGGTTGGCAGGATAATCAGCAGTGACTGCACCTGCTTCCTGAACATAGCGAAAAACCACTTGCCGATTAGATTCTATAATTTTTAACTTATCTATATCGGAAAAGAACTTGCCTTCTCCGTGGGCAGCCGGAAGGTTGACAACCTTTCCTTCCATTCCTTCAGTAAAAACGCACTTAGTCTTTTCTATGCCCATATTAACCCACCTGCACTCAAAACGACCGCTATCATTTTCCATCAATGCTGCATCTATGTTGCCCAGGTTTTTAAAAGGCAAAAGTCCAGTTCTTACCAAAACTTGAAAACCATTACATATACCCAGAATAAGTTTATCAGAGTTTATAAACTGCAGCATTTGCTCCTTTAAGAAAGAAGTTAGCTCTACAGCCAGCACTTTTCCTGAGTGAATGTCGTCACCGTAAGAAAAACCGCCTGGTACTGCCAGAATTTGATATTCCGAGAGTGATTGCTCACCGTTTCTGAGTTGATTAACATGCACCAGACGGCAATTAGCTCCCGTTATTTCAAAAGCATGATATGTTTCCAAATCGCAATTGGTTCCGTCGGTTCTTAAAATACAAACTCTGGGTTTCACTGGCGAAATACCCCCTTCATAGGTTGCTGCCAGGCAGCTTTCAGACTGCTGAGAGAAACATCAAAAAGCTCTCTGCCCTCATAAAGGATTTCAACAGACAATTTCTCAACAGTTTTTCCTATTACATAATAAGGAATACCGGCAAATAGTTCGGCAGCGTCCATACCGTCAGGAATTTCAACCATAAAGCAACCGGCAGTCTCGTTATACAAGAAATATTCAGGGTTTTCCCCTGCCGGAATTGAAATTTCGGCTCCCACATTTCCTCCAAAACACATTTCAGCCAGAGCCGCCGCCAGGCCCCCTTCACTGATATCATGGCAGGCCGGCACTGCACCGCCGGAAATAGCCCGGTGAAGTACATGGAAAACCTTATTCACCTTTTCCAAATTAATCTTGGGCAGGTTGCTGCCAGTGTAGCCGGCCAAATCATAATAAACTGATCCGGCCATCTCGCAAATTCTCCTCTCACCCAGGAGCACAATTTGACTGCCAGTATATTTGAAATCCGAAGAAACTGTTTTTTGCACATCTGCTATGCGTCCAAACACGGAGACGCACAGAACGGGAGGAATCTTCAACACAGTCCCGTCCTTACCCCTGTAAGTGCTGGATAAACTGTCCTTGCCTGAAATAAAAGGCATCCCGGTAACCTTAACAAAATCCACGCAGGCGTCTACCGACATATCCAGAGCGCCCAAAGATTCCTCATCAGGGAAAGGCCAGATAAAGTTATCAATCAATGTTAAATCTTCGGGGTTGGCACCTGCAGCCACCGCATTGGAAACCGCCTCTACCGCCGCCCATAGGCTGCCGTGATAAGGGTGTATTTTATTTAAAACGGGATTTAATCCATGGCTGATTATTGCTCCATAGGGCTTATCCAAAAGAGGGGAAATAATAGTTGCGTCATTCGGCCCATCCTGGAAAATACCGGTAAAGGGCGGTAAAACACTTGACCCCTGTACCCCATGATCATAAACCCTGACAATTGGTTCCTTAGAACATACATTCAAGTGAGACATAACCGCCTGGTAAATCTTCTCCCTGACATTGCTCAGATTGACAACCTCTCCGCAGCCGGCAGCAGCACTATCAAAAACAATATCCGGTGATTGAGGCTCCTCATAATCTTCTTTTACCCAGGCTGCCTGCATAACCCGTTGGGGCAACCCGTTGTGCAGAAATTCCATGTCCAGATCGCAAACATTTTCACCGTTATAGGTTACCAGTAAGCGTCCGTCACCTGTAAACTCAGCTATGGCAGTTGCTTCAACATTATAATTCCTGCAAATAGCCATAACCCTGTCCATGTTCTCGGGCGCTACAGCCAATACCATACGCTCCTGGCTTTCCGACAACCAGATTTCCCAGGGGTTGAGACCAGGGTATTTAAGAGGTACCCGATCCAAAAATACCTTAACCCCAATTTTTTCACCCATTTCACCCAATGCAGAGCCGTAGCCACCGGCGCCGCAATCAGTTATGGCACGGATTAAACCCTCTTGGGAGGCCTCTAAAATAGCATCGCTGGTCCTTTTTTCCTCTATTGCATGACCTATTTGAACAGCGCTTGAATTTACAGTTATAGTCATGTCTGTCATCTCCGCGCTGGAAAATGTTGCCCCGTGAATACCGTCACGACCGGTGCGCCCACCTAATACCAGGGCAACATCTCCCGCCTGGGGACTGGCCTTTTGACAGCGTTCAGCCGGCAACAAACCATAAGCGCCGACTATCACTGTTGGCTTAGCCCTGAAATCCGGATGAAAATGGACCGAACCGTTGTTCGTAGGGATACCCATCCGATTGCCGTAATCACGCACACCTGCCACTACACGGCGCAGCAAATAATGAGGATGCAAACAACCGGCAGGAATAACCTCCGCAGGCATATCGGGTGGAGCAAAGCAAAACATATCCGTAGAGGCAATAACTTTGGCACCCTGTCCGGTACCCATGACATCCCTGAACACTCCCCCGCTGCCGGTCATAGCGCCTCCGTAGGGTTCGATGGCTGAGGGTGAATTATGTGTCTCCACCTTGCCGCATATGGCCTGACCTTCATAAAATCGCATAACTCCGGAGTTATCCACAAAAGCAGAAAGCACCAGCGGGTGCCCGGCCTCTATTGTAGCTTCCTGCAACCGCTTGAGCAATGGTTTTTTCTCCTTGCCGTCAACCATCAGCTTGGCCCGGAAAGTTTTATGACCACAATGCTCTGACCAGGTTTGAGCTATAGTTTCGATTTCACAATCAGTGGGATCTCGGTCAATAGAAATAAAATAGTTCTGGATAACCCTCATTTCTTCCAGATTCAAAAATAAGTTATCCTTGCTGAGCTGCATAAGCTCTTGATCATTCATTTTTCGCACAGCTATTGTCCCGGTAGTGCCCGGTTGACCCGAAATCAGCAGGGTCTCAGGTTTTACAGTTACCACTCTTTCCACAGTGGCGTTAACCAGCAGCTTATCAGTGATTAACTTAATCTCATCTACGCTAATATCCTGTCCCCAAAAAAAATATTCCTTGCTCGAATCAGCGGCAAGCAAATCTTCAATCCCCAAATCCTTGACCGATTTGATGATCGAAGCTACCTCAGGGTTCATTACTCCCGGCTGATAAGCAACTTCCAGCCATACGTCCGCTCCCGTTATAACAGGGGCATTGACCTGGCATATTTGAAATATTTCCTCAGCTAAAAGATTCTTAGCCAGGTATAAAGCATTGTCCTCACTGATTCCTTCAAAACGATAAACCCTGGTTGTTCTTACTTCTTGTACACTATTAATGCCCAGAGCATTCTTTATTTCATATAATATTTCTTCTCCCCTGGGATCTGGCAGGGAAAACTTATTGGTTACTCTTACTTCCTGAATATTCATCAACTACTCCCCCGCTCAGTTCATTTTTGCACGTATTTTATCATTTATTCTTTCGACCAGGTACATGGTTGAACAGGTATGATGGATTTGAACGATCACACTTTCAATATAACCGTCTAAATCTACTAATGACGCATTTTGTTCAATTTCTAAGCCGTATAATTCTACTATTTTTGCATAAAAATTCTCCAACAGCTTTAAGCGTGTTTCCCTCTTACCCGTTTCCTGCCATTTTAAAAACGGATCATCTATATTATTCCCGCTGATCAGGCTCAATTGCTCCATAAAAAGCTTGCGGAACTCATTAAAATCAGGTTTTTTGGGCGTGGTTAGATTCATTTTTCTTAGAGCCCCCTTTCCAATCACTATTGTATCATATTTAAGCACCTATTAAATTTATAAATGTTTTACAGATTGAATTATTTTATCTGTAAAAAGAGGCTAGATTATAATACAACCACTAAAATAATAAGCCCCCTAAAACTAGGGGGTTGTAAATTAGAATATATAATTAAGGAGGGCGTATGTGTTCTTCAAGTTATTTCTTATAATACGGTAAAACACTAAAAGTTTTAAGAGTTTATGTGTTAATAGCTTTATTTAGAGTTTAAATAGTTATATTTACAAGTAAACGGAAAATTTTTTAGTCTAAACATTTTTGTTAAAGGTTTAATTGTTGTAGGCTTGTAAAAAATCAAGTATTATATAAGCATGTTGATATATAAAGGAGTTGTCGGTAATATGATTGATCCTGTGGCCGTTTCTATAGGAGTTTTTCCTATTCACTGGTACGGAGTAATTATGGCTCTGGCCTTTTTAAGCGCATTAATAGTTGCCTATCATAATGCTAAAAAAGCAGGTGTAAATCCTGAACATATCTTAAACATAGCAACCGTAGCAATACCGTCAGGCATTATCGGAGCACGACTGTATTATGTAATTTTTCAATGGAGTCAATACCGGGAAAATTTATGGGAAATACTGGCTGTATGGCATGGAGGGTTGGCTATTCACGGAGGCTTACTGGGAGGCATTACAGCCGGTTATCTTTATGTAAAAAAACAAAACCTAAGCTTCTGGGGTACAGGAGACCTTATCGCACCGGGTATTGTACTGGCACAGAGCATTGGCCGTTGGGGTAATTTTATTAACCGGGAGGCACACGGGGGACCGGTTAGCGAAAACTTCATCAATCATTTCCCATTATTTATTAAAAACCAGATGTATATCAACGGAAGTTATTTTCACCCGACATTTCTCTACGAATCACTGTGGAATTTTAGCCTTTTCGTTTTCCTAACAACCCGTCTGACGCGTAAAAAGTTTCAGGGTGAAATACTCTTAATCTACCTGGGACTGTATTCGACAGGCAGATTTGTTATTGAGGGTTTACGCACAGACAGTTTAATGCTAGGGCATATAAGAGTGGCTCAACTGGTAAGTTTGACACTGATAGTAACTGCGATTTTCTTATATTTTTACAAAAGATTCAGAGCAACAAAACTTGATGTTTAAAGCAATCAGTTTAGAAAATTGGGAGCTGCAGCGGGTCTCAGAATATCCAGCAACTCATACAGCTTTTCCTGGGGTTCGCTGCTTAATACTTCATCTATTACCTGTTTTAATAGAAAATCCATACCTGTTTCGGCATCGTTGATAACCATTGCCTTGGGAAGAATAGTATCCATTATTTCTCCTTCAAAGGTTAAACCTTCCTCTAATATTCGCCAGTCAACCATCAAAATCAACTGTCCTTTTTGCCTGATAATAGACAAAAAATTCCACAGCTCTTGAGAAAAACCGATAGTTACAGGATCCTTTTCAGAATCCCATAGTACTAACAGACCTATAAGGTAGTTCTTATCATCTTTCTTAATTAATTCCCACTTAACCCTGTAATCAATTTCCTCTTTACGATATATTCTTTCAAATAAACCCATTAAACCGTCACCGGAGCTGGTTACAACCAGAATTAACGCGTCATCCAATTCAGCAACCAGTTCTGGCAATACTATTTCCCGCATCTGCCCACCCCCTACATTACCATATACACATATTACATAGTTGTTACCTGTTTTTCAAGCTTGACCTGCAAGAAAGCCGCTTTAAGCGGCTTTCTTGCAGCCATAGGCATTTGTGCTACTCTGAAAATAAACTCAAAAGTACCGTTTTCATTCTCCGCGGTGCTCACTGCAGCATATGAATCTCATAGAAAATCATGCAATACTAACCTTATTTATGCAACATAAATTTGCACTTCATTAAACAATGATTTATCCATGGCTCCATCATAAGCATAATTTCTTCACGAAAATGTTTTCATTTTTATGCTATTCTATGAGTTAATGCTCATGAGAGTTTCCTAGTCTAAAAAAAATAACCCTGCCGCTATTAAAGCCGCAGGGCTATTTTTTACAGTTTAACAAACCTATTGCTGTAATGCCCTCTCAAGAATACGGTACATGCGGCTGACCATCAGGCGAGGGTCAACAAACAGACCTGACGAGACAAGAGCATTATCATATATTTGCTCAGCAGCCAACCTGGCAAATTCCTCGTCCTTTTCACGCAGTGCTGATAATCTCTTAATTAATTCATGCCCGGGATTAATTTCCAAAGCTTTTTTGCCCATATGCATATAGTCCTTATGCACTGCCTGCATCACCCGCTGCATACTGCTGGTCATAAACTCGTCCATGTTCAATAAAACAGCCGGGCTGTCCACCAATCGTTTTGATTCCCTTACCTCGCTGACTTTATCACCAAGAGCTTGCTTTAACCATTCCGATAAGGCTTTTATGGTATCGCTGTCCAGCGCATCTTCCCCTGTCTCAAGCTCAGCTTCAGTTTCCGGCAGCTCCAACTCAGACTGGTCAGCAGAAATAAGTTTCTTACCCTCAAACTCTCCCACATGAGTCATGATAAAATCATCGACCGCTTCATGGGTATAAATAACCTCAATATCCTTTGCCTTAAACATTTCCAGATAAGGCCCGGCCTCAATAAATTCACGGCTGGGACCGTTAATATAATAAATGTATTTCTGCTCCTCTTTCATTCTGGATAGATAATCCTCAAAAGAGGTATACTTTCCATCCTCTGTCTTGGAAGACTCAAAACGCAGCAGCTTGACAATATCTTTGCGATGTACAATATCAGATGTTGCACCTTCTTTGAGAAACCTGCTAAATTCTTTATAGAATTCAGAGTATTTTTCCGGATCGGATTTGGCCTGCTCAGCCAGGAATTTTAAAAATCTGCCGGTAAGCACTTTGCGCAGCTTTGCCATCAGGGCACTGTCCTGCATGGTCTCGCGAGATATGTTCAGCGGTATTTCCTCGCTGTCCACCACACCTTTGACAAAACGAAGCCATTCCGGTAAAATTCCCTCCGAATGCTGCTGAATTAAAACCTTGCGGCAGTATAAATTTACTCCCGGCTCCAAATTGCCAAAGCCAACCTGTTCCAAATTGTTTTTTGGCACAAATAATATGGCATTAATGGTTAAAGGCGCATCGGCGTTAAAGTGCAGTCGATAAAAAGGTTCATCATAAGCATTGCCGATAAATTTGTAGAATTCGTTGTACTCATCATCTTTAATTTCATTCTTATTCTTTGTCCAAATGGCCTCCACGGTATTAACTTTCTCTTCACCAATAAAAATCGGAAAGGCCACAAAACTGGAGTACTGCTTGATAATACGCTTAACGGTTTCCGGTTTGATAAAGTCTAGGGCATCCTCTTTGAGTTCCAATATTATTCTGGTTCCCCTTGTGATGCCGCCGGCTGTTTTGACAGCATAACTGCCCATACCCTCAGAAGACCATTCATATGCCTGTGCTTCAGGTTGATAGGACTTTGTCAATACGGTAACTTTCCTGGCCACCATAAAAGCGGCATAAAAACCGACACCAAACTGGCCGATTAAATTGAGATCCTTTTTGTCATTATCTGCCATAGACTTAATGAAAGCCTTAGATCCGGAATGAGCTATAGTACCCAAGTTTTCTATTAATTCATCACCTGTCATGCCAATACCGGTATCTGAAATTATCAGAAGCTTTTCCTTCTCATCTAACTCAATAGAAATATGCAGGGGCAAATCAGGATCACTTACATCTTTATTGATAATGTTTTCATAGCGGAACTTTTCTAAAGCATCCGCTGCGTTGGAAATAAGCTCTCTTAAAAAAATTTCCCGGTCAGTATATAAAGAATTAATCACTATATCCAGAAGTTGTTTGACCTCAGCTTGAAACTCCCTGGTCTCCTGTTTGGATCCGGAATTTTCCGATTCAAGATTAACAGACATACAATACACCTCCAAGATTTTATTTAAAAATACTTATTATTTCAAGAAAGTCGCCTTAAGCAACTTTCGAACAGCCACAGGCGCTCGCGCTCATCGGAAATTATGCAATACCGACCTTAAATTACAATAAATTCATTGTAAGCATAATTTTACCATAATATAAAGAACTCTTTTCACTAATTACTAGCACTCATGAGAAGCGAGTGCTAACACCAAATAAATATTA
Organism: Desulfofarcimen acetoxidans DSM 771; assembly: GCF_000024205.1. Classification (NCBI taxonomy): domain Bacteria; kingdom Bacillati; phylum Bacillota; class Clostridia; order Eubacteriales; family Peptococcaceae; genus Desulfofarcimen; species Desulfofarcimen acetoxidans. The sequence goes on from NC_013216.1 coordinate 2,551,058, forward strand.
GCAAAACAACAAACAAAATGCAATAATATTTTAACCGAAAAATACTTCAATAAAACTAAATTAGGCTAATTTTCTACCAATATCATTATTATCCTTTTTAAAACGAAGAATTTTATAACCTTATCTCAGGGATAATTGGTCTTGTACTATACCGTTTGACTGTATTAAAATTAAGCTTGGCAAAAACTCATTCTAAAGGACGTGATTGCATGGCCAAAACCAAGAAAAAAACACCTGAATTAACAGCCAGCGGTTTTAATTATGATCAGGATCTGGCTAAGGTCCCCATTAAGGTGTTCCCCGCTTTGCAAGCTCTTATTGCCAACCAGCATGATTTAATAGAAATCGCGCAAAAGTACGAACCGGATAAATTTATATTTCTGGAAGCACATAAAGGCGAACTGGCGGAAGTTGAAGAAATTATTGCACAACAGCACTCAATATTTTTTGAAAAAAAAGAAAAGGCCAAAGCTAAAAGGCTTCAAGAAAAGAATGCCTTTAGCGAGCCCGAAAATAAATCTTTTAACAGCGGCTTTGTCAGGAACACGGAATTCGGGGACTTCGAACCGGCTGTTGAAAGAGAAAGTGAACCTCCGACACTGGACATGCTGGCTGAACAAATGAGTCCCGGGCTGCCGTCAGCTAAATATGAGCCGAGAAAAGTCTTTGAGCCGGCTGCAGAAAAACCCGATATCAGGAGAATAGCTGTGGGAGCTTCCATTAAAGCATTAACCAACTTATTAAGCCGTAAGCTAACGGAAGAAGAAGTTACAGCCATAGAAAAAGAAATAGACTCTTACCTTTAATTTTGAGCGGCACTGCTGCCGCTCAAATAACCGGTAGAGAAAGCTATTTGCAAATTATAACCTCCGGTTAAAGCGTCCACGTCGATAACTTCACCGGCAAAGTATAAGCCTTTAATAAGTTTTGATTCCAGAGTTGAAGAATTAATTTCTTTAGTATTAATGCCGCCGCTTGTAACAATAGCCTCCGCCAGCGGTCTGGTGCCGGTTGCAGTAATAGTAATATTTTTAAATGTATGTGCCAGCTTGTCACGTTCTAATCTAGTAATTTGATTAATTTGTTTGTGTTCATCCAACCCGGATAAACCTATAATCACCGGTATCATTCTTTGCGGCAGCAAATCATCCAGTGCATTTTTCAGGTGCTTGCTCTGATAGGTTTGAAAATCCCTCTGCAGCCGCATATCCAGTTGTTCTATTGAGAGAGCGGGTTTTAAATCAACCCACAGCTTTACCGGAGCCTGTGACCAGTAATTTTTTAAATAACTGCTAATACTCAGTATAACCGGGCCGGAAACCCCGAAATGTGTGAAAAGCAGTTCTCCGAACTGTTCTGTTACCGCACGATTGTTTACCACAGCACTGACAGATACATTCTTCAGGGTCAAACCTTGCAAATCTTTGGCCCATTTTTCTCTGCACACCAGAGGAACCAGAGCAGGCTTTGGTTCAATAACAGAATGCCCTAATTGACCGGCCATCCTATAGCCGTCCCCGGTTGAACCGGTCTGGTGATAAGATAAACCGCCGGTAGCCAATAGCACTTTTTGACCCTTTACCAGGCTCCCATTTCGCAGCATTACACCTGTTGTACAGCTTCCTTCTTGAGTTACCCGTTTTACCTCAGTATTTAGCCTGACTTCCACGTGATTTTCGTGCAAATGCCTGCTGAGCGCTTTTATCACATCGCTTGATTTATCAGATACCGGAAATACCCGGCTGCCTCTTTCAACCTTGGTTTTAACTCCCAAAGAATGCAAAAGCTCTATCAAGCTCTGATTGCTGAAGCTATAAAGAGAGCTGTATAAAAACTTCTTATTGGTTGTAATATTGCGCAAAAAATCATCCATATCACCGTTATTGGTCACGTTGCAGCGGCCTTTGCCGGTAATATACAGCTTCTTACCCAGCTTTTCGTTTTTTTCCAGCAGAACAACTTTCAGTCCTTTCTCAGCAGCCGCTGCAGCTCCAAGCATACCGGCCGGCCCACCACCAACCACAATCAGATCGTAACCCATGTTAAACCTCCGAATTACCGTTATAATCCAAACTTTTTCATCTAATCAAATCATAATCTATATAAACCTCCGAGCCAATATGCAAATATTAAATATAAGCATATTATAAATCTCCTTAGCAAACCATGCAAACCGATATTCAAAATGCAGCTGAATCGGTCTGAAAAACAGCCTGGTTATTGACCATAAAGCTCATGCAACGCATCAACCTTTAGGCCTAAAAATCAGCGCGCCCATGAAACCAAAAATAATTGCAGCTGAAATACCGGCACTGGTAACTTCAAATATCCCGGTTAATATCCCTACCATACCGGTAGTTTTAGCCTCCGTCAAAGCGCCGTGAACCAGAGAATTGCCAAAACTGGTTATTGGCACAGTAGCACCGGCACCGGCAAATTCAACCAGAGGTTCGTACAACCCCAGACCACCCAGCACAGCCCCTGATACCACCAGAAGTGTCATGGTGTGAGCCGGAGTGAGCCTGGCCACATCCATCAGCAACTGACCTATAACACAAATCAAACCACCGATTAAAAAAGCCCAAACAAATATCAAAAGAATCATCCTTCCCCATCATATTCAAAGCTGACTGCGTAACAAATACCGGGAATACTCTCATTTTGCTGGAAGGTTAGAGGAGACAAAAGAGCGCCTGTAGCGGCAATCAAAACTTTTTTCAGTTCACCTTTTTTCATCCGGTTAAAAATATGGCCATATGTAACTGTTGCAGCACAGGCACAGCCACTGCCTCCCGCCATTACCGGCTGGTCTTCCTTGTATATGAGCAAACCACAGTCAGTAAATTTATCCTGCGGTACAGGTAAACCATGTTTTTTAAGTAAATCAACAGCAATGGTATTGCCAACTCTGCCTAAATCGCCTGTAGCAATAAGATCATAATTATCAAACCCAAGACCCGTATCCCTGAAATGAGCCTCCAAAGTGTCAACCGCAGCAGGCGCCATGGCAGCACCCATATTAAAAGGATCAGTTATGCCCATATCTACTACTCTGCCAATAGTAGCAGCCTTGACTCTCGGTCCCTGGCCCTTTGGAGCCAGAATAGCGGCACCTGCCCCTGTCACCGTCCACTGGGCTGTAGGTGGTTTTTGAGAACCGTATTCAGTAGGGTAGCGAAATTGTTTTTCCACAGAAGCATTATGACTGGCGGTAGCACACAATACATATTTGGCAGCTTTACTGTCTAGCAGCAAAGCTGCCAGAGCAAGGCCTTCCATGGAAGAAGAGCAGGCGCCGTAAAGACCGAAAAACGGTATGCCCAAGGTTCTGGCTGCAAAGCTGCTGGATACTATTTGGTTCATTAAATCCCCGCAAAGAAAAAACTGAATATCTTCTTTTTTTAAACCGGCTTTTTGAATAGCCGTTTCACAGGCATCTTCCAACAATTTTTTTTCAGCTTTTTCGTAAGTCGTCTGGCCCAGCCACAGGTCATCGTGCAAAATATCAAAATCACCGGACAGAGCCCCCTGTGCCTCAAAAGGCCCACCTATAGCGCTTGAAGCAATAATGCAAGGTTTACTGGAAAATACCCAGGTTTGATGTCCGCGCAGCATATCAGGCTCCTCCCAGCATGGTAAGCAGTGTTTTTATCAAAGCAATCACAAAGGCGGCAAAAACTCCAAAAACAATCACGGAACCGGCCAATTTAAACATATTGCCGCCTACACCCAGAACAAATCCTTCACTCCTGTGTTCAATGGCTGCCGCAGCTATGGAATTGGCGAAGCCTGTTACAGGTACGGCAGTACCGGCACCCGCCCACTGTGCAATATGATCATATACTCCCAGGGCAGTAAGAATTACTGAGATTAGAATGAGTACGGCTACAGTAGGATTACCCGCAGTTTTTTGAGTGAAACCAAAGTGGTTGACAAAAAAACCTTGAATAAGTTGTCCAAAGACACAAATAGTGCCACCCACCAGAAAAGCCCGAGCGCAATTCATCAACACCGGTCTCTGAGGCTCTCTAATTTGGGCAAACTTTTTATATTCCTGTTGAACCATTGTTAATTTCTTTAATTTCTGATTTGACAATAACAGCACCCCATTCAGTTTAATTATCTAATCCAGCCCGCGTTATTTTTTTAACCAGGGTTCTAAATCCATCACTACACTGCCTAATGTATCAGCAGCTTCACTGAACATAGACCTGGCTTTAGAATCATTTGTTCCCAGGGCGTATAATTCACAATCAGCCAGGCACTTTTTTAAATTAACAAAAACCAGTTCTTTGGTTTTAGGTTGGGGAAGATTTATTGCATCATCAAATAAGTCCAAATATAACTGGCCATAGGAATCAACCTGGGCCATAAATACATTTTCAGTAGCTACCCCCAGCTTGTCCAGTTCCGCGGCCAGCCAGCTTTTATTGAGCCCCATTGAGGCCAGGGGTTCGTTCAATATAATACCGTCGAGTATTACCGTTTGCGGAGATGTTTCTTGCCCCATGGCTATACCCATAGTTTTAGCTGAAACAGGCTGCTTGTCTTTTTTCAGCAGTACGCTTACTTCCCCGTCAGGCTCTAAAACAGCAAACTCAACATCAGCAAAGTTAAATACACTTTTTTTACGCAACTGGCTTAATAAATCTTCAGAAGTCAAACGAACTTGTGTTAACTTGTCTTCCAACAGCTTTCCGTTATTGATCAATACAGTTTCTTTTCCATGAACAATCTCACGAAATTTTTTCGATTTAAGAGCCAGAATATGTACCAATGCCGGCAGCAGGCTCCACACCAGCAAAACAGTTAAGCCCAATAACAAATTGTCTATTATGTTTAAGCCGATAGACGCCACCGTAACTCCTAATACCACAGACCAAACAAAGTCAAATAAAGTCATGCGTGAAGCCTGTCTTATACCCATAATACGTATAATAAGCAGCAGCAAAGCCAATAAACCTACGGATCTAAGTATAATCATTAATCCCTCTGACACATTAATTTCCCCTTAATTTATTTTCTTAAAACACTTAAAAGCCCTTGTATTGCGGCTCTTCAAATTCGATTAAACCAATTCTGTCTTCAAAGTCCTTCACAACGCTGTTGATTTTTTCAATATTCATGTCCAACACCTTTTTGGCCTCTGAATTCTCTGTATAGGAAGCAAATGTCTCCAAGGTATTCACAGTTCCTTTAAGTACTGACATAGTTTGTTTTAACTGTGAAGCAACAGTCATGTCATTCACCTCTCTCCTGCAATTTATTTTGTATTCTGATAAGAGTTTATATACCAGCTAAAAAACCATTTTTAGCTTGTGAATATAATAACTTAATCTGAATATATATCTTATAATATTTGGTATGGTATTAAACAACCACGTATTTTACCCATTTTAAGTTCACATAATATATTATCCGACATATGTGCATATAAAATTAATAAACACTTAACAATCGCTTAACAGAATGCTGGTATAGTTCTACTGGGTAAATATTTGTATAAATCATAATGCGGGAGGCTAATTTTGATGTTTTTCAAAAAAAAGGACATATTCTTTGAAACTATAATCTTAGATGTAGATAATCTAAAAGAAGCTGCCTACCTGTTTCAAGAAGAAATCCACAATTTGCATGATTCTGAACATTACGCCGAAAAAATTAAGACCCTGGAGGACAAAGGGGATGGGTATACCCATACAATAATGCACGCGCTAAACAGGACATTTATTACCCCGTTGGAAAGAGAAGATATCTTCGGATTGGCTTCCAAGCTGGACGATGTACTGGATGGAATAGAAGCTTGCGCTGACAGAATGGAACTATATAATGTTAAGGAATCAGACGACTACATGAAGCTGTTCGCTCAAATGATTGTTAACTCTGTGGATGAAATATCCTTTGCCATAAAGCTGCTGGTACAAAAAAAGATGATGGAAATGTCCAGGCATATTAACAGGATTAATGAACTGGAAAATGAGGCAGATCAACTTCTGAGAGAAGCTATAAAAACTTTATTTGAGGAAATTGATAATCCCATACTGATTATTAAAAAGAAGGATCTTTATGAGGTCTTGGAAAGTGTTACTGATGCCTGTGAAGATGTGGCAGACCTTTTGGAATCCTTGATTATGCGTAATTCATAAGGAGAAGAAAAATGGATTCAACTCTGGTTTTAATTGCAGCTGTGGTTTTGCTGGCTTTATCTTTTGATTTTATCAATGGTTTTCATGATACAGCAAATGCTATTGCCACTTCTATTTCCACAAAGGCCTTGACACCCCGTGCCGCAATTGTTCTGGCTTCTACTATGAACCTGGTCGGAGCCCTGACTTTTACCGGCGTAGCCAAGACAATTGGAGGCAAAATTGCCGATCCAATGAAATTGGAGCACGGTTTGCCTATAGTCATAGCGGCTTTAGTGGCCGCCATTATATGGAACTTAATCACCTGGTATTACGGTATTCCCAGCAGTTCGTCCCATGCTTTAATAGGCGCTTTAACAGGTTCAGTCATTGCCTCCGCCGGACTTTCAGCCGTTAATTTTGCCGGCTTTCTTACAATACTGCAAGCACTGATACTGTCTCCTGTTTTAGCTTTTTGCATAGGATACATTATTATGAGTATATTAAGATTCGTCTTTAGGAGTGCCAACCCTCGTTCAACTAACCGGATGTTTAGATTTTTACAAATATTGACCGCCGCTTTTCAGGCCTTCAGCCACGGCACTAATGATGCACAAAAATCAATGGGTATAATTACCTTTGCTTTAATTGCCGGTGGTTTACAGAATACCCATGACATACCCTTTTGGGTTAAGCTGACCTGCGCCATAGCTATGGCGCTAGGAACTTCTGTCGGCGGATGGAAAATCATTAAGACAGTGGGGACTCAAATTATAAAGCTTAAACCTATCAGCGGTTTTGCTTCAGATGTTACGTCCGCAAGTGTTATTATAGGAGCAACTATCATTGGTCAACCGGTAAGCACTACTCACGTTATATCTTCTGCTATTATGGGCGTAGGTTCGGCTAAAAGACTTTCCTGTGTAAAATGGTGTACCGCCCAAAGAATGATCACCGCATGGTTAATAACACTTCCTATTACAGCCACTTTAGCGGGCTTAGTTTACCTGATTGCATCTATACTTTTTTAGCAAATAAAAGAAGCTCTCGACTCAAGAGCTTCTTTTATTTGCTAAATACTCTTTTCCACCAACTTTGTGAAGATTTATTTGATAATTCTTTATCGGTATTTTTTTGAAATGCTTCCGCCTTTTCTAATCGTCGTCGCATTTGTTTTAATTCCTCTCGCAGTTTGTTCAATTCTTCTTCCTGAGCGCTAATATACTCAAAAGCAACAGTAATTTGACGCATTGCTTTGACCAAAAGTTCCAGTAAATTAACCAAAATCATCAACGGCACTAGTACCCGGTAAGATTTAGCATTTCCTACTGCCATAAAAGCGCTATAATCATTCTTAAGTTTTTCGGAAATTTCATTTATAGTTAAGCCGTTTTGATCAAGAGATGAAATATGTATCATAAGATTAACCGTTTCCGGTGTATACCTTTTATAACGGCCAAAAATACGGTATTGCAGGTAACGGTCATACAGATTTGCATAACGTTTTACTGTAATTTCTGATAACCCTGCTTCCTCAGCCACTTGAGTTAATGTTAACCATTTTTCTTCCATTTTTTCCACCTTACACACTGAAGTTAACTTATAAATTTAAATGGAGGAAGCTATGAATTCTTTGTGTATAAATATAATTATCTTTACTTATTAGCACGGCATAATAAGGTATTATACCATATTTTTTCTTTATAAATGAAAAGAACAGGTGAAAAAACTATTTATTTTTCCAACAGTTGGCTGCTTATAATCCCTTGCGGCATATCTACCACTACATTGGGAACCTGGCCGACAATAATACTCTCAGCTAAAGGAACCTTTGTGGCAATTTCTGTTTCTCCCTTTTGCAGTGGCAACATGATTTGAATATTTGTTCGCAGGTACAGGTAGATCTTGTGTCTGGTTTGGTTAATACCCGCTTGCTCAAACTTATCTGTTATGTCAGCATGGACAACACCCACAGGCATAATATTGAATTTCAATCTAAATCCTGAATTAGCAAACAAAGATGTGCCTGATACCTGACCGATCGGAATAAAAATATCCTGTATTTTTAATTCTTCTAAAGACTTTTCAACGGCCAGGGTTATGTCGGAAGCTGTACGGCTGACTTTAATCGTATTAGCCTGCATCATAACTATTCGACCCTCGTTGTCCTTATGGATATTGACAAAGTCCTGGTATTGAACAGTTTCTTCAGAAATCTGCTTTTGAATACACCTGTTAACCGACTCAGTAGACAATTGTATTGCCCTCGCCTGAGCAATTTCATAAATAACAGGCTTAAGACGATACTCAACAATATAAAATCCTCCTGTCAATATCGTAAAAATAAATAATGAAAAAAATATAATAAAAACAGTTCTGGCAGGCCGCCTCCGTTTAAACATGCTATCACCTCCACAAAAGTATTTGGAGGCCAGTCATAATTAGACCGGTTGCTTCTCCTTATAATATGTGAAGGTGAACTAAAAGGTGCTCTATTTCCCGGAGTATAAAAATACTAATCTATACAATTATTCTTATGAACTTTCTTTTGCCTACCCGGATAATATTTCCCATCACAGGCGCATATTCATATAAAGAATCTTCTACTTTATGACCGTCAATCTTAACCCCGCCCTGACTTATTAAACGTTTTGCCTCACTTGCGCTGGAGGTCAGACCGGCTTGAAATAGCAGTTTATCCATTCTGATAGTACCGTTTTCCAGTCCATCTTCTTTAATAACAAAATCAGGTATATCATCGGGCAAATCACCTTGCTGGAAAATTCTCTTAAATTCTTCTTCTGCCTGAAGCGCAGCTTCCTGACCATGATATACAGCTGTAATTTCACGGGCTAAGCGCATTTTAACATCACGCGGATGCATTGTACTGTTCTGCAGGCCTTCAGAAATTGCTCTTACTTCTTCCAGGGGCACCTGTGTTACCAGTTCAAAATAACGAACCATAATTTCATCGGTAATGGACATTGTTTTTCCATACATCTCCCTGGGGGATTCATCCACACCGATATAGTTGCCCAGGCTTTTGCTCATTTTTTGTACGCCGTCAAGACCTTCAATAATTGGCATGGTGATAGCTATCTGTGGCTTCTGACCATATTCTTTTTGTAAAGTACGGCCCATTAAAAGATTGAATTTTTGATCCGTACCCCCTAATTCAACATCTGCTTCAAGAGCAACTGAGTCATAGCCCTGCATTAACGGGTAAAAAAATTCATGTATGCTGATCGGCAGATTTTCACGATAGCGCTTGGCAAAATCATCCCTTTCCAGCATCCTGGCTACTGTATACTTGGCCGATAGCTCAATTACATCAGCAAAATTAAGCTTGCCCAGCCACTCACTGTTAAAAACAAGTTTTGTTTTTTCAGCGTCAAGTATTTTAAATATTTGTCTTTCATAAGTTTTGGCATTTTCCAGTACTTCTTCTTCAGTAAGTTGTTTACGAGTCTCTGATTTACCTGTAGGATCACCTATGCGCCCTGTAAAATCACCAAGTATGATAATTGCTTTATGTCCCAAATCCTGAAACTGTCGCATTTTTTGTAGGACTACCGTATGTCCCAGGTGTATATCCGGTGCCGTGGGATCGAGACCCAATTTAATAACCAGGGGTTTTCCCGTTTCTATGGAATTCTTTAATTTTTGTACCAGTTCTTCTTCAGGTATAATCTCTACAGCACCTCGTTTTATAATCTCCAATTGTTTTTCCAGTGACAGCATACCCAAACTCCTCTCCGCATTTATCATATATGTTTAATGATTCATGATAACTATGTAAAATTCTTAACAATTATATCAGAAGGTGCTGGCACTGACAAGGCAGCAACGAATTATCTGCTTTTTTTTAAGCATTTATGTTATAATACTTTTATAAGCACTTAAAGGAGTGTTTTTTTTGACGGAAAACGAGAAGAAAAAGAAGCTTAACTGGTTCCGACTCTTCTTATTAATTGGTCTGCTGGTTCTGCTCATTGTGCTGGGTACCTCCATAGGCTTGCTTATCTCTATAATTGTGGATTTACCTGATATAAATATAAAAGATTTGAAATACAATGCAGCAACACTTATTTATGATCAGAATGATAATTTGATTACTAAAATTGGCACAGAAAATCGTATCCCGGTTAAAATAAATGAAGTGCCCAAAGTTGTACAAAACGCTTTTCTGGCTGTAGAAGATGTTCGCTTTTACCAGCACCACGGTATAGATATACGAGGAATTGCCAGAGCGGCCTGGCAAAACATAACCACAGGAAAAATTAAGGAAGGTGCCAGCACTATAACACAGCAGCTGGCGCGCGATATATATTTGAATAATGATCAGAAATACAAACGAAAAATTCAGGAAATTTTTTTGGCCTTAATGCTTGAGCGAAAATTAAGTAAGGAAGAGATATTAGAATTATATTTAAACCGTATCTATTTTGGTGAAGGCTCTTACGGCATTAAAACTGCTGCGGAAACATACTTTGGTAAAAAATTAAATGAATTAGGGTTAAAAGAGGCTGCCTTACTGGCGGGTTTGCCACAAGCGCCCAGTTCTTACTCACCTTATCAAAATAAAGACCTGGCTTTAAAGAGGCGTAACCTTGTTTTGGAAAATATGCTTAAATATAATTATATTAACAATTATGATTACAACAATGTTGTTAACGCTGATTTAGGAACTCTGACAGAACCCGCTGCCAAAAAATATCCCTATCCTTTTTATATTGACTATGTAACTGAACATTTAATAGCCAGGTACGGTGAGTCTCAAGTATTTACAGGCGGGCTGATAGTTCATATTGCTATGGATAAAAAAATGCAAACTATAGCAGAGGAAGTTATATCAAACAAAAACAATTTCCCTACCGCGGATATTCAAGGCGCGGCAGTGGTTATAAATCCTCATAACGGATATATAACTGCACTGGTGGGCGGACGGGAACACACTAACATGCGGCAGTGGAACAGAGCTACCCAAACCTACCGCCAGCCTGGTTCGGCTTTTAAACCTATTATAGCTTACGGACCCGCTATCGAGTTAAAAGGTAAGGGACCGGCATCAGTAGTAGACGACTCTCCTATTAGAATTGGCAGCTGGTCACCACGCAATTCCAACGGTAAATTTAGTGGTTTAACTACTTTGCGAAATGCCCTGACTTATTCGATAAATATCGTATCAGTTAAACTTTTACAGGAGGTTACTATTCCAAAAGCCAGGGACTTTGCAAAAAAGATAGGTATTTCATCGCTTGATCCTAAATATGATGTTGGATTAAGTATGGCTTTAGGTGGGCTGCACCAGGGTGTAACCCCACTGGAACTGGCTGGGGCTTATGGCGCCTTTGCAAACCTTGGCACTTATAATAAGCCCATAGCTATCACTCAGGTTAAAAAATCTGACGGCACCGTCCTTTGGGATACGCAACAAAGCATACCGGTTCAAGCTATGAAACCAACTACAGCTTATTTAATAACTGATATGCTCCAATCAGCCGTACAAAGGGGCACGGGGACGGCTGCTCAAATAAGCAGGCCTGCTGCAGGCAAAACAGGCACAACTGAAAACGGTAAAGACATATGGTTTGCCGGTTATACTCCGGAACTTGTAGGTATCGTTTGGATGGGTTATGATGATCCTAAACCAACACCATACTTCGGCGGCGAATATTCCGCCAGAATATGGCATAATATCATGGGGAAAATTCTTGAAGGACAGCCACTTAAACAGTTCCCCCGTCCTGATAACATAGTTTCCGCCACAGTGGACAGCAAGTCCGGGCTTTTGCCCGGACCCAATACCCCTGATACAGACAAAGTTACAGATCTTTTTGCGGCTGAAAATGTACCAAAAAAAGTCGATACTTCTCATGTGTTGGTAGAAGTGTGTGCTGTTTCCGGAATGCTGCCAAATGAATACTGCCCGGATAGAGTAACAAAAGTATTTTTAAAGACCGGTACATTTTCCTCCAGTGTTGCAGACAGTGAAAGCAGAGTACCGACAGGTGTTTGTACCGTGCACGGGCCTGAAACAAGCAATAAGGAAGTGGAAGCGGAAACACATAATATAACACCTCAAGGAAAAACCAATTAAGGACAAGCAGTGCAAATATTTTTGATTTAGCATTAAAATCCAAGAGACTAAAAACATTTTTTTAATACTCTAAGAAATTACCGGAGCTGCCAGAGAGTCCTCTCTGGCAGCTCCGGTAATGCTTAATATTTTATTATTTTAAATCTACCACAGTTACACCTGCTCCACCTTCACCATGTTCACCCAGGCGAAAAGATTTAACCCGTCTGCTGTTCTGCAGTTCCCTTTGAATCATGGCCCGTAAAGCACCGGTTCCCTTGCCGTGCACTACATATATCTTGTTTAAACCGGCTAAAAATGCATCATCCAAGTATTTCTCCACTTCCAACCAGGCTTCCTCAGCTCTCATGCCTCTTAAATCAAGTTTTGTTGAAATCTCCTGAGATTTATTTTTAAGTAAACCGGCAAATTGCACTTTACCGCTGTTTTCTTTTTTAGCTTCATCAACTTTGCGCAGATCTTTAACGGGCATATTTAATTTCATTATTCCTACCTGGACCAGGGCTTCCTTCCCGTCAGTGGAAACATTCAAAACATAACCTTGTTGGTTTAAATTAGGAATAAAAACCTCTTCACCGATTAATAACTCCCGGGGTACCACACCCCCGTGGCTTTTCTCGGGTGCTTTACGCAGGCGCCCCTGCATCCCCTTAATTTTGTTGCGAACCTCCTGCACAGCCATTTCTTTCAGGCGGTTATCATTTTCCTGCAGCATGCCGCGAAATTCCTTGATTGCTTCTTCAGCTTCCTGCCGTGTATTTTTAACCGTTTTACTGGCTTCTTCATGAGCTTTGGCCAGAATATCCTCTCTCTTTTCCCTCAGCATTTGTTCCAGCTCAGTATACCTGGCTTTCAGTTTTTCAGCATCCTGCCGCAATAATTCAGCGATTCGCTTTTCCTCCTCGGCTGCCTGGCGTTCTTTTTCCAGCCGCAGCATCAGCTCAGAGATCTCTATTTGTTCGGTTGTCAGAAAATCCCTGGCTCTGCTGACAACCCCAGGCTCGAGCCCCAGGCGTAGAGCGATTTCAAAAGCATTGCTGCGTCCCGGTTTGCCTATCAAAAGACGGTAAGTAGGCTTTAAACTAATCGGATCAAATTCCACACTGGCATTTTCAACCCGTCTGTGGGCATAGGCAAAATTTTTCAGCTCGCTGTAGTGAGTTGTAGCTACAATTTTAGCCTTTTGCTCATGCAGCTTCTCCAAAATTGCCTGGGCCAGTGCCGCTCCCTCAGTGGGGTCTGTACCGGCTCCCAATTCATCCATTAATACCAAACTACCCGCCCCTGATTGGTTGAGGATACTGACAATGTTGCTCATATGCGAGGAAAAGGTACTGAGGGATTGCTCAATACTCTGTTCATCACCTATATCAGCGAATACCTGTTCAAATATTCCTGTTTCCGAACTGCTTTCAGCAGGAATGTGCAACCCTGACTGGGCCATCAATACCAGCAGCCCGATGGTTTTTAAAGTTACGGTTTTTCCACCGGTATTGGGGCCGGTTATGATTAAAGAGTCGAACTCTTTGCCTAAATGCACGCTGACCGGCACAACATCTCCGGCTAACAAAGGATGACGGCCTTTTTGTATATTTACCACCGGACCGTCAACTAAAACAGGGGCCCAGGCATCCATTTGACTGCTCAGCCTGGCTTTAGCCAGAACAAAATCAAGATGCCCCAAAGCCTCCAGAGTAACCCCCAGCGGCTCACTTTCCTGAGCTACCCGGCAGGAAAGGTCAGTTAGTATTTTCACAATCTCCTGCTTTTCGGCTGCAATTAAGCGCCTTAATTCGTTATTAGCCTCAACTACAGCCATTGGCTCAACAAAAAGAGTCGCCCCGCTGGCTGAGGTGTCATGTACAATACCCTGTACCTGACCCCGGTATTCCAGCTTTACCGGGACCACATAACGCCCTTCTCTTATTGTTACTATAGGATCCTGCAGATATTTTTGATAATTCGGGGAACGAATAATGTGCTCCAAACGCTCTTTGACAGATGCACGGTTGTTGGTAATACGCCGACGAATTTGTGACAGTGCATCAGATGCCCTGTCAGCAATTTCCCCCCCCGGCAAGATGGCATTTTTTAACCTGTGTTCAAGATCGGCAAAACTGGTGATGCGCGAGCCTATCCCGGCCAGCAAGGGATAAAACTCATCTCTTTCCAGTAAATAATTCCTGGCTAAGCGAGCTGCCGCCAAGGTTTCTCCTATCTCCGAAAGATCTTTGGCTTCCAATACCGCCCCCTGGTGTGCCCTGATTACGCTTTTTCTTATGTCATGCCAGCCTCCGATGTCCGCAGCAGGCTCCAGCCGAAACATCTCTCTGGCTTCCGTAGTTTCTGAAAGCCAGATTTTTACCGTTTGATAATCAACAGAAGGCATAAGGCTTAAAGCCCTTTCCCTGCCCAGCACTGAACCGGTGCAGCCGGCTAATTTCTTCAGGATTTTGTCAAATTCCAGGCGCTTTAATGTTTTCCTTTCTAACATCAGGCTTACTTCATCCTCCTATAACCCCTCGATAATAATGCCCCTTGGTTAACCCGCCGGGAACCAATGCTGCCAGAGCTTCTTTGGCCGCCGTAAAATCGCGCAGCTTGCCTTTGGTCACACTATTTAGAGCCTCGCGATAAGTGGAAACCACTTTTTTTACGTACTTAGCGTCTTCACGCCTGGCCTCAATGCGCAACAGGGAGATATTCATGCTGCTTATTTGAGACAAATCCTCCAGCAAACAATGATCCCTGGAATTAAAAATATGCATATTACAATAATAATCAACTTCCACCGGAAAAGTTATAGCCATCCTGTCTCTTAAACCGCAGCGCTTGCCGCTGCACGGGCCGGAACAATTTGTTTGAGTGCTCTTACCCCCCAATAAACTGCCTAACACACAATACCTGGAAACCATTAAAGGCAAAGCTCCGTGCACCAGAATTTCGGCATCAAAATCAACAGCTGTTTTCAAATAGTGAAGTTGTCCCATAGTCAGCTCGGGAGACAATGTGATATGCCTTACACCCTGCTTTAGTAAAAAATGCACTGCCTGGTGATTAAAAATATTAAAAGAGAAATCAGTGTAAACAGGTTTACCTGTATTTTCCCGAACATACTTCAATAAGCCCAAATTGCCTACCTGTATTCCATCTAAAGGCCATTCAGAGGTTTGTTTCAGCAGTTTGGCAAAACGGCTCAATTCTTCATCCTGCAGAATCCTGGGCGAAGACAATACAAATAAAACGTTATTGGCCCGACAATAATCAAGACCATGGTAAATATCGTCTATAGACAGGTTTTTCTTGGAACGAAAACTTTCCCCGCCAAAATAAACAAGTCTGGCTCCTGAACGCACAGCTTCCTGCAAAGATGCTAAATCTGTTACTGTAACAGAAATACCGGGCTCACTAATATGTACATCTGACCGTCTATGTTCTGCACCGGTGCCCAACAAGGCTCCCTCTAATCTCTCTTGATAAACATTTTCCGGTACCGGGATCTTACTGCCTGCCTTAATCCTGTTCTGTTTCAGCTCCTCCAGTACCTGCCGCCTTGCTTCGTTAATTTCCTTAACCGGATAAATTATAGAACCATCTATATCACAACTAAGCCCAGCCAGGCCAAAGGGACTGTTCCCCAACCGCCCTAACTGTTTGAGTAAAAACTCCCTGTCCAGTGGCCTGTTCTCTGCTTTTTGACCTACTGTCCCGGTTGCAGCCTCGGCAGATTGGCCGGAAGGTTCCACCGCCTGCAAATAAAGCGGTTCTCCTTCCCTGGCTCGGACAAAAAACTGCAAAGCAATTTTGGTGCGCTCTCTTTGAGAAGTAAAAGTTGCCCTGGCCTTTTCAATTAAGTCGGCGTCATGTGTCTTGAAAACACGGTCACCGATACCAACCTTGCGCGGTAGAAAAATCTGTACCTGTGAGCCTGCCGGAGCCCGCTCCACTTTTTTCCCCGCCATCAATAAAGTATCTATTTCAATACCCAACCTGCCCCCGTCCGTAACCCAGATTTCCACCCCGTCACCCACCCGGAGAGGTTCATCCAGAATCAATGTGGCAACCTTCTCACCACGGTCATACTGCTTAACCCGGCCCAGTTTAACACCGCGGTTATTAGGTCTTTTATAACTCATTAAATCATGTCCCGGATGCCCGAAAAAGTAACCGGCAGAAAAGTCCCGGTTAAATATTTGTGTCAGCTTACGGGTTTCCTCTTCACTGACATGATATTCCTGCCCGTCTGCCCGGTCAATCAGGCCGCGGTAGATTCTGATTACCGTAGCCACATATTCAGGACGTTTCATTCTTCCTTCTACTTTAAAAGATAAAATACCAGCCCGGATCAACTGGGGTATATGCTCACTCAAGTTAAGATCCCGCGGACTAAGCAAGTAATCTCCCGTTTTAGCCTGATCAAGCATCGGCCTCCCCGCTTCATCAACCAATTCATAGCGCATTCGGCAAGGTTGGGCGCAACGGCCCCGGTTGCCGCTGCGCCCGCCAATAATGCTGGACATCAGGCACTGTCCTGAATAACATATACATAAGGCACCATGAATAAATATTTCCAGATCTGCCCCGGTCCTTTTCTTAATATTGTCTATAGAAGATAAAGACATTTCACGGGCCAGTACAACACGCTCAAAACCGGCTTCCAACAGCAGCTCAACAGCGGGCAAATTATGAACGGTCATCTGTGTACTGGCATGCAGGGGCAGCTCGGGCAAGACGAGCCGTGCTAACTCTGACAGGCCTAAATCCTGAATTATAACAGCATCGGCACCCGCGGTGTAAAGAAAATATAAAAATTCCATTGCTTCAGTTATTTCCTGGTCTGCCAGAAGTGTATTAACAGTTACATATACCTTTACCCCGCGCACATGGGCATATTCAACAGCACGTGATAAAGCCTGGTTGTCAAAGTTAGCGGCAGAACTGCGGGCACTGAACAACTTTCCTCCCAGGTAAACAGCATCAGCGCCATTTTCCACCGCAGCCACAAAAGATTCCCAATCACCTGCCGGTGCTAACAACTCGGTTTTGTGCATTTTGCACGACCTCCATTGTAAAATAACTATGCTCGACTGTGACGAATTAAGCCTGCACAGGGTATGATTTCAATACCCTTCTTTTGCAGTTCATCCAAGATTAGATTCATGCCCAGAGAATCACTGGCCATATGACCGGCGATGACTACGTTAACGTGATTCTTTTCAGCTTCTTTACGGTGTTTCTCATTTAAATGCATAACCACAACCGTACCTATGCCGGCCTGCGCCAGTTTGGAATAAACCTCTTCAGAACCGCTGGTGCCACCGGTCATCTCCACCAATATTTTACCTGCCCGCCTTTCCTTGCTTCCTACTACAATAGTCGGCCCGGCATTATTAGTAACGGCTTCTTTGTATTCAGGAATAGTTTTGAGTAATTTAATAACATCAGTCAACCGTTCAGGTTTCTCCTCATCAAATATTTTCTGTAAAAAATCAACTACATGGTTGTCCGCCGGCGTGTGCATGCACATTAAAGACTGGTTTAAAATCTTTGCTGCATCAACAGCCCGGTTATGATTTAACGGCATTAATCCACGTTTTACTTCAGCAATTCTTGAAGCCATCATGCCCTCGGCCACGTTAATGGGCACACCGTAGCGGGCCAAAAAATCCTCTTGCAGGTGCATTACCTGGTAAAGTGCTGACATGGCCTTGCCTTCCGGGTGATGAGCAATGATTAAATCTATTGGGCCACTGCGTTCACTCAGGCGATCGGCTAAAAGCACTTCACCGACTTCTATATCAATACCTACCAGCGCGCGGCCAACTTCTTTTTCCGGATCCCCGGCTAAAATTCTGGTATCACTGTAAGGATTAAATAGCTTGTCCTGGTCAAATTCAGATCTCTTTTCTTCTTTTAAATCTTCATAACGCTTTTTTACTCGTTCCAAAAGCTTATGCACTGTCTCCATACCACGCGGGTCGCGTTCAATTCCTTTCTGTACAGCCAGTTGGTAAATCTCTTTGATTTTCACTTGCGGTTCGCTCCCTTTTTAATTAATGTATCCAAACTAATTTAGTTTACTTCATAAAATCCTTTACTAAAACTATACTATATCACGCATATTATTTACGGGAAACATATTTATTACCTGTTACATAAAAACGCAAAAACAAATCTTTTCCCTGGCTGATGCCTATGCGATTGGTTACAGTAATATTTTCCGGTGTCACCCCTTGACAAATTACCAGCGCACCGGAAGTCAGATCAATACTGTTATGATTTATGCCCAATCCCATTGCTTGTACCAGTCGTGCCGGTCCCCCGCATAATTCCGGAAGTTTCTCCCGCTTTCTCCTGAACTGCATCAAAGGGATCCCTTCAACCGGCTCTAAAGCTCTCACCAGAACAGCTTCACCTGTACCTTCAGGCATAGTGACCACATTAAAACAACTGTAAATGCCGTAAATAATATAGACATAAGCATGGCCGGGCGGCCCGAACATAGAACTGTTTCGTTTTGTTTCTCCCCTTGCCGCATGACAGGCAGGATCCCCCTGCAGGTAAGCCTCCGTCTCCACAATTTGTCCAACAGTTCTGCCTTCCGGTGTTTCATGAACCAGTAATTTGCCTAACAATTCACGGGCTACCATTACCGTATCACGGTTATAAAAAGACCTGGACAAGATTTTTTTCTTGTTCACAAAATCAATCACACTCCTGCTTTATACAGCCTTAGACAAACACAAGGAAAAACTCATGGAGTACTCCATGAGCTGTTACTTAATAACACCCTTCTTATTATCTTTTACCGGCTCAGGGTTTGTCAATTCCTCAATCAATTCCTGATTTTCATGGGTTAATTCTTCATATTTTCTCATAAGTTTAAAATAATCATCAGCAATATTAATTGCGGCAAGAATTGCTACTTTATTGAGGGGCAATTTGAAATTACGGTTGGATATATCCTTCATCATCTTATTGACATGCTGGGCTATTTTTTTCATATACTCTATGGATTCGTTTCCTTTCAGGATATACTCTTCTCCATATATTTCTATATTTACACGGTTAGGTTCTTCCGGCACAAAAAACAACCGCCTCTCGGAATTAGTTATAAGCATTATTCGACACAATAATTGAAAGTACCTGCTAATTTCTTGCATTTTTATCAAACAATAAGAAAATATTTTTCAAATATAACCCTGTCTAATCTATATTTCATGTTCTTCCTTGACAAAAGTCTTAGTAAATAAAATAAATAACCGGTTTCCTCCGGTTAAACTGCACTTAGCCTAAAGCAAAAACCGTATCACCTTATAAAGTGGCACGGCTTTGTTTATTTCGTTATATACGTTAATAGTTATTAATCAATACTGCAAACACTGCTCAAAGCTATCCCCGCAGTTCCGCTCCCAATTCTTTCTCTAGCGCACCGCGGATATTTTCCATTGTCTCATTTATCTCAGCATCGGTTAAGGTATGATCTTCCGCCTGTAAATTAAGAGCAAAAGCCAAGCTCTGGTAACCTTCCTTAACCTGCCCGCCACGGTAAACGTCAAAGAGCTTCACCGAGCGCAACAGCTTTCCACCGGTATTATGGATTACATGGAACAAAGCTTCAACTGCCAATGACTGCTTTACAACCACCGCCAAATCCCTGTCTACACCGGGATAACGAGGCAAAGCCTGGTATTTCTTAATCTTACCGGCAAGCATAAATACTTCAGTTAAATTAATTTCGCAGGCTGTTACCCGCTCCGGTAAGTCATAATTCTCCAGAACATCAGGGTGAACCTCACCCAGTACACCTATTTGCCTGCCATCAAGCTGAATAACTGCTGTCCTGCCCGGATGATAGCCTGGAGCCTCTGACGTCACAAAAGCAATACCGGAAAGCCCAATGGTATCAAACATGGCCTCTAACACACCCTTAAGATAATAAAAATCCATTGGCACCGCTGGTTTATTCCAGGCAGAAGCCTGGTTTCCCATTGCTGCCGCG
This sequence comes from Desulfofarcimen acetoxidans DSM 771, assembly GCF_000024205.1. NCBI lineage: Bacteria > Bacillati > Bacillota > Clostridia > Eubacteriales > Peptococcaceae > Desulfofarcimen > Desulfofarcimen acetoxidans. Next base: position 2,571,285 of record NC_013216.1, read on the forward strand.
CCAAGCACCGGAATTTCATCCGGCAATTGACGGTCAGTGGGCAAAAAGCACCTGCCTGTTTCAAAAACAGCCCCGTTTTGTACACGGCGGTTATAATTGCGCTGCAAAACTTCCAGTAAATTAGGCAGCAGCGTGGTGCGCATGACCGATTGATCTTCACTGAGAGGATTTTTCACCTTTACTGCCCGGCGCAAGTCATTATCCTCTGCCAGACCCAGGGCATCAAACACATGCGGATTAACGAAGCTGTAGGTTATAACTTCTGTAAGCCCACAGGCAGCCAGTGTATCTTTGAGCCTGGTCTCTATCAACTGAACCGGTGTTTTAGCTCCTCTGGTATTGTCACCCTGCATAAGAGTGGCAGGAATCCGGTTATAGCCGTACATCCTGGCCACCTCTTCTATTAAGTCAGCTTCTATGCTTACATCGTTGCGATGACTGGGCACAGTAACCAATAATTCATCCCCGTTATCCCTTACGTTAAAGTCCAAACTGCTTAAAACAGCAACAATTTGTTCTTTAGGCACTTCAACACCTAATATGCGGCTCACCCGTCCGGTACGCAGCAGCACGGTTTTCTCCAGCAGCACCTCAGGGTAATTGTCAACAGAGCCAGCCAGTACATCAGCAGCCCCCATTTCCTGCATCAGCTGGCAGGCCCGATCAGCTGCGCGCAGGCAGCCGTCCAAGTCAATTCCTTTTTCAAAGCGCAGCGAGGATTCCGAACGCAATCCGAGTTCCTTAGAGGTACGGCGCACACTAATAGGATTAAATTGCGCTGATTCCAGCAATACGGCAACAGTATTACCTGTCACCTCGGTGCGCAATCCCCCCATCACTCCTGCTACTGCTATCGCCCCGGTGGTATCGGCAATCACCAGCATATCCTGTTCCAGCTTGCGCTGGCTTCCGTCCAGAGTCATTATACTCTCACCGGCCGCAGCCCGGCGTACAATAATATGGTGATTCTCCAATGTGTCATAATCAAATGCGTGCATGGGTTGACCCAATTCCAGCATGACGTAGTTGGTCACATCCACAATATTGCTGATTGGTCTCACTCCGGCTGCCCTCAGTCTTTGCTGCATCCACCCCGGCGATGAACCAATCTTAACATTAACCAAAACCCGTGCTGCATAACGCCGGCACAGAGAAGGAGCGGCAATGTCCACCCTGGCTTTTCCCGCAATAGCGTCCGGCAGTTCCTGCACAACCGGTTGAGGCACACGCAGCGTGTAGCCAAGCATAGCAGCCACCTCACGCGCTACACCAATCATCGAGAGGCAATCTCCCCTGTTTGGGGTCAGGTCAAGCTCCAAAATTGTATCATTTAAACCCAGTACTTCTTTTGCATCAACACCTATAGGAGTGTCTTCCGGTAAAATCATAACACCGGTTTGTTGTTCCGGAGGCAGGAACTTAGCATCCATGCCCAGTTCCTGGCCGGAACAAAGCATGCCATAAGACTCAACACCGCGCAGCTTTGATTTTTTAATTTTTAAACCACCTGCCAGACTGGCTCCCACAACAGAGACAGGTACAATATGTCCTTCCCGGACATTTGTGGCACCGGTCACGATCTGCAAGGTTTCACTTCCGGTAGTTATAGAACAAACAACCAGCTTATCGGCATTGGGATGTTTATCTATTTTCAGGATTTTACCGGTATAAACTTTTTCTATCCCTTCCCCCAGATACTCTACTTTCTCCACGGCAACACCGGCCAGAGTCAAGCGATCTGCCAATTCCTGCGGAGGGATATCTATGTCAACATACTCTTTTAGCCAGTTATAAGATACAAGCACTTAGCAATAACCCCCTATCTTAAAATACCAGACTAACTAAAACTGCCCCAAAAATCTTAAGTCGTTATCAAAAAGCAGGCGCAAATCATCAATACCGTATTTGAGCATAGCAATTCTTTCAACTCCCATGCCAAAGGCAAAACCGGTTACTTCCTCGGAATCATAACCGGACATTTCCAATACTCTGGGGTGCACCATACCTGAACCAAGCACCTCCAGCCAGCCTGTGTGTGAGCAAACACGGCAACCTTTTCCACCACACATTACACAGGAAATATCAACCTCCGCACTGGGTTCTGTGAAGGGGAAATAGCTGGGGCGGAAACGAGTTTTGGTCTGGTATCCAAACATCTCCTCAGCAAAAACCTGTAAGACGCCTTTTAAATCGCTGAAAGTAATTTTCTTGTCTATAGCCAAACCCTCAATCTGGTGAAACATTGGTGAGTGTGTGGCATCATCGTCCCGCCGGTATACTTTGCCCGGAGCAATAATTTTTACCGGCAAGCCCGGCACTGTTTTTTCCATAGTATGTACCTGTACAGGTGAGGTATGAGTGCGCAGCAACACTTCGTCAGTAATAAAAAAAGTATCCTGCATATCACGTGCCGGGTGATCCTTGGGCAGATTCAAAGCCTCAAAATTATAATAATCATGTTCAATCTCAGGTCCTTCAGCTATGGTAAAGCCCATACCCAGAAATATATTCTGTATCTCCTCCGTAACTGTGGTTAACGGGTGTTTTTTACCCAGGATGACCGGCCTGCCCGGAAGAGTAATATCTATTTTTTCTGCCTTAATTTTAATTTGCTTTTCTATTGCTTTTAGCTTGTTAAGCCTGTTGCCCAATTCAACTTCTATTTGCTCTCTCACTTCATTGGCCACTTGACCGATTTTAGGACGTTCATCCGCTGAAAGTGAGCCCATTCCTCGCAAAACCTGAGTCAGCGAGCCTTTCTTACCCAGTACCCTGACTCTGATATCGTTTAACTGGCCCAAATTTTCTGCTGACTGAACAGCTGCAGCAGCTTCTTCAGCAATCTCCCGTAATTTTCTCTCCATACCCATCCTCCTTTACATTTATTTATCAAGAAAGTCGCTTTAAACGACTTTCGAGCAGTCATAGGCACTCTATCATAAACATAGTTTCCCAAAGTAAAACAAAAATCCGCCCCATTAGGGACGGAAATATTCCGCGGTACCACCCTGTTTGTCTGCCTCAAGAATACCGGCAAACCACTTAAAAATCCAGGTATTAAAACCTTTCTCCCGATAACGGTGGAAAAAACCGGCTACACCTACTGGTATTTTACGTTCAGCTGCAGTTCAGGGGTGAAATTCAACAGGCAAAGTTCTTGAAAAGGCTTTCAGTCAATGACCTTTCCTCCCTGAATAACTTATTGACCTCTTACTCTTCCCCTTCATTACTGTTAACCATATATTTATATTTAAATAAAGATACCAAATAACTTTCCCAAAGCCTGCATCAAGACAAGGGAAGAAAGAAAATAATACCGTAATGTACTAGTGAATGGCTAGTTTCCTGTACATTATGTAGGCAGTAACCGACCCGGTCGCCTCGAACAGCCTCCAAAAAAAATCGGCGGTTAAAAACAACTTAACCACAACCTTTCCCTGATTCTTGGGGACCTTCAAGGTTGATTATAACATATGGTCAGAGTCATTACAAGAAAGATAACTTATTTTTCAGTACTTAAACAGATCTTTGGCGGACAGCTTCATAAAGCATTATGGCTGCCGCTATAGCCGCATTCAGAGACTCGGCGTGACCCGGCATAGGAATATTGACGGGGATTGCCGGCAGTCTTTTTAAGCCTTCACTTACACCGTTAGCTTCACTGCCCACCACAAGAGCTACCGGTCCGGTTAAATCTACCGAGTATACAGGTTGGCAATCCTGCGGCATACCAACTACCAACCTAATTCCTGCTTGTAATAACAACTCTGCCGCCTGAACCGGTTCACCGGCCATAATCACAGGCAAATGAAATAAAGAACCCATAGTAGCTCGCAGGGTTTTGGGATTATATAAATCCACTGTGCCTCTGCTCAAAATCACCGCGTCTACACCGGCAGCATCAGATGTTCTAATAATTGTGCCCAGGTTGCCGGGATCTTGAATACCGTCCACTAAAACCAGCAACTGTTTTTTGACCCTGGTTAAAATCTCCTGTAAACCGGTTGGAACAGACTTGATCACAGCTACTACTCCCTGTGGGGTAGCTGTGTCAGATAAACTTTCCAATATTGGCTCAGTTACCTCCCAAAAGGGAACATTAGATTTATATATGCATTCCAGCAATTCTTTCCCACGGTTGTTTTGAAAAAGTTTTGCCGAATATATTACTGCTTCGACAGACATGGCGGAGGCGAGCGCTTCCTCTACAAAACGCACGCCTTCAATAATAAATTTCCCTTCTGTTTCACGAAAACGCCTTTTAGCCAAATGTTTCAGGTATCTTATTCTGGGGTTGTCCATACTGGTTATGAGCATATTAAAGTTAACTCTCTTTCAGGCCGCTTATACGATCAAAGCATGGCATAAGTACCGCAGCACCATATACCATGCTTATTGTTATTCGACCAGACCATAGCATGAGTCAATATAAATCAACCAAGCTTACTTTTAGCTATTTGCACAAGTTGAACAAAACTCTGGTTGTCGTTAACGGCCAGTTCCGCCAACATCTTACGGTTTACTTCCACACCTGCCTGCTTTAAACCGTTCATAAATTTATTGTAGGATAATCCGTTAGTTCTGGCAGCAGCATTAATCCTGGCAATCCAAAGTCTGCGAAAATCGCGTTTTCTGGCTTTACGGTCCCTATAGGCATAGGAAAGTGCCTTCATTACAGACTGGTTCGCTACCCTAAAAAGTTTACTTCTGGAACCACGGTAACCCTTAGCTAACTTTAATATCTTCTTATGTCTTTTTCTTCTGGTAACACCGCTTTTAACACGTGACATGATTATTCCTCCTTAATAAACCCATAAGTTAAATCATCTATGCTAAGGGATTAACCTCATAATCCGCTTGGTATCAGGCTTACTCAATACATACTCCTTACGCAGCTTACGCTTGCGCTTGGCAGATTTCTTACCCAAAATATGACTTTTAAAAGCGTGATTGCCCTTAATTTTTCCGTTAGCTGTTTTCTTAAAACGTTTAGCTGCCCCACGGTGGCTTTTAATTTTAGGCAATAGAATACACTCCTCTCACTATTCTTGTTTTGGTGCTAAAATCATTATCATGTTTTTTCCTTCGAGTTTTGGATGCCTTTCCACAGTAGCTATGTCCTTAACCTGTTCGGCCATTTTAACCAGCAACTGTTGGCCTAAATTAGTATGCACAATTTCTCTACCGCGGAACATGATTGTTACCTTAACTTTATCCCCGTCCTTCAAGAAGCGGACAGCATTTTTAGCTTTAACTTCAAAATCATGTTCCTCAATATTGGGTCGCAATTTGACTTCCTTTACAGAAATTATACGTTGTTTCTTTCTGGTCTCTTTTTCCCGCTTGCTCTGCTCATACTTATACTTGCCGTAATCCATAATACGGCATACAGGTGGCTTGGCCTGTGGAGCTATTTCTACCAGTTCCAACTGCTTCTCTTCAGCCAGCCTCATAGCATCACGGGTAGCCATTATCCCTAACTGATTTCCATTGGCATCTACTACCCTAACTTCTCTTACCCGTATAGAATTGTTCACACGGAGTTCTTTCGAAATAGTATATCACCCCCATAAAAAATTAAAAAAGCAGGCAAAAGCCCGCTTAACAGACAAAAGTCCATATTTTTTAAAATACCTTAGTAACAGCTCAAGGCGTTTTAAGGTGAGAAGCGGCAACTTCTACTTTGTAAATTATGTTATTTATACATATCATTCATTTTAACATGTCATTTCTTACAAGTCAAGCCATAAATTTAGATACTTCATTTTTTATCCCTTATTTCCTCTTGCAATTTATCAATGAAGTCCTCCAGCGTACTTATTCCTAAATCACCCTGTGAGCGGTGGCGTATAGCTACCAATTCTTTTTCCAGCTCTTTATCACCTATTACCAGCATATAGGGTATTTTTTGGGTCTGTGCCTCACGTATTTTATATCCTATCTTTTCATTGCGTTGATCAAGCTCCACCCTTATACCGGTCTCTTTCAGTCTATCCACTACTCTTACAGCGTAATCTGACTGGCGATCAGTAATGGGCAATACCCTGACCTGAACGGGTGCCAACCAGGTCGGAAAAGCACCGGCAAAATGCTCGGTCAGAATACCTATAAAACGTTCGATGCTGCCGAAAACAACTCTGTGCAGCATTACCGGGCGGTGCTTTTGGCCATCTTCTCCCACATAGCTCAAATCGAATTTTTCCGGCATTAAAAAGTCCAATTGTATAGTCCCGCACTGCCAGGTACGTCCCAGACAATCTTCCAGATGAAAATCAATCTTCGGCCCGTAAAAGGCCCCATCGCCTTCATTAACCTTATAGTCCAAACCTTTTGCTTCAATAGCCTCTTTTAAAGTATTGGTGGCCATATCCCAGACTTCATCAGATCCCATGGCTTTCTCCGGTTTAGTAGACAACTCCACATGGTATTTGAAACCGAATATACTGTAGAAATCATCGACCAGATCAATAACTCCAATAATCTCGTCCTTAACCTGCCCCGGCAGCATAAAGATGTGCGCATCATCCTGAGTAAAGCACCTTACCCGCATTAAGCCGTGCAGCACACCAGACAGCTCATGGCGGTGAACCAAACCAAGTTCCCCCATCCTGATTGGGAACTCGCGATAACTGTGCAATTTAGATTTATAAATCAGCATACTTCCGGGACAGTTCATTGGTTTTACAGCAAAATCAAAATTGTCTATTTGGGTAAAATACATATTCTCCTTGTAATGATCCCAGTGGCCGGACTGCTCCCAGAGAACTCTGTTCAGAATAATTGGGGTGCGTATCTCCTGGTAACCTCTTTTTTCATGCTCCTGTCGCCAGAATTTTTCTAATTCATTGCGCAAAATCATACCCTTGGGATGAAAAAACGGGAACCCGGGACCTTCTTCCATTACACTGAATAATTCCAATTCAGCGCCCAGCTTACGGTGATCTCTGCGTTTAGCCTCTTCAATCCTGTTAATATGCTCATCCAGCAGAGCTTTTTTGGGAAATGAGGTACCGTAAAACCGCTGCAGCATTTTGTTCTTCTCGCTGCCTCGCCAGTAAGCACCGGCCAGACTCGTAAGTTTGACTGCCTTCAAGCTGCCTGTTGAGGGAACATGCGGACCTGCGCACAGATCACACCAGCCGCCTTGTTCATAGCAGGAAATTACAGCATCTCCCGGCAAGTCATTAATTAGCTCTACTTTATATTTTTCATCTAGGTCCGTAAATTTATCTATGGCCTCTGCGCGGGACAACTCAAAGCGTTTAAAGGGCTGGTTTTCTTTAATAATCTTATTCATCTCGGCTTCAATTTTCTCCATATCAGCCGGGGTAAATTTATGTTCAGAATCGAAATCATAATAAAAACCATCTTTAATAGCCGGCCCAATGGCCAGTTTAGTTCCGGGAAACAGGCGTTGAACCGCCTGTGCCAACACATGCGAGCTGCTGTGGCGATAAATCTCCTGTCCTTCCGGGTCATTAAAAGTAAGAATTTCCAAAGAGACATTATCTTCAAGAGCAGTGCTTAAATCCACAGCTTTACCGTTTATTTTACCTGCTAAAGCTGACCTGGCCAAACCAGGGCTAATATCTTCAGCTACTTGTATAATCGTGATACCTGGCTCATACTCCCTGGTTGAACCATCTTTCAGACTAACCTTAATCATCTCACCTGCTCCTTTACTATTTAAAGTATTCTATTAAAAACAAAATTATTGAACCTGCTGCAACCGGTATTAAAGCTATTAACAACCACATATAACGGTTGCCGCTAACTTTCCCGGTACCTTTTTTCAAACCCAAAAACAATTTAAGTTCATTTTCCAGCTTCAAATCAGGTGCTCTTAAAACCAAAGCAGCAGTCAAAAGCTTGATTTGTTTTTCATCTAAAAGACGGGTTGCAAAAACTCTGCTATTACCGGCACCCTCCAATACAGCCTGTTCAGCCGTACAATTATCCAACATATCAGAGCCACTGATTAAAGCCGGCAATTCATTATCCTGGTTATTCTTTAAAACGATACCATACTGGGGAGGTTTTTGCTCGGGACGGTAGAAAACCAAGCGCATATCACTATACGGCAGAAAAAAACTTAATACTTCCGGCTTAAACTGGCTGCTGTTCCAGTATAATTGACGAACAGCCATACCATTGCTCTGAAGTTCCAGCCGAAAAACCAAATAACGCCAGAGTACAACCACAGCCACCAGCATGCTTAAAAAACCGGCCAAGGAATTCAAGGTCGATTTTAACAGGCTGTTATCCAAAAAAGCTATGCCGGATAGAGCCAGACCAGTCACAAAAAATAAGGCAAAGTAGAGCAATTCAAACTTAGATGCCCTCATATAAATCCCTCCAAAATAAGAAAACCGTCCCTGAGAATAGGGACGGTCTTATTCCGTGGTTCCACCCAAATTAGGAAATAAAATTTCCTCACTTCAGAGCAATTAACGTTTGCCGCCGGCTAAGCTTACTGATCTATAATCCCCTGAGGATTAAAATTTTCGGCTATGCAGTTCAAGGGTGGTTTTTAACCTGCCTTCTTTTAAAGACGCTTTCAACCAAGGCGGCTTCTCTCTGTAAACAGTACAGGTTTACTCTTCCCTATCATCACTTGTGAATATAATTTTGCCTGTATTATAAATAATATTTTACATTTTGTCAATGTCTCAATTGTTACTGCCTGTATTGAGCACAAATATCACAACCACTGCATTCCTGTACCTTGCCGGTAAAAACATTTTTTAATGTTGTCAATGAATTAAAAGCGGAATTATCATCCATTCTATGAAAAACAATTTTCTGTGGAGCAATACTTATCAAAGCACTAATCAGCAGATCCTCATAATTAATTTCACTATCTATTAAATCCATAACATAACCCTCTAAAAATTCACTGTTAATTACCTTTTGTTTTTCATCTAACAGCTTAAATACACCGCTATTTAATACTATTACATGCACCATTTCCAAACGTGATTCCTGAATGTCTACAAAGTATCTCAGGAGCTGGATAAATTCCTTGTACTCTCTTTCCATCATAAACTCATCAACAGCTTTTTCGACCATATCATATAATTCTTCCATATAATCCTTGAGGCGAAATCTTATAAAACCGTCAATATTTATCCGATCATTATTTTTTAAGTATTCCATAAGCTTATTGAGAATTTTTGTTTTTCTTCTCAGTTTATGAAAGTCAACTTCACTAATCTCAGCCGTATTATTTGTAAGTCCCAGGGTATAATTTAAAATAGTATTTCTCTCTTCTTCTTCAAAGTAGTAATAGCTTTCCAGAATAATTTTTTTAATGATATAGCTTTCCCAATAACCCAGTATTAAGTCAGATATTACATCCGCAACATAATAACTAAAAATTGATCTATAATCTTTCTGCGAAGAAGTATCACCGGAGTCCTTAATGTAACAATTTAAATATTTGTAGTCACCTGTGGGTTTTTCCTTAAACTCAATATCAATTCCCTCATTCTCCAGAAGCCGCAGTTCCCTGCCCAGCTTTGATTTGAGCAAATCAATATGCTGGGTGGCACTGATTGATATACCTTGTGCCATCTGCCCGTTCACTCCTTCCGTACATTTATTATATGTGAGGCTGAATGTTTGTATACTGGCACATAGTACGGAAACTAATATCAATAACACCAGCAAAGCTTATGATATGTTGTTTCGTAAATAAGAAGCTGCTACAGTTTATTAATTGACAATATTTTAATTATTATAATGCGTTGTTTTTTTAATTCATTTTGTATATACTTTAATCAACTAAATAAAATGCATAAGACTATCCTTCAACCGGGGTGATATATATTTGAAAAAGCATCATTTAATAATAGTCTTATACACAGCGCTCTTATTAACTCTAATTATTCCAAAGTTTACTGCTCATCCATGGTTGAATAAAACCCAGGCCAATAATAAATTGCCGATTATTCCAAATGCAGCTCCTGAAAAACCCATAAATTTTTCTAGTGAGCATGTTATTTACAGGGTTAATAATACAGAAAAGTTAGTTGCCATCACTGTGGATGACGGGCCTAATCCAAAATTCACACCTAGGTTATTAGATATTCTTAGGGAAAATAAGATTCATGCTACTTTTTTTGTTGTAGGCAATCAACTGGAAAAATATCCCGAGCTGGGAAAAAGAATTTTAAAAGAAGGTAATGAAGTTGGAAACCATACTTATACTCACCCCAAACTATTAAAAAATAACAGCAGTGAAATAATTGATGAAATTGTAAAGTGTAATGATACTATCGAAAAAGTTTTAGGTATTAAAACTAAATATTTTCGTCCGCCTAAAGGCCAACTAAACCATGATATTATTAAAGCTGCCCATGAACATGGGGAAAAAGTAGTACTTTGGTCTATTGCCTTGGAACACCATGACGCCAATACACCTGAAGAAATGGTTAATAGAATAGTTAACAATATAACTCCCGGCGGGATTATCTTAATGCATGATGGTCGTTTGGATCGAACTAAATCTATCCAAGCCGTACCTGAATTAATCAAAGAGTTACAGGATAACGGCTATAAGTTTGTCACCCTTTCCGAGTTGCTGGAATCCAACAAAACAATTTAACTATTACATTACAGATTTTCGAAATATATAAAGTAAGGACCGCCAGGGTTAATCCTCTGGCGGTCTTTACTTTATATAAATTCTCTATATTATAGTAATCTTTTTATACCATGGAAAATTATGCTTATGATGAATTTATGAATAAGTTAAGGTTAGTATTATATAATTTCACGAGTGCCTGTGGCTACTCGAAAGCAGCTTAAAGCAACTTTCGAGCAAGTATCTTGCTTCTCATTTCAGAACACAAACAAGAAAATCATATAAATATAGCCGTAATATTAAATTTTCATTGTAATAAACAGGATATAAGTTGTCTTCAAAGAATACATTTAATTGTCGGGATGTTATGGAGGGAACGGACTTGATCTTAAAACGTGAACAGTGGGTTGATATTTTCAAGGGATTACTAATCATTTTTGTAGTAATAAGTCACTCTATCCCAAACGAAGAGAGAGGAATATCTTACTATATTTTTTGGTTTCACATGCCTGCATTTTTTATTATAGGCGGGTACCTGTTTAAGCCGCTAAACAACTGGGCGGAATATAAATCATTTGCATTTAATAAAGCCATTAAATTTCTTGTCCCTTATTTTACTTTTTTATTTGTAATCACATTTATACACTTTATGCTGACCTTTCAACCATCAACTATTTTGAGTGATTTTATTCAAGTTCTTTACGGAGGGCAAAAGGCTATTGAATATTTTGGTACATTTTGGTTTATTACATGCTACTTATCCACAATGCTTTTATTCGCAGGCATATTACTTATTTTTAAATCAGCCAAGTTACGCTTTTTAGTACTTCTATTCTTTTATATTTCAGCACATATTGAATCCTGGCTTGCCTTAACTTACAAGATTCAAATCCCCTGGAATATAGATGTATCACTTCTTTCTGTGGTATACTTTTCTATAGGCTATTCAGGCCGTCAAATCTTACACCAGATAAACACAAAAATATTTATCAGTGCATTATTATTATCTACAATATCTATTGCCGCAGACTATTTCAATATAATTACCTATGAATTAAATATGAAAAACCTTTTTTACAATAACTATGTTTTGGATTTAGTAATTCCTGTCTTATTTCTAATTTCCCTATGCGGTATCTGTCAACATTTACCTAAATATAACACAAAAATAATTGGTTATATCGGAGAAAAATCGCTTGTAATAATGTACCTGCATATACCGATTAGAATAATTATGGCGCATCTTACTACCTACAATAACGTAGTGTATATATTTATTGGTACAATAATTCCACTTCTTATTTGCAAATTATTTGATTATAATGAATTTACCAAAATGCTCTTTTGGGGAAAGATACCAAAATGGATTAATTTGGCAAATAATGCGCAACAAAACTAAATGACTAATATTCATTCTTGGATAAATTAAAATATAGACGATAGGCCATATTAATACTTTAATATATTACCTTTTTTTTATCGGGATTGGACTCAACAAAATATATTTTACAAATTTGTGTCTAGTGCCAATAAAAATTCTAAAATTAATATTACTTTGTTTTCCTTTCTCGTTTTGAAGATTACGAATGGTATCCAATAATTTTTTATCCCTTAGGTCACTGCCGCGCTCCATTTGAGATAGCTTCTTTTTCAGTAATTCACTATCTCTGATAACTGGTTTTTCAAATATTAAAGATGGCATATAAACACCCCCCTATCAAATAATATTTCTACATATTGGCCACACTTTCCTTCCTAATAAAGTAATTATTTCTTTATTATGTAAATAAATGATCTATAAAACTTTACTCTTAGTTCATCAAGCATTCACACGGAGTTCATAATGATAGTATATAATCATAATCATAACCACAAACAAACACAAAATACTAAAAACTGGCAAAGGCAAGTTAACATACACCCCTAAATAATAATTCCCAATAGCCTCTGCTTGCGGAGGTTTTCTTTTAGTCAAAATAAGACAAGTAATTTATTGACAATAGGTTTTATTAGTGGTAATATGGTCAAGTCACTGTTTGGAAGGAGGTGGAATCGTTGACTAAAGAATTGATTAATGAGATTCTTGAGAGCGTTGGACTGGAGAGAATTGAGGAGGAAGATGAATAAAACCGGAGGCGGGATGGGCCTTCGGTTTTTTGCTTATTACATCAAATAATAAAACAGAAGCTTGCTTAGCAGAGATGGTCTTTCTATGAACATCAAGACCGGCACAAATCTCATAAGCTGCTGGAATCATTGTTGCACCTTCCTTAAAAACAAGATATGATATCTATATAAAAGGGAGAGAATGGTTGCACCACAATACCCCGTAAATTATGCTTGAAGATGCTGTAAAGAAAACTTTCTCTAAGACGGGTAAAATCCATCTTTCTAAGATAAGGACTGGTTATGCCCAGGGATTTGGTGTCAGCCATATTGATAGAACACCGCGGTTTAGAAATGCTAGCGGTTTAGATATATACTTGTAGGGCGGGAACCGTCCGAAATCATGCCTGCTGGAGGCCATGCAAGACCTATTCTCTTTGTAGCGTAGGCGGTAGCTGATGAATCAGGAAACGCTAGTTGAAGTTCCAATGGAAGTCCCCACTTCTTAATGGAGCGTAAGCGGGGGTAGTTCACGAAGTGCCATTGTTTTATTTTTTGACTAGGAGATGGAGTTTATAAAAAAACGACCAGAAAAACCAAACGTTCTTAACCTCGGAATAAATTTTCCTCAAATGATTACCATAAAGCAAAATCTACCAAGACAAGGACTGGACGATGTCAGAAATGAGGTACGAAGAATTTTAGCAGAATCAAGACTGGAACAAAAGCTGCGCCCCGGAGCCAAAGTGGCAATTACCGCAGGTAGCCGTGGCATTGCCAACATTGCTTTGATTATCCGTGAAACGGTAGATTATCTAAAAAGACTGAACACCAAACCTTTCGTTCTGGCAGCCATGGGCAGTCATGGAGGCGGTACCATTCAGGGCCAACTAAAAGTCCTAGCCGATCTGGGCATAACCAGCGAAAGCATAGGTGCACCGATAATGGCCACCGTAGAAACAGTCATCACCGGTAGTTTTGCAGGTATAGCGGTACATATCAGTCAACTGGCCTATGAAAGTGATGCCGTAATTTTAATTAACAGAGTAAAACCACACACCTCTTTCCACGGGCCCAATGAAAGCGGGTTGGTAAAAATGCTGGCAGTGGGCCTGGGAGGGCCACTAGGAGCAGCGGCCATTCACGCCACCGGAGTATCGGCATTATCCCATATAATCCCTGGTGTAGCCAGTGTAATGCAAAAACACCTTAACATAGCTCTTGGCCTTGCTATAATTGAGGATGCTTATGAGTCAACTAAAAAAATTGTTTCTGTACCGGTGGAAAATATAGCTTCTGAAGAAACAATACTTCTACAGGAAGCCTATGAAGCTATGCCACGTTTGCCAGTAAACAACCTAGACCTTTTAATCGTGGAAGAAATGGGTAAGTGCTTTAGCGGCACAGGAATGGACACCAATATCATAGGCCGTATGCGTATTCAAGGCATTCCAGAGCCACCTTCTCCAGCAATTAAACGGATTGTGGTACTGAATTTGGCCACCGCATCTCATGGCAACGCTTATGGACTGGGCCTGGCTGACTTTACTACCAGGCAACTAGTAAACAAAATTGATTTTGAGGTCACTTATCTAAACGCAGTAACCAGTACCTTTGTTCAGCGGGCCATGATCCCTATGACACTCCCTACAGAAAAAGCGGCAATAGAAGCAGCAGTAAATAGCCTTGGAATTAAGGAAATCTCACAAATCCGAATTGCCCGTCTGCGTAATACTTTGCATATTACAGAGCTGCAAGTTTCCGAGAACTTATTAGAAGAGATATCCAGCACACTATCCATAGATATAATGGGGTTACCTAACCCCTTACAATTTAACTCTAACGGCAATTTATATCCCTTCTTGGATACTGTATAGAATATATTCCTGCAAATTTAAAAATGGTAATCATTCTCCCCAGAATTAAAGCGTGATGCATCCCAAAAAATGAATGATATTCTGTTGGGATCCAACGGTACCAATAATGACACCGAAAAATAAATGGCACCAAAAAGAAAACCGGCACTCTTTCTAAGTGCCGGAACCCTTGATTTTACTGGTGGGCGGGATTGGTATCGAACCAACGACCTCTTGCGTGTCGAGCAAGCGTTCTACCACTGAACTACCCGCCCACAAACTCGACTAGTTACCATTAAACATATTTGATTATAAGGTGTTATTTCCAATAAGTCAAGTAATTTAATTATTTATTCCTGAACTAACCGATAATTTCTCCCATTTTCTCCTCAACCAGGACTTTCTTTCTATGTCATCCCCTGCAACCAAAGAAATTCTGCCTACTTCCCGGTTTTCAAGGGAACAAATAATTTCCCCAAGGACCTGACCACTTTTGACAGGTGCCATTACTGAATTTTTAAATAAAAATTTTTTCCTGAGCAAAGATATCTTATCGTCTGTAATGTCGATCTGTAAACCAGATTGAGTAATTAACGGTACTTCCTTTAATACCCCTTCCATAACTGGCACTGATACTACCTGCTCTCCTTTTTTGAAAACTTGATAGCTTTTAATCTCCTTAAAACCGTAATTTAAAATATTGGCAGCATCAGTATACCTGTTATTACTGTGCAACACTACTGCTATCAGCCGCCTGCCATTTCTGCTCGCAGAGGCTATTAAACAATCCCCTGCTCTGGGAGTAGAACCAGTCTTTACCCCGTCAATACCAGGAAAACCTTCCCTAAGCAATCTATTAGTATTGCGTATTTCTAATGTGCGATTTTTATTGCCTTCCCAATTGAGGGTAGTTTCTTTAATGCTGATCAGCCGGTTAAACTGCTTATTCCGGAGAGCCTGTCTGGCAATTAGAGCCAGATCATAGGCAGTAGTATAGTGATTTGGAAGAGTGTAGCCATTAGTATTAGCGTAATTTGTATTGACCGCACCCGCAGATAAAGCTCTTGCATTCATCATAACCAAAAAATTTTCTACATTTCCCCCCACATGCTCGGCAATAGCTACAGTAGAATCATTGGCCGAACATACAAGTGCCGCTTTTAACAGATTTTCCAGAGTTATTTCCTCACCGGCTCTAAGGTCAATAACCGAACCCATACTGACTGAAGCCGCTTTTTTACTTATTTTAACCACATCATTAGGATCACCATTCTCCAGAGCTACCAGTGCGGTCATAATTTTAGTCAAGCTGGCCGGAAAACGTCGCTTATCAGGCTCTTTAGCAAAAAACACTTGGCCTGTAGCTGAGTCCATTAATACAGCAGCATCTGCCGATAAAACCGGTTCCTGTGCGTATGCAATACTTGTGTTTGTCAACGACAGAATAACTGCAGCTAAAGCTAAAATTAATTTCTTATAGCAAAACATTTTATCAACTTCCTTTCGGCAAATATATTGCCAAAAGAACAAGCTATTTATAAGAGGAAATAATTCCAAAAATATATTTTTAATAGGAGCGTATCATAATGATCAGGGTACAATAATGCACAAACAAAAGGCCATTACATAGTGTAAAGGCCTTTATCTTTCAAAATATGTTACTTAATATTTAAGGTGTAGTCCTTGGTGAAGTTCCGGGCTTGGTTGGTGTAGTCGGTGTATTGGGGGACATGCGGCGAGCGATTTCAGCCATTTCACGGTTAAAGGCGCTTAAAGGTTGTCCTTTAGACAAACCGGTGGAAATCCTTTTTAATCTGGTAATTATGTCCGCATCAGTGCTGACCATTACATTTGCTAATCTGTCTTCTTTAACTTTAACAACCCTGGCTACTTCTTTTTTAATTCTATCTGTTCTAGATTTCTCCGCCTCGTTGGCTATATCAACACCAACATAAGCAGTGTTTCCGGAAATTACAACAGTAGAGCCTTTTACCCCGCTAACCTTTGCTGCTTCGGCGGCCAGCATTTTAGAAATACGATTCAATTCTTTGTTGTTTGTTGGCATATTCCTTACTGGCAATGTTTTGTTCTGTGATTGAGGAACTGGGCTAGCTTGAGGGCTAGGAACGGTTGGTGACGGTTCCGGTTTTTTGGCTACTGAACAACCACCGGCTGTTATCATTATAAAAAACAAAGCCATTACGAAATAAACCGCGATCTTTTGAGGTTGCTTCACATTTTCCCTCCTCTCAATTTGTTAATGATATTATGTGAATTGTTTATTAAAATATTCGCTAATAAAATTAATGCAACAACTCCTAATTTTTGAAGGAATATGAGCCTTTGTGTTTAATATATTACTCAAGTCATTAATCTCTCAAAATATCAAATAACCGAGCTCTTTATAGTACAATTAAATATGCCTGCTAATCCAGGCATATTTAATACTTATTCTTACATAATACAATTAGTAAAAATTAAAAACAGGAGGAGGTTATCCTATGAACAAAGTTCTGCTGGCCACTGACGGATCAGCAAACTCCATCAAAACCGCTGAGTTTGCCGCTAACTTATTTAAAAATCAACCTGATATAATTGTTGTGCTTTTAACTGTAATCCCTCAGGACAGGGATTTGGGACTGTTTGAACTGCATATACCCGAGGAAGAAATGGAATTCCTGAAAAACAAATCAAATGAGAAAGCACAGTATATTCTCAATCAAACCGCTAAACCGCTTGAAAGAGTAGGTATAGTGGTTGATAAAATATCTAAAGTAGGTGTACCCGGTGAAACCATAGCGGACACGGCACAGAGTATTTATGCGGATCAGATTATTATGGGGACAAGAGGACATACCTTCTTGAAGGGGTTAGTATTAGGAAGTGTCGCCATGCGTGTACTTCAACTGACTAAAATACCTATTACCCTTGTTAAAGAATAAAACAACATGTTAAAACCTGCCTTATCTAAACCATAAAAGGCAGGTTTTAATTTATTTTATCTATATTTTATTCTACTTTGTCCTTTTCTTACGGTAAAAGTAATAAATTATTGCAGCTATTATGGCCAAAACTATCAGCGCATCCATACGGTGAAACCAAGGTTTTAAATTGGTCCAGTTTTCACCTAATTTAACTCCCAGGTAAACGAGAAAAATTGACCATGGCAATGATCCCAGAAATGTATATACAGTAAACTTTTTGATATCCATCCCACTGATACCGGCCGGTAACGAAATAAAGGTTCTTATTACAGGCATTAGCCTGGTAAAAAATGCTGTCGCTTCACCATATTTTTCAAACCAACTATCGGCAAAAGCAAGTTTCTTTTCAGTTATACCTATGTATCTCCCGTAACGAAGCAAAAATGGACGCCCACCCAGCAAACCGGCATAATAGGATAGCACTGAACCAACAGTACCACCAACTGTTCCAGCCATCACAGCCCCCCAAAAACTTAATTTGCCAATAGAAACCAGATAACCTCCAAAAGGCAGTATTACCTCACTGGGCAATGGTATATTGGCACTTTCTATTGCCATGCCAATAGCCAAACCCCAGTATCCCAATGCGATAATGCAACTAGTTGTAGTGCTTATAATAACTTCAATAAGTTCCTCCAACCCCTCACCCCTAAATAATCAAAATCCCCGTTATTTCCCCGAAAGGAAATAACGGGGTCCCATATTAAAGCCGTAAATTCTCAAGAATTTCCGCCAGCAAAGGATCGACTTTTTTAAGTTCTATAAGAGGCGAATCCTGTGTAAAATATCTACGGTCAAAAGCCACTAAATCAAGTGCTCGGCAGAGAGAACGAAAATTATTTGAAATAGTTGAGGAAGCTACCCCGTATTCTTTAGCCAGTGTGTTTTGGTGAACCCCCTTATCCAATCCCAATCTTGCAACAGCATAAACCAGGGCAACAGACCATGTGGAAGCCTTACGAAAAACCGGCTTTTCTTTACTGCAGAAATCAAACCACATGCGTACGGCACCTTCCTGCTGAGAAGGGTCATATCCCTGCTTGTGCAAAATCTCGACTAATTGCTCTGCTACCTCACTATATATTTCCCTTTCCCATTGAAAACCTTCATGTACATTCAGCTTTTGCAGGTTAGAACCAGCCTTTTTTATCGCCTTTTTGCCTATTAATTTACCCTGGTATTTTTCTCTCATAACCCTGCTATCACTGTTAAGGCCACTACTCTCGGTAGATTTAAAGGATATATACCTGGCAATATTTTTTAACAGCAGATCAACATCGTATTCGGTTAACTTAAAAATATTTAAATTCATTTCTTTATCCCTAGAATTGCCTCTGTTATCAGGCAAACCTGAGTACAAACCTATGTCAATAACCCAGCTGTTTATTATATGAGATCTGGCATGAAGATATTTTTCCCATGCCATAGGTACCTGTAATTTATTTTTATTATACAATTCTTGAACATCATCATGTATTTTTATAATAAGAAACGGTTTAGATGCAGCCGGAAGCGCTAAACCACTGGTAGAAAACTCATATTCTTGACCAACTTTTAAAACTCGCATTAATAATATATTTCCTACTTCTACTTCTGTTGCTACGCTTGCATCACGCACATGCAAATTCTGTCCTGAAACAATATCCTTTATTATTAAGCTTTTTTTTGGAAAAACTTTTATAACTTCATAAAGCGATATTCTGGAATTTATCCAATCAGCCAGCAGCACCTTCTCATGAAAACTTATATCAGGAAGTTCGGAATACACTTTTGACAGTGTTTTATCGCCCTTCATCCGGTAATCAAATATAAACCACTCAAAACATCTTTCCATTGTAAAATCATCATCAATCAAATCTTCATCCAGACTGGCAAAATAATAGTCCTGTGCCTTTCCGGATTCCTCAATAAACTGTGACTCTTCCGCAAACTCGCCCAGTTTACGCCGCAAATCTCTCCCGGTTTTTCTCCACCTGGCCTGTTCGAGTGAAATAACTTTTTCCTCCATACCACAACATTCAGAGTACATTTTACCACTACCGCAAGGACAGGTAAGATTTGTGAACTTTTTAGCGATTTATAACACCTCCTCATAGCTGAGTGGCCAATATTTTTCATGCAGGTCATATGACAGATATTCCACACTGATTGCCTTATTCCTGCTTTAGTCTATTTATAATCAGATTTAAAAGCAACCCTAAGAAATAGAAGGGTTGCATAAAAAATTAGTTCTCAAGTCTTATCTTACCATTATTTACAGTTTGACTAATATTTAATACCTCTAGTACCTTAACAGGAATAAAAGAAACACCTTCTTTCATAATCACTCTGGAAGTCAGATTGATTTCCTGGTCATTTAGCCTGGCTATAATTCCGTTAGGAAACAAAACCAGATTATCGTTATAACCACTTATCCTAATGCCAGATTTAGAGTTTTCCGAATACCAGCTAACTTCATAAAAAAGAGCTTCCAGAGCAAAGCGAAGGGGAACATATACCTCACTGTTTGATATAAACGGGACAGCTGGATTCTCAATTACTTCACCGTTAACGGAAACCTTATGTTCGCCTAAATTAAACTCGACATAACGGCTGTTCGGCGGGTTTAGTAATTGACGGGCAAGAGGAATCAGCAAACTACTGGTTAAAACAGACCTATCAGGTTTAATACCGATCAAATTTAAATCATTTCCTGAGGGTGTCAGGTATTTAGATATCGTCAGTTTAAGGGCTCCGCCAGTTTCCAGGGGAATTAGATCCTGTACTACCCCCTTGCCAAAAGTTCTGTCGCCCAATAAAACTGCTATTTTATAATCTTGCAGGGCCCCGGCTAAGACTTCTGAGGCACTCGCAGTCAACTCATCAGTCAGAATAACTACCGGTATATCTTTCAGTTCCGCTTTACCATCCGATAAGACAGTGTCTTCTTTACCGTTACGATCCACCATTTTAACAATTGGCTTACCTTTTTCTATGAAATGGCCTGATATATCAGCGGCAGCATCCAAGCGACCACCTGTATTCTCCCTTAGATCAAGAATCAATGACTGCATACCTGAAGCTTTTAAAGAATTTATAGCTATGGAAAATTCTTTAGCAGTTTCACTGCCAAAAGATTCAAGAGCCACATACCCTGTATTACCCTGCAATATCTTATACTCTACAGTAGGCAAATTTATAAGAACACGTTGAATAGTTAAATTTATTCTCTTATTTTCCCTGAGCAGCTCCAACGCTACCTCTGAACCCTTTGGCCCGCGTGTTAAACGGATAACATCAGCAATAGGTAAACCAGTGATGTCTTCCCCA
The DNA here is from genome assembly GCF_000024205.1 of Desulfofarcimen acetoxidans DSM 771. Taxonomy (NCBI): domain Bacteria; kingdom Bacillati; phylum Bacillota; class Clostridia; order Eubacteriales; family Peptococcaceae; genus Desulfofarcimen; species Desulfofarcimen acetoxidans. Next base: position 2,592,125 of record NC_013216.1, read on the forward strand.
TCAACCTCCAAAATAATATCATCTTTTTTTATTCCCGCTTTAAAAGCAGGAGAATCATCAATTACATCCTTTATATAAACCAAATCATCCTTAAAATCAAGAATAATCCCAATTCCAACAAAATCACCGTTTAGAAATTGCTCTAAATCATCAATGTTTTCTCGTGTAAGATATTCTGAATAAGGATCGTTGAGGCTGTTAAGCATACCGTTTATAGCCCCGTTAATCAATGCATCCATTTCAGGCTTATCCAAATGTTCATCATAAACATACTGCAATATTTCTTCAAACTGCAGTACTTTTAAAGCAGTTCTGTCACTTACGTTATTAATAGCCCAAGCAGGTTGACCCAGTGACAAGCACATTAACACGACAATAGCCAGGATAAAATTTTTGCGCAATATGTTCACCTCATATATTTATTCCATAAATTATAATTCGACGCAAATAAATTTTGTCCTTCCCGCCTGCTTGGCCTTTCTCAAACATATAAGCAGGTATTTTAGCAATCAACGGTGAAATAATAATTAAGACTAATTAAGGCAGGTGTAAGTACTTGTCACTGAAATCTTTAACGGAAGCTAAAAACAATACCATTTTAGTAATTGATGGAAACAGCCTTATCCACCGGGCCTTCCACGCCATCCCGCTTTTATCAACAGCAGATGGTTTGCCTACCAATGCTGTTTACGGTTTCACCAACATGCTTTTAAAAATTCTCAATGATATACAGCCCAAGTGGGTAACAGTTGCCTTTGATAAGAGCAAAACAACTTTTCGCAACCAGGAATACAGTGAATATAAAGCGCACCGCAAGGCCACTCCAGAGGAACTTAGGCCACAGTTCTCTCTGGTTAAAGATGTCTTAAATGCGTTGTCCATTAAATGGTTAGAAGCCGAAGGTTATGAGGCGGATGATTTAATAGGGACGATCGTAAAAAAAGCTGAAGAGGAAGATGCGGATGTAGTCATACTTAGCGGTGACAAGGATATATTGCAACTTGTCTCTGATAAAACAAGAGCCATCTTAACGAAAAAAGGTATCACTGAAATTGAAGAATATAATGCAGAAAATGTATATAGGAAATTCGGTGTTCACCCAAATCAAATTACTGATTATAAGGGACTAACCGGGGATCCGTCTGACAATATACCCGGAGTTCCTGGCATCGGCCCTAAAACAGCAACTAAACTGCTGCAAGATTTTGATTCAGTAGAAAATATTTTAGCAAATTTAGATAAGATTACTTCAAGAGCACGAACTTTAATGGAAAACAACAGTGAACAGGCCTTGTTATCAAAAAGGCTGGCTACAATTATAACAAATGTCCCCGTGCAAATAACCCTGGAACAATGTATCAGAACAGAACCTAATGAAGCTGAATTATTTAATATACTAAAAAAATTAGAATTCAAGAAACTGCTGCGAGATATGTTGACCGCAGAAACCGGCAATTCCAATCAGATTAAACAAAAGCATCTAATAAACAAACAGAGCTACGCGGTAGAATATATAACCTTATCAGAACAGGAGGACTTTGAAGATCTTCTTGTTCAGGCTCAAAAAAGCGGTAAGGTTGCTCTGGCTCTGCAAGGAAGGAGAGAAAAAGGCTTAATATCAGTAGCTCTGTGCTTATCAGAGGGACAGAACTACTTATTGCCATTAAATTCAAGTACTGAAACCACGTCATTTGCACTAAAATTATTGCAAAATATATGTGTAGACAGTAAAATAAAAAAATGTTGTTATGACACTAAAGCTGATTTATGGCTGTTGCACTATTACGGTATAGAGATAAACCAACCAGGTTTTGATGTTATGCTTGCGGATTACCTGCTTAATCCCGGCAAATCTGCCCGCAGTCTGCCTGAAACAGCACTATCGCACTTGGATATTGTTCTGCAAGAGGGCAGCGAAACATATTTGCCGGCCAGTGCGGAAGTCATTTCTCGCTTGGTCGATATTTTACAAAGCAAGCTGCTGCTGCAGGAACAGGAAAATCTATATTATGATATTGAACTGCCGCTGCTGAAAGTACTGGCCAGCATGGAAAGAACAGGCGTTAGTGTAGACAAAGAACAACTGCAGCTGATGTCTGAAGAACTAAATAAAAAACTTCAGGTATTAACCACGGATATTTACGAACATGCAGGCGAAATTTTTAACATTAATTCTACTAAGCAATTGGGAAGCATACTCTTTGAAAAACTTAAACTCAAGGCAGGCAAAAAAACCAAAACCGGTTATTCTACTGATGTTACAGTGCTGGAAGAACTCGCCGGTGATCACCCGGTTGTGTCATTACTCTTGGAATACAGGCAGTTGGCAAAATTGAAGTCCACTTATGTCGACGGTTTAACCGGCTTAATCAACCCTCAAACAGGGAAGCTGCATACTACTTTTCACCAGGCAGTTACGGCTACGGGAAGGTTATCCAGTTCGGAACCAAATCTACAAAATGTACCAATTAGATTAGATGCAGGCAGAAAAATACGAAAATTTTTCGTGCCCTGCAAGCCTGATAATTTTATTTTTTCAGCCGACTATTCGCAGATAGAACTGCGAATTCTTGCCCATATTGCCCAGGATAATAACTTAATGGACGCTTTTGCTAAAAAACAAGATATTCATACCAGAACTGCATCAGAAGTTTTCGGAGTTGCCATGGATGAAGTTACACCTGAAATGAGGGGACGGGCCAAGGCTGTGAACTTTGGTATTGTTTACGGTATCAGTGACTTTGGCCTAGCTAAGGACATAAAGGTAACCCGCAAAGAAGCAGGAAGATATATTAATAACTACTTTAACCGTTATTCCGGAGTTAAAGCCTATATTGACCGGGTGATTCGGGAAGCCAGAGAAAAAGGTTATGTCACTACGATTTTGAACAGGCGACGCTACCTGCCGGATTTATTTAGTTCCAACCGTGTTGTTCGTTCCTTCGGAGAAAGAACAGCCATGAACACACCCATTCAGGGAAGCGCGTCTGATATTATAAAACTGGCGATGGTTTTAATTTACCGGGAAATGCGTAAAAGAAAGCTTTCCTCCACCATGATTTTACAGGTTCACGATGAATTAATTTTTGATGTAGTTGCCAGTGAAGTTGAAGAGATGCAGAACCTGGTTAAATATTATATGGAAAATGCAGTAGAATTAAGTGTTCCATTGGTGGTAGATATGAAAATAGGACCCAACTGGTATGACGTGCAAAAGATTTAGGGGGTGAAAGGAATGCCGGAATTACCGGAAGTGGAAACAATCAAACGCACTCTTGAACCTAAATTAACCGGCCAATCCTTTACGGAAGCCTTAATTTACTTACCTACCATTATACGTATCCCCGGAATTGAAGAATTTAAAAAAGAAATAGTAGGACAAAAAATTAAGAGTATATCAAGGCGAGGTAAATATCTGACTATTAATCTTTCCAATAATTTAGCTTTGATATTTCACTTGCGCATGACCGGTAGGCTGATTTACTGCCATGCAGATGAACCAATAGTTAAACACACTCATTTGATTTTAAAATTGGACAGCGGCAATGAACTGCGTTTTATTGATGTACGCCAGTTTGGCCGTATTTGGCTGGTTTCCGTTCAAAAACTCAATACTGTAAGCGGGCTTAAAGATCTGGGGCCCGAGCCTTTTGATAAAAAATTCACTCGAGAATTCTTAAAAAAGGAACTGCGCAGGAGAAGAACCAGAATAAAACCTTTGCTTCTGGACCAAACATTTATAGCCGGGCTGGGTAACATTTATGCAGATGAGGCTCTACACCGGGCACGCATACACCCGGAAAAACTTGCTTGCAATCTTACTGCACGGGAAACCTCCAAACTTTTTATAACCATACGTGAGGTTTTGGAAGAAGGTATCAATAACAGGGGCACCACTTTTCGCGACTATGTGGATGGTAACGGCCAAGCCGGATCAAACCAGGAACTCCTGCAAATCTATAACAGGGAAGGCCAACCCTGTTTGAAATGCAAAACAACTATTGTCAGGATTAAAATAAGCGGAAGAAGCTCGTACTTTTGTCCTTCCTGTCAAAAAGAATAATTATATCAATGCGACATGCACATATTTACCCTCCTATCCATAAAATTTATTGAGGTCAAACCTCAACCGGATAGGAGGGATAGTTTTTTTGCAACTAATATCTTTATTGCTCTTTGCTTTAGCTTTAAACATGGATGCATTTGCAACAGGCATCGCTTATGGGATGAGAAGAATATTATTACCCTTATCATCTTTGCTGATCATTAGTTTTACATCCATGGCCACTATTACCATATCAATGCAATCAGGAAGGTTCCTGGCCGATATTTTTTCACCGGCTTTTGCTCACCGCTTAGGTGGAGCCATTCTACTTTGTATAGGAATATGGATTCTAATACAAGCTATTAGAGAATCCAGACAGATAACTGAAGAAACTCAGGAAGCAGCAGAAATGACAATTAAACAATTGATGCATATACGCATCCGTTCGCTGGGGCTGGTTATCCAGGTTTTACGTGAACCAACCAAGGCTGATATCGATAAATCAGGGGTTATTTCTCCCAAGGAAGCTATAATTTTGGGTCTAGCCTTATCAATGGACGCTTTTGGTGCCGGTTTTGCTGTGTCAATGTTTGGATTTCCCATTCTGATCACAGCTCTGGTTGTTGGCATAGGTCATATAATTCTAACAAAAGCCGGTCTGCTTATCGGCAAAAGTGCTACAAAGTGCCACTTCAGCCGTCATTTTATAGCCCTTCCAGGCTGCATATTAATTTTATTAGGATTATTTAAAATTGTTTAAGCTGCCTTGTGCAGTCTTTTTTATATAAGATTATTTTATTTGCACAAAGGAAAATATTAATTTTTAGCGAATATCTTAAAACATTGTCTCAAGAAGGAGTCTTAAAATGCTGACAATCGGACTTACCGGGAATATAGCAAGCGGTAAAAGCATTGTATCAAAATATTTAAAAGAACTGGGCGCTGAAATAATTGATGCTGATATTATAGCCAGAGAAGTTGTTAAGCCCGGTTCACCCGCACTCACTGAAATAAAACAAGAATTTGGTCAGCAGGTAACTCACCATAATGGTACTTTAAACAGAAAGTACCTTGGCAATATAGTTTTTGCCGATCCAAATGCTCTAAAGAAGCTAAATCAAATAACACATCCCCGTATTAGAGAGCTAATTAACATGGAGATACAAAAGCATTCTCTTAAGCTTAACTCTTCAAACAAAGGCATACTGATTATTGATGCTGCTCTGTTAATTGAGTTTGGTATACATAAAATGGTTGACATAGTCTGGGTTGTTCAGCTAGATCCCATCCTACAGCTTAAGAGATTAATGCGGCGGGACAACCTTCCTGA